>NZ_JACJPF010000063.1 GCF_014695915.1 Trichocoleus sp. FACHB-40
TCCTTTTGTTCAGGGGTCATAGCCGCTCCTCCTACGAATGCAGTTCACACTTCTGTTGACGCTCTACCTATTATCCTCTCTTGATAGTAGTTTTACAAAACCGGGATGCTCCCTAGCTGGATTCTGTAGCGAAGAAGTGGCGGACTTTATAGCCCCAGCTATAATCACCAGGATACTCGTTCACTGGCATTAATTCGATGGCATTTATTCCCAGTTCGCTCAAGTAATCTAATTTAGCGATCGCGTCCACATATTTCCCCCGCTTGTGAGGATCGTCCTCACCGCCAGAAAAGTCCGCAACGTGCATTTCATAGATGACTATTTCGTGATTATTAGGCAAAAGTGTATCGTCGTTTTGCCAGACATAAGTATCAACTATCCTTTTGCCATCTTTTATCCGCACTACACCCTGTTTTCGCCCTTCATCCACATCTGTCGCGTAGGGATCTATAACATCCACCCATTGATCCGGTTCAAAATTCGGGCTTTTGGTTTGGACGCGGAATTTATATTGATAAACACCATCCTCCAGTTGTACATTGGTGCGAAAATAACCATCCTCACCTTTTTCCATCGGTATTTCTTTCCATTCAGAGAAAGAACCAATCAAAGCGATCACATTGTTCCGAGGAGCAAACAAGTTAAATTCAATTGAGCTTGCCATGTAACCTTTTTTTGATGTAAATCACTTAAGTTAAAACTTGCAATTTTTTCCTAAAGTTTTTAACTTAAGTTACAGTATTTCTTTAAGTTAAATTAAATTTTAATAATAATTCATCTGCTATACCTAAAGAAATACTTATAGTTAAAGCAAATTGTAATAATGAATACAATATTATTTACTCTCTGGATTATTATCGCAGTGTCCTATAAATACCAAGGCTTTTAAAACTTTAGACAGAGTTATTCAAAGAGAATAAATAACGCTCTAGAGAGAGGTGATTCGAGGAGTGAATGGAGAGGATTGGGACATAGAATATCAGCTCAAAGGAGCTGAAATATGAATAAATTACAATGGATTCCTCTTATCTCTACCCTTAGCATTGGTGTTGGTTTCATCATCCTGGCTCATCGCTTTGCAGCGCTTATTGTCTACTCGCGACTTGTTTAAAAAGTAAATTTTACCTGATTGAAGTTAAGGAGTGTGACGTGATGAAACAAATGTGCTGGTTGCCTGTAATGGGAACGAGTGGGGAGAAAATATTGCACTTACGAACTGCACCTAATCAGCCGTGGCGACCTTATACAGCTTTTCCGGAATATGCTGTACCAGATTACGAAATCCCTGGAGGTTCTAAGGGCTGGGCAACTTACCAGAAATTAATGTCCGCCGGATGGAACTTAGTAGCTAGTATGCCGGGACAGCAACTGAAAAGTGCTTAAAGTCATCCGCTGATTTTAACCAAACGTAAAATTAAGTGGAAGATTTTTTATTGTAATCTTCACAGCCGCCTTAAGAAATTTATTAAAACTTATTTCAGGCGGCTGTTTATTTACATCTGCTGAGTTACTGCCAAACAAACACCTTAGCTTCGTAAGATCCCAAGTCAGTTATAATACCTTCTTCCCCAGCTTCAACATCATAATTACCCGTCCACTCGTGCCATGTTCCTGCTTCTGGGAAGTTAGGAACGTGATACCCACCAAGGAAGTTGTCGGAGAAATTCGCTACGACAACTACACGGGAACCTTCACCATTCCATCGGCTGTAAGCTAATACTTTAGCTTCAGGGTTTTCATGGATGAAATCAATGTTCTCGGTGTAGAGGGCATGATTGTTTTTACGAAGATGAATTAAGCCTTTGATAAACTCGAACAGACCACGATTTTCGTCATTACCTAGTAGAGTCCAATCAATCTTTGCTTGTTCAGTTGTTTTGTACTTGTACTCGCCAAACTCTTCACCCATCCAGAGGAGAGGGACTCCAACTGCTGTCATATTGATGACAGATCCCAACTTTCTCCGCTTAAACGCTTCCTCTCCCAAAATGCCGCGCTCGCCTAATTCTGCTAATACATGATTATGGTCATGATTTGTTAAGTAATTGACGACATTGGTGGCACCCATAAAGCCTTGCCGTTTGCAATCAATCACATCTTTGAGGCGTTCTAAATCAAAAGTGTCGCCGCAGATATGTTCGAGAATGCAGTGATAGAAGCTGTCGTGCCAGCAGCCATCCATCGGCCCATCTGCATTTGTGATGCTGGTAGTTTCCGGAATGTGTTCGGCAACAGAGTAAAAGGGTTTCATGCCAGCAGCTTTTTTGGCTTCTTGAACTGCCCAGTGCATAAAGTCGTAGTTAGCAATTTGTCGGGCAGCATCAAAACGAAGCCCATCAATGTGATACTCTTCAATCCAAAAGCGGATAGTGTCACCAGCAAATTTTCGGGCTGGGAACGTGTCCAGATTTTCGTCGTAAAATTCGTAATTAAACTCTGGCCCCCAGTTATTATCTGGGTCACGCGGCGAGTGGTGATACCAATAATCGTGGTCAATTTGTGTTAGCGGACTTTCGGCTTCTGAGTGGTTATAAATCCCGTCCATGATGACGCGGATTCCACGGGCATGACACTCATCAATCAGATGCTTTAAGTCTTCCGTAGTGCCATAGCTGGATTCTGTGGCAAAAAAATAGCGGGGGTTATAGCCCCAGCTATGATCGCCCGGATATTCTTTTACGGGCATCAGTTCAATGGCGTTAACTCCCAGGTCGGTGAGGTAATCTAACTTCTCAACAACGTGTTTATATTTGCCTCTGGCGTATTTGTCATCTTCCCCACCGGAAAAATCGCCTACGTGCAGTTCATAAATAACTAATTCTTTATCCGCAGGCAGTGGTTTATCGTCATGCTGCCAAACGTAGGTATCGACAATTTTTTCACCATCTTTAATGCGTACAACACCGTTTTGGGTAGGGTTATCTATATCTGTCGCGTAGGGGTCAACAACGTCTATCCATTGATCCGGTTCAAAAAACCATGATTTTGATTGGACGCGGAATTTGTATTGATAAACTCCATCTTCTAACTCAACCTTGGTACGAAAATAACCATCTTTATCTTTTTCCATTGGGATGTCTTCCCAATTAGAAAAATCGCCTATTAAGGCGGCTCCTTTGTTATAGGGGGCAAATAAATTAAATTCAATGGAAGTTGCCATATAAGTGTCTGGAATTTCGGGTAAAAATTGCCTACAACAGTATTTTCCACGTCTTCATCTCGCTTGGGAATCAATCTTGAGATAGAAAATGGCTTTATCGGGAATAATGGTTAGGGAATAAGAGGTATTAGAAACTAAAGGTGATTTAGGATAGATTTTGGCTATTAATGCTGAATATGGCTAAATCAAGGAGCGATCGCGCCATAAAAAAAAGCCGGACGACTAGAAGTCGCGGCTAAATAAAGCCAGCCAGCCTGCGTGGGCTAGTGGGTTATATGTTACAAACTCAACCACGCGATCGCGTGTCTGATCCAATCTTCTGCATTTTGGCTTTTAGCCAGCAGCGCGTCTTGACTCACAGCAGAAAGTGCTTGGACAACCTCACTGCTGCTATATCCCAAGGCAAGTAGTGTCATCTCCACATCTTCTAAAATTCCAGGTGGAGGCCCAACTGCGGCACTGGCAGCACCAGCAGATTGTCGCCATTCTGCAAGTTTGGTTTTGAGTTCTAATGCTAGACGTTCTGCGGTTTTGGCACCGATACCGGGAGTTTTGGCTAAGGCGCGAGTGTTGCCATTGACGATCGCTTGCACTAAGTCTTGCAATCCCAGAGTGTCTAAGAGGGCGATCGCACCTCTGGCACCAATGCCACTCACGCTTAAGAGGGCGCGAAATAGATCCCGTTCAGCTGCCGAGGCGAAGCCATACAGGATGATTTGGTCTTCCCGAATTTGCTGGTGCGTAAAGACTTGAACAGTTTCTCCTGCTGCTGGTAACTTATTCACCAGGGTCGGAGGGACTTGCAGTTCGTATCCAATTTGATTAACTTCCAGAATTAGAATAATGCGATTGGCGGTGCTTTTCTGGATACCAGCTACCGTTCCTTTGAGATAAGCGATCATGGGGTTGTATCCCGACGACTAAAGTCGCGGCTTTCGCGTACAAAGTCCGCCTGCGCGGACTTTTAATATTAGCCGATGCCAGTCTGCTCTCGCTACGGCTTGGTTTATGTAGCGCCGGACTTTAGTCTGAGGGCATTTTTGGCAGAGTTCTATCCTAAAAAGCCAAAGTTCTTCAGACCTTCTAGAATACCTCCAGCACAATAGGCTTTAGCAAAATAGCGATTGTCAGAAGGATTGGCTTGATGCCACTTCAGCAGTTCTGGCTGAGCATTACCTACAATGATTCCCCGTGTTTCACCTGACTCAAACATAGATAAATCGTTGCCGGAATCACCACAGACAACGGTTTGAAGCGGAGAGATTCCAAAGTTTTCCCGCAAAAAGGCTGTTGCAGCTCCTTTGTTACCGCAGCGAGGTAGAATGTCCAAGTCCTTGCCGCTGCTATACACTAGTTTGACATCCAGCCCCCGCTCTTGCAATAAATCTTCAAGCTGGGGGAGAACTTCAACTGCGGCTTCCGGACTGAGGAAGTAACTAGCTTTGAAGGGGCCTTGTTCTGATTGTGGTTGGGGAACTAGGTCAGAAAAGTGTGCAGTGGTGGCAACGACGCGATCGCGATCCCAATTTTGTGAAAGGCGTTTTATCCAATCGGGATCTGGCTTATCGCTGCCGTTATGATAAATTTCCGTACCCACAGATAGAACCAAAACATCAGGTTCTATTAACTCTCTTTCAGTTGCGAGTTCCTGGTAGAGAACAGGCGATCGCCCCGTGGCATAAACAATCTTAGTTCCGCATTCTTCACGATGCTTACTCAGGTGGCGGTTCAATTCTGCCAGAGCGTCGTCATCACCCACTAAAGTATTGTCTAAATCGGTCACAAATAGAAATGGCTTCACGTTCACATCGCTCATGGCTACGGATTTAACTTTTGGATTATTTTCCTATGCAGGCGCTATTAATGGTGCTGTGCGGTAAAAATCGCACTATCCATCTTTGTCAATTAACAATAAAAAAGCCTGGAAGTATTCAAAACACTCCCAGGTTGGAAATTGAGGTTACATGATGCCAGACATTAAGCAAAATTGATTCTAGATCAAGCCCCAGAAGTGCAGAAAACCTTGACCTGAAAAGATTTCGATAAGAGCAGCGGCTAAAAAGCCAATCATAGCTAGTCGCCCGTTCCAAATTTCGGCTTGAGGATTGAAGCCATATCTCCAAGCGTTGCGGTCATCCATCACGGGAGGTGTTATTGTCTTTGTCTCTTGCATGGTGGAAACTCCGTCGCTACTTGCTACTTTGTTAAGCTTTATATGCTTATGTAACTAAATGTAACGTTGACTGGGGAGAGTGTTCTCTATCTCAGGGTAGAGACTGCAAGCGATCGCGCCAGCAGTTAAAACTATCTTTATCACCCACAGAAAGTTAATTTTGCTCAATTTAAGCAATTCCTCAATTTAAGCGATGCGCTATACGTGCTTTTGTACACAGGATTATTTTTATAAGCTCGATTAATTTATCCTTTGGGCATGAAATTTTTTCGCAAACCCACATCTTCCTGGTTGCCTCAGCTAAATTCTCAAGTTTGGATTCTTGCGGCTGGGCGATTTTTATCAGGAGTTGGCACTGGCTTTACTTTGTTTTACGCACCCATCTTTTTTGTGAATCAAGTGGGGCTATCCGCCACTCAAGTAGGTATTGGCTTGGGTAGTGCCTCCATTTCTGGTGTACTTGGGCGCATTTTGGGCGGTTCGTTTGCGGATTCGCAATTTTGGGGACGCAGGCGCACGCTGTTACTTTCAGCCGCGGTTTCGGCAGTTTCTTCACTTGTATTAGCTATAAGCAACGATTTTTACATTTTTGTTGTGGGTAACTTGCTCATGGGTATGGGCATGGGTTTATACTGGCCGGCTACTGAGTCAGTGGTAGCAGATTTGACCCAAGGAGAACAACGAAATGAAGCTTATGCAATCACGCGACTGGCAGATAACCTGGGTTTGGGGATAGGAATTGTATTGGGGGGTGTATTAATTAGCACTACTGGGGCTTATCGAGAGCTGTTTGTAATTGATGCGATTTCGTTTGTGGTGTTCTTTGGGGTGATTTATGTAGCGATCACAGAAACTTACAAGCCAGGAGAACAGGAACAACAAGCATTAAGCAGTTGGACATCTGCACTACGCGATCGCCGTCTGTTAATTTTTTGCTTAGTTAATATCATTTTCACCACCTATATCTCTCAAACCCAAAGTACAATGCCGCTGTACTTCAGCAATTTCTTGCTTGTAGGATCTGGGAAAGGTTTCTCACCCACAACAATTAGCGCCTTATTTACCTGGCACCTAGCCTTAGGTATTATCTTACAGTTGCCAGTTGTGAGAATATTTAAACGTTTGAGCCATCCCTACGCTTTGTGTATTTCCGCCTTATTTTGGTCTTTGGGATTCAGCTTAATTTGGTTCACAGGTGTAGCCGCATCTAACCAGCTATTGTGGGCAATTTTAGCAATGGGAGTGTTTGCGATCGCTGTCGTCTCCTACACACCCTCTGCGTCTTCCCTAATTACAGTCTTAGCCCCCGAATCTCAGCGTGGCGTATACTTCTCTATAAATTCCCTTTGCTGGGCGATTGGCTATTTCATTGGCCCTCCCTTGGGTGGCTGGGCATTAGATCAACCGCCAGTAGTGGCGCATGGTTTCTGGCTGGGTTTGGCGTTAAGTGTAGCCATTACAATTGCGATTTTGCAGTATCTTAACCGGATTTTAAACACAAAGAACCAGAGGCAAACGTAAAGTAACGCAAAGGTTCTTTGGGTTTAAAAAAGCTATTGGCGGCGTTCTTGCAATTTGCGGTATACGTCTCGCAAATCAACCTGATGATGAGCTAAAGCAACCAAGGTGTGATAAAACAAGTCAGCAACCTCACCTGCGATCGCTTCTTTATCATCATCCTTGCAAGCCATCACCACTTCAGCTGCTTCTTCACCAATTTTTTTTAAAATCTTGTTATCACCACCAGCAAATAGCTTGCAAGTGTAGGAAGTTTCAGTTGGATTGTCGCGGCGATCGCAAATAGTCGCAAACAGTTCAGATAAAGTATCCGCTGGCGGCGGCACTTTTTCGCCATCTACTTGATGAAAACAGCTGCGTTCGCCAGTGTGACAGGCAATATCTCCCACCTGTTCCACACTGATAAGCAGCGCATCGCTATCGCAGTCATAGCGAATACTTCGTATTTTCTGAATATGACCGGAAGTTGCCCCCTTGTGCCATAACTCGCCGCGAGAACGGCTCCAATACCATGTTTCGCCCGTTTCCAGAGTTTTTTGTAACGACTCCCGATTCATCCATGCCATCATTAGCACAGTGCCATCAAGATAATCTTGCGCGATCGCACTCACCAGTCCCTGCTCGTTGTAGCGGATTTTATCAACCGGGATGGCTTGACTTAAAGCAGAAGGTTCAACTGGCATTTTCAGAATAATAGACTCGCCTTGTACAAGATATCATTGTGCAACCGCCAGATGTTCAACACAATTTTGCTGCCCCAGAAATTACCCCTATTTTTGGCTAAATTAATAAGAAGGCGCAAAAATTGGTTCCAGGCATTTGCCAATGGTACTGTTAAGGTTTGCCGATTCACTTCTAACCCCTACCGAGCCACCTTGTGAGCTTTAGACTCTTCTGCGTACCATTGAACCGCATTGAACGCAGCCTGATACAAGTCTTGGGCTGCCTCAAAGAGGCGAGAGCAGATACTTAAGGGTTAAATCCTGATTCTTTCCTAGGAAATGAATTGGTATTGACCTCAGTAGGATAATTTAACAACGTAATCTTTTTGAGCAATACTCGCGCCTATCTAGCGGCAGAGATTTTATCATCAAACGGAGGAAATAGCATTGGTTACTTCAACAAATTTGAAAACTAGCAAATCAGAAGAAATATTTGCAGCCGCTCAAAATCTGATGCCAGGAGGCGTTAGTTCACCTGTAAGGGCATTTAAATCGGTGGGAGGACAACCCATCGTCTTTGACCGCGTAAAAGGAGCATATATTTGGGATGTCGATGGCAACCAGTACATCGACTACGTTGGCACCTGGGGGCCAGCGATTTGTGGACACGCCCATCCAGAAGTTATCAGCGCCCTTCACGAAGCGCTGGAAAAAGGCACCAGCTTTGGTGCGCCTTCAGCGCTGGAAAACGTACTGGCAGAGATGGTAATTGATGCCGTACCCAGTATTGAAATGGTGCGTTTTGTCAACTCTGGGACAGAAGCTTGTATGGCAGTTCTGCGCCTGATGCGGGCTTTCACCGGACGGGACAAGGTAATTAAATTTGAAGGCTGCTACCACGGTCACGCCGATATGTTCCTGGTAAAAGCAGGTTCGGGCGTTGCTACCCTTGGCTTACCCGACTCTCCCGGCGTTCCCAAGGCAACAACCAGCAACACTCTCACCGCCCCCTACAATGAACTGGAAGCTGTCAAAGCTTTATTTGCGGAAAACCCCAACGAGATTGCAGGGGTGATTCTAGAGCCTGTCGTCGGAAACGCTGGCTTTATTACGCCTGATGCTGGTTTCTTGGAAGGCTTGCGAATGCTGACTTCTGAAAATGGCGCATTACTCGTATTTGACGAAGTGATGACCGGATTCCGGATTGCTTACGGTGGCGCACAGGAAAAATTTGGCATCACTCCCGACTTGACAACGCTGGGTAAAATAATCGGTGGTGGCTTGCCAGTCGGAGCCTATGGCGGACGGCGCGATATTATGTCGATGATTGCTCCAGCAGGGCCCGTGTATCAAGCTGGAACCCTTTCCGGGAATCCTCTGGCAATGACTGCTGGTATCAAGACGCTGGAGTTGCTGCAAAAACCGGGTAACTACGAGAATCTAGACCGGATTACCAAAAAGCTCAGCGATGGATTGCTGCAAATTGCCCAGGAAACTGGTCATGCTGCTTGTGGCGGTCAAATTAGCGGGATGTTTGGCTTGTTCTTCACTTCTGGCCCAGTCCACAACTACGAAGATGCTAAAAAGTCTGATTCGAGCAAGTTTAGCCGTTTCCATCGCGGGATGCTAGAACGTGGCGTTTATCTAGCACCTTCTCAGTTTGAGGCTGGGTTTACTTCCTTAGCACACACTGAGGAAGATATTGACCGCACTTTGGCAGCTGCGCGTGAGGTAATGTCGAGTCTATAGACATGATTGCTTTTTAAACGCTCTCGTAACGCAAAGGATATCGCAGAGGAACGCAAAGAAAGTTAGCCTCTGCGTATCTTTGCGTTTAAAATCCTTCTCTCAAGTTGTTCGCTGCGGCGGGAAGATGGGGTACTAGGAGTGGATGGTTGTCGCCACAGAACGAAGGGAATGCTCAAGACTCCCACAATCATCACAATTCCCGCCGTTATCCAGACAATCAGGCGGTTAGGCTGAAAGTTACCCCGCTCAATTTGCCAAAAAACCTGGTTGTAGCGCCACGCTGATAATGGGATAATTAGAATGCCAGCAATTACTAACCCTACACCCAAGCTTTGGGAGCTGATGAAGGGTTGGGAGATAGCATCTTGACCTGTAACAGCTGATTGTAACTCGTGCAGAAATAAACCAAAACGAGCGATCGCAAATCCAAATCCAATCAGCGCAATAGAAGTTCGCAACCAAGCCAGGAAGGTACGCTCGTTGGCTTGGTGTTCTCGTTGTCGGTCAATTTTCGGCTCCTGCCCATTCGACATCTACATCAACTTCTGTATCGTGGGCATTGTACTAACGATAGTTAGTAAATTGTAGGGCAACTGGCAAATCTTCCTGCTTCAAACGTTGAATTATTTGTTGCAGTTCATCTTTTGATTTCGCCGAAACCCGCACGGAATCGCCTTGAATGGAGCCTTGAATTTTTTTAAATTCGTCTCGAATCAATTTGGTGATTTGTTTGGCGATTTCCTGGCTGATGCCTTTACGCAGCTTAATTTCCTGGCGAACGCGATTACCACTGGCTGATTCAGTTTTGCCGTAATCAAATATCTTCAAGCTCAGGTTACGCTTGGCTGCTTTGGTTTGCAAAATTGTGTGAACCGCATCCAAAGTAAATTCGCTGTCGGTATTAACTGTAATAGCCTCTTCGCCTAACTCTATGGTTGTTTGAGTGTCTTTAAGGTCAAAGCGACTTTTGATTTCCCGTTCGGTTTGGTCTACGGCATTAACTAATTCTTGCCGATCGAAATCGCTGACAATATCAAAAGAGTAGGTTGCAGCCATAAAAAAGTTGTTTGTTAATTGTTAATTGCTATTGGCTTGCAGCAGGCTTAATACAATGAGGGTACCACTGGATAGGGAGCCGATGGCGAACATGAGACTTCGCGCTAACGGAACATTCAGTATATAAAAAACAGAGTATAACAACCTGGCTACAACGAAAGCGATCGCTGCCCATGCTGCCAGTGACGAATTCACCCCCGCCACATAAGCCATCAGGGAAGCCGCCGCGAATATCATAAACGCTTCAAACGAGTTCTGGTGCGCCCAGGTAGCTCTTTGTCCATAGGGAGGCAGCTTGTCAAACATGGCGCGGGGTGCCGCCGTGTCATACCCCACGCTAGCACGGGCGTAGCCTACCACCAAAAATGGTAGATAAATCAGGACTGCGGCTGCGGCAATGCAGTCCAACAAAACAGTTGATACAGGGAAATTTATCATTTGGTTGTCGAGACGATAGCGACCCGTCCTCTTAATCAAAGTAGAACAACGTCACCAATTTGCGTTGATCTTCCGCATCCTGACAAGTTTTTAGCAGGGTGTGGCTGTCGTGAAATGCAAAACAGATGAGTTGCTGACACCGGGAAACAATCTCTTGATTGCACAGAGCGCTAGCTTCAGCGAGGGATAGATTGTCATTTTCGGGACTTTCTACCAAGTGCATCACCTGTTCTAGCTGTTCTCGCGATTCCCGTGGCTGACGTTCCAAACTTTGGGGCAAAATCACCGTCAGCAGGCTAGCATCGGCACGCATGGCACCGCGTATGGCGGCTAAATTAGTTCCCGTAGCACCGGAAGTGAGTAGACGATTGCCGGATAAAACCAGGGCATAACTCATCATCTCAATCAGATGCTGGTGAGTGATGGGAACATGACGCGACCCCAACAAAGCAATCCGCTTGGCACCCGTTTGTTGGATTGTCGCAAGTTCTTGCGCTAAGGCATCGACCTTGGGTAGGTCTATAGATTGGCTCAAAGACGATTTCTAGCTGAACGACCATAAGATTTTAACAGACCTAGTAACTGTTGCGATTCACTTTCAGCGGTTTTGTTGCTAATTAAAAAGTTAGGAGGGGAAAGTTATGAGTTATGAGTTTTGAATTACCAACTCGTCACTCCTAACTTTTTCCATTCCCCTTGCACATTTACTGAAGCCTGTGTTATATTTATAAATCGTCGGACGGACGCATAGCTCAGTTGGTTAGAGCACCACGTTGACATCGTGGGGGTCACTGGTTCGAGTCCAGTTGTGTCCATTAATTTCGTTTAGATTTAACAGCTTTTGTTGTCATTTAAAGTTTGATTTTGCCGCTCCGGCAAAGCTATGCCTGAAAACCATAGCGGCAGAACTATGCCTGAAAAAAAATGACGAGAAAATAGATGTAGACGATCGACTATCCTCATTCACACTGAAAGCTCACAAGCTACTTAGAGTAGATTGAAGCTCTTGCTTATAGAGTAGCCGAACCTGCTGATAACGAAAATAGCCGGGGTTACTAATCAGTTCACACACACGGGACTCGCTTGGGTATTCTCCTGATTGCTGGAGTGAGACGATCGCCTCTTTAATTTCTTGACAACACTGCTCAATAGCAGCTAAGTGACTCATACGCATATAATGGCGGCGTTTCGTGACAATTTTGTGGCATAGTACAGGGAAATGCCTTGAAAGAACTCGTCTATTAATTTTCAACTGTTCCGCTATCTCTGTAATTGTTGGTAGTGGTTCTTCTACTTGGGACAAAATGATGCTCAGGGTATTTTCAATATGATTTAAATCTAGCGTTCTCGGAGATGAGCGCGTTTTCTTAGAATATTCCATCTCAAACTTCAGCTTTCGAGCATGGATAGTTGATAGATTGAAATCTTGCGTAAAGAACTGAGATAGAGAAATTTTAAAATTATAGCAAATTTGTATTAAAGCAGATAAAGGGGGACAGTTTTTCCCGCAATAAGCTGTTGTGCATTTAAATTGTGATAAAAGCATTACCTTTGTTTTTGAGCTTTCGTCCCCACTTAATAACCAGCTCTCCTTCATTTAAAAGCCGATGTAATAAATACTCT
>NZ_JACJPF010000064.1 GCF_014695915.1 Trichocoleus sp. FACHB-40
GAAGAAACCTACAACATTGTTGCAGCCCACGGCTACTTCGGTCGGTTAATCTTCCAATACGCTTCATTCAACAACAGCCGCAGCTTGCACTTCTTGTTGGGTGCATGGCCAGTAATCGGCATCTGGTTCACCGCGCTGGGAATCAGCACGATGGCATTCAACCTGAACGGATTCAACTTCAACCAGAGTGTAATCGACTCACAAGGTCGTGTAATCAACACCTGGGCTGATGTCATCAACCGCGCCAACCTGGGTATGGAAGTAATGCACGAGCGTAACGCTCACAACTTCCCTCTCGACTTGGCAGCAGGTGAGTCCACCCCAGTTGCTCTGGTTGCTCCTAGCATCAATGGTTAATCGCTAGTTTTTCTAGCTAAAAAAGCGCTCCAAGAGGGGCGCTTTTTTGTTGGGAACGTCTGTTAAGAGGATCTGGTGTTAGCATTCCCAGGCTGGAGCCTAGAAGGGACTGCACTACATCGACCGCTTGTATTGTTCCAGCAGTTCCGGAATGTAGTCAAATCCATCCACCCCAATAGCAGGAACCAGTAAAGAGCGATGTTCTTGAATTACTTTTATAAAAGCTTCAGCTCCCAACTGACCTTGTAAAATTGTTAGCAATCCCGCCGATTGTCGCCACTGATTAGAGGCAATTCTTTCTAAGTAATACATACCTAAACTGGCAGCGAAGATGGCTTTTTTGAAATTTTTTATTCCATAGTAAGCTTCCGCTATGTATGCCAAGTTTATTCCTTGTAAGTATAAATCCCCAGAAATCATGGCGGCTTCTAAACCTTTTTCTAGGTTTTTCAGGGCTTCTTCGGGTTGTTCAACTACTAACAGAGCAATACCAAGACTGCTGTAACAAAGGGCTTGACTTTGGCGATCGCCTAATCTTTCCGACAACTGCAACCCTTGTTGTAAGTAGTTGATTGCTGACTCATAAGTTTCTGGCTCTACCCGTTCCATCTGTTGAGCTTGGAAGACTTCGCTATAACCGAGATTAGCTAAAGCGTTGGCTTCTCCCAACCTGTCACCATTTTGACGAGAGAGAATTAATGCTCTTTGACTATAGCTAATTGCCTCGCCATAATTTTTTTGAGCTACGCAGGTGCGACTGAGGTGGTTGAGATTGGCAATTTCACAAGCGCGATCGCTTGCATCTCTGGCTATCTCTACAGCTTGTTGATGCAATACAATTGCATCATCGTAGCGACCTTGCGCCCGTAGGGAATAACCCATTAATGTCAAAATTCGCGCTTTTTCCTGAGTTCCGGCTACTTGTCGCAGGGGTGCATCTAGATAGTTTAGGGTAGAGCGCAGATAGTTACCAGAGAACGAAGCGAAAATTCCACCGTAAAGGGGAAAGTATTCTCTTTGGGAAAAGGTGCGAAAAATTTGTAGGGTAATTTGAAAACAACCCATGACTAAGGATTCCCGTGAAGTTGAATTCAGACTCGTCGCTTGATTCAACCCATTAGCGATCGCAGACCAAATTACCGCAAAAGTCAGAAATATAGAAATCGACAGCTTTGCTCCTACTTTGGAGTCGTAAATCAGCTTATCAGACCAGTTTACTAAACCCTTTTGTAAGAAAGGCAAAATCACCGCTAACTCAACTAAGGAACTTACATTTGGCGGGTGTTTTGCCGCAAATTCTGCCACCGATTGATCTAAGGAAAGAGTCTGAAAAAGTGCTTGCGGGTACGGGCTATTTACTTGCTTTGCCCATACCGCCCAAGGCCCATTTTGTTCGGGTGCGCCCTCGAACCCTAACGGCCCCCGGCTTTGGTCGTAAATCCAGCTTACCAGGTGTCCTTCCAATCGCTGCCAAGATTCCAAACCGCGAGTGATGCCTTGCACGATTTGCTGCACTTCCTGGTAAAGTTCAGGATTGGTGGTTTCCTGTATTTGTTGCTGAAGCAATGATGCTATCTGTTGAAGTTGAGCTAAACTCAAGACTTGCTTTTGGTTGGGATCTATTACCTGCAAAAAAGCTGCCAAGCGATCGCCAGTTTGTGCTTTAACAATTTGTTGCACCGCGATCGCGATCGCATCCGCCGCCCGATTTTGTGACTGCGCTCGTTCCCATTCCCCCTTGACCGTCTGAATCGCCCTCAGGCTACGAGTAGCCTTTGCCAGCTTCATTTCATCTTTTAGAGTATCTACCTGTTCTTGGGCGGTGCTGAGACTTTCGCTCAAAGCTCGTTCAAAAATTTCGCCGGTTCCCAGGCTTACTTCTTTAAGAAGCATTTTATAAACCTGCTCTTTAGAGCGGATCTGCCCTTTGAGAGTGGTTTGAACAATTTTATCGATTAATTGTAGGTAGCGATCGCGCAAAGATAAAGAGTCTGACATGGGGAGAAGGGTGTGAGGGGGAGAGGAGCAGGAGGACAGACAATGACATATTTTGCAGTGTACTGAATAATTCAGTTAGTTCGCATCTTCAATTTCCCATTCCCCATTCCCGTCTATGTTCCCCAATTTTCTACCATCCCAAGTTGAGCAGTTGCAGGAGTCTCAGTCAATTGCTTTAGCTCAAAGCATCCAGAGAACTGCAATCAAAACACCCCTTTCACCGCAGCAGATTGCTACAGCTTACGTCCATCAGGGTAGCGGTGGCACTCCGATTTTGTTGCTTCCAGGTTTTGATAGTTCCGTGCTAGAATTTCGTCGCCTATTTCCACTACTCGCCGCTGAAAATGAAACGTGGGCGGTTGATTTGTTGGGGTTTGGCTTTACGGAACGAGTGCAGGGAATTTCTTATAACCCCGCCGCTATCAAAACTCATCTCTACTACTTTTGGAATCTGATCGAAGAGCCAATGATATTAGTAGGGGCTTCGATGGGAGGTGCAGCAGCAATTGACTTTACTCTAACTTACCCCCACGCTGTTAAAAAACTGGTTCTAATTAACAGTGTGGGTTTTAGTGGTAGCTTTCCTCTGGGCGCGTTGCTTTTTCCTCCTTTTGACTTTCTGGCAGTAGAATATTGGCGACAGCGCAAAGTCCAGGCGTTGTTATGGGGAAGTCATTTTGGCAACTTGAAACCAAACGAAATTGAGGCGATAAAATGTGCGATGCTGCACATGGAAATGTTTGGTTGGCACGAAGCCACAAGCAGTTTTACTAAAAGTGGTGGTTATTGGGATTTGGCAGATAAAATTTCTCGGATTGACAAGCCAACACTGATTTTGTGGGGGGAGTCTGATGATATGTTGGGAACTGCTGATGCCCAAAGGTTTAAGAATGCGATCGCTAACTCTCAACTAATCTGGATCGCAAATTGCGGACACGTTCCTCAATTGGAGCAGCCTCAGATTACAGCAGAATATATTTTAGCTTTTCGCTGATTTTTTTTTAAGGCAAAGGTATTTTATGACTTTTCACTGGGTGCTTAGTGCAGAAAAAGCTAAAAAGCTGATTTTAGAAGATGCTACTATTTTGGATGTTCGCAATCAAGTTGCATATTTATTTGGGCATATAGCGGGGGCTGTTCATGTTACTTGGCAGCAATTTTCGCAACCAAAATTGCCCGATAAGGGAAAACTAATTGATGATATAAATGTTCTGGAACAACAACTCCGCGCTCTAGGTATTTTCAATCATAAACCTGTCGTTGTAGTTGGCAATCCAGCTCACAATTTTGGTGAAGAAGGCCGCATTGTTTGGATGTTACGCACTCTGGGACATTCTCAAGCCGCTTTTGTGGATGGTGGATATTCAGCGCTTGTGAAGGCGGGCGTTCCGACTACTTGGGGATTTAGTCACCATCAAGAAATGGGGGATTTTGTTGTACAGCGAACAGGATTCTGGGAAATTCAGCGTGATGAAATTAAAGCCAGTCTTTCCCAGCAAAATTTTATAATAATTGATACCCGCGAACTAGGAGAATATACAGGTTCTACTCCTTACGGGGAACAGAGGGGAGGACATATTCCTGGTGCTGTGCATTTTTATTTTAAAGATTTGTTAGATAAAGATGGGAATTTACTCCCCCGCGACGAAATTATGGATAAGTTAGAAGATTTAGGAATTGAAAGCAGTCATCCCATTGCTGCTTATTGCACAGGCGGTATTCGTTCGGCTTTTTTTGTCGCGGTACTCGCTGATTTAGGCTTTACAAATGTCAGAAATTATGCTGGCTCAATGTGGGAATGGTCAGCAACAAGCGCCACTAATTATCCACTAGAGAAGTAGAGGTGAACCCCATGCCGTTGCCATTAAGAATAATTGTAGGTAAGCTCCGTGGGAAAGCGAAGCCCAACCTCCGTAGTATTAATCCCCCCTACCCGGATCATTTTCAAAATCAATAAATCTTCATATATAGAGATTAATCTATGGTTATTATAGAAATAATCCATTAACGCTGATTTATGGACTCAATAACCCAACCAAGTAGCCGAGTGATATAAGTTTCAGTTAGAGGTTTTATCGCTTAATTTTCTAATTCAGCAGTTCCCTTTTGACTGGTAAAAGATTAAGCTAAACAAAACCATTAAAAAATAATGAATTTGCGATCGCTCCAATCCCTCAAGTAGCGGGGAGGTATTGGGGTCATTTTTCAGCGTCCCTAACTTTGCGGCAATTTTACAGGTAGTTAGTTCCAATGGTTCAGTTCCTCGTCGATACCATTTGGTTAGTCCCTTGCTATGCCTTAATCGGTGCCATTTCATCAGTGTTTTGGTCGCCCGGTATAATCCGTAGCACAGGGCCACGGCCAGCTGGTTACGTTAACTTATTGATGACTTTGTTGGCATTCATTCATGGATTGCTTACTCTGCAAGCAATCTGGAATCAGCCAGTACAAGAAATATCATTTACGTGGCTCAATGCAGCTGGTTTAAATTTAACCTGTCCCATCGAAATCTCACCGATTAATATCGGAGCAATAGTTCTGGTAACTGGGTTGAACGTGCTAGCGCAGACATACGCTATCGGTTACATGGAGATGGATTGGGGTTGGGCGCGTTTTTATGCCTTGCTGGGACTGTTTGAGGCAGGAATGTGCGCTTTAGCCTTGTGCAACTCCTTATTCTTTAGCTATGTGATTCTGGAAATCCTCACACTAGGTACTTATCTATTAGTGGGGCTTTGGTTTAGTCAGTCGTTGGTGGTGACAGGTGCTAGAGATGCTTTCCTAACTAAGCGGGTAGGAGACTTACTGCTGCTTATGGGGGTGATTGCACTGTTACCCTTGGCAGGAACTTGGGATTATTCTGAACTAGCAGAGTGGGCAAAGACTGCAAATTTAGACCCAAAAGTTGCCGCTTTACTAGGTTTAGCTTTAATTGCCGGACCGATGGGCAAATGCGCTCAATTTCCCCTGCATTTGTGGCTGGATGAGGCGATGGAAGGCCCTATTCCCAGCACAATTTTACGGAACTCGGTAGTGGTAGCGACTGGTGCTTGGGTATTGATTAAGATACAACCAGTATTAGCGCTGTCACCTCTGGTTTTGTCGGCTACAGTGCTGGTTGGTGCGGTGACGGCGGTAGGCGCTTCCGCAATTGCGATCGCGCAAATTGACATCAAACGCGCCTTATCCTATTCTGTCAGTGCATACATGGGATTGGTGTTTATCGCCGTAGGTAGCGGACAAGAGAATGCCGCGTTATTGTTGGTCTTGACCCATGCTGTAGCAATGGCGCTTTTAGTAATGAGCGTCGGCGCGATAATTTGGAACAATATCACCCAAGATTTAACCCAACTCGGCGGTTTGTGGTCGCGTCGTCCCATCTCCGGTTTAGCCTTTATAGTCGGTACGCTGGGATTAATCGCATTTCCGCCCCTTGGTAGTTTTTGGGCGTTGGTGGAATTAGCAGATGGTTTGTGGGCGACTCAACCTTGGCTAGTCGGTTTAGTGGTCTTAGTTAATGCTTTAACAGCCTTCAGCTTAACCAGAGTATTTGGGCTAATTTTTGGCGGTAAACCAAATAAGATGACAGTGCGATCGCCTGAAGCATTTTGGCCTATAACTTTCCCTATGATAGTTTTGCTAGCCTTTGCCCTCCACCTGCCCTTAGTCTTGCAAAGCTTGTCATTACTTCCCACTTGGGCAACCTTAAATAAAGATGTTGCCCTCATGCTGATTTGGTCTAGCATCTTTGGTAGCAGTATCAGCGGTGTCATTTACCTGGGTGGAATGTGGCAAAAACCCGTTCAACTTCCCTGGAAACCCCTACAAGACCTTTTCGCATACGACTTTTATACAGCCAAAATTTACCGCGTGAGTATTGTATTCGGAGTTGACCTGGTTTCCCGTATCATCGACATCGTTGACCGCTACTTAGTTGATGGCGTAGTTAACCTTGTCGGCTTTGCTTCCATTTTCGGTGGCGAAAGCTTGAAATACAGCACCTCCGGACGCTCCCAATCCTACGCGCTGACTATCCTACTGGGAATAGTTCTCATGGGAATGCTGTTATCTTGGCCTTTCCTATCTCATCTTTCCCTCGTCTTTGCCAACACATAATCTCTTCCAGGCTGAACCTGGGAATGCCTACAGGAGGCGGTCGCCTCCTGTAATCAAGACACCTCTAGAATTGCGTCCCCAATCGGTCGCCAGGGAACGAGAAACTAACAACTAAGAATTAACTATGCTCAGCAGTTTAATTTGGGTGCCATTTTTAGGTGCCGCCATTGTCGGATTTTTGCCTAACTTATCTGCTAATCGCGCCCGTCTGCTGGCTTTGAGTATTGCCAGTGGTGTTATAGTCTGGACACTTTTTCTGCTCACTCAATTCAACATTAGTAATGCAGGTTTCCAGTTCTCTGAGTTCATACCCTGGATTGATACTCTAGGCTTGAATTACAGCCTCGGCGTTGATGGTTTATCTGTCCCGCTACTGGCGTTAAATAGTCTGCTGACGTGGATTGTTATTTACAGTACCTCAGAGCAGATTACTCGCCCCCGCCTTTATTACTCTTTAATTTTGCTGGTAAGTGCGGGAATTGCCGGAGCCTTCCTCTCCCAGAACTTGATGCTATTCGTCTTATTCTACGAGTTGGAACTTATCCCCCTGTACCTGTTAATTGCCATCTGGGGAGGAACCCAAAAACGCGGCTATGCAGCGATGAAGTTCCTTATCTACACCGCTGTTTCCGGAATTTTGATTTTGGCGGCCTTCTTAGGTGTAACGTGGCTAGGTAACGCTCCCAACTTTGATTACAATCCTCTAGTTACCCAAGGTTTATCCTTAAATACCCAGCTGATTCTACTGACAATGCTCTTAGTAGGTTTCGGCATCAAAATCCCCTTAGTGCCTCTGCATACTTGGTTGCCAGATGCCTACGTTGAAGCTTCCCCACCCATAGCGATTCTTTTAGGAGGCGTACTGGCAAAATTGGGAACTTACGGTTTAGTGCGATTTGGTTTGGGGATGTTTCCGGAAGCTTGGGTAACTGTAGCGCCTGGTTTAGCGATTATCGGAGCATTTAGTGCAGCTTATGGAGCGCTGAGTGCGATCGCGCAAAAAGATATCAAACGTATGGTAGCCTATAGTTCCATCGGACATATGGGCTACATCCTCTTAGCCGCCGCCGCCGCCACACCTCTTTCCCTACTCGGTGCCGTCTTACAAATGTTTAGCCACGGCTTAATCTTAGCAATCCTCTTTCACCTAGTCGGCATCGTCGAAACCAAAGTCGGCACCCGCGATTTAGATGTCCTCAATGGCTTGCTGAGTCCCCAAAGAGGTTTACCTTTCACAACTGGTTTGCTAGTGTTGGGCGGAATGGCAAGTGCTGGTATCCCCGGTTTGGTGGGATTCATCGCTGAATTTTTGGTACTTCAGGGCAGTTTCTCTGCTTTCCCCATCCCTACCCTAGTTTGTGTCCTCTGTAGCGGTTTAACAGCAGTTTACTTCGTGATTCTGCTCAATCGCACCTGTTTCGGCAAACTAGACAACGCCACCGCATACTATCCAAAGGTGCAATGGGTAGAACGCACGCCAGCGTTAGTATTAGCAGCCCTGATTTTCTTTTTAGGATTGCAACCCGCTTGGCTAGTACGCTTAAGTGAAACCACAACAACTGCAATGGGTGCCACAATTACCACTACTAGCAACGTGCAAGTAGCTGCCAAAAATTAAACCCAAGCTAGGCAATACCTACCCCAATGCGTTTCGGTTGAAAATAGTTGTAGTTGAGGAATGAAACCTAACAAATCTATAAGTTGTGTCGGGTTTCATTCCTCAACGTGAACCAACTTCTTCTTATCTTCCCTTCGCTTTCTTTGTGTTTAAAGCGCTATCGCGCATGGCTTCCCTAACGCGGTTCATTTCCCTTATGACACCTTCACCCCAATCACAACAAAACAATAACCGCTTTTTTGAATCTCTTCCTGGGTTACTTGTAGCCTTTCGCGCTATTATTGCTCCCTTCCTCTTATGGGATGCAATTGATGGCCAAACAAGCATTTGGTTTATCGTCGGTTTTGTGGCAGCATTTCTATCAGATATTTTCGATGGCATCCTTGCTAGAAAATTAGGTGTCAGCAATGCTAAACTACGTCAAGCTGATGGTTGGGCTGATAATTGTCTTTACGGTTCTATAGTCGCTAGTGCGTGGTTAGTACGCCCCGATATTTTCATTAACTTTCGCGTCCCGTTGTTGATGGTGCTTGTTGCTCAGTTAACCTGGTGGTTGGTTAATTTGGTGAAGTATGGAAAACCCGCCAGCTATCACACTTATTCAGCCAAGTTTTGGGGAATAACTCTTTTCATTGCTACAGTGGCGCTGTTTGGTTTTGATTACGCAGGAATTACTTTATGGCTGACTTGTATTGTTGGCACGATTCACAGTGTAGAAGAAATTGTCATGACGCTGATACTGCCAACGTGGACGCATGATGTTTTGAGTATTTTTCACGCGATTGACTTACGCCAAAAGTTGACAAGTGAGGATTAATTAACCGCAGAGGAAAGAAAAGTAGTTTTTCAAAGAATTATCGGATAAATACGGCAATTTATTTAAAGGAACTGAAAATGGTACAAACTCCTCCTAAACCCACAACAAAGTTACCTCCTTCGCGGCATGAATTTGCGCCTATAATTCATCGTCTGGAAGCTGGCGGTGCCATGCTACCTGATACGCCGGAAAATTTGATGCAAATCATCGGCATTTATAAGGCTTATGCTGTGCCGATGGATTTCTACTGGCGGGACTTACTTTATATTGCTGAAAGGGTGTTTTTAGAGCCGTTTCCTTTCTTTAAATACTTTATCCCAAAAGAGTATTTAGAACTGCATAATCACTACGCTGGTGATGATGCGGATCTGCGGATATGGCGTGGGGAAGCTACTGCACATCCGGAACTTTTGGAGTTTATCGAAAAAGGTGAACTCAATAAAAAAATGCCTAAGTTGTTTCACCACTTATGGCACGACAGAGTAAACATGGAGTTTGCCGAAGCTTGTATGCAAGCTATGCTTTGGCACGGTAGAGATATGGGTTGGGGACAATTTGATGCCTACCTGGACTCTGAAGAATACAAAGCAAATGCTGATAGGGCAATTAAGGCTTATTTCCAGGGTAATCCGGCAATGTTGGGACTTTATAAGCTGTTTCCAGATATGTTCTTGGAACAGGTGCGGCAAATGTCCTATTACAGTAATCTAGGCTTGTTCTGGGAGGTGATGGCTCCGGTTTTCTTTGAAATGTCCGATATCTATGATGAAGGCGGATTTAAAGGTGTACCGGATGCGATGAATTTTCTGGTAAATGGTATTTTTGCCATAGCAGGTCGTCCCATCTACCACCACGTTTATATTCGTGGACAAAAGTACGAAATTATTCCAAAATCGAAGGGTTTTATGTGGTTATATGAAGCAGCGTTACCTTATGTGGAAGCTGTTTTTTACCGCACCGCGCCTTTCCGGGGTACGAAGTCTTACAACGCTCAAGCTAAGCAAGTACCTGAAGAGCAAAAAGACTTCCACTACGGAATTCTCTATGCTGATGTATTTCCCGTAGGTACAGCTGGCATTCCGCCAACATTGTTAATGCAGGATATGCTGCATTTTCTCCCTGACTATCTCAAAGATTACTATCGTCAACACTGTCGCGGTGAAGATGATATGTTAATTCAGCTTGGTATCACTTTTCAACGTTCAATGTACTGCGTTACTTCCGCTGTAATTCAAGCGTTGCGAACTGCCCTTCTCTATCCTTTAGACGACCCAAATCCAAAGCATCTGCAAGCAAATCGAGCTTTCTTTGAAAGTCAATTGGATCGTTTTAAGCGTCCTGAAGCACGTTTGCGAGATATTCAAAGGCAGGATTATAGATAGGATATCCCCAACCCCCATAAATTGGATTTCTTGTCCCGTTAATTAGCCCACACCCTGGAATCAGAACCCCACTAAAGCCGCAGGTTTTAGTGGGGTTCTCTTCTTAAGGGCAATTTGCCGGACACGATATCCTTTTCCAAGGGTGGAGAATGCCAGTCCTACCCAGCTTTAACGAGAATTACCAGAACTGCTAAGTCTACCGCGATCGCTTCTTCTTTGGTGCCTTTGTTTTGCCTGCAATCTCGCTTTCCAGTCTCGCAGCGCGATCGCAGTTCGGGCGGTGGGAGGAATATAATCTGGGGGACTCGCTTGCGGTTGATTCTCAACTGGGCTTTTTTCTGGACGGCGTACAGTTGTCATAAACTGCGATAAATTGTCTTGCGATTCCCAACCAAATGCCAGCATAATCGCTCCAGCCGACTGAAAGCGCTCTTTTAGAGAGATTTTCAGCATTCTGTTGAGAATTCGGGCAAACTCTTGCGAGACTACCACTGTATTCTGCCACTGAATCTCACCTGTGGCGCGATCGCTTTCAAACTCCAACGGCGCTTTGCCAGTCAACAAGTAAAGGCACGTTATGCCCAGTGCGTATATATCGCTGGCATAAACTGGTCGCAGAGAAAATTGTTCCGGTGGCGCAAACCCAACTGTCCCAATGAACTGGGTAGTTGACCCTTTTACACCAGATTGCCCTAACTGGGAAATTTCCTCTTTGACAGCTCCGAAGTCAATCAAGACCAGCCTACCATCGTCCTGACAGCGGATGATGTTCTGCGGCTTAATATCGCGATGAATTACGTTATTGCGGTGGATGTACTGCAACAATGGCAGAATCTGACGGAGGAATTGTTTCACCCCCTCTTCAGATATCGAACCTCCGCGCCTCACCAGTCTAGCCAGGGTATGACCTCGGATATATTCCTGAACTAGATAAAATTCTCCCTCTTCTACAAAGTAGTCTAGTAGCATGGGAACCTGAGAATGGCTTCCCAATTTGCTAAGAGTTTTCGCCTCTTGCTCAAAGCGTTTCTGCGCCGTTTTTAAGCCAGCCGGATCGCTAAACTTCGGACACAGCTGCTTGATCACGCACAACGGCTGTCCAGGGAGTGTTGCATCCCTCGCTAAAAAGGTGACACCAAAGCCACCTCTACCCAGCATCCGCAGGATCTCGTAGCGATCGCGAAACCTCTGTTCCGAACCGCACAGCTGACCGAGTTCAGTCTGTGCCAGAACATCGGAGTGAAAAGTTGACAAATTCGTGGGAGGGAAATTCATGGCTCGTCACTGGCTGGAGGAGGGTAGTATCTGCACTATGCTCCTAGTCTAGATCCCGGTTTTGGGAAAAAGCTCTCTTAGCGCTTTGTTGTTTGATGGTATTGCCACACCTTGCAGATGCACAACCATCGGAGGAAGTACCCAATCAGTTTAAAAGTAGAGACCATATCGATCTGGTCTGTACAATGAATTATGAAAAATTAGCGAGCCAAATAGGGCTTATGACCATGAATACTACTCTACACCGTGCTTTTGAGCAAGGCAATGTCTTAAAAATTATCACTGGCTTGAATAACTTTGATTTCTCTTCTGTTGCTGCTACCGTCAAGGCTGCAACTCTGGGCGGCGCTACCTTCTTGGATATTGCTGCTGACCCCGACTTGGTGCGGATGGTTCGGGAATTGACAGATTTGCCAATTTGTGTATCTGCGGTAGAGCCAGAGCTGTTTGTGAAAGCTGTTGCAGCAGGAGCTGACTTGATTGAAATCGGCAACTTTGATAGTTTTTATGCTCAGGGACGGCGGTTTGAAGCCCCGGAAGTGATGGCGTTGACACAAAAGACGCGATCGCTCCTGCCGGAAATTACCCTGTCTGTCACCGTTCCCCACATTCTAGAGCTAGACCAGCAAGTGCAGTTGGCAGAAGCGTTAGTAAAAGCTGGTGCTGATATTATCCAAACTGAAGGAGGCACCAGCAGCAGCCCCACCCACGCCGGAACACTGGGATTGATTGAAAAAGCCGCTCCCACCTTGGCAGCAGCTTACGAAATTTCCCGTGCTGTCTCCGTGCCAGTTTTGTGCGCTTCGGGCATCTCCAACGTTACAGCACCGATGGCGATCGCTGCTGGTGCTGCTGGTGTCGGTGTCGGAAGCGCTATCAACCAGCTGAATAGCGAAGTGGCAATGGTGGCAGCTGTTCGCAGCTTGGTGGAAGCCTTAAGCCAAGTCAGCCGTCAGCAAGTTCGGGCATAAAATAGGGACTGGGGACTGGGGACTGGGTACTTGGGCAGTATTTTTCCTAGTCCCTAGTTCCTATTAGCCATTAGCCATTAGCAAACAGTCCTTCAAACCATAGACCACTTGCTCTTGCTCCTCTGGGGACAGTTCTGGGAAAATCGGCAAAGATAAAACTTCGTGGCAGACTTTCTCAGTAACAGGGAAATCCCCTGCTTGGTAGCCCAAATCCTTGTAAACAGGCTGCAAGTGCAAAGGCAACGGGTAGTAAACCATCGAACTAATGCCCCTAGCGGCTAGCTGAGTGCGAACATTATCCCGGAAAGCGCTGTTGCTATCGTGGGTAAGCCGAATCGTGTATTGATTCCAGACACTGCGCCCCCCTGCTATTTCTTGCGGTTTCACCACCCCAGGCACAGGCTCCAGCAATTGATGGTAACGTTCAGCAACTGAACGGCGCAAGTCATTCCAGGTATCTAGATGACGCAACTTGATTTGCAAAATAGCCGCTTGTATGGTATCCAAACGGCTATTAATGCCAGTTTCTTCGTGGTAGTAGCGATCGCGCATTCCGTGTTCTCGCAGCATTCGGATCGCGGAAGCGATCGCCGGATCGTTAGTTGTCACCGCACCGCCATCACCAAAAGCACCCAAATTCTTTGTGGGAAAGAAACTAAAGCAACCAATATGACCGATGCTGCCGATTTTAGCGTCTGCCCATTCGGCACCTGTGGCTTGGGCGCAGTCTTCAATCACAGCCAGATTGTGAGACTCAGCTATCCTCATAACTGCGGTCATATCCACAGGTTGCCCAAATAGGTGAACTGGAATAATAGCGCGCGTTTTATCCGTAATCGCCTTTTCTAGCTGCAAGACATCAAAATTAAACGTCTCGGCATCAATATCAACAAAAACGGGCTTCGCTCCCACCACACTAATTACCTCAGCAGTGGCAATAAAGGTGAATGGTGTGGTAATCACCTCATCTCCAGAACCAATCTGCAAAGCCCGTAGAGCTAGATAGAGGGCATCTGTGCCAGAATTACACGCCACACACTCAGAAACGCCCACGTAAGCTGCAAACTGTTGCTCAAAGCCTTGAACCAGAGAACCGCCAATGTAACGACCAGAAGCCAAAACATCAAGAACAGCTGCACTCACCTCTTCACTGATGTTTTTGTACTGGCGAGACAAGTCTAAGGGGGGAATGTTACTCACTCGTTTACACCACAAATTTTTATATACATAGAACCAAATTTTGTTCAGAAAGGGAATCCGCACCTCACCCCATGTTGAATTTGGGATTTTTGATTTTGGATTGTGAAACCTTTAGCTATAGACTGTTTCAACAATTCCAGGGTTGCCACAACACGCGCAAAATGAATGGTCTTACCATCCCACATCATTTCAGAATGCTGAAGCTGTAAAATTGTTTCGCAGAGGGGTTGGGGGTTGGGGACTAGGGACTAGGGACTAGGGACTAGGTAAGACTTTTTCCTCTTCCCCAATCCCCAATCCCCAATCCCCAATCCCTAATCCTAATGAACTGTGGATTCTTTAATTACACTTGACATTACCGACCTTGCTTGGGCATTAGGCATGATGGCAATTGCCATCGGTTTATCCAGTTGGCAAAAACTGGGATTAGAAGGGCAACTTGCGATCGCAACTGGTCGTACAATTATCCAACTTTTGGGTGTCGGCTACGTCCTTGCCTTCGTTTTCGCCTGGAAAAATCCAATTGCAGTTCTGGCAATCTTGATGGTAATGCTAAGCATCGCCGCTATTGTCGCCCGTAATCGCATTGGCAAGAAAATTCCCCAAGTTCTACCCGTAGTTTGGGGGTCAATTTTAGCTAGTAGCGCCCTGACTTTGGGTTATACCACGCTGGTGATAATTCAGCCGCCAATTTGGTATGAACCACAGTATTTGATTCCCCTAGCGGGAATTGTACTGGGAAATGCGATGAATGGAGCAGCGATCGCAGGCGAACGTCTTGTTAGCACCGTCAACGCTAGTCGCGCTGAGATTGAAACGCACCTGAGTTTAGGTGCTACACCGCAACAAGCTGTAGCAAAATATCGCAAAGATGCCATCAAAGCCGGGTTGATTCCCACACTGAACCAAATGATGGTTGTAGGTGTGGTGACGCTACCAGGAATTATCACAGGTCAGCTATTAAGTGGCGTTGACCCTTTGAACGCTGCATCTTACCAGATATTAATTATGTTTATGCTTGCCTTCACCAACCTGGTAACAACCCTGTTAGTTAGTCAGGGACTTTGCAGCCAGTTTTTCAATAACAACGCCCAACTGAAGTAGGGTTTATTGGTAAGCCTGCAACCAAGCTACTAAATCTTGTGTTGTGGAGAAATCTAACAAAGCTTCACCGAGTGCTTCCACCTGGACGGTGGAAAGCTGCTGAATTTGCGATCGCAATTGCGGTGGAAGCGTCCCCAGTCGCCGCGTGAGTAGACGCAGAGCTAAGGAGACCTCTCCTTGTTGAATTCCTTGCTGCAAACCTTCTTGCAAGATTTCTTGATACAGTGGTGATTCCCGCATAAGATCCTCTCTGAGAAATTGTCGAATTAAACCTTCTTCAAACTTCAGCCTTGCCAGAACTTCCACACAAGCAGAAATGTTTCGCTGTCGGTCTGGTTCTTCGATCGTATCTACTCTGGCAGCAATTTGCTCTAGTAACGCTGTCTGTGAGTCTGTCCGAGCTAAAACTGCTAGAGGAAGAAGTCCGGGACTACTCAGTAAACGAGCTGGATCTTGCTCCCATATCCGCAAGACTCGGTAAGAGTGGAAAGTTCGCTCAAAAGCAAACCGCTCAACGAAGACTGCTTCTGAAGAGGTTTCTTTCAAAAAAATCACCACTTGCTCAATTGAACACTCGTACTGACGATGCAGCCTAACCCAATAGTCTAGCATCCGCAAAGGCATAGGTGGTTTGGAAGCAGGCACAGTCTGAAATTCTAGATGGAGAATCTGGTTTCGTTCTGGCAGAAAGTAAAGGGCATCAGAACGGATGGGTTCAAGATTCAGTTCAGTTGGAAGGGGTTGAATAGCGATCGCATCCGTATCGAGTAGCCAGCTTGCAAACGCGACTGGATACTCAACTGCCAGATAGCGACAAATATTATCATAAGCCAATGGGAATACTCACTCCTTACTGTTAACTTGTCACTCTTAGCCTTTTTCTAGCCAGAGCGAGGATAGCTATTAATCAACGCTCCATCGGGGGTATAAAGTTGTAGTGGAACCCTAGCATTATCGCTAATTGCTTCCAGGGCATCTCCCAGCGTTCGCAGGTGAGTCGCAATCCCTTGTTGGGCAGTAAAATCTCCCCGTTGTTTGGCTGTGTTTGTAGTTTGAACTACCATCTGCATATAAGCAGGTGTCAACTGAACTCTAATGCCCCCATCGGTTACAGTGTAATCGCAGACTTTAGGCGCTCCGGAGCAGGTTCGATTCAGATCGTTACGTGCTTTTTGCAGGAGGTTGGCGTAGCTTAGTTTGATCTCAGCTTGTCTGAGAGCCTCTTTATAAGAATTTAGTAGAGAATCTGCTTGATTGTATACAAAAGTTCCTCTGGGAATTTTTTGCAGGTTGACAATCGCATTGCGCCAGTTAAGCACTGTCAATGTCCATTGATTAAGCTGCTCAGTATTTTTGGCATTGCGTGCCAGGTTCTGAGCCATTTTGTAATTATTAATAGCCATTTGTTCTCTGTTTTTGCGATCGCGTGCATTTGCCAACTTTGGCAAATAAGCTGCTATCATCTGCTGCGCCTCTGCGTGCGCCGTTGTACCCACAGGAATCCCCTTGAGGCGATTCATCCCCATATCCCAGCTAGTTTCCACTAGCCGCCAATCTGTTAGCGACTGAGCCACCCCTTGACGGGCTTCTGCCACCTTCAGGGCTTCTTTGGCAGCATCGAGGTCTTGGAGTGCCTTTCTTTCGGCATTTAGCCGCCAATTAATCGCCGCTAAATTAACTCGATACTCCTTAATTTTCTGCTGCGCTAGTTGGTAGACAGTGCTATTTCTGGGAACTGGTTCTAAAAGCGCGATCGCTTCTCTCCACATCTGCTGAATTTCTCCCCATTCTGCTACTGAATGCGGAGGATTTTGGCTTCTTTGCGCCGCCGTCGATCCCTTGCTCAAACCTGTTACCAACTGCTCCAACAATTGTGCTTGCTGAGAATCATCTTTCAACTGATTTTGCGCTTCTTGGTAAGAAAATGACCAAAATGGAATCGTCTCCAAAAGGCGGATAGCTTCTTGCTGTTTCTCTCTTGCCTCTAGTATTTCTTGCCCAGATTTTGGTTTCTGAAGGGAAACAGCTGCCTCTTGGGAAAGTTGCTTTGCGTCCGTGAGTGCGACACACGGGCCGACTACACAGGGACGGGTCAGGGCATAAAAAGGCAGAATAAAAGCCAACAAACCCACTCCAGCTCCCGCCACCAATAGCGGTAATGGCAACTGCCGCAGTTTAGTTACCAGCGGCAATGCCTTGCCCTTAGAGCCTTGTGGCGGCACCGCAGGGGATACAGGTGCATCCTCAGAACCTGATAAAGATTCAGTGCTCGCTGGTGGTTCCTCGACATCTGTCGCATCAGTATCACCCAAACTACTTTGGGTTGCACTCACCTTTACCGCCGAAGGAACCCCGGCTGTATCAAAGACTACTCCCTGGTCAACGGAATCGGCAGTTACAGTTGACAAAACAGGCGACTCTACGGTAAAAGAGTGAAACGCATAAGGCTGCTTTTGCCCAGCGATTCTCAGGTAAAGCTGTACCTGGTTGGCAAATTCCGGGCGCAGAGTCTTGAGAGTTTGTTCTATTTCTCTAAAAGTTTGTTGCGCGTCAGGGGCAAAGTCGGGTGGATGCTGAGTCAGAATAATCAGCGCTTCCTGTGGGGTGGCACAGCGAACCTGAAAGGGAATATGCTCGTGTTTAGCCGATTGCAGACGATTCTGCAAAATTCGCCCCAGTACCTGTAATTCGCTTTCGCGGGCTATTGTTGGCATACGGCAACCCCTTCCGTTAAACTTTATTCCATTTTGAAGCACCGCAGCTGAAAATCGGACTTAATTTTCTACTTTTCAGTAGAGCGATCGCATCAGTTGTAGCTGCAATAATAAAAAATTGCTCAAAAAGTCATTAATAATTGGTCACAGAAGAGTTGTCAAGTTGAAATGTTGTCAGGTTCTACAACTTTCCCACCTTCCAACCTTCCAACGGACTATCAACTACCTATGAAAACCTATACACCGCTATCTGAACAAGTTATCTTGATTACGGGAGCCTCCACGGGAATTGGTGCTGCTCTAGCGAACTATCTAGCCTCCCAGTTTTTGGGAATACGGTTAGTGCTGGCAGCTCGAAATCAGGAGAAACTGGAGACTGTTGCTACCTACTGTCGCAAAGCGGGTGCAGATGTCCTGGTAGTTCCAACAGATATAGCTATCTTTGAGCAGGGTAAAGCTTTAGCTAATAAAGCTGTTGAGCATTTTGGGCGAGTTGATGCTTTAGTTAATAATGCTGGTTACGGACAGATGGGGCCAGTAGAGTTAATCCCCACTGAGGCGGTACAGCAGCAGTTTCAAGTAAACTTACTAGGCCCCTTGGCTTTGATTCAAGCTTTAGTTCCAGTGATGCGCGACCAAGGAGGAGGAAGAATTATTAATATTAGTTCTCTGGGAGGACGGCTGGCGTTTCCTTTTGGGGGTTTGTATAGCTCCTCGAAATTTGCCTTGGAAGGACTCAGCGACGCTCTCAGGATGGAATTAGATCCATTTAATATCAAAGTCAGCGTTATTGAGCCTGGGCCAGTTACCACAGACTTTTTCGCCGTCGCCGCCGAAAGAGTGGAGCAAGCTGTAAAAAATCCTCAAGATACGCCTTATCGTGCTGCCTTTAATCGATTAGAAGGACTTGAGGAACGAACCAGTTCTCGTGCTTGGACTTCCGAACGGGTGGCACAGGTAATTGTGCGATCGCTCACAGACCGCAACCCCCGTCCGCGCTATATTGCCGCTACAGGTGGGGATATCTTGCTGTTTTTAATGAACAAAGTTTTACCCACCAGAGCTGTTGATGCTTTCTGGAAGCGTTTCTACGGCATTAATGAAGTTGCCAAAGACTGGCAAAACAGGGGTTAGGGCTGGGGACTGGGGACTAGGGACTGGGGACTAGGGGCTGGGGACTAGGAACTAGGGACTAGGTAAGGCTTTTCCTCTTCCCCAATCCCCAATTCCTGTTCCCTGTTCCTCCCCAATTCCCAATTCCCAATCCCCAATCCCCAATCCCCAATCCCCAACTTATGGATTTATTAGAATACCAAGCTAAAGAATTATTTCGCGAAATGGGCATTCCAGTTTTGCCCTCGCAACGCATCGACCATACGAGAGATTTGAAGAGGTTACAGATTCCCTATCCGGTTGTCCTAAAATCTCAAGTGCGTGCTGGTGGACGGGGTAGAGTTGGAGGTGTGCGATTTGCAGAAAATACCATAGATGCGATCGCAGCCGCTCAAGCAATTTTTAATCTGCCAATTCTCGGTGAGTATCCCCAAGTGTTGCTGGCAGAAGCAAAATATGATGTCACCCGCGAATTCTATCTGGCAGTAACACTAGACTATAACGCTCGTCGCCCAGTGCTGCTGGGTTCCTCTCAGGGAGGAATGAATGTGGAAGCAGTGATGGAGCAAATGCAGCAAGTTATAGTCGATGAAGAATTTTCCCCTTTCTATGCCCGCCGTCTCGCGGTGAAAATGGGACTCCAAGGTAATCTTATCGGATCGGTCAGCTGCATTTTAGAAAAAATGTACCAGCTGTTTGTTCAAAAAGACTTGGATGGATTGGAAATTAATCCTCTGGGTGTTAGCGCCACAGGTGAAGTGATGGCGCTGGATGGCAAAATTACTGTTAATGATGCTGCTTTCAACCGTCACCCGGATCTGGCAATGCTGGCAGCAGAAATGCCAGAGTCAGAGATGACTAAAGAAACGCCACTAGAAACTTACAATAATGCTTCTCAATCAAGTCTCAACTGGGTAAACCGAGACGGCAACATTGGGATTCTGTGCAATGGTAGCGATTTAGCGATCGCAATGGCCGATTTAGTAACTCGCGCTGGCGGTTCGCCTCGTTTATGCCTGAGTGTGAGTGAGGAGGCAAGTGGAGATTTAAGTGCAGCATCTCGCGGCGAAAAGCTTGAACAAGAGTTGGAGCGCTTTGTTCAAAATAAGAATATCAAAGTTTTACTGGTTAATATTGTCGGTAGTGTCGCAGTTAATGAAGAAGTAGCTTCATCAATTGTCAACTACCTGCAACGAAAAGTTAACGATATTCCAGAACTTCCTTCGCAGGCAACTCGCCGCTTTCGCCCCCGTGGAAGTGATCGCAGATACGAGCAAAAAAGTCTTCCCCAGTTTATCGTGCGCCTGCTTGGGAGCGAAATTGATTATTCAAGCGAGCATTTCGCCTCAATGCCTGTAAACTGGATCGATAACCTGGAGGATGCGATCGCTCAAGCCGTCTCTCTAGCAAAGTCCACTGCTAAAACATGAATGTAACGCCAGACAATAAAATCCTGGTACAGGGCATTTCGGAAGAACAAGGTTCAATCTACGCCGCTCGGATGAAATCCTATGGTACAAATATAGTCGCCGGAACGAGCGCCGGACATGGTGGGCAGCTGTTGCACGGCATACCAGTTTTTGACCTGGTAGAACAGGCAATCGTGGAAGTCGGTGCGATTGACACTACCATTATTTTTGTACCAGCTTATGAGGTGTTAGATGCAGCACTAGAAGCGATCGCTTCTGGCATCCGACAAATTATTCTCATCACCGGTGGTATCCCTCCCCTGGACATGGTAAAACTGCTGAGAAAGGCAGAAGCTACCAAAACCCTCGTCCTAGGGAGCAGCTCTTCAGGCATCATTGTTCCAGGGAAAATTTTACTAGGCACCCACGAAAGTAAATTTTATACCCCCGGTAACATCGGTATCATTAGTCGCACCGGAACTCTAACCTATGAAGTTGCTTGGGAATTGACACAAGCAAATCTCGGTCAGTCGGTTGCTGTTAGCATTGGCAGCGATCCAATTGTCGGATCTTCGGTTGTGCAGTGGTTGCAAATTTTGGCTGCGGATAAAAACACTAAGGCAATTGTTTTAGTCAATCATATCGGTGTACCCTGTGAAGATACGGCTGCTAAATACATTGTTGAGGAACTTGACAAACCAGTAATTGCTTACCTTGCAGTCCGTAAATCTCAAAAGAAACTAATAGGTCACGCGAATGCTATTAGTCTTCGGCATCGGGAAATGATGTTCGCCTCTCAGCGAGATGGACTAGCATCTGAACTAACACCGGAAGAGCGCCAAATTGCCGCTTTTAAGCAAGCGAAAATCCCCATAGCAGACCGTCCTTCTCAAATTCCAGACTTGGTGGAAAAGGCACTCAAAAAGTAATGTCGTTAAAACGACATCTTTGCTCTTAAAGGTAGGAGGTTGTGCCAATTGCGGATGCTCAAAATGAAGTTCCCTGGCGCACAGATGTAGCCAACTTGCAACTGCACTCCCTCCTACCATTCACCTCTATGAATGCGATCGCGCTAATTGAACAGGGTTAGCGTAAATCCAGCCAGTATTGGATCGCATTAGCTAACCAGCTACATTCATCCCTACTCATTCCTTCAGGTAAGAAATATTCTCTACGGTTGGTCTGGATCGTGACTACCCTTTTCTCTTTTCCATTCCGAACCGTTTTCATCGTGTGGAACACATCTTCAATGTCCGCCGTTGAACCGCGTATCCTCGTCCTAGTGAAGCCGAAACGACGTTGGTAGATGGAGAACTGTGATCGATTAAACTGTACAAAGGTTGGCAAGAATTCCCAAGAAACGCTTCCGCTAATGGTGATAACAATTAGGAGAAAAAAGAGAATATATCTAAATTCAATAGGGATTACCGCAATAGAATATGTCACAATTGGGACAAAGGCAATCAGAGCGATCGCAATCGGAATTAACATTAAAAGATTCCAGAGGCTTGCGCCAGGAATTGTAATCAACAGTTCATCAGCAGTTTGATTCAATTCAATTCGGCTATTGTATGGAGGTGTTAGCGCTCGCTCCTTATATGGTTCAAGTTCGCTGTGTTGGGAAGTAGAAGGCGATCGCGCCGCGGACTTATTATCTGAGGAAATGCTGCTATCGGCACGCAATGCCTCTAACGCCTGTCGAGCAGTCTGAAACCGTTTTGCTACATCAGGTTCGGCAACCTTGTCAATCCACTGCACAAAGCGGGGAGTGAGACTCACCCGATCGGCAAATTGAATGCGGAGGTCTTTCTGAGGCAACTCAGATGGAGAAATCCCAGTTAGCAAATGGATCAGCGTCGCACCCAAAGCATATAAGTCAGAAGCCGCCACCGCCCGTCCGCTAAACTGTTCGATTGGCGCATAGCCGTAAGTACCAACGACCGTAAAAGTGGCTCCTTCCCTTGCTGCTCGGTCTTGTACCGCACCAAAATCAACCAGATAGATGCGATCGCCCTCGCCGCAGATCAAGTTACTGGGCTTAATATCGCGGTGCAGGACAGGCGGACTGAGTTCATGTAGATAGGTCAGTACATGGAGGATGTCAGCCGCAATCTGGCGTACCTGTTGTTCCGTATAGCGTTTGCCTTGAGCCAGCAATTGTTTGAGGGAGGAACCGGGGATGTAATCTTGCACTAGCCCAAACCAGAGCAGGCGGTCGTCAACTGAGAACGAATCCCGGTATTTGGGAATTTGGGGATGAGCTAGTTGTCGGAGTACCTGCGCTTCCCGCTCAAATAATTTCACGTCGTCCCATTGCACCTCATCGCCAAACGCCAATAACTTCACTACGATAGGTTCAGCATCTGGCACAGAGATATCCTCTGCCAGCCAGGTTTGTCGCCCAGCAGTTTGTCCTAGTTTTTGCTTGAGTTGGTAACGATTGTGAATTACTTGTTCTGGTTGAAGCATGAGGGTGTTCGCGCCAGCGTCTCTAAATCAGAATCTTGGGAATGAGAGCTTAATTACAGGGTCTTTCAGCAACATCTCACCCTACAGCCGATAGCAGGCGGTCGTCAACTGAGAACGAATCCCGGTATTTGGGAATTTGGGGATGAGCTAGTTGTCGGAGTACCTGCGCTTCCCGCTCAAATAATTTCACGTCGTCCCATTGCACCTCATCGCCAAACGCCAATAACTTCACTACGATAGGTTCAGCATCTGGCACAGAGATATCCTCTGCCAGCCAGGTTTGTCGCCCAGCAGTTTGTCCTAGTTTTTGCTTGAGTTGGTAACGATTGTGAATTACTTGTTCTGGTTGAAGCATGAGGGTGTTCGCGCCAGCGTCTCTAAATCAGAATCTTGGGAATGAGAGCTTAATTACAGGGTCTTTCAGCAACATCTCACCCTACAGCCGATTGTATTGCTGGTGCGAGGAGTTTGCAAAGAGCAATCTATAAAGATTGCTATCTTGTTCTGGGTGATTTTCCAAAAGGTTGATTGATGAAGCTTCCAAAAGTCTTGTTATGCGGCCAGTAATTATCAATCTGATGGGGCTTGGAGAAACGAACCAACATCCTTTAGCCTGAATAAATATGCAGATTTTATAGAAGGTGTCAGATGCGCGATCGCCAGAAGAATACTATCGACATTGATGAGGGAACCGTTGTTCTGATTGTGTTTGCCTTTATAGTCTTACCGCTTGTGTTAGCTGGTTTCTGCTTCCAATAATTAATTTTTTCACACGCAGCAAAGTCCATGACTACCTACTTCCGCCCCAGTGTTGAGGCGATGACTGGCTATGTTCCCGGCGAACAGCCCAAGCCGGGGACAAATATCATCAAACTGAACACCAACGAGAATCCTTATCCGCCTTCACCAGATGCGATCGCAGTTTTGCGAAACCTGGATAGTGAATGGCTGCGACGTTACCCAGATCCTTACGCCAACGAATTTCGCCTTGCGATCGCACAAGCGTTGGAGGTTCCCTTCGAGTGGATTATTGTTAGCAATGGCAGCGATGAATTGCTGAATGTTGTAGTGCGTGCTTGTGCGGAGTCGGGGCGCAAGGTCGTTTATCCGATGCCGACTTATGTACTGTATCGTACATTGACGGATATCCAGCCTGCGGAGCGTGTCGAAATTCCCTATGGGGAAGATTATCGTTTGCCAATTGAAGAATTGGTGGCGGTAAACGGTGCGGTGACGTTTATTGCAACGCCCAATAGTCCATCAGGGCATATTGTTCCCATTGACGAGATTCGACAGTTGGCGGCGAGGTTGTCTGGCGTTTTAGTTGTTGATGAGGCTTACGTTGATTTTGCTTGCGAAACGGCGTTGCCCTTGGTGAAGGAATTTGAAAATGTTATTGTAATCCGCACGTTATCTAAAGGTTATTCTCTGGCGGGGTTGCGACTGGGCTTTGGGATTGCAAATCCAAAGCTTTTGAGCGGGTTATTTAAGGTTAAAGATAGCTACAACATTGACGTGATCGCTTGTTTGGTTGGTGCGGCGGCGATGCGCGATCAAGCTTATAAAAACGAGTGTGCCGAAAAGGTGAAGCGATCGCGGACAACTTTAGGGGTAGCTCTCAAGCAATTGGGATACCGGCTGTGGGATTCTCAAGCTAATTTCTTTTTGACACAACCCCCCAAAGGCAATGCAGAGCAAATTTATCTGGCGCTAAAGGAACGGGGAATTTTAGTGCGCTACTTCAAGCAACCTGGTTTAGAGGATAAACTTCGCATTACAGTGGGGACTGATGAGCAAAATCAGATACTTGTTGAGGCGTTGATTCATCTGGTGTAACCGAGATACCCGACTTCTTCGAGTCGGATATCTTAATGTTAGCGGTTCAATCTTTCTGTGAGCTATGCTGTGCTAATAATTGGAAAATTGGTTGGCGTTGCAAGTGCGATCGCATCAATTTATCTTTCCCGCAGTTAAAATCAAAAACTAGCAAGATTTATTAGCCTTGTTATGTTCGATCAGCAAGAATTCTATGCTTTGGAAGAAGGCGAACCCCCACGCTTGGCAATTCCCTGGGGATTTTTTAGCCGAGAGATTGTAATTCGCTTAGATGGTGAGGAAATTGGCAGCATTCCCAGAGCTAAACTTAGCAAACCACATGAATTTGTTCTAAAGGACGGTTCGCGGTTAAAGATTAAGCAGATTCCAAGTTTCAAAATCTTGGGAATGGGGTTTCAGCCATACCTACACCTGAGTTTGGATGGGCGGGATTTGCCGGGGTTGATACTTAACCCCCAACAACGTTTATCGACCGCTAATGGCTGGATTTTTGGGGTGGGGTCGGCAAAGTTGCTTTTAGCGATATTTATGCCTGTCAAAGCGATCGCGCTCCCGCAGACGTTGCAATTTCGGGAGTTTGTAGAATGGCAGCAAGGCTTTACCGGGTCTACGATCACTGGCTTAATTTTGCTGGGGCTTTTTGTTGTACCTAAACATTTCACAAAGCTGGTATTGACTGCTGCACTAATAATTATTCTGGGAAACCTTCTTTTAGAGTTTAGCTGCATATGGGTTTGCACCGCTCGTACTGGGAATATGGCAGCATTGGAGGGGCTTGCTGCTGTATCTATTTATCAAGCTTTAAGAACACAAAGTCGCTCTCATCGTTGAAGGTTACAATTTTCAATCTTGAGCGCCGCTCCCTGCGCCCCGCCCCTGATTAACTATGGAGCGGCTTACGCAGATGGACTTTGAATGATTCCCACTAATAAACGCTAGAAAGAACTCAAAGAGAAAAAGAATTGCAAGTTATCTGTGAGCGATCGCATCCTCAAGCAAACAGAGCGATCGCATCCTTGCTAAATTTTCGTTGCACGTAGGCATCAGTGCGATCGCTCATACTAAAATTCAGACATACGCATCTGTTGAAGTAGTCCCACGTCTGGAGCAAGAACTCAAGGAAGTTGTCTGTGAGCGATCGCTTATCGGACTGTTACATTCAAGGTCAAATCGCTCATACCCCAAACTTCAAAGAATTGACGAAATAACACTTCACTGGCTGATGCCATATCTCCATCCGGATCAATGATTCCGCCCTCAAGCAACCTCCCTCCCTCGGTTTCCAAATTCAATCGCAATTCCCCATCATCGCTCTTGTGAAGAATCAGGCGGCCCCTTGCCAAAACTTGCCCCGCACGACTACTAATTACACATCGCATTATTTAAGTTCCCCCTGCTTTAAACAACAATAATTCATCATGATGCCAAGATATTCACGGCGATATAGCAACGCCATGTTCCGTTGCTAAGGGAAATGATGTTCCGATCGCAATGATACGATGAAGGCGACTGCCTACGGCACCCTAGGCGCATAGGCTTTGCGGCATTCTACTGAATATGTATCGAACCTTCATCCCCGGCATCGCTCCACCTCCAGTACAATCTGAACCTGCGTGGTGGTTCGCATTTGTCGGCAATAAGCTGTTGGTTCGACTAGAAGGGACACTCAGCACAATTCCCAATCTTATCAGTTTAGGAGAGATTGGCTCGATAAGCCGTGCGATCGCAATTTCTCGGCACCCTGGACGATAAACCTTTTTACTCGGCGGAACTGGCGAAAGATGCGGTGATAGACTTCTTTGCTGATTAAAGGGAAGTACCAGATGTAGCGCTTTATCCCAGGTCAGTATGACGATTGCCTTTTACCTTACATTCACCTTACGCTTGAATACCGTTCCACCTGACCTACCAGTTCCTGGGTATTTGTGGATTACTTCAACCTGATACTTGCCAGGGGTAAGCTTGTTAACAGTAGCTACATACCGAAAATTACCCTCTGTAGCGATACATCCACCCTCAAGTGGATGGATGGTAACGCGCACCGTCACTTTTTTGCCCTTCCGTTCCGCCGCACCGCTTAGTTTCTGGCAAGGATAGGGGGTAGATAACCCCTCTGCACGAATCGCCATACTACCCGCTCCACCTGTTGCACTCATCAAAGGACGTTCTAACTGTTCCCCAAGGGGGCCCGGTTGAGCTACGAAACGAAACCAGTCTGCTTGAGAGGATGTGTCAGCTGAGACCACATTCAAGGGATTGGATGCCAAAACAGAAGCGAATACACTGGCAAGTAGCAAAGTGTTCATTGTCGGTTTCCGATGATAAAAGCAAAGAGATTGGAGCGCAATACTTTACTGTGAATGACACTCACCATAACTTCTCAGTTCCCTTCAACTGCGATCGCTCTATCACGGTGCGATCGCTTTCATGCAACCATACCAGAGAGGATTCGAGTAGTTGAGCCGTATGAAATACAACTGGATAAAAATTCTGCGCTGGTTTGCGATTGGAATTCTCATTACTTTAGCAATCTGGCTGCTCAACAAATTTGGGATTGAGCAAGTTCGAGAACAGGTGGATCGGTTTGGCATCTGGGCACCCGCAATCGTGTTTGGGCTGCGCTTTACCAGTATCATCGTGCCAGTGCTTCCAGGTACGGCTTACGCAATTTTAGCCGGAGGTCTTTTTGGGTTCGCGCAAGGATTGCTAGTGGTTGCGTTGGCAGATTTAGCCTCTTGTACGTTCAATTTCTATATTGCTCGTCGTTATGGACGGAGTTTAGTAGAGCGATTTGTCGGTCAGCAATTTATGGAAAAAGTCGATCGTTTGGCTCAACAACATTTAGAAGGCAACTTTTTCCTAATGACGGGTCTTTTGATGACTGGACTATTTGATTTCGTCGCTTATGCCGCCGGAATGACTACAATGCGTTGGCAAAGCTATTTCTTAGCCCTCATCGTCAGCATTGTGATTGCCAAACCGCTTTGGGTCGCTGCTGGTGCTGGAATCTTTGAAGGTAGTCAGTTACTATTAGGCTTTGCAATCCTCGGAGCATTCGGCATCGGCATTGTGACTGCTATTGTTCAACGCCCGCGGTCACAATGATCGGCTAGGTGCTGAATGGCGGTGATACGATAAAAGCGATCGCCTGCGGCACACTATGCGATCGCACTTGATTAAATATGCATCGAACCTTCATCCCTGGCATTGCTCCACCGGAAGTACAATCTCAACCCGCTTGGTGGTTTGCATTTGCGGGAAATAAGTTGCTGGTTCGCGTTGAAGGAACGGTGAGCTATATTCCCAATCTAATCAGCCTAACCGAGATTGGCTTGATACCCGTGCGATCGCAATTTCTCGGCACCTTAGATGATAGACCTTGTTACTCGGCGGAACTACCCAAAGATGCGGTGATAGCCGATGGCATGACTTTGCAAGGACTGCGCGAATTGTACGGCACTTTAGACGAAGACTTGTATGCGCTCAGCAGTCGTGCGATTCAGATTATGGAATGGGATCGCACCCATCAGTATTGCGGACAATGTGCGACTCCGACAACCCAATTACCCAACGAACGTGCCAAGCGTTGTCCTAAGTGTAGATTAGTCAATTATCCTCGTCTCTCGCCTGCGGTGATTGTACTCATCTCCCGTGGTGATGAGATATTGTTAGCTCGCGCTTCTCGGTTTCCAGCAGGAATGTACGGTTTGATTGCTGGATTTGTGGAACCGGGAGAATCACTCGAAGAAACCATCATGCGCGAAGTCCGAGAGGAAGTTGGGATAGAAGTCAAGGATATTCGCTATTTTGGTTCGCAACCTTGGCCTTTTCCAAACTCGCTGATGATTGGATTCACAGCTACCTATGCGAGTGGAGATATCGTCATCGACCCGCAAGAATTGGAAGATGCTGCTTGGTTTAGTAAAGACAGTCTACCGCTGATTCCTCCTAAACTAAGCATTGCCCGAAAACTTCTCGACTGCTTTGTTTCTACTCCCTAAGCGATTCGGGTGATATTGCGATCGCCAGCGTGAATGAGGATAACGCTCATTTTGGTTGATTTTAACTACAAGTAGAAGTGCGATCGCTCTTATTGTTCATCCTCTACATCCAGAGTGCGCGATCGCTATTAGCAAAAATCAAGACATTGAAATAAGTTCAGCAATAATATCTTCAGGTGCTTACTTCTAATGACTCAAACTCAATTTTGTCATATATATCTGCCAGCGATATTTGGAACGAAAGGGAGTTTAGAGATACTATTTCATTGGCATCGTCATACTCAATAAATGTCCAGCGTTTTTGCTCGGTTTTGAAGTATTGCTCAATGTGCATAGTGTATTGGTCAATTAAGAGATATTCTTGAAAACCGGGAATGGTACGATAGGCGGTAAATTTTGCATCTTTGTCATAGCTTCTAGTAGATGCTGACAACACTTCAGCAATCATCAAGGGGTTAGTAATTGTGTCTCGCCGTCCTTCTTGTAATTGCAATTCACCCTGAACTACCATGACATCAGGATAAGTATAGATGCGTTTTCTAGGAATCCAAAGACGCTGATCGGTGACGAATGCTCGATAAGGTTGATGCTTGAGCGCAAAATTCAACGCCGCGTAAAAGTTGCCAGTAATTTGATTGTGATTTGGGGTTCCACCAGTCATCAGGACAATTTCACCATTAATATATTCATGCCGTTCTTCTGAGTTAACCTCAAACTCAAGGTATTCTTCATCTGTGTAAAGTTTTTTATCTTCAGCTTGCATAATCATTGTTTCTAGGTTCGCAAATTACACTATTGGGATAGACCTTTTGGCTAAGTCGGTAAATAAATTATGACAAACTGAATGTTTGGTTATTGTTCCAGTTTCAATCTTGAGCGATCGCTCTCACTGTTCATTGTCTACATCCAGAGTGCGCGATCGCTTCCACGTCCCCACCCCTGATAAACTATGGAGCGATTTACTCAGATGGACTTTGAATGATTCTCATCATCCGCGATCGCGCTACAAAGGCGCAAATTGATGAAATGCTGGATGCTCATCGTTTCTACATTAAACTAGCAGTAGATATCGAGCGTGGCATTCTTGCAGGTGGTGGGGAGCTTCATGCAGATTGCGAAGCCGTGTTGCTGGAAGATGGGAGTAGGCAGGAAAATATATGGGGAGCGAGTTGGAACCCATTGACGCAGGAAGTATTCTATGAATCGCTGATTAATATCCGCCCTCGTCAAAATAATCGCTCAATGGAGATTCTTGACTCAGGCATTCGAGAGCAAGTTGCCCAAATTACTCAGGAGTTATTAGGAGGCGTATGAAAGATTGGACTACAAAGCGAGAGCGTTATTTGCGTGAATCTGTACCCACTCGTTTAGGAGAACTCGCTGCAAACTTAGCTCGAATTCAGTCATTTTCTAATAACGACCTCAACCGCGATGCCGTTGCCCATTTGATAGAGGAAAGCAAGTTTTTTATCGAGTGGACAGCAATCGATGCTGGAATAGATATTGCAGCAGAGTTAGTTGAATTACAAGTGCAATTGGCTCGTTGGCAACTAAACTGGTCAAACATTTGGGCAGATGATGTACAACGAACGAAAGTTGCCCAACAAGCTAAAATTTGGTCAGACCGCGTGTTAGAGATGTCAGGGTTGCTATCTGCTCCAGTTACATCAGCGGCTCAAAGTAGCTAGAGTAATCAAAAACTAAAATCATGCTAGTTGTTAGCAGTCCGCAGCTTGAAGGTAAAGACTGATTGCATATCCTCTCGCATGAGCATAAGTTTATTGTTCAGCCGCACAGACAGATTTGGGGTATATTTCAGGAGCGATTCCTGGTCAACATCGTACACGAAAGTAGCCTGAACTTGTACCAAATAGTCGTAAGACACGGGTTTAACAGGGAGTGTAATGCCGCCAGATGGAAGGACATTTTACTTTGCTAGCGTCTCCTATTAGTCTCTAAAAGTATTGTTTAATTTTATAAAATTCTTCTTTAAGTTGATTAACAACTACAAAAAAGATTATTCATTCCTGAGAATACTTTTGCATCTTCCACATAAATCTAAATTTTCGGATCTAGCTTCTTCAACAGTTTTAAAGAACCTAATTCCTTCACTATTTTCAGGTTTTTCAACACGAGGATAAAGCCTACAACCATTCGGAAGATGGTAACGAGGTCTCCCCCGTAAAGCCCTAACTGGATACTTTTTGTAAATTGGATCTTCAGTAATTACTGCGGTTGATTTTTCTATATACGAGTAAACCCAATTAATTAAACGCCACGCCTTGTATAGGGTTTTAATTTTTGGATTATTTGTCACTTTTTCATCCAATACTTCTAGCATTTCTTGTATAACCTCTCTTGAAGAAGGTTCCTGTTGAAGATATAAACCAACTAAATCATTAAATATTTTTTCAATTTTCTTTAATTCTCTTTCTCGTCTTACAGCTTTAAGAGTAAAAACCTCATAACATGAGTTCCAGATGGTTTGAAGCTGACTCAACCATCGATAATGTTTACTCTTGAGAGGCCGCAACCTATCAAGAATGACATCTCGTTGTTCATCTAATTCACTTAACTTCCAATCAATTAAGCTTTTGTCAGAAGGCTCAATGCCTGTTGAAAGTAATTTGATCGCTGCTATGAGTAGCCAGTATCCAGAATCAAGCCTATTTAGTTCTCTAGCTTCTCCCCTATTGCCTGTTGCAATAACTGATTTAGAAGTAGGAATATTACTAAGCTGTGTTTTAATTCCTTGCCAAACATCGTTCAGGGATTGATCAAGTGCCTTGTCTAGTGTCCATTTATGCACCTTAAAACCACTGAACAGATAGCTTATTAAAGATTCACTAAGCCATAAGGGAAAAGCATGATTTGCAGCAAATCCAAGGAAAAACCAAGCAATTAACGCTATGAATAAGAATAATAAAGTTGTTACATAATTACATAACTTTCTCCCAAAAGATTTAAACCTCAAGTGTTCAGGGATTTCTGTACTCGGTGGTTCGGCGCTGGGAGTAAGATGGACATGCAGTTTTTCAACGAAAGTACTGGTTTTCCCCTGCTATATAACCTTGATTTTGTGGAGCATTAATATTTGCTCCGAAACCACTAGAGACTTGGTTAACCGTCCCACTATTTTGAGTTTCTTCTATTTGAATGAGCTTACTGACTAGACTCTCTAATTCTTCTCGAAAAACAATATTGTTTGGAGCTTCTCGTATAATTGCTGCTTTTAGTGCTTCCGGATTTTGTGTAGCCTCCTGAACTTCTTTCCTAGCAGCAAAGTATGTATATATAACACCTACTAATTTTTGAAGGTAATCTTTTGAATCAGCTCCCAGCTTTTGCAAGGCACCTCCTGTAACTTGCAATATAAAGTACTCCACAGATTTAGCTGCTAAAGTTTCTAAAAGCATAATTATCGTAGGTAGATGTTTTAGGTCTCAGATAGAATAAATGAGCGAAAATCATAGATTTGAGCGTGTAGAATCTAAACAAAAAATAATTTGTATAGTTCTTATCAGCTTGATTTTTATGACATCAGAGCTTTTTGTACTAAAATCCTATGTTAGTTTTAACACAACTATTGTATGGACAGCAATACAAAGCTAGGTAGAATGCATGATTAATCCACTTAGCAAATTCGCTGGTGATGAAAAAAGACTCAACTTGGATGAAGCGATGATCGCCTCCACTATGCTACGTGATCGCAAACCCGAACAAACAGAGAGATCGCATCCTTGCTAAGTTTTCGCTGCACATAGAAGCGCGATCGCTACCTGGCCATACTTTGAGTTTAAGCCGTTGCGGCAGTTTGCTCTTCAGGCAGAAATGCAAGAACGATTCGCTCTTTTGGAATGCCTGCGGCGATTAAGTCTTTGGTGATTCCCTGTTCCATTCCGTCATATTCCACCCAAACCTTACCCTCACTCAGAGTCACATAAATTAAATTGCCTCTAACTCGTCGTCCTCTATCCCAACCCACCTGCATCAGCACATAGCGGTTTTGCGTGTCGTCAAATACCGTATCGAGCCGAATATCACCGTGAGAAGGCTTAAACTGAGCATATCGTTGAATTACTTGCTTTACAATGTCCCGTTCTTGAGTGGTGGTATCCATTGCTTCACCTCTTGCACCGCTATATTTACAATAAGCAATTTCATCGGTAACTCACGCTTCACCAACTCTCCAATCGGTTCGCTGAAAATCCCGTCGAAGGTTGTGTCTGCAATAGCAAGATATAATTCACGATCTGGATCGACCTGTTCAAGTAGAAGTCGATAAAGAACGTATTGACCAATCGCTTGCTCCAAATCAGCAATTGCCGAATTGCCTCGAAATTCCTTGATTTCAACTGCAATTCGACTACTACCGCGTCTCGCACCAATAAATCGCCCTACAATACCGCTGACGGCATCTAATTTGGCTGCTAAGTCAATAAACAGAAATCTCTCACCATAAGATATGACATAGGGATCGTCCGTGATTTCCCAACCCTCTTTGATGAGAGCTTGCCTGATGATGTTATGGATCGCATCTCGTTGAGGCATGACTTAATAGGTCATAAGCCGCATGACTAGACTATAGTACGCTATGTGAACTGACAAGTCAGCGCAACGCGATCGCATTCTTGCTAAGTTTTCGCTGCACGTAGAAGCGCGATCGCATCCTCAAACAAACGCAAGCGATCGCTCTTCGTGGAAGATTTTCTGTCTTATCTTACGCTCACCTTACGCTTGAATACTGTCTCACTTAACGAACCCCTATCCGGATATTCGTGGATTACTTCAACCTGGTACTTGCCAGGGGTAAGCTTGTTAAGAGTAGCTTCATAGCGGAAATTGCCGACCATGAGGATACATCCACCAGTCTCAGGTGGACGGATGGTAACGCGCATCGTCACTTTATTGCCTTTCCGTTCCGCCGCACCGCTGAGCTTCTGACAAGGAGTTGATGTAGATAGGTCTGCACGAACCGTAATATTTCCCGCGCCGCCTCTTGCACTCACCAAAGGACGGTTTAACTGTTGTCCAGGCGTACCGGGTTGAACGATGAAACGAAACCAGTCTGCTTGAGAAGGGGTATTCGTTGAGGACACATTCAAGGGATTAGACGCCAAAAAAGAAGTGAATACACCGGCGAGTAGCAGAGTCTTCATGGTCGGTTTCTATTAATAAAAGGAAAAAAGATTGGAGTGTGCGATGCTTTAACCTGTATGACACTCAGCATGACTTCTCAGTTCCCTTCAACAGCGATCGCCTCCATCTCCAGCCAAAGCGATCGCAACTTCAAATAAACTTGCGCGAACTGACAAGTCAGCGCAACGCGATCGCATCCTTGCTAAATTTTCGCTGCACGTAGAAGCGCGATCGCTCATACTAGAATACAGAATGTCAAGTGAGAGCAGCACACTATGTCATCAGCAGCGATCGCTACAGTAGTAAAGATGATGGAGTTTTTGCCTGTTGATGTACAGGAGAAAGTTGCAGAGCATCTTCGAGAGTATATTGACGACTTGCAAGATGAAATTCAATGGAATGAATCGTTCCAGAGAACAGAACAAAACCTTATTGCTGCTGCAAAACGTGCCAAACAGGAGATTGCTGAAGGGCAAGCTACTGTGATGGACTACGACCAACTATGAAGTCGGCAGCCCTTCCCTCCTTTTGGGTTGAATATCGGCAGTTAAGTAATGATCTCAGGCAGAGTGCCAGGAAAGCTTATCGTCTGTGGGCAAAGAATCCATTTCACCCATCTTTGCATTTCAAGTGCATCAATAGCCAAGAGGATATTTGGTCTGTTAGAGTGACGCGAGGTTATCGGGCGCTTGGAGTATTAGAAGGCGATACAGTTACATGGTTCTGGATCGGTAGCCACGACGATTATGAGCGGTTCTTCTCGTAAGTTGTATCAGGTCAATATTCGCCTATGCGAACTGACGAGTCAGCGTAACGCGATCGCATATTAACCCTAAGAATCGCTTGAGAAATGTACTCGCAACTTTCCCATAGAGTAAACCTATTCAAATAGTTGTGGGGCAGCGATTATAAATAATCGCTGCCCCACACAGAGTATTAACTATTTCTTGCGTTACTTACGCAGGAAGCAATACTGTATCAATGACGTGGATGACACCATTATCAGCAGCAACATCGGCTGTTGCAACTGTTGCATCATTCACCTTGACGCCACCATTGGAAGCATCAATTTTCACATCTGAACCCTGAACTGTAGTAGCTGACTTTAGCTTAGCTACGTCAGCTGCCATCACTTTGCCGGAAACGACATGATAGGTCAGGATTTGCTTAAGCTTCGGAATATCTTGAAGCAAGGAATCTACTGTACCTGCGGGAAGTTTAGCGAAAGCTTCATCAGTAGGCGCAAACACAGTGAAGGGACCAGCGCCTTGTAGTGTATCAACCAAACCAGCAGCTTTGACGGCAGCAACTAGGGTGTTAAATGAACCAGCCTGAACGGCGGTATCTACGATATTAGCCAAGTTTTTTACCTAGTTTTTTGTCTCTTGTTAACAACTATAAAGGGTATTCTAATAATTTGTCTGTACCTTTAGGCATACACCCACTTCGTTGAGCGAAGAGCCGCAGAAATACTGGATATCCTTTATACTAATAAAGCTATAAGTTTAATTTAGGTTAAGTGGAGTTTATGCAAAAGTTATAAGATAAAGTTCGATTTTATTTAAGAAGGTTACTTAGCATTTTTATAACAATAACTACTGGAATAGCCTACATTACTGCAAATGCAGCCGAGGCAGCGCTTTCTCATATTTTTAATATAAATTCATGTAGTTTTATCCTAATCTTGTAGATTAACCTGCTTAGCTGAATTTGGCAAATGCGGAGTAGTGGAAACCTGAAGCAGCGATTTAGCGAAAGCAGATTTTCTGTTTTGTAACGGTAAGTGCGATTGGGTAAAGCCCAGCGCCTGTCTGAAGAGATGCCAAAAGCTGCTCAAGCGATCGCATACTTCTCTCAAATGAAGCCTAGATCCTTGCTTGCACTAAAGGACTCTCAAAGATTTCCGTACCCATAGAAAAGCACCGCGAAGTTACTTCGCGGTGCTTTTCGTTCACTTGTCCTTATTTATCAGATGCAAGAAGCTCTGATACCGCTGCGTGTGCCAACACAACACCAGGTTCGCGCTGGAAAGCGTTGTAGTATTTCCGGGCAAACCCATTGCCTATCTCTGAGGGAGTTAGCAGCGTGCGAGCATATCCAATCAAATTCTGGACATCCTCCAGGGATACGGGTTCATCAGCTTGGAGCATTTCATCAATCTGCACAACTAGCTCCGAAATGCGATGCAGCCAAGCAAATTGCTCATGCTCAATGACGAGTTGAAGAAGTTCTGTGTTTGAGACTCGTCCGCGCACCTGTTCGTAGGTGATGCGTTCTGTGTCAAGCAACATCCGGTGGAGGTGCAGCAATTTGTTCCGCAGATCGCGCAGATATTGATGTTGATGTATTCGTTGTAAAAGTGTGTTAGAAGTCAATTGAACCCATCCTCCCGTTACGATAATCTTCAATCGCTTGAACAATTTCTGCTTCGGTATTCATCACGAATGGCCCGTAGCGGACAACTGGCTCGTTTAGCGGTACGCCTGCAATGAGCAGCACATCCAATGGCGATCGCGCATTTGATGGATTGGCGATCGCTACTTCCCCACCATCTTGTGCAAACAACACCATCTGCCCATCTCCTGCACGTTCCTTGTCTGCACCAAACAAACCTTCTCCATCTAGCACGTATGTAAAGGCATTGTATTCTTTTGGCACCGGCTGAACCACTGTTCCGCCTGGTTGGAGCGTGAAGTGCAGGTACATTATCGGAGTCTGCGTTGCGATCGCTGACTTCACTCCCAGCGCTTCTCCAGCGATCGCTTTTACCGTTACCAAGCCATCATCAGTCTGAGCCGTGGGAATTTGCTCCGCCGAGATTTCCTGATAACGAGGTTTCATCATCTTGTCCCGCTGAGGCAGATTCACCCAAAGTTGCAGTCCGTGAAGCCGTCCGCCAGTCCGGGCAAATTCCCGCTCTGGCATTTCTGAATGCACAACACCCGCTCCTGCTGTCATCCACTGCACATCACCGGAACCTAACTGTCCTGCATGACCCTGTGAATCTTTGTGTTCCAAGCGCCCCTCAAGGACATAGGAAACCGTCTCAAAGCCCCGATGGGGATGATCCGGCGCTCCTTTTGCTTGACCTGGCTCAAAATCAACCGGCCCTAATTCATCAAGGAGGAGGAAGGGGTCGAAGTGGGAAAAGCTGCTTTTGGGGAATGGGCGACGCACAAGCATCCCTTCACCCTCCAGCGTTTCGACACTGTTAATGATGCCTGCAACCGTTCGCATCGTTCGTATTTGAGTCGTCATCAACTGTCTCCTTGATGCCTTAGTTTTCAGTTTAATCAGAACCCTGGCGAAGAATATGCGGATAACCAGCACTTGCAGAGTATGAAAGCCTATCTAAATTAGGTCATAAACCCCAGACGGCAAGAAGCTGATGCCTTTAGGTTCTTTGTCGGAGCACATCATTCATTTCGTTTACTTTGATTGCTCCTATATGTGATTACTCATATATTAGCATAAGATCATAAGTAACCAATAGAGCTTCCACTACTTCATTCTTCGGAAAACCGTCTATGTCTCTGGCACACGCAATTCTGGGTTTACTTCAGCAACAAGAGAGGACGGGTTACGACCTGAAAACAGGCTGCTTCGATGGATGTATTGCTCACTTGTGGCCCGCAGACCAAGCACAAATCTACAGAACCCTGGATAAACTGGTTGAGCAAGGTTGGATTACCTGTACTGTAGAAATTCAGAGCGATCGCCCCAATCGCAAAGTTTACAGTTTGACAGAGGCAGGACTAGCTGAATTAATCCGGTGGCTTCAATGTCCTCAGCCTTTAGCAACGGTAAGAGAACCGTTACTCATTCAAATGTATTTCGCTGCACAGCTATCAAATGATGCGATTATTAATCTGCTAGAACAGCAGCTAGCTGCACGTCGCGAAAAGCTGGCTGAGTGTGAGAATATTGATTTACCAACTCTGGGCGACAAAGCTGCTAGTCGCGAACAGATTATGCAACGCCTGGTACTGGAGTTGGTAATGCGAAGAGAACAAACTTATATTGATTCGCTCAAGAGTGCCATTGATGTCATTCGCCAGCAGTGAGCTTTTTAGGTAACACATCTACTTTCTATTGTCAAGTTAATTTAGATGCGTTTACCCCGGATTACTATATAGCGATCGCGTCTTTATTTGCAAAGAGCGATCGCTATCAATCATGGTCAGCCAATCAACAACAGATTATTTAGCAAACAGCGCTTTTGATGCAGATACACCAGCCAGCCGCATCTGTCTCCTCAATTGTAAGCTTAACAATGTCATAGCGCTCCATTGCCCCAAGATCACCATAAAAACAGTAATCACGGAGGCTTCTTTTACAGCCATCAAAGGAAAAGCGGTAAGCAGCCAAACACCAGGATTTTTATAAAATGGCATCGACAGCAAGCCGAAAAAGACCGGGGGGAATGCAATCAAAGCTGTTACAGTCATGCTAGCCCAGAGCGATCGCTTATCTGTTTTCATAAACAACAGACTCTGAACTATAACTGCGTAAATCAAAATCCAGTTTAGACTTAGTATCAAACCTAAAATTGCTTGCATCTTCTCAGAATTTGCCGGCCAAGATAAAATCCAAGCCCCCCAAACTGCTGTTTTAATTCCCAAATTAATCGCCACTGCTACAACAGCTGGGCTTTTTTCACCCCAAATCAAATCCTGAACTAAATCACTCTTCCAGAACCCTCGGCGTTTAGAAACCCTTTCTCGGCGGTAACGCGCCCAAGTCTGCAACGATTGACGGTGAGGTGACAAAGCAGCAATTAACCCTACAAACCAAAGCAAGTTTATTATTTCAAAAACTAAGGTCAATAGTGACAAAAACCCGTAATCAGAGGTTCTTGCTGGGTTCAAAACATTGTTTTGCAGACAGAATCCTATAAGCAGAACTTCAAAACAACCCGTTATCCAATAACTTTGTTTTTTGCTGATTAAAGTAGCATTCGCATTAGAAAAACGTCGGTTTAATGCTTGCCAAATCCAGTAAGTCCACAAACCAAAATTCAGCATTATAAAACCTTCGGCCAACACTACACTACCAAGTGGTAAGTGGAACCATTGCAAACTGTAAATATTGATGCTGGTTAAATCGAAATCCTTACTCCTCACCAAGTCCATAGCAAAATTTAGTATTTGTAGCAAAGGCCAAGCAAATACAAAGCTCAAAAAAGTGCCTGCCCAAGCTTGAAATCCTCCTAAAAAAGCATAGAGCAGAGCAGCAGTGTAAAAGAAACAGCAACCTGCGCCTATGAGGAGATAAAAGCTGAGAATAAAAATAAAAGGAACACCTGCACTAATAGCAGTCCACAAATGCAACGGCACTGCAAGAGCTACACCCAAATAAACTATAATTGGAACTCCTAACATCTTGCCAATCAAAATACTTTGGCTAGATTGGGGACTCAACCGAATAAAATTTAGGGTGCCTCGACGTTCTTCTTTGCCGAGGTCAGTGATTAACATATAGACACCTGCCAGCAAAAGAATAAGCGGCAAAATCCAGTTGAGAGTAGAGAATAAGCTCTCCCAAAAAGAATAATGCGCCTGTTCGTAGAGATAGGTCAGTAGTAAAAACTGTGTTAGCAGAGATATGCTAACTGCTATTAGTAAATTACGGTTTTTTAGGTGTCCTTTTAGTTCTCGCAACAGCTGCGGATTCCAGTCGCCTAACCGCTCTATCCAAGGTAGATTCATTGCCTTTTTCCTTTATTATTTAATCTCGTTCCCAGGCTGCGTCCTGGGAACGCATTCGGGAGGCAGAGCCTCCTAGAGCCTCCGATAGTCATTCCCAGGCTAAGCCTGGGAATGAGAAGGATTAGCTAGGTAAAGCAGAACGCCCGGACATCAGAGCTTTCGAGGCAGACTCACCAGCCAACCGCAGTTGTCGGGCTGTCTGAATACTCAATAAGCTGAACGCCAACCACTGTCCCAGCACTGATAAACAAACGGTCGTTATCGCAGCGTCTTTTGCCGCATACCAAGAGAAGGCGGAAAACAGCCACAAACCAGGAATTTCATTAGGTTCGATGGACAGCAAGCCGAAGGTGACAGGCGGCAATATAATCAATGCAGCTACTGTACTGGCAGCCCATAGCGATCGCTTCGGTGTTTTCATAAACAGCATCAGCTGCGCTACGCCTGCATAAATCAAGATTAGATTCACGCTCAGCACTACAGTCATTAGTGCTGATAGCTTATAGTCGCTATCAGGCCAAACCAATATCCAGGGTACGACTATTAGTGAGGCAATCAGCAAATTCAGCGCCACTGCCACCAGTGAGGGGCTTTTCTCACCCCAAACCAAATCTTGAACGAGTTTCTTACCACGAGAAGATGTCCCCTCGCGGCGGTAACGCGCCCAATCTTGCAAGACTTGGCGGTGCGGTGACAAAGCTGCCATTAGACACAAAAACAGCGGCAGATTCAACAGCAGTAAAGCGCCAAAATTCTCGAACAGTCTTGCTGGTATAGCGTCTGGATTCTCGAACCATTTTGGTAGTTGCAGAGAAAATCCGATTAGCGCAACTTCACAACAAGCTGTGATCAAGTAACTTTGACGCTTGCTCAGTAGAGTAGCACCGGAGTTGTGGAAGCAACGTTTCAGCCCTTGCCAAAACCAGAAGGTTCCCAGAGCATAGTTCAGTAAGCTAAAGCTGGCCATGTTCCAAAGACTGGCACCCAATGGTAAGCCAAACCATTGCCACGCTTGTCGCTGCTCCATTCCCAAAGAATACATTTTCCCTAGAGGACTGGCATCTATTAGATATGGCAGTACAACTGAAGGAGAAAATACTTGCAGCCAGTCTAGTGCATTATTACCGGCTACTGAACCGTTGTGAAGGTTCATGGCAGTCATCATGCTCAGAAAAGCTAACACGATGCCGCCGCCGAACCAAGCTTGGAATCCACCTAGTCCACCGCTGACTAAGCCATAGAGTAGCGCCGCACTGTAGAAGCAAGCGGCACTAGCAACGACGACCCCGTAAAAGCCCAAAAGAAGGGCTAAAGGAATTTCTGCCGACAGTCCCGCGAATAAATGCAAAGGAATCGCCAAACCTACCAAAAGATACATGACAATCGGCACACCCAAAAGTTTGCCGCTGAAAAGGCTGGTAGTAGACTGGGGACTCAGACGAATGAAGTTAAGCGTACCGCGATTTTCTTCCCGCGCCAGGTCGCTGATCAGCATATAGGTGCCAACCACTAACACGGTTAAGAAACCAATAACACTCAGCGAGACGAATACATCTAGCCACCACAGTTGCCAGTTAATGTCAATATTGCCAAGGGCATCCCGCAAGCATTTGGTATCGCCAAGTTTTCCTCTGCAATATCTGTTGTAAATGTCGGTGTTACCAGTATCAAGAGGCAACATGGTGCTATAACTCATTAGCAGTAGCATCTGCCCCAGCAGGGATATACCTACTGCAATCAGTACGTTACGGGGTTTTAAACGCCCTTTGAATTCTCGCAATAACTGGGGGTTTAAGTCTCCCAGCCGATCTGTCCAATTAACTTTCATGAGTAAAAAATTCTCCAGAATCAACGGAATTTTAGAGTTTAAATTTCCAATCAAATCCAAAATCTAAAATCCAAAATCTATGAGGCTTGCTGGTGTCCCAGTTTGAGAAAGATAGTTTCCAGGTCTTCTTGAGTGCAGTGGAATTCGGTCAACTCAATGCCGGATTCTACGAGCGATCGCAATAACTTAGCACACTCTTCCTGACTCCCGGTAAAATAAAGACGTACTCGCTCTTGTCCCGGCACCACCTCCCATTCTTCGACTAAAGGATGGTTTTTCAGTTGGGTAATAAGTGCTTCTAGCTTACCCAATGTTGACAGGAAAATCTGCTGTCGCGACAAACGGCGATAAAGTTCTTTTAGCGGCGCACTTTCCACTAAAAAACCTAGTTCCATGATGCCGACTGAGGTACAAAGTTCCGCTAAGTCGCTAAGGACATGGGAAGAAATCACAATTGTCATCCCAGCTTCCTGCAAGACTTTGATGATTTCCCGGAATTGCATCCTGGCAATTGGGTCTAAGCCGGAAACTGGTTCATCTAACAGTAGCAAAATTGGCTCGTGAATAATCGTCCGGGCAAGACTCAGGCGCTGTTTCATCCCCCGCGAGAGGGTGGAAATAATGCTATTGCGCTTATTGGTGAGTTGCACCAGTTCCAAAACTTCTCGCAGGCGCTGGCTGCGATGTGGCTCTCGCAAGCGATAAAGTCGTCCAAAATAGTCTAAGTAGTCCCAGACTGTCAAATCGTCATACAGGGGAAAATCGTCGGGAAGATAGCCGAGTCGCCGCTTCAGGGTTGGGTTAGAGTGATCTCTTTGCAAGCGATCGCCATTAATATAAATTTCACCCGTTGTTGGTTCTTCAGCTGCCGCCAACATCCGCAACAGCGTAGTTTTTCCGGCACCATTCGGCCCAATTAGTCCGTAGACTTCCCCGGCTTTTACCTGTAAATCTATATCATTAACTGCAATATGCCGATCAAATTGCTTGGTGAGTCCACAAGTACGTATTGCCAGTTCTTTTGCCATAGCTGCTGGGGGTTGACTTTACAGACCGCTAGATTGACCATAGCGTAGCCTTTACCTACAGCATTTGCCATCAGCGTTTCCGAAATTTAAACAAAACATCTAAATCTAAGTAGATTAAAAACTCCATCGGTACAGTTGCTGTGTATTATATTTACTCTGCAACCACTTTCAGCAGATTAAACATTTACCCATAACGAGCTATGGCACAGAACTACCGCATTACTCTTTTACCCGGCGATGGCATTGGCCCTGAAATTATGGCAGTGGCGGTAGATGTTTTAAAAGTCGTAGGGAAGCAACTCGATTTAAGCTTTGAATTCACAGAAGCACTCCTCGGCGGTGCAGCGATTGATGCTACCTCCTCACCACTACCCGACGAAACTCTCTCAACTTGCCGCAATAGCGATGCTGTTTTACTGGCAGCAATTGGCGGTTACAAGTGGGATAATTTACCTCGCCATCAACGCCCAGAAACCGGATTATTGGGACTTCGGGCGGGATTGGGTTTATTTGCTAATTTGCGTCCCGCTAAAATATTACCTCAGCTAGTTGATGCCTCGTCATTGAAGCGGGAAGTTGTCGAGGGTGTCGATATGATGGTGGTACGCGAACTTACTGGGGGAATTTATTTCGGGCAACCAAAGGGCGTTTTTGAGACGGAAACTGGGGAAAAACGCGGTGTAAATACGATGGCTTACACTGAGGCGGAAATTGACAGAATTGGGCGAGTAGCTTTTGAAACAGCGCAAAAACGCGGCGGTAAGCTATGCTCTGTGGATAAGGCGAATGTGCTGGAGGTGTCGCAACTTTGGCGCGATCGCATTACTCTCCTCTCTAAAGAATATCCTGATGTGGAGCTTTCTCACCTCTATGTCGATGCCGCCGCTATGGAACTTGTCCGTAGACCTAAACAATTCGACACAATTGTTACAGGCAACCTTTTTGGTGATATCCTTTCTGATGCTGCCGCTATGCTTACAGGCAGTATTGGTATGTTACCTTCTGCCAGTTTAGGTGCGTCTGGCCCCGGTGTCTTTGAACCCGTTCACGGTTCTGCCCCCGATATCGCTGGGCAAGATAAGGCAAATCCTCTAGCCCAGGTTCTCAGTGCCGCAATGATGCTACGCTACGGCTTAAATCAGCCTGTTGCCGCAGATAAAATTGAACAAGCGGTATTGCAAGTTCTCGATAAAGGCGATCGTACAGGCGATATCATGTCCGAAGGAATGAATCTTTTAGGGTGCCGCGCAATGGGTGATAGTTTGATTCAAGCACTGGAGGAGTCCTAATTAAACTTTTCCCAAAACTTAAAATTGCCATGCTTGATTGATGCCATTGCACGCTCTTGATTAACAGCTAACAAAAAACAATAGGGGTTAAAAGTGGTTTACGCTTCACAGCAACGAACAGAAACTTGGACTGAAAGGATAGAGATTCCCGTGTTGCTAGATCCCAGTATCATCAGAGCAGCCAGACAAATCTATCGCACTTACTCGGAAGTTCATCCAGACCGCGTACAGCGCCCTTTGGGTGTGGCAATTGACCGATACACTTGTCGCGGAAAGTTGATTTTTTACAATAAACCAATTCTCCTGCCACAAGAGTGTTTTGTACCTCTTAGTCAGATTGAATCTGAAATTTATTGATATTGCCGCGAAAATTTGAAAAAGGCAAAAAAACTTTTTTGTATCCAGTTTTGCTCTACTGGTTGACCTATTAATGTATACTTAAACAATGGAAATCTGTGCATTTTTTGAATTTTTGGTTAGATTTAGATTATGAAGAAAATCATTTAAAAGTAATTAATCATATTATAAGAATACCAGAAAAAGTATCATTCTTTTGAAAATATTTAAACTAATTTCACGAAGAACCTGATAATTGGGGATTAGGGATTAAGAATTTGCTTTCCTATCTTCCCCAATCCCCAATCCCCAGCCCCCAATCCCCAATTATGGATACCCTATTGGCGTTGCCTGCTGTTTTCATTGTCTTTGCCTTGGGTGCCGCAATAGGCAGCTTTCTGAATGTAGTTGTTTATCGGCTACCAGCGGGTTTGTCTATTCTTTGGCCTCCTTCTCGGTGTCCCCATTGCTTGCATCGGCTGGGTAAGCGCGAGAATGTACCAATTTTCGGGTGGCTGTTGCTGCGGGGGCGATGTCGCCACTGTAGAAGTAAGATTTCCCTGCGTTACCCAATGGTTGAGGCAGCAACTGGGGCGCTATTTTTGCTGGTATTCTTGGTTTTTGGAATGTCCTGGCAAACGCTAGGGTATTGGGCTTTTTTCAGCTGGCTTTTGGCACTATCTTTGATAGATTTAGACACAATGACGTTGCCAAATCCACTTACTCAGTCGGGATTAATTTTGGGATTAGTGTTTCAAGCGATCGCAGGTTTTCTCCCAGAGGCAAGTTGGGTAGGATTGGTAAATTATTTGTCATCGAGTATTTTTGGTGCAGTTGTCGGAATATGGTTATTTGACATCATTACCATTGTCGGAGCATTAGTTTTTGGGCAAGCAGCGATGGGTGGCGGAGATGCTAAACTGGCGGCGATGATGGGAGCCTGGTTGGGTTGGAAGTATTTGCTTCTAGCTGGGTTTTTAGCGTGTGTGGTGGGTGCATTTGGTGGCGGAGGGGCTTTAGCACTCGGTTTACTAAAGCGCCGTCAAGCGATACCTTTTGGCCCATTTCTGGCACTGGGAGCGGTTTTAACAGCTTTTTGGGGGAAAGAAATTTTATCCACTTACTTGCGACTATTTTTTCCCCTCAGCTGAAGTGCCATTGCGATGATAGATGACTTTCAAGAACCAAACGCCAAACTTGACACCGCCGCCACCAACTCTGCTGGTTCGACCGGCTTAGCTACGTGCATCTGGAACCCGGCAGAGATAGCCCGTTCCTGGTCTTCCTCTCTAGCGTAAGCTGTCAGTGCTACAGCCTTTATGCTTCCGCCACGTTCTAAAGAAAGCGATCGCACTTTGCGGATCAAACTATAGCCGTCTTCTTCTGGCATTCCGATGTCGCTTAATAACACATCTGGATGATACAATTCCAATGCTTTTAGCGCTTCTGCTGCTGATGCAGCTACCATCGTTTCCGCACCATATTCTTCCAGCGCAAAGGTCAAAAATTCGCGGGTGTCGGCTTCATCATCCACAACAAGTATCCGCACGCCCTCAAGAGGTAAAGATGAGGAATCAGGGATGGGGGATGAATTAAATTCATCCTTACTTATGCTTTCATCTTTAATAAGCGGTAATTGCACGATAAACGTTGCCCCAAGCCCAACTCCAAGACTTTCGGCGCTAACAGTTCCGCCATGCAATTCTATCAGCTGACGCACGATCGCCAATCCCAATCCCAAGCCACCAAACGATCTGGTAATTTTGCTATCAGCTTGGCGGAAGTAATCAAAGACATGAGGCAGAAAATCAGCACTTATTCCAACACCTGTATCTTTGACTTTAATTTGCGCGTTTGAACCTATAGCCTCAAGTTTAATTTCTACAATTCCCCCAGAAGATGTAAACTTGATGGCATTGGAGAGTAGATTCCAGATAACTTGTTGTAATCGATTGCGATCACCTGCAACTAGAAATTTGGGATTTGGGATTTGGGATTTGGGATTTTTGTTTACCTGAAATTCAGAATCTAAAATCAAAAATTTAACATTAATCGACTTAGCTTCAGCAGCTAAACGCATAGTTTCAATTGCTGCCTCAATCGGTGAAACTAGATCCACCTGGGAGACATTCAAACTTAGCTTACCCTGAATAATCCGGGAAATATCCAGCAAATCATCAATTAGTTGAGTTTGCAACTTGGCATTGCGCTCAATTGTATCCAACGCGCGAAATGTAGTTTTCTGGTCAAAAGAGCGCGATCGCAACATTTGCGCCCAACCCAGTATGGCATTCAGAGGCGATCGCAATTCATGAGACAGCACAGCCAGAAATTCATCCTTAACTCGGTTGGCGGCTTCCGCCTGAGTACGTGCATTCTGTTGGGCTTCGTACAACCGCGCATTCTCAATCGCCACCGATGCCATCTGCGCCAGCTGCACAACAATCGCTTCGTCTTCTTCGGTAAACTCGCCCTCGTACTTATCTGATAACTGGAGCAAACCAATATTACGTCCATCCCGTCCCGTCAGAGGTGCCGCCAACCAACCCCGCATCGGTGGATGCTTGTCAGCCGCATCCCCAAACCCTCGCCATCGGGGATGAGCTTCCAGTTGAGCCTGAGTCATCCGCATCGGGCGATTCATGTGGCAGACACAGGCGTAAATCCCAGAACCATCAGTCTTTTCATCATAATCTCGCCATGCAGCATACTTATCTGAAAGCGAAACCGAATTAATCGCCTGAGTCCAGTTTTGATCGACCGTCAAACTGGTGACTGACTGGTGTGCATCGATGACAGAACGTGCCTGTTCTGTAATTACTTGTAACACCTCTTCTATTGACAAAGCCGAGTTAATAGCTAACGTTGCCTCAGCCAGTTTTTGTAAGCGGGTTGTGTGTTGCTGCTCTTGGAAGAGCAAGTGTTCGCGCTGTTTCTCCCCAGCTTTGCGATCGCTAATGTCCCGAAAATAAATGCCGAGTCCGTCTTTGGTAGGATAAGCAGCAATTTCCAACCACATATTCAACGGCTCGTACAACTCTTCAAAATGAACAGCCACCTGCTCACTAACTGCTCGACGATATTCCCTCTCAACGCGAGTCCCTACTGACCAGGGCCAAACCTCCCAGTGGGTTTTGCCAATGAAGTCCTCCGGCTGTTTACCGTTAAGCCTCGCCGTCTGTTGGTTCACATAGGTAATTCGCCACTCCCTATCTAAGCCAACAAACGCCTCGGTCACGCTTTCCAAAATGCTTGTGACTTCCTCTTGCGCCATCAGCGCTTGGTCACGCGCCTTTGCCAGCGCTTGGTCACGCGCCTTTGCCAGTTCCTCATTGGCTGCTCTTAACTGTTTGTTTACATCCTGTAACTCTTGCGCTCTCAAGAAAATCTCAGCTTCCATCTGCTGGGTTCGTGCTTGCAGTTCTTCGGTGAGCTTGTGCTGCTCAATTTCCAACTGCTTGAGGCGGACAAATTCTGTTACATCTTCGGCACGATGGATGATATAGGCAATCTCTTCGTTTTCCCCAAAGATTGGCGAATTAATCAGACTCCAATATTTCTCCTCAAATCCACCTCCCTCTGATTCCGGGCGGCGAATGTCGTACTTCTGCACCGCCATCGTATCCGCCACCCGATTTTGTAGCACGCTCTCCAAGGAAGCTTTCAGATTCCGAACCCCCGTAGCGCTGGGATCGTCTGGATTATCGGGGAAAACATCAAACATTCTGCGTCCCAGAATTTCCTCCCGCTTTGTCATCGTGGCACGCAAGTAAGCATCGCTAACCGCCACGATAGTAAAATTTGGCATCAATACCAGATAGAAGCCTGGGATTGACTCAAACAAAGTCTGAAAGTCAGGCATTAGTGAAGGTATTGACGGGTTTGTCATAAATGTGTAGTTTATAAACCAGTGTTCGTGGCTAGATACCTTCAGGGTTTGGCTTATATTGTATATTTTCTACGCCTGTGTATCCTCCCCAGTCGCTTCACTTACAGCTTTCTGGTGGGGGCGAAGTAGTTTCCACCAAAACTTCTTTGTAACCTGCTACATTCAAAAGCTGGGAAACAACTAGCTCTGCTCTGTCGTTTGCCTGCTTTAACAACCCCTGACTACAAGCGGCGGTGATAATTTTCAAGAGCGTTTCTTGCTGGGCTAGGGTCTGCAACTGGGGTGCTACGTCTGGCCCCAAGCCTAAAAACCCTCGGTCGTAGTCATATACTTTAGAGCGATTTACGTCAATTTTGCTGTCGAGGATGCGGGGTGGCGGAAGACGCAGCAGAATAGTATCGTTGACGATTTGCACGTTGTCAGCTTTTAGCTGGCTCAAGTCTACCCCAGCTTTCACCTCGCCATAAGCAATGTAGAGCAGTCTGGTTGTGCCAATAACATATTCACCTAATTTTCTATCTTGACTGGTGGGCACGACTGCTTCCATTGTAAAGACGGCGGTGGTTAGTTCGCTGGCATTCTTCACTTGACGGACAACTACTGAGCGTACATCAACCTGGGGTGTGGCAGGTGAAGGGTTAAACATAGAATTGAGTTCGCCCACAAAGCGAGTACCCGTGCGCCAGATACCAATCAGTACGAACAGCGTCGCCAGCAAAATACCCCCTGTGGTCATTAGTAGCAGGTTTCTCGTTAGATGCTCGTAGTTGTTGCCACCCCGCCGATTAGATCGCTCATCATTCATGCCGTTGCTCCTTATAACAAACGCCCGAACAGTTGTAGTTTCAATTCTGCCAAGCGATCGCTTCCGCTCAGATTATGGTGGTATGTGTCCCTGGCTGCTCTCCATAAAAGTTACACAATCGGTCTTAATCTCCCGGAAGCGATCGCATAGCCTTTATTCCGCAAAACGCGAGTAAAATACCATAAATAGCCAACTCAATATCCCAGGAGTATTAATCTGTGCAGCCAGATTTGCAAGGTTTGGAAATTACTAAGGGAGAACTGAAACATTTGACTGGAGTTGATACAGATGAGGTCTTCAGACCCTCACTTTTCCAAAAACCTGAAAATCGGTTTAATTTTTTATTTAATGAGCTACTAATCGGACTAGCGCTTACTCCTATTATTTGTGGCTTTGTTTATACCTTTATTATTTTACCTACTCTTGGTTACTCAATTATTGCTGTAATTATTTTATTGATAATAACGCCAATTTTAGTATCTATCTGCCGATGGATTTGGGTAAAGAAAAGAAGTCCAAAATTACTGATAAATCTGCTTGATGAAGTTGATAAATATAATTCCGTTATTAAAGCCATACATATTCACGATCAGCTGGAAAATGCGGGAAGTATGTCAGAAAGTCTCAGCGAACGAGAAAACGTAATTGCCGGACTACAACTGACAAGAGAAGATTTAGTTAGGGCTTTGAGAACCGAAAGGATTTTGCGAGATAACAAAGACCTGATTGCTAAAAATTGCGAACTGTTTAACAATAATTTAGCAGCAGTCAGAGCGTTGCAAGTCAGTCAAGAGGCGAGTGAATATGGACAATTATTGAATGAAGCTTTGCAGATTGGTGTCAGCGTACAAGAAGAGTTCACCAACCTCGCCCTAGAAGGGACGAGGATTGACCGAACCAATTCGGACAACGCAAGCGGTGAATAGCTCAATGAGACTTGATTTGGTACAGACCTCCGAATGCTTCCCTAGTTCTGATTCACTCTAAGCCTGATTGGTTCAGGCGTTGGGCAAGCCAAGACATCTTAATCAAGTTGAGCGAAGGGACTTAAACTCACGCACAGGATTATCTCTTAAATGCGTATTCCAGTTGTCTCAGTCAATCATCAGCCACTTATGCCGACAAAACCGAGGCGGGCTAGGAAGTGGATTCGAGAGGGTTTTGCAGTCGCCAAGTTTAACGACTTAGGACAGTTCTATGTCCAATTGGTAGACGAACCATCTGGCTCTGAAACTCAACCGATTGTGATTGGCATTGACTCTGGTAAACTTTATTCGGGCATTGGTGTCCAATCCTCTAAAGTCTCGTTGTTTACAGCTCATTTAATTCTGCCATTCCAAAAGGTAAAAGACCGGATGGAGCAACGCGCCATGATGCGACGGGGGCGACGGAATAGGCGAATCAATCGCCAGGTTGCCTATTCCCAACGTGCTCATCGTCAAAAAAGGTTCAGCAACCGCAAGCAGCGCAAATTACCTCCTAGCATTCGAGCCAATAGACAGCTTGAATTGCGAGTAGTAAAAGAGTTGTGCAAAGTTCTACCTATCACTGGCATCGTTTACGAAATTGTAGAGGCGAAAGGCTCTAAATCCTTCTCTCCGGTGATGGTCGGTCAAAAATGGGCGCTGACTCAACTAGCCGAATTTGCTCCAGTTGAAACTCGTAAAGGTTGGGAAACTTCCCAGCTACGAACACAGCTAGGCTTGCACAAACAGAAGCATCAAAAAGGTGATGCAATTCCCGCAACTCATGCAGTAGACGGAATTGCACTGGCTTGTTCTGCTTTCATTAAGTACGAATCTTTCCACACTGCCAAGGCTTACGGGCATCAATGGACGGGTGAAGTATCGGTAACGGTTGCCCCCTTTAAGGTGATTCGTCGTCCTCCAATTTCGCGTCGCCAACTTCATTTGATGGTTCCAGGTAAAGGTGGGATTCGTCGGAAGTATGGCGGGTCTACAACTCGTCACGGCGTTCGTAAAGGTGATTTAGTCAGCTCCCCGAAAGGGATTGGTTACGTCAGTGGCGACACCGAAAAACAGGTGTCTGTAAGCGTTGCTAACTGGAAACGGTTAGGACAAATATCTTCTAGCAAAGTGCAATTGATTCGTCGTTCAAACGGGTTGATTGTGGCTTGATAGTTCTTGTAAAGCCGTCCTGTGCTTCGCGGTCATGACGGGGTTTCTCCCATTTTTCTGATGACAACCAACCCAAAAATTATTGTCCTAGATGATGACCCCACTGGTTCTCAAACTGTCCACAGCTGCCTGCTGCTGACGCGCTGGGACGTGGAAACCTTGCGATTGGGGTTAGCTGATGAGTCGCCGATTTTCTTTGTGCTGACAAATACTAGGGCGCTGACACCACAAGAAGCAATGGCTGTTACTAGAGAAGTTTGCCATAACTTGAAGGAAGCGATCGCTTCGCTTCAGTCTGAGGACTCCGCCGTCTGTGACATCCAAGATTTTCTAATTGTCAGTCGTTCCGACTCCACCCTGCGCGGACATTACCCAGTCGAAACGGATATCATTGCTGAAGAAATTGGCCCCTTTGATGCTCATTTTTTGGTTCCAGCTTTCTTCGAGGGGGGACGAATTACCCGCGATAGCGTACATTATCTGATTATCGATGGTGTTCCCACACCAGTTCATGAAACAGAGTTTGCCCGCGATTCTGTCTTTGGCTACCATCATTCCTACCTGCCCGATTATGTCCAAGAAAAGACGAAAGGCAGGATTTCAGCTAACACCGTTGAAAGATTTTTATTATCAGATATTCGCGCCGGAAGTTGGCAACGATTGATGAACCTGACGGGTAATCAGTGCGGTGTTGTGGATGGGGAAACCCAAGACGACTTGAACAAGTTTGCCCAGGATATTCTCAAAGCAGCAAGTCAAGGGAAACGTTTCTTATTTCGCAGTGCTGCCAGTATTTTAACCGCCTTAGCTGCCTTACCTCCTCAACCCGTCGCCGCCGAGGATATGGCGCAATATGTGCGAGGTGGCAAACCGGGCGCGGTAATCGTCGGTTCCCACGTCAAAAAGACGACGCAACAGCTGGAAAAGCTATTGCAAGAACCGGGTATATTGGGCATTGAGGTTGAGGTGGCGCGTTTAGTTGATGATTCTATCAATCAGTCGGCAACACTCCTCAAGGAAACTCATACCAAAGTTCAAGCGGCGCATAATTCAGGTAAAACGCCAGTAGTTTACACTAGCCGCCAGGAACTCAGCTTCAAGGATGTGCAGACAAGGTTGCAGTTTGGGGCAGATGTTTCCGCCTTGTTGATGGATATCGTGCGCGGTTTACCGACAGATATCGGCTTTCTGATTAGCAAGGGCGGGATTACTTCCAATGATGTCTTGAGTACGGGTTTGGCGCTGACTTCGGCGCGGTTACTCGGTCAAATTTTGGCTGGATGTTCGATGGTGCGGACTCCAGAGAGTCATCCTCAGTTTCCTAATTTGCCAGTGGTGCTGTTTCCTGGCAATGTAGGAGATGCCGATGCGTTAGCCACGGTTTATCGACGTTTGACTAAGAATCTTTAGAAAATCGTCAGCCCAGATAGATGCTTCCGGCGTTTCTAGGATAAGCGACAGCAGTATTTCTACAGCAGAAGCCGCTTGCCTCTATTATGGATAATTAGTCAATTCCGCCCAGGTCAGACTTTTCGCCCATGACTTCTGATTCCTCCGTTCCTATAGCTGTTTCAGTTGTTCCCGATAATCCGAGGGAGGTGAATTGCCACGAGCAAGTTCGCATCAAAAATGAGGATGGGGGGATAATGTTAATTTTGCCCCCAGAAGCGGAGACACCTGCTACTAGCAGCGGGTCTGATCTTTGGCAACAGCTAAAGCAGCGCCTGAATGGAGGCGATCGCTTCTGGCAACCAAATACAGCGGTGCATTTGGTGGCGAAAGATCGCTTGTTGGATGCACGCCAGCTGCAAGCGATCGCTGATGCTCTTTCTGAAGACCAGCTAAAACTTAAGCGCGTTTACACTTCACGCCGTCAAACTGCTGTCGCTGCTGCTACTGCTGGGTACTCGGTGGAACAGTCGCCCCCAGTTTCCTCCCTCAATGAAAAGCCTTCGGGGCCAGCACCTTTATTAACAGAACCTTTGTATCTGCAAACTACTGTACGTTCTGGCATGGAAATTCGTCATCCCGGCACCGTCGTTATCCTGGGAGAAGTAAATCCGGGCGGTAGCGTTATAGCGGCAGGCGATATTTTAGTATGGGGACGCTTGCGGGGAATTGCTCATGCTGGTGCTGAGGGGAATTCTCAATGTCTGATTATGGCGCTACAGATGGAACCTACTCAGCTGCGAATAGGCGATTATTTAGCCAGATCGCCGGAAACGCCACCTGCTCAATTTTACCCGGAGGTTGCTTATGTAACGCCGGAAGGAATTCGCATCGCTAAAGCTGCTGATTTTCCCAAAACCCAATTTTTATCACTGGGGGCTAGGGGATAAACAGGCAAAACTTAAAAGGCAAAAAAATAATGGCTAGTTGCCTGTCTCTGAGGGGGAACTAGCCACATTCTCCCCCTCTCCCGCTCTCCCACTCTCACCAAGTTTTGCGCTAGTTTTCGGTTAAGGAGTTATTATTTTTGAGTGATAACTATATATCACAACTACAAAACTCAATAGCTAAGCCATTAACATAATTTAAAAGGCAAAAACAAAGCCGCAATAAACCGCGCCTAGAACAAAATCAGAAGTCAAAAAACAAATCTTTCAACATGAGTCGCATTATTGTAATTTCCTCCGGCAAAGGAGGGGTAGGAAAAACCACTGTAACGGCAAATTTGGGCATGGCTCTAGCTCGATTGGGGCGGCAAGTTGCCTTGGTGGATGCGGATTTCGGTCTGAGAAATTTGGATCTGTTGCTGGGGTTGGAAAATCGGATTGTCTACACTGCTGTTGAAGTTCTGGCTGGTGAGTGTCGGCTGGATCAAGCTTTGGTGAAAGATAAGCGCCAACCGGGACTGGTGCTACTACCAGCTGCCCAAAATCGAACTAAGGATTCAGTTACTCCAGACCAGATGAAGAAGTTGGTCAATGAGTTAGCGGCAAAGTACGATTATGTTTTGATTGACTCTCCGGCGGGTATTGAGATGGGCTTCCAGAATGCGATCGCAGCCGCCCAAGAAGCCTTGATCGTCACTACGCCAGAAATTGCCGCCGTGCGCGACGCTGACCGCGTTGTTGGCTTACTGGAAGCACACACTATCAAAAGCACCCGCCTGATTGTCAACCGCATTCGGCCCGCAATGGTGCAAGCCAATGACATGATGTCAGTGGAAGACGTTCAAGAAATTCTCTCGATTCCTCTAATTGGCGTTGTCCCTGACGACGAGCGGGTAATTGTCTCCACCAACCGAGGCGAACCTCTGGTATTGGCTGAAAATCTCTCCCGACCGGGAATGGCGTTTTATAATATTGCACGCCGCCTGGAAGGTGAGCCAATCGAGTTTATTGATTTGGATGCTGCGAAGGAAAACGTCTTTTCTCGCATCCGAAAATTATTGTGGTCTAAGATTATCTAACCTTCACTTCTGCCAGTTCGATGATCAATGAACTTTTAGAACGACTTTTTCCTCGCATGGGTGCTGACAACAGCCGTGCGGAAGTCAAGCGCCGTCTGCAATTGGTAATCGCTCACGACCGCGCTGACTTAACGCCAGAGATGGTTGAGTCAATGCGGAAAGAAATTATGGAGGTCGTCTCTCGCTACGTTGAAATTGAGACAGACGGATTAGAATTTTCTTTAGAAAGTAATCAACGGGCGACGGCGTTAATTGCTAATTTGCCCATCCGCCGCGTTAAGGCTGAGTCTGAGTAGCGATCATTTCTCTGTCATTTTAGGAAGTAGTAGAGTTGTTGCGATCGCGTGGTTTATGGCGTAGATACCCGTAAGGTATCCATACATCCCGCACTTCACGTCAGCCTTTACTGAAGCTTCACATCATCTCAGTACAATCACTTAGGGGTAGGATGCTTACAAATCATGTAAGCTCAGCTATCTGGCTGATTTATTGTATGTTTTAACCTGAGTTTTACCAAGTTAAATATATTTTTTTTATAAAGATTACCGAGAACTACTGGTTTTTTCCAGATAAGGTATGCAACACTTTTCTAAGTTGCGAGCTCTATCGGAGATAAAGATCATAAATAAAAAAAGCTGCATTATAGCAGCCCTATTTCATTTGTATGTAAGACAGGCAAAAGAGCCTTTTGTCGGGGAGACGCCTGCGCTACAAACAACAAATAGGTTAACTTTGCAGCTTATATAGAGACTGCATTTCTGGCGTTGAGTACATCGCTCATGCAAATAAATAAAGTTGGAAGTCAGAAGATTTTCAACATTTATAAAAGGTAAGACATTAAAAGTAAAAAAGCAAAAAGTTTTGCTTTTTATTAGAGCCTAACAGCTCTAATTTTTGCATATAAAAAATTACGTTAGGTCTCTAAAAAATATAACGAAATTTATAAATTTTCCGGAACTTCAATATTTCTTATTACGTCTAGAAAAGGGTGTTTACTCTTTCCGAGGCTTTGGCTGGCTAAAAAATTTATTAGAATATTACTAATAATAAGCCTTGGCTCAGCCTGTTGTACTAAGCTTTTTTAGAAAAAAAGGAGGTAGATTTTTATTTATAAAATCAGCCGCATCTTAACAATTTCAAAAATCTACCATTAAGGAGCAACCGGGTTTATGAATATCTCTTTGAGGAATCTAGCAACTGCTATTGTTGGGGCAAGTTTTATTGTCATAGGAACCACAGCCACACCCTCCCAGGCAACAACTCTCACTGGCTATAAAACTACCGGAAATATGATGAGTGGGATGCAAGTTAAGGTTGGCTTCCTTGATGGAAGCTACGAAATTGCAACCTGGGGTGCCACAGGCTCTAATTCAGGAGGAGCGTTTGGTACTGGCTGGTCACTCACCCAACGTGGCGATACATACGGTTATAGTTCCGATAATAACGCCTACGGCTGGACGTTTTCGTACTCTGGTGGCAACTCGCTTAACTCTTTACTGATTGATGCTATTTCTGGAAATGCTGTTTTCGATCAGATCAGAAGTAGAGATAGCGAATATACGCCGAACTCAGCAGATGGTTGGAACTTCGAGGTGTTATCTGGAAAAAGGCCCGATAACTACGCTTACTCTGTACCGATTGATATTTCGCGGGGAGACTTGTTTGGACGTCTCGCAATGGTATGGAACAGCGGATTTAACGGGACAATGACATTTATCGCCGATACTGATAGCGGCACCACAAACGATCCGGTTAAGCCGCGAGAGCCAGCACCACCTATCACGCCACCGCCACCGCCACCCGTCATCCCACCACCACCGCCACCCGTCATCCCGCCACCACCGCCACCACCACCAAACGTCGCACCGATAGTGAGTTTGGACAATTACACGATCAATGAGGGTCAATCGGTATCGCCAATTGTATATGGCAGTGATGCGAATAACGATCCGCTTACTTTCTGGCTGAACGGCAATGTTATTGGCAGTGCGGTAAATACTGCTGGAAGCAGTTCTGTGACTGTGCCTTTAGGAACTTATGCTGATGAAGGAACCCATGCTTTAACGGCGCAAGTACAGGACGATAAAGGTGAAGCAAGTGTTGTCACGAGGACATTAACTGTTTTAAATGTCGCTCCTACCATCAATAGACTCACCCGAAATATCACGATCAAAGAAGGCGATCGCTTCAATTTTGCTGCTAGAGCCACCGATCCGGGTATCAATGATATTCTCACCTACAATTGGGACTTGGATAATAACGGTCAGTATGATAATCGCACTGGCATTAGGGGCAGACATTCCTTTGCGGATGAGGGTTCTAATCCCATCAAACTGCAAGTTTCCGATGGCGATGGTGGGTATGATTACGGTTCTTTTAACGTGACAGTGGAGAACGTTGCTCCCACAATTACCCGCCTCACCCAAAATTTAACTATTAAACAAGGCGAATCCTTCGATTTTGCCGCTACTGCTACCGATCCGGGAATCTACGATATTCTCAGATATCGCTGGGATTTGGATGGCGACGGTAGGTATGATGACTACAGGGGTCAAACTGGAAAATATGCCTATACAGATGTAGGTGTCAATTCCGTGGGGTTGCGAGTCGCCGATGGCGATGGTGGTTTTGATTTCGGTTCTTTTAACGTCACAGTGGAGAACGTTGCGCCGACAATTACCAGCATCACCAAGGCTATTAGTGTTTTAGAAGGTGAGTTGTTTGATTTTGGTGCTACCGCAACTGATCCGGGTATCAACGATCTTCTCAGCTTTGCTTGGGACTTGGATGATGATGGCGAGTATGATGATTTCTTTGGTACCGATGGGCAGTGGTCTTTTAACAATGACGGTGTTTATAACGTTAAGTTAAAAGTCTCTGATGGTAATAACGGTTTTACTTACAGTTCTTTTGACGTGGCAGTTGAACACGTTCCGGAACCTTCTTCGGCGTTCGGTTTACTAGCGTTTGGTGCTGTGGGTGCTGGTATAGCCTATAAGCGTAAATACCAGCGAAAAATTTAGCGTAACCGTTATTTGGCGGTGCAACGCCTGCTTGTATATATACCCGCAGACGTTGCCTCAATGTTTTACAAACTAAGTCTACCCGTGCAGCTCTGGCTTACAAAGCCAGAGCTGCACGGGTATTTTTCCAAAAGTGGGAAAGTTGAGAGCGATCGCTTTCATCCTTCCTGCAACCCTACAGAAAGCTTAAGCCGGAGAAAATGTATTTTAAAATACACTCCTTTAAAATATGGTTCAAATGATGGTATTGAATCTGCCCCTAGAAAAAGGGTGAATTTTTCTTTCAAAAAAATAGAACCTTCACTTCCTATGCCTGGTTTTCTTACCAGTTTATAATTGCTTTATTTCTCATTTCGCCATAGCTTGAAAATTGCAAACAAAAGCAACAATTAATACAAAAATAACATCAACTCTGTCTTATATCGCCGCCAGAAAAATTATTTTAATCTCAGCAGGTTTTAGCCAAAATAAAATTCCCAAGGGATATTTCAACAGCACATTTTGCCGGAAAAATAGCTGAAAAGTATACCTGGATACCTGTAGAAATAACATTTTATTACAATCAGGCTTTACTAAAATTTTATATAGATTTAATGTAATCAAGCGCTTCTTAGAAACCTTGCAAGCTATATGCAACAAGTGATATAGCTACTTAATCCTCTATCGGTATCCGAAAATACCGTAGTTAAATATGTTTTTTTAATAAAGATTACGTATAAATACTAGCCATAGCCATTAAATATATGCCAAACTTTCCCTAGCTATGTTCTAACCAAACTTAGCAAATAAGAATTCCAGTCCACATATGAAATAAGTAGCTTTTAGAGAAACAAACGTTGCGATCGCACGTCAGAAAAATTACTGAATCAACATTAAGTTTGAGGGATACATAATTTTCGTCAGTAAGATTCCTGAGGGCTTCTATTAACGACTAAGGCAATATCTTTTCATCATCTGTGCAGATAATTGCTCAAAACAATTAATAGGAAATGATCTTAACTCATTTTTGCTGGTGATTGATTCTTACTAATGAAGCCAATTTCTGGTGACTCTACTATTACAACTAGCAAGCCACTAGGAGTATACAAACGCTAAATCTTTCGGAATCGCTAGATCAACAGTGCAAATTAACGCACTTCTCAAGACGTTTCCTGTGAATATGCACACTTGTAGAAAAATGAGTCCTATGAAAACCTCAGCTTTTATGAAAAAGCTATCTATGATTACTGCTGGCGTAACATTTATAACCCTTGCATCTTTAGCTAATGCGCCCCCTGTTAAGGCAGCAATTATTGCAGTAGACGATTCTGGGTCGTGGGCAACAGGAACGGACACTTTAGCCAATCTAGGTTTCAATATGGTGACGGTGCCAGATAGCCCCGAAGCGGAGTTATCATCGGTTTCGACCCTTTCTTCACCGTTTGGCAACTTAACTTTTAGCCCTACGGTAGAAAAACGATATATTGGTTCCAGCTGGACAACGTGGAGTCATGGCCACATGGGCGAGGTCTACTATAGCGGCGCTAATGTTGTGACCACGAAGATTAAATTGCCCTTTGGTATATCTGCGTTTGATTTGTATGTAGAGCCAGATATGTTTAGTACATACAAAATTACAGTAACGGTTATTGATAGTAGTCTGGCAACTCTGACCCAAGAAATAAATGGTTTTGGAGGTGCCAAGTATTTCGGATTCTACGCCACTAATGGAGGTGTGCTTTCCTCCGTTACAATCACTGACCGAACGGGCGGTGCTGCTAATGGTTTTGCTATGGCTGAGTTCCGTTTGGCAGCCCGTGAAATTCCTGAAACCTCCTCTGTGTTCGGTATATTAACATTTTGTGCTTTAGGTGTCCGGTCGCGGCTGTTGAGCCAACAGTGACACAAAGCCAAGGAAAATAGTCTCAATTCTATGTAAAACAAATAGGGGTAACGCTTCATATCAGGCAAGGCGAAGCACCTACAGCATGACATAGAACATAAGTTTTGTTTATCAGTTACAATTTTTCATATCAGGGTTGATGGGGAGCCTACGCCTCGCACAGTCAGAAGGTTCACGCCTTATTGCGGGAAAAGGGTAAGATGATTGACTTGGGGACTCCGGGCGGCGACTACAGTTTCGGCAGTAATATCAACGAAAACATTGCTGTTTGGTGGTGCTTTAGGTGCAACTTCAATGCTAAAGCGAAAACGCCAACTCCACAGCTGATCGTTAACAGCTTAAACTGACTTCAACAATTAAGGCGATCGCGTCTGTGCTTTCCTTGTGGTTGGCACAGCAGTTTATTTTGTAATCACCTTAGTTCAGTCCTTCCGGTTGAGTAAGGGGAAATCATCAACAGCGATCGCATCCTCATAGGGATCATCTCTAGCTGTGCGATCGCTGTGGCATGGTAATCTGGAAAATGGCATTGCTAAATGTTAAGACCGTTTTCCTGTATCTATATAGATAGCTTCACAACATAGGCACAAGCATGGTAGCCACCACAGACAAGACAAACGTAGGGCGTATTACCCAGATCATCGGTCCCGTTATCGATGCGGAATTTGCGACTGGCAAAATGCCGCAAATTTACAATGCTTTGAAGGTTGAAGGCAAAAACGAAGCCGGACAAGACGTGTCCGTAACCTGCGAAGTGCAGCAGCTCTTGGGCGACAACCAAGTGCGTGCCGTTGCTATGAGTTCCACCGATGGACTTGTGCGCGGTATGGACGTGGTAGACACTGGCGCTCCCATCAGCGTTCCCGTTGGCCCCGCCACTTTGGGTCGGATTTTCAACGTGTTGGGCGAACCTGTAGACAACAAAGGGCCAGTTAATGCCCAGGAAACCTTCCCCATCCACCGTGCAGCACCCAAGCTGACTGACCTGGAAACCAAACCATCAGTGTTTGAAACCGGGATTAAAGTTATCGACCTGCTGACACCCTATCGACGCGGCGGCAAAATCGGTTTATTCGGCGGTGCTGGTGTCGGCAAAACTGTAATTATGATGGAGCTGATCAACAACATTGCCACCAACCACGGTGGTGTGTCTGTGTTCGGCGGCGTGGGCGAACGCACCCGCGAGGGAAATGACCTTTACAATGAAATGATCGAGTCTGGGGTTATTAATAAAGATAATCTCAATGAATCGAAAATCGCCCTTGTATACGGTCAGATGAACGAGCCACCCGGCGCGAGAATGCGCGTAGGCTTGGCAGCACTGTCAATGGCTGAGTATTTCCGCGATGTCAGTAAGCAAGACGTGTTGCTGTTTATTGATAACATCTTCCGGTTTGTGCAAGCAGGTTCGGAAGTGTCGGCGCTACTAGGACGGATGCCTTCTGCTGTGGGATATCAGCCGACTCTGGCAACCGACATGGGAGACTTGCAAGAGCGAATCACCTCAACCACTGAAGGTTCGATTACCTCTGTTCAAGCAGTGTATGTGCCAGCGGACGACTTAACCGACCCCGCGCCAGCAACCACCTTTGCTCACTTGGACGGAACAACTGTGTTGTCTCGCGGCTTGGCTGCTAAGGGAATTTATCCGGCTGTAGATCCGCTGGGTTCTACTTCCACCATGTTGCAGCCTGCTATTGTTGGTGAAGATCACTACGGGATTGCTCGTGAAGTGCAAGCAACTCTTCAGCGCTATAAGGAACTGCAAGACATCATCGCAATTCTGGGTTTAGATGAATTGTCTGAAGATGACCGCTTGACTGTGGCTCGTGCGCGTAAAATTGAGCGTTTCTTGTCTCAGCCGTTCTTCGTGGCAGAAGTCTTTACCGGATCTCCTGGTAAGTATGTGAAGCTGACAGAAACAATCGACGGCTTTAAGAAGATTCTCTCTGGAGAGTTGGATTCGTTGCCAGAGCAGGCTTTCTACATGGTCGGCACGATTGACGAAGCGATGGCTAAAGCCGAAAAAATCAAAGGCTAATTGAAGGATTGCTCATCGCTAATGGAATGATGGCTAGTTTTGACAATTAGCCATTAGCGATGAGCTAACTTACAACTGACAACTGACAAGTAACAAACTATGGCTTTAACTATTCGTGTAGTTTCTCCCGACAAAACTGTTTGGGATTCCAGTGCTGAAGAGGTAATTCTGCCTAGCACAACTGGTCAACTAGGTATCCTCACTGGTCACGCGCCTTTACTGACGGCGTTGGATATCGGTGTGATGCGCGTTCGTCCAGGGAAAGATTGGGTAGCGATCGCTCTGATGGGTGGCTTCGCAGAAGTGGATAATGATGAAGTCACTATTCTGGTTAATGGTGCCGAACGGGGTGATAAAATTGACCGGGAACAAGCCCGTGCTGCTTACTCCGAAGCCGAAGCCAGAATTAATAAAGCTGAGAGTGGCGGCTCCCGTCAGGAGCAAATTCAGGCAACTCAAGCCCTTAAACGCGCCCGCGCTCGGTTTCAAGCTGCTGGTGGCATGGTTTAAGTTAAAAGTCTTCGCCAAACCTTTCTATTTCTAAAACTCCTTCTGTCCATGCACAGCAGGAGTTTTTTGTTTCCGTATTTCCGACAAGATGGTGGAGGTAATGCGTCACTAAACTGGAACTATATTATCTGCGATCGCGCTTTTGAATCTTCCTGGCTGGTGATTAGCGGGTGGTGCGGCGCGAAATACGGTTTGGCGGTTGTTAAGATATGACTAACTTGATTGAAGATTGTGCAAGTTAACAACAACTTACATTTATAGTTTTAGCAGGGGTTTACAGGGTGAAACTCAAACTTTTGTTGGCTGTGCTGCTGTTGACTATCACTCATCCAGGCAGCGCAGTGATTGGACAAGATGCGGAACCGGAACTGGTTCTAGCTGAAAGCGCAGTGATTGGACAAAAAAATGCGGAGCCGGAACTGGTTCTAGCTGAAACAGAATTATTAGCTTCCCTTGCAGGAGGCTACACTACCATTAAGCAGCCTGACCGAGCTATTCAGCTTCTAGAAGAAACGTTGTCTTTCAATCAAACCCTGGCAAACCCCTGCCACAAGCTCGAAATTTTAACCGATGTTGCGGGTCACTACGCCTTCATGGGGCAAGAAGCCAAAAGTTCTGCACTTTTTGCTCAAGCTCAAAAAATTCTTGAGACAACTAAATACTGCGAACCAGAACCGTCTGGATCTGCTCGTAACGATCCACAGACTTGGGTACTTGTAGCGGCGGGAAGGCACGCTAGAGATGGTCGCCATGACATAGCCCTTAGAATCGCAACGAGTTTTGGAGACAACTATCTTGAAGATATGCTGCAAGGGCTGCTATATACATACACTGACAGTGGCTCACGACAACCCGATCGAGCGGCTGAAATACAGCTAAAGTTAGCTGATTACTACAACAGGACAGGGCAATCTGACAAAGCTGTTCAAATATGGCTTTTCCTAGTTAACTACTATAACGAGACAGGTCAGCCTGACCGAGCATCCGAGCTTCAGAGTTTAGCTTCAAAGGCTGAGCGAACCTTCAATAGTAGCTCCTCAAGCACCCAATCTCGACAAAATCAAGCACAAATAGAGCTTTCTCGGTGTTTTGCACAAAAAGAAACCAACACTCTTTTGTCAATAAGAACAATTGTAGAAACTCTAGATGGAGAGCAGCTAAGGCAAATTCTCAATATTTGCCAGGAAGTAGAACTAGCTGAACAAGCGACAGAAGTTTCTGCACTAACTCTCAAAGCTCTTGAACAAATAGTTCTAGCTACACAAAAGATTGCAAATCCTATTTCTCGCTCGCGTACATTGACCGCAGTTGTCAATCTGTATGCAAATGTGGAGAAGGATGCAGAAGCAGTCAAGGTTTTGAATAAATCACTATTGACTCTACAAGCAGGTGCAGCAAATTTACCATCAGATGCTCGTTATGAGGCGAGTCGTGCGCTTGAAGAAATTATTGCTGGGTACTTAAGAATTGGACAAATCGCTCAGGCACTCGCAGTGGCTCAACTGGTTCAAACTGGCAAACTGAATCTTGCCGCTTCCGACTTTTCTCAAGTTCCAGTAGACTCCAAGTTTGCCTACCAAAGTTTGATGCCACCTATTGTGGACTTCTATGCACAAACTGGGAAATTTGAACAGGCACTCCAGCTTGCTAATACCCTTGGTAGAGGTCATCGAGACGAGGCGTTGCGTCGCATTGTCGATCAATATGCATCAAAAGGGCAGTACGCCCAAGCGCTTAAGACGGCTCAGATGATTAAGAGCCTGGAAGTTCAAAATAAAGCTAGCGTCATTTACAGTATCATCGAACGGGCTATTAACGCAAGAAAACTAGACTGGGCAGTGCAAGCAACTCAGACAATTGAATGGACAAAGCAGACAACTCAAGCAACTGGTCAGACAATGGATGGAGCGACGAATGAGACTCGTTTCTATCACAATAAACTGCTGTTGGCGATTGCTCATGAGTACGCTGAGTTAAGGCAGTTCGACCGTGCAATTGAATCTGTTAATAGGATGAGTTCGGACGAAATTGGTAACTATAGGAGGGTTAAGGCGCTTAGTGCGATCGCTCGTGAATACGCTCAAGCTGAGCAGACTGAGGAAGCTCTAAAGTTACTAGAGCAAGCCGTAGAAATTGCTCGCTCTATTTCGTCTCCAAAAGCTTCTGGCTGATTCACCCGTTGGAGCTGTATTATTTGCGATCGCGCTTTTGAATCTTCCCGGCTGCGGTTAGCTGGCGGTGCGGTGCGAAATACGGTAGAAGCGATCGCTTCGCTATTTGGCAATCACTGTCAGTTAGTCATTAATGATGATTATGGGTGAATAGCGAGTTACGGTTGAAGAAACCGCCCCAGCAATCGATGGAGGAACACCAATGACCGTTACCATTCCCATTCGTGCCATTGAACTCACTCCCGGTAGCACAATTAGCATTCATAACTTGTCTTGGCAAGACTTTGAACAGATTCTTACGGAACTGGGAGAAAAGCGCAGCACCCGCATTGCATACTACCGAGGTACGCTCGAAATCATGTCTCCTCTAGCACTGCACGAACGCCCTCATCGCATTATTGCTTACATCCTCACAACGATCTTGGAGGCTCAAGGGCGGGACTGGGAAGATTTTGGCTCAACTACTCTAAAGCAACCAGAAATTGCCGGAGTGGAATCCGATACCTGCTTTTACATCCAGAATGCCAGTCGTGTCCGGGGTTGCACCAATATGGATTTAGCGGTTTACCCACCCCCGGATCTCGCCATTGAGTCTGATGTCACTTCAAAGACTACCTTGAACGCCTACGAAGCGCTGCGCGTTCCGGAAGTGTGGATCTATCGGAATCTCCAACTCAAGATTTACATTCTACAAAATGGTGGCTACGCCGAATCATCCATCAGTGCTATCTTTCCCGATTTGCCGATTACCGAAATGATTCCCCAACTGGTGCAAAAAGCCATTGATGAGGGAACCAGTCGGATGCTGCGCGAACTGAAAATACAACTGAGTCAATAACTCGAAAGATTGGAACAAAACTGGATAAGCAAAACATGGATAGTGCTACTTGCCTCCAGAAGATTTTAGTTGATTCGCCGGTTGGTGTTGTGTTACCGGCGATCGCGCTTTTGAATCTCCCGGACTGGTGGTTAGCTGGCGGTGCAGTACGAAATACGGTTTGGCGATCGCTATTTGGCAATGACTGTCAGTTAGTCATCAATGACTTTGACATCGCCTTTTTTGATGCGCTTGGCGATCGTTCCCAAGAACTCACTGCCAAGGCTACCCTGACAGCCCAGTTTCCTGACTACAAGTTCGATGTTAAAAATCAAGCGAGTTTTGCACGTTGGCGTGCCGGTCGCAGACCTTACAACAGCACTGAAGATGGGGTTACTGATTGGCTGCACACGGCGACGGCTGTAGGGGTTCGGTTAGATGTTGGAGGACAATGGCAGTTGTTTACTCCTTATGGTCTGGATGATTTGTTTAATGGCATCATCCGACCGACTCCAGCGCATATAGGCAACCCGGATGCGGAGAGTAAAGCTACTTCGTTTTTACAAAAATGCCCTTGTCTGCGTCTGGGTTAGCAAGGGTCTGCGATGTCAGCATAGGGAATTGTCCAAACTTCAAGTATGAGTTTTTGGTACAGATAAAAAAGATAGGAGTAGGGGTCTCAACGGTCTGAACAACCTAGATTTGTTAGGTTCCCTTACATAATTCCTGCTCCCAACGGCGCAAAACATTCTTATCAAAAGATTCTATCAAACCCCCAAAACCATAAGACTTGGGCGACTCCCCCACACTCCACTCTTCTTCTGGAGGGCTTTTATCAACCTGTAACTCTTCAAGGCTCACTTTCCAAGGCTCAATTCCATCCACACTTCCCCAAAGATGAAGTTTTCCATTTAGAGCTAAGTGTACGCCAATACCTCGCTCTTTAGATTTCTGTGCAGCATCGGCTACGATAGCAAATAGCTCAGATAGATCCGATGAGTTAGTAACTATGCCTAGTACGACTACTTGTGCATAAATTAAGGTAGCCACGTTTAGAGTCTTTTCCAAGGAGTCTGTAATCTCTGCAATCCCCTGCTGGTCAATATCGTTATATGATTTACACTCTACAATAATGAAAGCATTACCAGTCAGCCAAAACAAATCAACTTCTGCAAAATTCTTTTTTTCACCAAGACGCAGAAGCTCTCCTCCAAACTGAATAAAGCCTGAACGTGGAATTTGAGAAAAAAGAGCAGCGGTCATCAGAACTGCTAGTCCCCCTTCTTTGACAAGCCGAGCAGCCAGTTCATTAGGTTTATAAGTAAACTGTAATCCATGTAAAGGTAGCTGGAAATTTTCAGCACACCCTCGGCACTCAATAAATTCTCTTACCTCTTCGAGGGAATACCAGTCAGTTAGGTTACAAGTAGGACAGCATAAAGAATATCCACGGCGCACCAATCCATTTTCTAACAACAGAGGAAGTTTTTGCTTAAGAACTTTGTCAGCTTCTTTTTGACTCAAACCACGTTGCTTATCAAGAAAGGATATAATATTGTCTCTATATAATCCCCCTTGTTCGGCCTTGTGAGTTACTAAAGCAGAAATAATATCCGCTCCTTGTTTGTTGATAAGATTTATCACATTGTTGAATCCCCCAAAGCGCTTAATACATCCTTGTGCATAGCGGGTATGTTTGTTAGGTCTGACCTCAAAACCAGCATCTTTGAGTTGTTGGGTGATTACAATATTGTCTGGATGAATGTAAAAGCGGCATTCTCGCCCTGATAAAGCAGTTCCAGCAACCCCCTTAGCCACTGCTCTTACAGTTAAGTCCCGTCTTAGCCAAAACTTTCCAAAATTGTCTTGGCTACTCTCCGCACGTTCAATTCGCCATAGCTCATTCGTGAGCAAAACTGATGATGCTTGGGTAGATGGCATAGACAATTGTCTACCCGATACCAATTTAACTTCTACATTGTAACCAAAAGTGAATTCTGCCATAGCTCATTCGTGAGCAAAACTGATGATGCTTGGGTAGATGGCATAGACAATTGTCTACCCGATACCAATTTAACTTCTACATTGTAACCAAAAGTGAATTCTGTTTTTTGATGTCCGATAGGTACAGGTGGCTCAAAACGAACAGAGTCATCCGGAGTAATTAACCTAGTAAAATTGAGAGTTTCTCCAGAAGAGTTAGTGCCTGGAATTGCATCAAAATGGAAGTCGCGATAAGCAACCTTCACTAGAATTTCTCGACCCGCTGCTGCAAAGGCATTTTTAAGGATATTACATAAAGTAAGTGCATCTTCACGGCTACTAGGAGTAGTAACAAATAGGGCGCGAATTGAAGGCATGAATTCGACAATTAGAGAAGCATGAGATTCAATATCTTTCAAAAAAGCTTCTCTAGGCAAAAATAACTTGTTGTATGGAAAGATCCAGCGGCAGTTCCAAAAAGCCGTAGCTATACCAATATCTTTACCATCATCGAGAAACAAACAAAGAGTCTCTTCATCATTGGTTTCTGTTATGTAGGGGTTTAAACCATCCCACTTACGTGTAGTTCTTAACATTGTTATCCAGATAGGACTTTGTAACCGTGCTGTTAGCAAGCTCACCTTGATTAACTCCTTAACAGTCTGAGGAGTAGAAAAAACTTTCGCAGCCAAGTGTCGTACAAGGTAGTCTTGATAGAACTGAGTTGAGACACAAGCTTGTAATGCAAGCTCGAAGCTGAAGGAACCACTTGGTTTTATAAGACGAATGCCGCTTTCATTTAAAAGATTAGGGTATATGTATGGGAGAATAAATCCTATATGAGAAAGGGTTCCATTTGACAAAAGAAGTAAATCAGAATTAGAACCATTAATATGCCTTTGAATTTCTTGATTTGAAATAGGACGCTTTAGGGCAGTTAGCTCCTCTAAAACTTTATCTACATCAGAGGAAATTCCTTCCCTTGGAACAAAAATATAATCGGGATCTATCAATTGGAGGACAAGCTTAAAAGTATCAACTTCTGTCTCATTCTCAGGAATGGGCAAAACAGGGTTAGCTGCACCCCCCCATACGTGAGTATAGAGAGTCACTGCATTAATTAAATCTTCTCTATTACGGACTAAATAAACGAGGCGTAGGGGACGTGAGTTTAGTTTGAGAGTGACTTCTCGCTCATGAAGTTGCATATTTAACTCTACTTGATGTGAGTTTGATGGAGCAAAACGACTTATTACTAAGTCTAAGTCGCACAAAGCTCCCAGGAGTTGTGCGCTATCTTAATCTTCCAAGGTTGTTAGCATCTTGTGTTTCGTCGCGAGTGAGTTGGGCGTTTTGAGCGATCGCGTTCTATCAACTCAGGGATTATAAAGAATGCGATCGCTCTTGAGTAATATGCAATAGTTCAAGTCATCTGAAGCCCAATATCGAACGTACCCGTGTAGCCTTGTGCATCTTGGGTTAGCTGAAGCATCAGTTCTTCACCACCATCTTGAAAAATGCCGTCTCCCTCGTTCCTCTGGGTGGGCTGTCCCTTAGCAGCGTAGGGAGACTGTGTGTAAACTCGATCCGTGAGAGCATCGTCAAAGTAAAGCTGCGAGGTAAACTCAGAACCACGCCCAGACGCAGAATCGGTGCGAATCTTGAAGTGGATGTGAGCCGTTCTGCCTGGATACCAACCAGGGTAAATCGTCACAAACTCCGCAGCTCCATTTGCATCCGTTACCTGATTGCCGCGCAGGAACTTTTGCCCTTGCGTATCCCCGTTGAAGTCTCGAACATCCGAATACACCCCCAGCGCGTCGCAATGCCAAACGTCTACAGTTGCACCCCTCAATGGCGTACAGGATCTACCATCAATCCCAGAGACACGAAACACCAAACGCAACGGTACTCCCTGCTTTACGGCACCGTTCGAGGGGTCGGAGCGGATATCAGAACGGTTAAGCTTCTCATCCACGAAATATGGCCCTTCCGTTTGTTGGGGTTTCACCACGCAGGTCGGAGTCTGCGCGATCGCTATCCGATTCGGTGTCTGAGTTGATGTACCTATCGGCTTTGCTGAGGTAGACTGTCCGCGCCAGCATCCAATAAGCGATACGGCGGCTGTTCCCCCTAGGAAGCCAAGCACCTCTCGCCGCTTCAGCATGGAGGCTACGGGAATTCTTTTTGCACGGTCTTTTTTCATTTCATCTGCTCCCAATAGAATTATCGCAATTTACCTGGGCGGTTGAAACCGCGTCTACAGACAAAACCTTTGATTTGTCTTAACCAACTGGGCGGTTGAAACCGCGTCTACACACACAAAACCCGCCTGCGCGGGTTTCAAAACCTTTAAATGTAGAGACGCGAAATTTCATTCACGTTTCTATAGTCCGCGCAGGCGGACTTGGTTTGTTTAGCCGCGATTTCTAATCGCCAGGGCTTATTGTGACTGGCACTTAAGCTTATTACTGAGGAGGACGATTTCCCTCTGGTTGGTTGCCATCTTGAGGAGGACGGGGCGGGATTCCTAGCGCATTTACCAGTTGCTCTTCTGTAACGCCGAGTTTTGCAGCCGCAGCCTTAAAGTCGGGTTGGGGTGGGCGCTGTCCTGGTGCAGGGGGCGTAGTCGGTGGATTCGCTGGAACCCCAAGTGCTGCCTTCAAATTGGCTTCTGACACGCCCAGTTTCTGTGCTGCTGCTGCAAAATTTGGACGTGGGCGACGCGGCGGAACTCCCAACGCATCAACCAGTTGTTGTTCGGTAATGCCGAGTTTTGCAGCCGCAGCCTTAAAGTCGGGACGAGGCGGGCGTTGTCCCGATGTAGGATTCGCTGGCACTCCCAGTGCTGCTTTTAACTGGGCTTCTGAAATGCCCAATTTCTGAGCTGCTGCGGCAAAATCTGGCCCTTGATGTCTGCGTTCCTGTTGTCCCTGCTGGGGCTGAGATGAGTCTTGTGCCAGTCGGTTAGGTGATTGAGCAGTTGCCTGATTCAGAGCTACACTTCCAAAAGTCCCAACGAGAACTGGAATTGCGATCGCTGCTAACAGTCGGCGGGTATTCATCACAAGCTTTCTCCTTCGGTTCAATCTCGAAACGTGTCTATGTTTCGATTAAGCCCAACCAAAATTACAGCTTGCCCCTTGCCTGAATTACAGTTTTGTAATCTGAGCTACTGAAGGCGAGATGCCCGATTTTTTAGAAAAGTCGGGCATCTGAACCGCAGGCGATCGCGTAAACTCCAGAAAAGTAACCTCAAACACACAACAGCCATACTTCCTTGGAAAGACGCGATCGCACAGATGTCTTCCTAGGATTAGTAAGAGTTGCGATCGCATTCGCGCAGACTGTCTGCTAGCGAAAAAGAAGCACAATCCACAGCTTTCCTAGCGTGGAGAAGTCCTACAGGAGTTTAAATGGTTATGAACAGTTCGTCGAACCGACCTCTGGCTGTCGTGACAGGTGCCTCCAAGGGCATCGGTTACGAGCTTGCCAAACAGTTCGCCCAAAACGGCTTTGATCTCCTCGTCACAGCCACCGGATCGAGTATCGATGAAGCCGCTCAAACCTTTGAGGGACTCGGTGTCAAGGTCGAGACGGTACAGGCTGATCTTGCTACTTATGACGGTGTAGAGACACTCTACAACCAGATTAAGGCGACTGGCAGATCGGTGGAGGCGATCGCGATAAATGCAGGGGTTGGTGTCGGCGGTGATTTCGCCCGCGAGACTGACCTGAAGGACGAGCTGAATCTCATCAACCTGAACGTCGTTTCATCTGTGCATCTTGCCAAACGGGTAGTGAAAGATATGGTCGAGCGCGGCAAGGGTCGAATCCTCTTCAGTTCGTCAATTGCTGCCATCATGCCAGGGCCCTTTGAAGCAGTCTACGCGGCTTCCAAAGCATTTGTACACTCCTTCTCGGAAGCGCTACGCAACGAGTTAAAGGATACAGGCGTCACTGTTACCTCACTCATGCCTGGGCCAACCGATACCAACTTCTTCCATCGTGCGGGAATGGACGACACCACGGTGGGTACAAAACAGAACGATGACCCGGCTGAAGTCGCCAAACAGGGTTTCGATGCCCTAATGGCAGGCAAGGATCACATCATCGCCGGTTCGCTCCTGACGAAGATTCAGGGCAATGTAAGCAAGGTTTTGCCTGATACGCTCAAGGCTGAACTGCATCGTCAGATGACTGAATCTGACTCGGCTAACAAGTAACGCACGCAGTGCCTTCCTGCTCATCTGTTGTATGTAAAGGCGTTTTGGCAGGCATTCTCATACCGACCGAAGCAAATGCAAGCGTCGAATGAGGTGCAGACATCAATACCCGTAGGCAAAAAGTAGTTTAAAGCAGAACACTTATGCACATTCATCATCTCAATTGTGGCTGTATGTGTCCGGTCGGTGGGGCGCTCTTCGATGGCTTCAGTCGCGGTCTGACAGCTCGCCTCGTCTGTCACTGTCTGCTTGTCGAGACGAACCAGGGACTCGTTCTAATCGATACTGGCTTTGGTCTGCGCGATGTCAACTCGCCTTACGCGCGACTCAGCCCGTTTTTTATTCATTTCAATGGTATCCAATTCGATCGCAAGTACACAGCGATCGCTCAGGTCGAGCAACTAGGATTTTCCGCACGGGACGTGCGCCATATCGTGCTTACTCACCTCGATTTCGATCATGCTGGCGGGCTGGAGGATTTCCCTGAAGCAATCGTACACGTAATGCAGCCTGAAATTGACGCAGCGCAGGATCGGCGCGGTTTCATTGCCAGCCAGCGCTATCGTCCCGACCAGTGGGATGAGGTTAAACGCTGGAAGTTTTATTCGGCGGGGGGAGAACCCTGGTTCGGCTTCCAGGCTGTGCGCGATCTTGAGGGACTACCGCCAGAGATTCTCCTCATCCCGCTTGCTGGTCACACGCGGGGTCATGCTGGCGTTGCTATCCAGACATCAGAGGGTTGGCTTCTGAATGCAGGCGATGCCTACTTTTACCGACACGAGATGGACTCCGACGAGCCACGTTGCACGCCGGGAATGCGTTTCTACCAATGGATGATGGAGGTGGATCGTGAGGCGAGGCTCCACAATCAAGATCGGCTGCGTGCATTATCGCGCGATCGCAGTAACGACGTGCGCCTCTTTTGCAGTCACGATGCTATGGAGTTCAAAGCGTTCGCCGACCAGTCCAGCGACTCCCAGAACTTGAAAATTCATCATTCTTAAAGTTTGCGTCAGCCAGATTAATTTAGGAGTTAGAGGTAGAGCGATCGCGCCGAACAACAGAGGACGATGCTCAGTTAGTCCCCGATTTGATGTTTGAGGTCAACTCCAGAACTGACTCCTTTCTAGAGGGTTCTGTCCCATGAGAATTGATAAACCATTGAGTACGGAACCCGGAGGTCAAAGACTTATGCTTAAAGACTCCCTAATTATTAGCGCATCGCCTGAGATTATGGGCGGCACGCCAGTTTTTGCTGGTACTAGAGTTCCTGTGCATACACTTTTGGATTATCTCAAAGCCGGAGAATCCATTGACGATTTTTTAGATGGGTTTCCTACTGTAACCAGAGAGCAGCTCATCGCCTTACTGGAAGAGGCGGAAAGACAGCTTGTTGGCATAGTAGCGTAGCATGAAGCTCCTGTTTGATGAGTGTATTGATCGCAGATTTACTAGAGAATTTGTTGGCTACGACGTTGATATGGGTTTTTGAATAATAATTAGGCTATAAATAGAGTTTATAGAATAGAAATACTATTTAAGTGTTTATAATCATGCCCTTTATTGTCAGGTTTTATAGGAAAATGACCATTCTGTTTTAATAGAGTTAATTCTGCCCAATTATGAAGGCTTCTATCCGAGATCCAATGTTAAAATTCATGTATAGAATGTACAACTGGCGGCATATTCAACCCCATACGAGAGCAATAATCAGTTTGCTTTATCATCTTCTCCAATACTGAGGATGCGGCAATACTGTCATAGAAAGTCATGATGAGAGGAATTACTGGCTTGTCGTGAAGATTGAGAGCTTGCACTGTTATACTAATTTGCTCAAATGCGGAGTGGATACGACACCAAAGCTCAGCAACTTTATCAGCCTGGAAATAAGCGCTTGTATCGGAAGACATAACACTGCTTTTGCATTCCAATAGTATATATGAACTTGGAGTATCAATAAGAAAATCAGCACGCTTATCTTTGTTAGAGGTAGAATTTTTGACTTCGGCAATTCTCTCAAAAGAGTTAGGACTAATAACAGGAAGAAGTACATTTTCAAGATAATCTTCAAATGCACGACTTAATAGTTGCTCTAGTTTTTTTCTATTATTGTCCTTGAAAATAAGACCTCTAATCTGATTCCAGCAGGATTCAGTAAAAGAAAAAGGATCTGGCAAACAGAATTCTTCCTTATTTAATTCAATAAAGGGAATATCTAGAAAATGATTGTAAAAAAATGGCTGATAAAAATCAGGCACACTATCAAGTGTTTGATTGACCTTTCTACGAAAAGAATTATCAGTTTCTGCATAAAAAGGCGCACTATTTTGCTTAACAAATATTTTTAGATTTTCTGGAGTAATCCCTAATTTTTGAACTCGCTCATCTATTAGATTGGGAAATTGGGATAAGTTACAAAATCCTTTTTCTTCATAAAAATATCCAAACACGCCTAAGCAACCTAGAATTTGTTTAAAATAATCTATTTGGCTTAATTTTGTATATCTTGAGAACTCATCTGAAAATTTTTTCTCAGAATGCTTATCTAGCAACTCAATAAATTTGATTGTTCTGTGTATGCGGGAAATTGGCCTTCCAAAACCTGCATTTTGGAAAGCCACTATACGTTTGCAAAACAAATAAGCTACATGACAGCGAATTACTTCTAAATCCAAAACATCACTCAATTTTAACGACCAATTCCGTACTTGTTTCTCATTATCAATTTCCCATTTATGAATAGATTTTAATAGAGCTTCCGCTTCTTCGTCAAGGATACATTTATTTGAAATAGTATGTCCATCGCATTGGTAGTAAGCATTAATAAAAGTATTGAATTCCTCAGCACTAACATTTTTGTGCTTATAGGAATTACCTGCACTTGCTAATAACATGAGCCGGACAACATAATTGCGTTCAGCATTACCATGCAACCAATCTGAAGGTTTGGAATAAGGTTTGGAATATTGAGTTTCCCAGTTTTGCCAGCATTTCTTAGTTCCAATTTCCAGAACGGATTTTGAATTGTAGCGGCGAATAAACTCACGTAACTCAGAAAAACTTTTGAAATCCATTTGTGGTGTTAGAAATTTTTTTAGTTTGTACACGAAACTTCAACAGGCAAGTTGAGCGAGAAATGATTTACCATAAAAACTTTTACAGTAAACATAACCTAAAAATTTGAAGTCGCCTGACCTCCTAACACCGCTAAAAAGATAGTTTTACCGCATCTATTGATGACTCAACCATAACTACTTCGATCGCTGCTGCACAAATGCGGTATGTTCTGGTGCAGCCAAACCTTCCTGCAACACAGCTAACACTCGCCCCATATTCCCAGTCAATAGGTCATTCGCTGCCAACCACAAGCCTGGAAACACTTGGCTGCGAATCACCCCATCCTGGTCAACTGGCAGTGGAACATACTCCCCTTCCTGCAAATAAAACCAGTCTAGTCTCTGCTCAAACACTTGCCAAACGATATACTCTCTAATGCCATTGCGACGATAGGCTCGTTTTTTATCACCTAGATCGATCGCTGCACTACTCGCTGCAATCTCTGCCACTAACTCTGGCGCACCCTCTATATAATCATCCTCACTCAGCCGCGCCTGACCTCCAGCTTGTTCCTCAATCATCAGCACCGCATCAGGTTGGGGTTCATTGTCCAAATCTAAACGAACGGTGGGTTCAATCCCCAACTCAATACCTGGTGTTGCAACCTTGTAATTGCCCAGCCAAATGATCAAATTTCCGTGAGGTTGACCATGACTCTTAAAACGTAGAGCAGCAGGCATATAGACAACTCCTTCAATCAGTTCAGCCTTCCTGAGATGAGGCATGAAATTGTATCGTCGCTCAAATTCATAGCGATTCAGGCGATCGCCACTTTCGAGCGGGGGAATTGGCTCATGTTTTTGATGAGGAGGTATTCTGACCATTGCTTGCGTTGTGGGTTCAGATTTCTTGCCGGGTCATCCTCTGATCATATCGGCTATTTTGAGATGCCAGTGGTTCAGATACCCGACTTCTTAGAGAAGTCGGGTATCTCGCCTTCACAAGTTAAACTGGATGAACCTCGCAAGCCGTCCAATCGCATGAGAAAGCCGTGCATATTCTGTTCGTTGAAGATGAAGCGAAAATTGCCAACTTCGTCCAAGCTGGATTGAAAGAACAAGGATTTGTTGTTGATTACTGCGACAACGGAGACGACGGCTATACTCGCGCCTTGGATAACGAGTATGACGCGCTCGTGCTTGACATTATGGTGCCGGGAAAAGATGGTTTGTCCATCCTCAAAAACCTGCGCCGAAAAGGACAGAATGTGCCGATAATTTTGCTGACTGCTCGTAATGAATTGGATGACCGACTTGAGGGGCTAAATTTGGGTGCTGACGACTATATAGCGAAACCATTCTTTGTTGAAGAACTTGTTGCCCGCATTCATGCAGTCGTGCGTCGGAGTGCAGGCGATCGCCAAAATTTAGTCTGCGTTGGCCCCATCAAACTGGATCGCATCACGCGAGAAGCCACTTGCAATCAACATATAGTTGAACTCACCACCCGTGAATTTAACCTCTTGGAATATCTAATGCGATCGCCTGGACGAGTCTTCACCCGCACGCAAATCCTGGAACACATCTGGGGCTATGATTTCAATCCCAATACCAATGTGGTGGATGTGTGCGTTCAACGGATTCGCAAAAAGATTGACTCAATTGGTGGCGCGGGTTGGATTGAAAGCATTCGCGGCGTCGGCTATCGCTTTCGTCAATCAGAGTCTCAATAGTGAAGTTGCGTTCCTTCCGTATCCGGATTGCTCTATTGTCTGCTGTTCTTGCAGGGAGTGCCATCGTCGGGTTTGGGCTAATCTCCTGGTGGCTGATTTATGAGGCGAAGGTAAGCCGTCTCGATGCAGAACTGGAAAGTCAATTAATGCGGGCAGGTCGTCCGCGATCGCGCGATCGCTGGCAGTCCTATGAAGCCTTTCTCCCTGGTGCGTTTGGAACCAATACAGCGATCGCCATGTTGGTCATCGATGCAGATGGCAACGTCCTGTATCGCTCCGAGGAATGGGCTGCCGATCTAGATACCAAGAACCTTTGGAAATCGCGCCCCCAACTACAGCCCTTTCCACCACATCATTCCCAGCGACAAACAGCCCCATTTTCAGAGCGATCGCAACCCCCGCCCAATCGACCACCGCCCGCGCCTCGATTCGTCACCCAGCACACCGCAATCGGAACTTGGCGAATTGGTGCAGTCACAACACCCTTTGCTCAAGTTGCGATCGCAGTAAGTTTAAATGCGATCGCACAAGAGATGGCCGTCATCCGCAACATCTTCCTAATTTCAATTCCAGGGGTGCTTCTGCTCGTAGCGGGTGGCGCATGGGCAATTGCTGGCAGCAGTTTGCATTCTATCCGACGGTTAACCAAAGTTATTGGCAATGTCACCGTTAGCGGGTTGGAACAACGAGTCCCCATCGGTGCGACAGATGTTGAATTTGTGGAATTAATTCAAGTGTTTAACCAGATGTTGGAACGTCTAGAACACAGTTTTAAGCTGCGTAGCAGCTAAATTTAATAAACAGCATTACCTTTGTTTTTAATTTTTCGTTCCCCTTTAATAATAAGTCCTCCTTCATTTAGTAATTTATTTAACAACTCTTCTAGTTGTTCTGCTGACTCAAATAGTCTATGAGCTATATATTCTTTAGCTGAATGCCAAACAAGTT
>NZ_JACJPF010000065.1 GCF_014695915.1 Trichocoleus sp. FACHB-40
TGTAGAGTCGGCAGTAAAACAAATTGATAGAAGGTTGAAAATTTCAGGAGCGCAGTGGTTGATGAAAAATGTTAATCAAATGCTTAAGCTTCGGTGCGCCTACCTTAACGGATCAATATCCGTTTGATGCTCAAAAGCGCAAAACCGGGATGCTCCCCTCCACTTTCTGGCTTTATCCGCCGTTTCACAAAGCGCGCTCAGAAAAATCATCGGAATGGCTTGAGTAGATTCTTTAGCTTTCAACTAGCCGGAAGTGTCAAACCTCTGTCTCCAAGACGCGATCGCATCAAATGAACTAAAATTGTAATTATTGGATCTTCAGCACCTTATATGCCAAAAAAGTAGTTGAAAGGTAAGTAAATATAGCTTACAAGCAGAGCTAAAACCTTGGTGAAGTTGACCTTAAAGACCGATTCACACTTAAAATATGTTTGGTAAACATATAATTGTTCCGGGTAACTTGGCTCATCGCCAAGAAATACGCAACCAAACAAAAGCAGAATTGCTAAAATTTGATGGGATAAAAATCAACTCCTATCGCCAACACGAGGGAACAGAAATACTTTTACCAGTAGAGTCATTAAACTCATATAGTGTTTGTCCATCTTGTAGAACTCTTTGTTTTGCGACTCCACCAAAAGCCTCGATATATCCTCAATGATTGACCATAACTAATTAAGCGTTGAGATTATGAATTTAAAAATTTTGATAATTTCCGAGCTAATAACAAGTCTGGCAATACTACTTAAAAGTCATGGTGCAAAATGGTAAAACCTAAAAGCAAGGATTTTTTGGAGAAATAAACTGCGTTGGCGGAGCCAACGCAGTTCATTCTTCTTACCCCCCCTACCGTATGGCAAAATTTAGTTAAACCCCTCTTCATTTAGTCTTCCCAGCATGACCGCAACAATCCCCACCCTCGCCAGCCAATACGACGCCAAAACCACCGACACCAAGTGGCAAAAATTCTGGGAAGAAAACCACATCTTCCAAGCAGACCCCAATCATCCTGGCGAACCCTACTGCATCGTCATTCCCCCGCCCAACGTCACGGGTAGCTTGCACATGGGACACGCCTTCGAGAGTATCCTGATTGATACCCTCGTCCGCTACCACCGAATGAAAGGGCGCAATACCTTGTGGGTACCGGGAACCGACCACGCGAGTATTGCAGTGCAAACGATTCTGGAAAAGCAACTTAAAAAAGAAGGTAAAACTCGCTTTGAGTTAGGGCGCGAAGCATTCCTCGAAAAAGCTTGGCAGTGGAAAACTGAATCTGGGGGTAAGATTGTTAACCAACTGCGGAGTTTGGGCGTTTCGGTAGATTGGTCGCGGGAACGCTTCACGCTGGATGAAGGCTTATCTAAAGCGGTACTGGAAGCCTTTACCCGAATGTATGAGGAAGGGTTGATCTATCGCGGCAATTACCTGGTGAACTGGTGTCCTGGAACTCAGTCGGCGGTTTCTGACTTGGAGGTGGAAAACAAGGAAGTTAACGGTAATCTGTGGCACTTCCGCTATCCCCTCACGGATGGTTCTGGCTATATGGAGGTGGCGACAACTCGACCGGAGACGATGCTGGGCGATACGGCGGTGGCAGTGAATCCCAATGATGACCGCTACAAAGATTTGATTGGGAAGACGCTGATGCTGCCAATTATGCAGCGGGAAATTCCGATTATTGCCGATGAATTGGTCGATCCTGCCTTTGGGACTGGTTGCGTGAAGGTGACACCAGCCCACGACCCCAACGACTTTGCGATGGGTAAGCGCCACAATTTGCCGTTTATCAACATCATGAATAAGGACGGCACTTTAAACGAAAATGCTGGGGAGTTCCAGGGACAAGACCGCTTTGTTGCCCGGAAAAATGTGGTGCAGCGACTGGAATCAGACGGGTTTTTGGTCAAGATAGAGGATTATAAGCATACGGTTCCTTATAGCGATCGCGGTAAAGTCCCGGTCGAACCCCTCCTCTCTACTCAGTGGTTTGTCAAAATTCGCCCCCTCGCTGACCGGGCGTTACAATTCCTAGACGATAAAAGTTCCCCAGAGTTTATTCCCCAGCGTTGGACTAAGGTTTATCGGGATTGGCTAGTCAAACTACAAGATTGGTGCATCTCTCGCCAACTTTGGTGGGGACACCAAATTCCTGCCTGGTATGCAGTCAGCGAAACTGGGGGCGAAATTACCGACAACACGCCGTTTGTGGTAGCGCAAAACGAGACAGAAGCAAAAGAAAAAGCGGTTGCAAAATTTGGCCAAGATGTCAAACTAGAACAAGATCCAGATGTGCTAGATACCTGGTTCTCTTCTGGATTGTGGCCTTTTTCTACTCTAGGTTGGCCGGAACAAACCCAGGATTTGACAACTTACTACCCGACTGCTACCCTCGTTACTGGCTTTGACATCATCTTCTTCTGGGTTGCCAGAATGACGATGATGGCTGGACATTTTACAGGTCAAATGCCCTTCAAGGACGTTTACATCCACGGTTTGGTACTGGATGAGAACGGCAAGAAAATGTCCAAGTCTGCCAACAATGGTATCGATCCGCTGTTGCTGATTGACAAATACGGCACTGATGCCTTGCGCTACTCTCTGATTAAGGAAGTGGTTGGTGCAGGTCAAGATATCCGCCTAGAATACAATCGCAAGACTGATGAATCTGCATCGGTGGAAGCGTCCCGGAATTTCACTAACAAGCTGTGGAATGCTGCCCGGTTTGTGATGATGAATCTGGATGGTAAAACGCCGCAACAACTGGGGAACCCGGCAACAGAGGCATTGGAATTATGCGATCGCTGGATTCTCTCCCGCTATCATCAAGTAGTGCAGCAAAGTACCCAATACATCGACAACTACGGACTAGGCGAAGCTGCCAAAGGACTTTACGAATTTATTTGGGGTGACTTCTGCGACTGGTACATTGAACTGGTAAAACCTCGCCTGCGTCCGGAAGCACCAGCAGCATCGCGGCTAGTTGCCCAGCAGACGCTTGCCCATGTGCTGGAAGGGATTCTAAAATTACTCCATCCCTTCATGCCTCACATCACTGAAGAAATTTGGCATACTCTCACTCAAGCTGGTGAAGGCAAAGCTTTAGCGTTACAATCTTATCCCGAAGCAGATCCCGTACTCATCGACCCAGATAAAGAACAGCAATTTGAATTGCTATTCGGCACTATCCGCACCATTCGCAATCTTCGGGCAGAAGCTGACATCAAGCCTGGGGTGAAGGTTCCAGTAATTTTGCAGACCCAAAGCGACAAGGAACGGCATATCCTAAACTTAGGGGAGTCTTATATTCAAGACTTGGCAAAGGTAGAGAAATTAACCATCAATGGCGCAAAAGATACCCCGTCGTCTACCGAAATATTAAAGCCGGATTCATCGGCAGAGGTAAAGTCTGCCCCCTCGTCTACCGAAACAGCCAATCTCGCGGCATCTGTCAAGGAAAAATCTAGCTTTGCTAATGCCCCGACTTTGTTACCATTTTTGTTTTTGCTGCCATTTTTATTTGTGGTGCTTCTTTGTCTTTTTGTAGTGTCAAAGGTTACACAAATTATTGCCAAAGGCAAAATTGACAAAAATGATACAGCATCAAAACAACTTGGCTACACGCATCCCCCAGAAACCGATTTAAGACCACCAGAACAGGAGAACAGTGAAGAAAGTGCTATGCCAAAAGCGATCGCTGGTGTCGTTGGCACAATCCAAGTTTTAATTCCCCTTGCCGGAGTCGTCGATGTGGACGCACTACGTGCCAAACTAGATAAAAACTTGAGCAAAGTTGAAGCCGAAGCCAAATCCCTTTCGGGGCGTTTAGGCAATGCCAATTTTGTCGAGAAAGCCGCACCTGACGTGGTGCAAAAGGCGCGGGACTCACTAGCCGAAGCTGAGAAACAGGCAGAAATTCTGCGTGAGCGACTGGAGCGGCTCTAAAAGTCTCTAGGGACACAGTGGTGTATCCCGGCTTCAATAACACTTTATTCCCTGCGATATAGGAATAAAAGTGTTATTTACGATATAATACGCCCGTAAACTTAGGGTGCCCAGACGTGTTCGTTTAAAGACAAGATAGCAATGCGATATTTTGCCGAAGTGCAAAAAAATGAATTGTCAGGCGGGGTAGAACTGCGAATCCTTGCCAAACAAACCTCTGAGAATACCTGGGCAGTGATTGATCAAGAATATGTAATTCCCGCCGTCGATATCGAATCCCCGAAGGAAGGTTGGTTAGTTTTAGTAGAGGTAAGTGAAAATCAGCAGATTCATAGTATTGAAAAAGCGAAAGATTGGGTTTTGGAATTAGTGCAGCAGTACCTAACAAGTAGCATTACTCCCACTTTTTTACAGCAGGAAGCCGAACGTGCTGAACACTGGCGGCAAGACCTCACTTTACAAAGTCAGGAATTAGCCCGCAAAAATTTAGAAATGGAAGCGCGTCGGGAACAAATTCAAACATTGGAACAAGACCTAGAGCAGAAAAAAAAGCAACTAGAAGCCTGGGAAGAAGACTTAAAAAGGAGAGGAAATAGTTAAAAAGCGAACAGGCATCCCCATGCTGGTAAAAATGCCTGACGACTCAAGGCGTGACTTTCGCGTACCAAGCCTAGAAGAAAGCCGCGCCTCTAAAGCGAAAGCCAACGTAGGCTAATAAGAACCCCGCTTTCGTTAGGCTTCGTTTGTGGAGTATTGAGGCGCGGATGTTCTATAGGTGTATATTTGCACTCGACGTGATGCTCCTGAACGCTAAGATCAGGATGGCTTTTAACAATTACCACTTAGCCATCCTGACCTTAGTTAAATTGAAATCCGGGGCATGGAAACGCTGGAAGTCCTGGGTAGAACAACACCAGTTTGGGTTCTTTGTGGCTCCCCTAGCAGTACTACAGAGCAATTTAGTTGCTGAACTAACTGTGTAGTAACATCGCTGATTTCCAGACCGCCAGCGGTGCGGCGACGAAGCGATCGCAATACAATCAAATCAACCGACCTAGAAGCATTTAGAATTCCTTGCGCCACATTGTCATTCTTGATAATTTCAACGTTGATGTTGTTACTTCCAGGGGCCCACTTCGAGACTAGCAGAGACAGTTGCGACTGGTTCCACGCTATCTTCGCTGGCGTTGTTCTACTATTGCAGACGTTTAACAACGTCACTTGAGCCTGATTCGCCTCAGCCAGAATTTGGGCAAACCGCAACGGTTGTATCGCTTGCCCCGTCAAGTTTTCCACTGGAACCAAAATCCGCCGAATTTGTGACGGCGGACCCTGCAACCGCGTCACCGCAACTGGACAGTGAGACGACCACAGGACGCTATCAATCACATTGCCGAACAAACGCGCCCTTAAGCCGGTGCGTCTACCCCAGCCCATCACAATTAAACTCGCTTTTTGTTCCCGACTGGCGCGGCTAATGCCCTGAGCAACGTTGTCATCAAGGCGGAGCAATGGTACCGCTGTCACACCTAGTTCAACGGCTAATCCTGTGGCTCTCTCAAGTAGCATTTCACCTTGCTGGAATGCCCCTTCCAACTGCGGTGCGTCCATGTGGGCGTGCGCTGTGGTAATCGCTAACGGTACAATCCTTCCCGCTTCATGCCGCGCCAGTAGCGCTGCCATTTCCATTAAATTCCTCTCGGTTTCCGGATTGTAGACAGGTACAACCACTGTAAAAGGTTGGTCTGCCGATGCAGTTATGTCATTTAGTCCAGTTGTGTCAGTTGCGATCGCTTCCGTTTCCGGTACACTCAACCCAGGCGCTACCCGACTGGTAATCAGCGGGCCTAACGTTGCCGTCACCAGCATCAAAACCAGCACGCTGTTTAAAACACCTTCTGTCAGCAACCTCTCACCCGCTGGATTGAGCGCCCGATAGCCCACCAGCGTTGCTGCCAAAGTAGCAGCAACTTGCGGTAGCGACAGCGACCACATCGTTAGCATCTCGCGCCAATTGTAGCGGTACATTAGTTTGGCAAACAAAGCTGCCAAAAACTTACTACCAATCAAACCCGTCACAATTGCTAGAGTTAACCAGACAGAAGAGAGCGTTTTAATAAAAGCCGGAATATCTATCAGTAGCCCCATATCCACAAAGAAAATCGGGATAAATAAGACGCTACCGACAAAAAGCACCTTTTCCTTTACTGGCCCTTCCCCCAAAACATCATTCACTGCCAGACCAGCTAAAAAGGCTCCGACAATTTTTTCTACCCCAATCAACTGAGCGCCCAACGATGCCAGAAATAGCGCCAACAGTACAAATAAAAATTGATTACCTTCTTCGTTCCCAGAACGTCGGAAAAACTCTTTCCCAGCCCAATCAAAGCCAAACAAAACCGCCGCAGAGTAAATAATTAACGACACCAACAAGGTGAACAACTTAGTCGCCGTAAAATCACCCGCATGAATGCCCACACAAACGGCTAATACCAGTAACGCGCCAACATCCGTGAAGATTGTCGCGCCAATGGTGACAGTGACGGCTTCGTTTCCCACAACACCCAAACGACTGATAATCGGATAAGCCAAGAGGGTATGAGAGGCAAACAAAGAGCCAATCAAAATTGAAGCATTCCAGTCAAAGTTAAAGATACGCCCTACGATTGTCCCCATAATCAGGGGTACTAGGAAAGTAAAGGTACCAAAACCAATCGAGCGATTCTTGGTTTTGCGAAATTGCTCAATGTCAACTTCTAGCCCCGCCACAAACATCAGGTAAACTAACCCAATGTCTGATAGCAGGTTCATCGTCTCTGATTCGGTTTCCAGCAGCTTCAACCCGTTCGGGCCAAGTACAACACCTGCTGCCAACAAACCAACCAATCCTGGCAGCCGCAACCACCGCTCGAACAGCATAGGTACGGTCAAGATGACCACTAGCAAAATTGAAAACGGAACTATCGGTTGCTTTAAAACTTCTGAAATTGATTCCATAGTCAGGTAGGTTAAGGATTAGTTTTAACCGGCATTCTCAAAAATAAGCAACAAAGCTGCTGCAAGTACAGTTGTATTGCTTGAGTTATCTTACAGAAAAAGGGCTTTTTACGCCCTATCTCTATAGAAATAGACAAAAGACAAAGGCAAAAAAAGTCAAGAACTTTTTTTGCCTGTCCTTTTTATGACCAATTAGGAAGTCAAAATCAAAACTTCCTAAAGATTAATTTGGCTCAAAATATACCTCAATCTGTCGTAATCGTCTTTGAGAAGAAGGCTCAGAGTGCGCCCTGCTTTGATTAACCAATCGCGATCGCCTTTGCGTAATTGATAAATTTCTCTAATTGCTGCTCCTGCTAACGCCTCTACGGGCGCACCGTTCACCTGCAATAAGGTTCGCAAAAAATCCAGCTGTTCGCTAAAGTGAATAATTTCTTCCGGTTCGCAGCGATAAACCGCTTGATGTATTTGCGGCGGACGAGGTGGCAGGTATTGATAAGTTATTCCGCCGACACGTTTGTAACCATTATTTCCCTGTCCTTGTGCCTCAAACCCAACTATGGCAGCGCGAAACTCGGTTTTGAGCATGGCAAAGATTTGAGGTTGTTGCTCTCGCAGTTCCTCTAGTGACAGCCCTAATGCCCGCGCCCGGTGGATGGAATCAATCGGGCTGGTGGTGGCATGATAAACGATAGCATAGACTAAATTGCCTGATTCTTCATCAGTAGACTTGACCCAGCTGCCAAAAGGGGGCATGACTGGGAAGCTCAAGTCTTCGGGATCGAGACACTGTGCCAGGAATTCAGTCGTTGCCGTCTCAATCACTTCAGCAATATGGTTGGGCGAGCGATCGCCAGCAGCAAATTGGGGTAAGGGAAGACGCATAATCAATTATTTATTGCTAATGGCTAATTGGAAAATTGCTATTAGCTATTAGCCATTAGCAATTAGCCATTTACTATTTTGCCTTTTTGCGTCCCGCTGTTGGCTCTAGAATTTCTAATTCTGATAGCTGGAAGGTAATTAGCTTATCCCAATTGCCGCCTTCAAACAGCACCGCGGCTTTATTATCGGAAACTCGTTGAACTAGCCCTTGAAAACCGTAGTAGATATCGTCGATATTCTTCACTCGTACAGCCGTTCCAGGTAAAATCATAATTTCTTCTCAATTAAGTTTTCATTTATTAGCTTAATACAAGTGTTCATTGAATCATGGAATCATGGCTAATTGTTCTATAGGAATTCAAGGGTTGGGTGCGATACACCGGTAGGGACATGACAATGCCCACTGGTGTCAACTTAAGCGAGATAAGAAAGAGCGGCATAAAGTAGAAAAAAGCCTCGAATAGCTTCTAGGCTCTTAGTATCCTCTTACTATCAATGAGTAAAAAACGTCC
>NZ_JACJPF010000066.1 GCF_014695915.1 Trichocoleus sp. FACHB-40
TTAATCTTCGGCTTTTTAATTTCTTTACTGACCAATCTGAATAGGCAAGAAAATGATGTAATGACTGTGCCGAGTTTATACTTACTACTTTGGCTATTTCTGGTAATGATTTTCTTTTTATTTCTGATATTATTCCTAAATGTAAATACTTTAAGCATTCATAATTTCTGACTTCTTTGAACAGGTCTTTATACTCTGCACAATATTCATCTATTATTGCCACTGTTGGCTGGGCATCCCTTGGCAAATGTTTCCGGATTTGTAATTCTACATCCATTGCTCTATCTACCTTGTAGAGTTTTTTCTTTTCATTCTTCTACTTATAATACCCGGAGAGTGACAGAAGAGGGTTATAGCACTCGAAGTATAGGTTAGGACGCTAAACGAACAGAAGTATCTACTCTTTCTCGGAAATCTTCAATCGTTCCAATGGATTTTCTAACCCGATTTTTTATCGGAAACCAGTAATGCTCAATTTCATTCAAATCCGGGGAATAGGGCGGTAAATATTGCAGTTCACATTCGACTGATTCGATTAATTCTTTAATTGAAGCGGATTTATGAAATGTTGCATTATCTAAAATAATAGTTTTTCCTGGTTTCAACTTAGGCAGAAGTTCTGATGATAACCACTTCTCAAATACTGCTCGATTACAAGAACCTTCAAAAGTCAGTGGGGCTATCAGTTTTCCTTGGCATAAACCACTTATTATACTCACCCTAACACTTCTTTTTCCTGACTTCATATCATAATATCTTTGCCCTTTTTCATTCCATCCATATCCGTAATCGTCTCGGTTATCTATCCCTGATTCGTCAACATATACTAAATCTTCCGGCTTCTTTAACTTGATTTTTTGCAGAAATTCTTGCCGAATTTCTTCATTTCTTTCTCGATACCCATAAGTTTTTTTTTGCGAGTAAAGTTGATTTTTTTTAACGCCTTCCCGATAGTCAGGTCACTGATTTTCTCCGGCCAAGCTTGGGCCATTTCTTTTTGGGTCTTGCTTCCCTGTTGCTGAGCAAATTTTCTAAAACTTTCTAAGTCTGTAATTTTCGCTCCATACCCTTGTTGATATCCTTCCTTGGCTTTATAGTCTCCTGTTTCTTCCCTTCTAGCCAACCAGAGATTAATGGTATTCCGGCTAATTTTAAATATTTTACTGGCAAGGCTTTTGCTCATCCCATCATCAATGGCCTCTAACACTTTCTTTCTCAAGTCGTAGCTGTAGGGTGAAGGCATTTTTTTTTGAAGTTTACTTTTTGTCTATTATGTCCTAATCTTTGCTTCGAGTGCTATATCGGTCTTTTGGTGATTCAAGCTGCACTTCAGGATGACCCAGGCGAAGTTCAAGGACTGGGGGGTTCTCTGCAAGCGCTTGCAGAAGAACCTCTCGGTCAGTGGATTTTGGGCGCGATCGCTTTTGGTTTCATGGCCTATTCTCTCTATATGTTGATTCAAGCGCGGTATCGTCGCATTGATCCCCCATAAACTAATCTAATAATCTTATTTACTGGGTTGAAAGCTACTTTTTTTAACCCAAGTGCCGAGACAAGTCAAATAGGATTGCTATATAAAAATTTTGATTTCTTCGTAAACAATAATTTGGGGATAATTAGTGATTGGAGAAAAACTATTACCGTTGTAAGTTTGCTCTGTGCAAAATAGCGTTACCTACTAAATGGCTCAATCTCTTATTTCAACCTTTTGACTGACTGAGCAATTACTACAGGTTGGTTCTCATATTCTATTTTCAATTCAGGCTGCAAGTTAAAATCGAAATCTCTCTCGATTTCGGCTGTAACAAACTTGCGGACTATACCTGTCACTTCAACAATTTCACCTTTTTTAATCGGATATCCTGCTATAACGGCACCTGTCACGAGTAACTCTTTACCCCCAATTAGTTCTTGGTCATCGAGTAGAAAGGTATTTGAGCTGATAACTTTTTCAACATTGCTAGTTACAGTTACAACCTGACCAAAGTATTTATTTGGTTCTTCTCCGACTTCACCCGGTTCGGGTGTTAGAGTCACATCCGAGGCTATAATTACAGATTCGCCCTCGTATTTTTTAAATAAATCATCCTCTAAATCAAGGCTCAAATTTCTCTCGATATCGGCAAGAATAAATTTAGTAACTTTACCCGTCACTCTGACATGAGAATCTTCAATTAGACGCGCTTTTTTAACACTTACTATCAACACTACTGGGTCGATAAATAGCGTTTCCCCTTCGATTAAGAACGCTTTTGAGCCCATAAGTTCTTCGACTTCGCCATTTACAGTTATAGTTTTGCCTATGAAATCCTTAGCCGATTTGCTAACAACTTTACTTATCGTTGTGGTAGCCTCAGGAGTATATGAGGGAGTACACGCGGCAAGAAATACAGCAAAGAGTAATAGAGCGATCGCTTCTTTAGCCTTCCATTTATGCAAACATTTATTTACCATTAAGATTACCACTCTTGAAAATCTCTTTACTCTTATCAATCACTCGAAAATAGTCACTGGAAAAAGTAATTTTTCTTTCTTCAGTGTGGGGCAGATAAAATTTATGAAGTTTCGGTAATCTAATACTTGAAAGAGAATAAAAACCGATTCATAAAACTAAGGGGAAGCAACTTGCTTCCCCTTAAATTATAAGCCTGTCAGCTTATGGCGTTACTGGGGCTGCTGGGTATACATCTTTAACAACCAGTACGGGCTTGTTCTTGTATTCCACTTCCAGTTTTCTTCGCAATTCCAAATCCCAGGTTAAATCGTCTTCTTTTTTAATGTCAACGACAACGAACGGACGAAGAAGACCAGTAGCGACAACCTTTGTGTCCTCTTTAATAGGTGTTGTTGTCGCAACCAACTTTATAAAATAACTTTTACTTTATTTTATATGACTTGTAGCACCAATCAAACTGCCTGACTTTTACTCAATTAACCCTAACGCGATCGCTCCCTTTACTTTCCACAACCCTTGAGCCAAACCGTTATTTTCTAGATTATTTTGTATCATTTGGGAACGCTTTCAAAACTATAATATTTTAGGCATAATTGATAAATTTTCCTACTGATTATGGACAGAAAACCCCTTATTTTTAAACTCAATAAAGGTTTCTTTCCACTGTTTTTAAAATGCCCAACTAGGCAACGATAAAACCCCCCGCCACCCAATTAAATCAGGCAACTTATCGTCATGGGATAACGACCAATTACTTGTAATTTAAAAGCCAAAGCCGCTGTTTTGCGTCTGCCTAGAGAAAGAGAAGTAGAATACATACTTATTTCTCAAGGAGTGCTCTTTGTGAACTTTCTTTAAAAGCGAGCTTGGTGGAAGCGATGTCCCACCGGAACAGCCCACAATAGGTAGGGTTTGGACTCCATTTTTCCCCTCAACAGCAACCTCTGTACCATTCACCCTAACTTACTGCGGCTTAAACCCTTGGAGATGCAGTTGTACACCTGCGTAAGGGAAAGCTTAATCGCCCGTTGTTCTATCTATCAAGCTCTTTTATGGTGGCGACTAAATACCACTGATATCAATATTAAAGGTGTGAAAGTGAAATACTGCTTGAAATACTTTGAGATCCAATGTCATGCGATCTAAAAGCATTTCAAGCAGCATTTTTATCAAGCTATACCAAATACTCGTCCTAGATATATGAATCGCCAGACTGATTGACAATTATTTGACAATAGTCTCTTTACAAGAACCCATATAATTCAATTGCTATTCTCAACTGAGAATAGCATTAAGAAAAACAAAAACAGTATTGCTTTTCCTTATAATTGAGATTTGGATTTCAAAATTTCTATATAAGCAATGGGAAGAACCAGAGGCCAGAAAACAGTTGCTACCACCAAAGTCACAAAACCTGCAAGGCGCTCTTGTGTCTTCCAAGTGCGATCGCGTTTGAAGAAGTCTAACCAGATAGTAAACAAAGTGGTGGCTATCAGCAGATAAATAACTTCTACGCAGATCATAAGTGTCTCCAGAACAACTTCTTTTATAAGGGTTCCCGTAATCTAGATCGGCCATTACTATTTCTTTACAAAACGTTACAACAAATAGTAGTGGCTGATACTTACAGCCTATCAGCCTGGTGTTGCAACCATGTGACCAACTTGTGTAGAGAATCTGTAGCGAAAGAAAGTTGTAGGTAGCTGATCCCAATCCGAAATAAAAAATTTATACTCAAGCCAAAGGCAGAAAAAAACGAAACGTGCTGCCCATGCCCAGCTTACTTTCTACCTCAATCTGACCGCCTTGCAGTTCAATCAAGCGCGAGGAGATAGCTAACCCGATGCCAGTTCCTCTAGAATTTTGACGAGACTCGTCAGCCCGCCAAAAACGCTCAAAGACATGGGGCAAATCTTCCGGTGCAATTCCTTTACCCGTATCAACTACAGCAATCCACAGCCGTTGTGATGCACTCCAAACTCGGACAGTAATCGAACCAAAACTGGTATATAGCAGCGCATTTCCCAACAGATTCACCAAAACCTGTTCCACGCGGTCAATATCAGCTAAGACGGGGGGCAGTTGGGGCGGACAGTCTAATTTCAGGGCTACCGGGCCATCTTCTAGTAACTGCTCAGAAAATCTTTCTACCAGAGACTCTAATAAAGGTCGTAAATTAACAGGCTGGAGATTAATCGGCAGATAGCCAGCTTCCGCCTTAGAAAGTTCCTGCAAATCGTTGACTAACCGCTCTAACCTAGAGGTTTCGCGCACCAGCTGCTGGTAAACTTCTGGCGATGGTTCAATTCCGCCGTCAGCCATCTCCTCCAAATAACCGCGAATCACTGTTAGGGGTGTCCGAAGTTCGTGAGTGAGGTCGCTAATAAGTTCCCGCCGCCGCTGTTCCACTCCTTCGAGACTGGATGCCATGCGATTAAAACTTGCAGCCAGCCGATTGAGTTCCCGAATTTCGCTGTTTGGTAGTCGTTCATCCAGATGTCCGGCAGCAAACTTTTGGGTGATTTGTTCCATTTGTTTCAAAGGCTGGACGATCCGCCGCGTTACCAAATAGCTCAATCCACCAGCTGCGGTAGCACCCACAAGAACTGATAATAAGGTGCTGCGACTCCAAGCTGTTTCAAAGCTTCTTACCAGCTGCCTCCGGGCATAGCGTACTTGCACCCCAGATATTTCGATTTGTTGCAGCTGCACGATAAAAAAGCGCGGCGAAGACAATTTGCTAATCGCCAGTAGGCTACCCACTCCCACCATCATGACCAAGAGGTGGGAAAGAAATAGACGCGATCGCAATCCAACTTTATTGAACGGCATTTTTATCCTATGGCATCTTCAAATTTATAGCCAACACCTACCACCGTCTTAATAAAGCTAGGATTGGCTGGATCTGGCTCAATTTTTTTCCGCAACCGTGCCACATGAGTATCTACAACTCGTTCATCACCAAAAAAGTCATCTCCCCAAAGTTTCTCTATTAGTTGCGTTCGGTTCCAAACTCTACCAGGATGACTGATAAAAGTAGATAACAAGTTAAATTCTAGAGTCGTCAAATCTAAAATTTCTGATTGTTGAGAATCGATTTGGCGTTTAGCAGTGCGCTGCTCTACATCAAGAGCGAAATGTTGGGTATGATAAACCTGATGCTGTCCTCCCTGACGCAAGCTGCGGCGCAATAACGCCCTTACTCTAGCAACCAATTCTCTCGGACTAAACGGTTTGACCAGATAATCATCAGCACCAGTAGAAAGTCCGATAACGCGGTCAATTTCTTCACCCCTAGCGGTCAGCATCAAAATATAAGGGTCTTTCGCACCAGGTTTCTGTCGGATTCTGGCACACACTTCCAGCCCATCTAAACCAGGTAGCATCAAATCAAGAACGATTAAATCTGGTTGTTGCTCCTGAAAAACTTGTAAAGCTTTCAAACCATCGCGGGAGTGATGGCAAGAAAAACCCTCTCGTTCTAAAGCTGTCTGGATGAGCTTAGCAATTTCCGGTTCATCCTCAACAATCAAAATATCCATTTATAACAATTAAAAATTAGTAAGTAGGTGGGATTAATTATTTGTAGGATGGGTTACGCTATCGCTAATCCATGCAGATGTTGGGTTTCCTACGTCAACCCACCCTACGAACATCTTCAATCTAATCGCGTCCGCCTACTTAAATTAAAAATTGAGCATCAATTTTTAATTTTTCGGACGCATCGCTTCTCGACCCAATATCATCATCCCAGCAACACCTAGACAGACAAACCAGACGTATTGATACCAATATTCTCGAATCTGTTCTGCTGCGCTAAGTTCCGGGTGCAGGGCATCTAAATAGAGTACCAATAAAACCATAAATAACGCCCCAAACCCCGAAAAGGTCAAACCGATGAAAATTCTAGCGGGTTTTAGTTCATCATCACTGATGGCATCCAGGTCAATTTCTGCCAACTCGCTGAGAGACTCATCTGCAACTGCTGAAGCTGCTTGCAAATTATTGGCCACAGGCGGCGGCAAAACTGGCATTAAGGTTTTTACGGTTTTGCGTCGCAGCAAACATTCTGTATCCCGCAGCAATGCTAGAGGCTTTGCTTGAGGGTAGTCAAATTCGGCGGCTTTGGGTGTCGATGTAGTGGTGACTTCCGGTTCAAAATCCATAGCTTGCCTACCAGTGCTTGTTTCTAAGATACAGCACCAAACTGGATTAAAGGTATATCCGGCAAATAGCTCTTAAGTTAGTAACAAAGCTTTTTTTGTTCGCCCAGTTAGGTGAACCCTGATGGAGGAAGTGCGATCGCTCTAGCTAATTCTATGCTGAAACTTAGCTGGAATTTGAGAAAACTATAGATGATTAGGATGTCTAGGAAAGCAACCTTAGACCCAAATAAGTCCGCGAACTTAAAAGTCTTTGGAATACTAACGGCTGGCGGAGTGCTTGGCTCCTTAGCAAGCCTTCCTTATGTTTTTAGCTTAATCGAGCCGCCTCCCATACCTATTTGGCAATTCTTGCTATTAGCGACAATACAAGCTTCCGTGCAGACAGCTTTCCTCACCGGGCTGGGACTTTGGTTAGGGGGTAAAGTTGGACTAGGCGCACCCGTGCTTAAAGCTTGGTTAGCAGGCGACCCGAAAGCGTTCCATCGGTTTCGGTCATCCCTACCCATATCTGTTGGTGCAGGTGTGGTCGTAGCAGCGATTATGTTGCTGCTAGAGATTTTTGTGTTTGTCCCCTTGTTACCTGATGCCTTACGCAAAGTATCGCTTCCCTCAGTGTGGCAAGGTTTCTTGGCTTCCTTCTACGGTGGAATTACCGAGGAGTTGATGTTGCGCTTGGGTTTGATGACGTTACTGGTTTGGTTGGGAACAAAACTCACCCGTCAGCAACATCCTAAGTCAAGTGTAATGTGGAGCGCGATCGCTCTAACTGCCTTAATTTTTGGGGCGGGTCACTTACCAATAACCGCTCGTCTAGTTCCCCTAACTCCCTTTGTGGTCACACGGGCCCTATTGCTCAACGGTATCCCCGGATTGCTTTTTGGCTGGCTCTATTGGAGAAAGGGACTTTTAGCCGCAATGGTAGCGCACTTCTGGAGTGACATCGTTCTGCACGTTATTGGAGCAGCTTTATTCTTGGCGTGAAAAAGTTATTCACTTACCCAACAAGTGCTTATACAGCGGCTTGCAGTCGGATGAAGTACAGGCTATCTGGAGAGATGCCCGACTTATCTAAGAAGTCGGGCATCTGTGTCCCTCACTCACAAGGGAAAGCGCTGTATGTGTTCGAGTTCGTCCCTCAACGAGGGAAACCCCCACAGCAGGGTGGCTCCCCAACCTAGAACTTTTAGGGTTTGACGGCCCGCTTCATTAAATGTGGAACAACTTCAAACTAAAAGCCTAATTTTTCCAACACCGGACGAGTTGAGACAATGTGCCTATCTAAACCGAGTTGTTGCGGACTAATCCCCAACGCGAGGCAGATAAGCTGAGGTAGATGCAGCACTGGCAAACCCAAAGTTTTGCCGATTACCTTTTCCACTTCCGGTTGACGAGAATCTAAATTCAGGTGACACAATGGGCAAGGCGTTACCATACAATCGGCACCAGCGTCAAGTGCTTCTTGGATGTGCGAACCAGCCATCTTAAAAGATTGCGTCGTCGCATAGCTGGAAAGAGGCCAGCCGCAGCATTGGGTGCGTCCTCGGTAATAAACTGGTGTCGCCCCCAGCGTCCGGAACACATTCTCCATTGATTCTGGTTCCAGCGGATCGTCGTAGGGTATATGAGTTTGGGCGCGTAGCAAGTAGCAACCATAAAATGCTGCACACTTCAACCCAGCAAGCTTGCGGCTAACCCGGTTTTGCAGTTCTTCTAGCCCGTAATCTGCTACTAACGCCCATAGTAGGTGTTTGACTTCGGTACTGCCCCGATAAGGGGAACAGCCTTCTTTTTTCAATAAGCCATTAACCTGCTCAAAGTAGTTTGGGTTGGTTTGTTGGGATTCCTTCAAGCGTTCATCCACATGACCAATCACCCCTTGACAAGTGCTGCAATGTGTGAGCAAGGGCAGATTCAGTTGCTCGGCTAGAGCAATATTGCGGGCGTTAACGGTATCTTCTAGTAGTTGGGAATCTTCTTTGAAGGTGCCAGAACCGCAACAGGAGGCTTTTTTCAGTTCAATCAGTTCAATTCCCAATGCTTGGGTGAGGGCTGCTGTAGATTGGTAAAGTTCCCGGCAAGCTCCTTGGGCAACGCAGCCGGGGAAGTAAGCATATCTAAGAGTTTGGGATGGCATAGCCTTGAGTGAAGAAAACACGCGATCGCATGAGCGTAGCGTGGGGGAAACAAGCTGATATCTCTATCATCGCTCTTGAAGGGGGAATTATTAGGTCACGTTGCGAAGATAAACATAAAACCTTCTCGATGTGAGTTGGGCGTTTGTAGGTATACAGATGGGCTGGTATTGAATCCTATTGTGAGGATAGATACAGCTATTTTTTGATTGGGATGAGGCTGCCTTGAAATAACCGAACAGCCTATTGTTCGCGCTTGCAGAATTTTAAAAAATAATGTATCGAAAGATACAGATTGACGTAATGTAGAACTCCGTCTGTAGAGAAAGCCAGCCGCCTCCTGCGGTAGAAGCTTGGTAAAACGACGGCATCTATTCTATTAAGAAGCCACTGCCCCGTAAACATTCCCAGCCATCAGCAAAAAACGACAAGGATGCAACTCAAGCTTATCAATCAACAAGTTGTTGCCATCTTGGGAGTTTCTTGCAGTATCAGGCGCAAAACTGTTTAGCAATTTGCTAAACAGGGCGTCAACTTGGTAGTGGCTGCTTGTAGTCAGGTAGGGTTGAACCTTCGTGTAGACAAGATTCCTCGCATGGGCAGTAACGCGGTTCTAGTCGTTGCTGATGCAACCGTCTTTGAACAAGTCAAGGCAGTTAAAACAGTTGAAACTGCCAGCGAGGATCAGTCAACGCCAAAGGTGCTGTATTCAAATTCAATTTAGCTGGTAGAAAAATATGACAATAGCGATCATTGTGCATGGTGGAGCAAAAACCATTTCAGAAGATAAGACAACAGCGAATACAGAAGGTTGTTTAGCTGCTGTCGAGGCAGGTTGGGCTGTGCTTGAACAAGGCGGTAATGCCAAAGACGCAGTTGAGGCTGCCATCCGAGTGCTGGAGAGCGATGCAACCTTCAATGCCAGTCTTGGTGCCACCCTCGACGTTGAAGGCCAAGTGTACCTGGATGCCGGGATGATGGAAAGTGACAAATTGCGGTGGGGAGGTGTGGCAGCAGTACAGCGAATCGCTCACCCCATTTCAGTGGCAAGGAAAATTTTAGACGAAAAGCCGTCGCTGCTTGTAGCAGAAGGCGCAGAACGCTTTGCTGCTGAGCATGGCTGCGAGATGTGCGAGCCAACAGATTTGATTAGTGATGAACAGCAGGAGGAATGGGAGCAGCAGAACACGCCGCACGATCGCCCTGCTACTGTCGGCTGTGTGGCGCTGGATATCAATGGTAACTTGGTTGCCGGAACCTCAACGGGAGGTCTTGAGAACCAACTACCAGGTCGTGTAGGGGATACCGCACTGGTGGGAGCTGGCTTGTACGCGAATAGTCAGGGAGCTTGCTCAACTACAGGCGATGGGGAGTCTATAATCCCGGTGGGTTTGGCTAGGACTGCTGTCGATCTATTGGCGGGTAATTCCCCTAGCTCGAATGGCTCCGCTACCCGTCATCCAGAGGAAGCAGCTCAGATGGCAATTGATAAGCTCAAGCAGCAGGTTTCTGGAGAAGCCGGATGTATTGTTTTAGATCCTCACGGACAAATCGGTTGGGCGTACAATTCCCAAGACATGGCAGTTGGCTATAGAAGCTCAGAAATGGATCGGGCAGCAGTATTTACAAAGAAGGAAGACGAGCGTTTCGCTAAAAGCGCATAATTGCTTTGACTGCTTCTGGTAAATAACGGTTTTGAGACCTCCAGGCATCTCCCTATGAACCATCAATACAACTTCCAGTATTTCCAAGGAAGTTCTTTTTCTGAGCTATTTGCCCAAGACATAACAGATGCGGGGTATACGTTCATCTTGAATTACCCCGCGACTGCTAGTTGGGCAACTTATCCCAACACGAAAAAATACTTCCTTCAAGACGGTAGTGATGAAGCCACCAAAACTGGCTATGACAAGATTGGTGAGAAGGAACCTTGGAAAAACCTGGCGGTTCTAGGGGATACCATTCCCGGCATTATTCTTAGTCCGCCGCCAGACCTGTTAATTGACTACTGGCGAGAGTGTTTTGGCTTTGGCTACAACAATTTGGAACTGTTGGATCGGCAGGTTTATTTAGATGAACTCAATCAGAGCGATCGCTTCGAGCGAGTTATTACCTTATTCCCTTTCGATGGTTTACTTCCCCAGAAGCACGCTGTCGATCCAGATACTCACTACCGTCTCCTGAGCAAAGTGACGCTAGCCGATCTTGGGGTACCCTGTCCAAAGTATCAGAGCTACAATCTGCACACCTGCAATCTTGATGAGATTAAGTTACCGGAGCAATTCCCCTACTTGATCAAAACATCTCACGGACTCTCAGGCGAAGGTACTTATATTATCAAAAGCGCCAGCGACCTGAACTACTCTTTGGAAGAAATCAGGAAATATCTGGCTATCAAGCTGGTGGATACCATCATCGTCTCGGAGTTCGTCAAAGATGAAGTACAAAACTACTGCGTGCAGTTTTACGTCAACAAGGTAGGAGACATCACGCTGATTGGTGTTACTCAGCAACTCGTCACCCCTGATGGCAAATATCTAGGGGGGCTAATTCACTACCGTACTGACATGAGCAAGTTCTATGAGATGATTGCTGCTGTCGGTCAGTATGCTCACCAGCAGGGATATTTCGGCGTTATTGGGTTCGACGTGTTGGAAAATAAAGACGGCGAACTTTACGCGATCGATGCCAATTTTCGAGTTAATGGCTCAACGCCCCTCTGCTTGCAGCGTCATAGGCTGCTGGAACTAGGGAAGGAAGTCGCTAAATATTCCAGTGACTACCGTATGGATGGAACCTTGGAGTCGATTTTAGTCAACCTAAAGCCAGAACTAGAGCGCCAGGACTTCACGATCCTGTCGGCTCTAGAGAAGGTTAAATATGGCAAAATCTACACAGAAATTTACGGAATCGTCACTGGAGAAACCCTTGAGGAGATGCAGAGCATTGAGCATAGCCTGCATGATAAGGGATTGCAGTTGGTTAGCTAAGTGAATTACTGCGGGGACAAGCCCGCGCAGCTTCCCAAGCCCAAGGAGTAACCCCCTTGGTATCCCTGTCTCTCAACAGGCTCTTTGGGCGTAGATTCCGGCAATTCCTGCCGTATTTGTGGGTCTGAGAATATGAGAATGTTGGTCGCTGCATTGATATCCCGGTCGTGGTGAGTGCCACATTCTGGACAAGCCCATTCTCTGATATCTAGCGTTAGAGTCTGGTGAATATATCCACACTTCGAGCAACGCTTAGAGCTTGGAAAGAATCTATCGAGTTGGCGAATCTCGCATCCGTAGAGTTTTCCTTTGTACTCCAACATCGTTAGAAATTGACCCCAACCTGCATCACTAATAGCTTGAGCCAGCTTGTGGTTTTTAACCATTCCCTTAATATACAAATCTTCCACAGCCACAACTTGGTTATTGCACGTTAACTGTAGAGAGAGTTTGTGTTGCATATCTAAGCGCTGGTTGGCTACTTTTTCATGGGATGCAGCCACAAGTAGCCGTTGTTTATTGCGGTTGTTTGACCCCTTGACTTTACGGGACAAAGAACGCTGCAACCGCTTCAGGCGCTTTAATGAACGTTTGTAGAATCTAGGATTTGGATATTTCTCACCCTCACTGGTAATCAAAAACTCCTTTAGCCCTAAGTCAGCGCCAATCTTCCCACCATTGAGTGGAGCTTCCCTATGGTCATATTCAACCAAAATAGAGGCGTAATACTTACCCCCTGGAGTTTTGCTGATAGTGACGCTACTTGGCGTTCCTTCCATTTCCCGATGTTGCACCATTTTAATCGGCTGCATCTTGGGAAGTTTTAGCATCCCATCAGGGGTAATACTCCAATGCTGTGGAATACGGAATGATTGGCGGTTGCGCTTTTTCTTGAATACTGGAAAGCTTCCTAGCTTCTTAAAAAAGCGTACAAAGGCTGACTCCAAATCTTTGAGTGACTGCTGTAGAGATTGACTATTAACGTCTGTAAGCCACGAAAACTGCTCGTCTTTCTTTAAAAGAGTTAGTAGCTTGGCTGTGTCGGTGTACTTAAGGTGTTTCTTAGATTCAGCATAAGCATCAATGATTAACCGCAAAAAATAGTTATACACAAAACGACTGCATCCAAAACACCTGGAGAGATATTGCTCTTGCTCAGGGGTGGGATACAGCCTCCATTTGTAACCTTTGTTTGCCATCAATCACTGCTTTTATCTATTTGTTTTATTTTAGATAAGCGCCGGAAGTTGGTCAATACAACCAGGTTAATTTGGCAATCTCCGTATCTCCGATTGCCCTGCCTTTGATCTGCGTACCCTCGTGGTCGCGGATCAAAGGCGGAGCCGATAAAAATAAAAATTTTTCCCGATCTTCCCCACTGGGGAGGGAGTGAGCAGGCTGGGGGTTAAGTCTTGTATTTGAGTCCACAGACAACCGTTGTAGATTTCAGGATTGTTATTAGTATTATTTAAATTTTATTCTCAGGCCATTGAGCTGAAAAGCTTTGTGGGCGGAGTTTTCAGGTTGTTATGGTAACTCAATATCCCTGTTTCCCAGTGTGATGATCCCCGACTCTGACTAAGTGCCACTTAGATAAGCGACTATCTATCGCTTTTGTTGTCCCTCTTTCAGATAAGATGAAAAAATGCTTAAAAACCGTATCACCCTATATAGCAAGTTCTGGAGACTGGGTAGAGGATTAATATGAGCCAAGAGGAAATTTTTGCAAGAGTCAAGAAGATTGTGGCGGAACAACTAGAGGTTGAACCCGATCAAGTAGTGCCGCAAGCGAACTTTGCTAACGATCTGGGAGCGGATTCCCTGGATACGGTTGAACTCGTCATGGCCCTAGAAGAAGAGTTTGATATCGAAATTCCAGACGAAGCAGCTGAACAGATTGCCACTGTTCAAGCCGTTGTGGACTACATCAACAACAAAGTCACGGCTTCGGCATAAATTCTAGTGTGCTGAGTGCTGTAGGGGCGGGTAAGACGAAAATTTCTTCTAACATTGGATTAACACAATGTGTACGCACTCGCCCCGACGCGAGGGCGATAGTTGAAAATAGTAAGTGATACTGAAGTTCTCAGTATTCTTAGCTCAGTCAGTTCTGTATAGTGTTTCCGCGTTCTGGGTGTAAAAACCCTTTTAGTATTGGCATCATGACAAATTTTGAATGCAAGCGGGTTGTTGTAACAGGTCTCGGCGCGATTACACCGATTGGCAACAATTTGGCTGATTATTGGGCAGGGTTGTTGAGCGGTCGCAATGGAATAGCCCCAATAACCTTGTTCGATCCATCCAAGCACGATTGCCGCTTTGCTGGGGAGGTAAAAGGATTCGACCCCCACGAGTACCTGGATCGTAAGGAAGCTAAGCGGATGGATCGATTTGCCCAGTTTGCGGTTAGTGCCAGCAAACAAGCGATCGCAGACGCTAAATTTGTCATCAACGATCTGAATGCAGAACAAGTGGGCATCATCATTGGTACGGGCATTGGCGGTATCAAGGTACTCGAAGACCAGCAAGAAGTCTACCTGAATCGCGGCCCGGATCGGTGTAGTGCGTTTATGATTCCCATGATGATCGCCAACATGGCAGCTGGGTTAACAGCAATTCACACGGGTGCTAAAGGGCCAAACAATTGCACGGTGACAGCTTGTGCCGCAGGTTCTAATGCGGTAGGAGATGCTTTTCGCTTGATTCAGCGAGGATATGCTCAGGCGATGATCTGCGGTGGGACAGAAGCGGCGGTAACGCCTTTGTCGTTTGCTGGATTTTGTGCGTTGCGGGCGCTTTCAACGCGCAATGATGACCCGCAAAAAGCTTCTCGTCCGTTTGATCGCGATCGCGATGGTTTTGTCATGGGCGAAGGCTCTGGCATTCTCATTCTAGAAGAATTGGAACACGCCCTCAGTCGAGGAGCCAGAATTTATGCCGAAGTTGTCGGTTACGGCATGACTTGCGATGCCTATCACATGACAGCACCAGTTCCCGGCGGCGAAGGTGCCTTCAGAGCTATGCAAATGGCTTTAAAGGATGCCTCCTTAACTCCCGATCTGGTAAGCTACATCAACGCCCACGGCACCAGTACCCAGGCGAATGATGTCACAGAAACAGCCGCGATTAAAAAAGCTTTGGGCGAAAGTGCTTACAAAGTAGCAATTAGTTCTACCAAGTCCATGACTGGTCATCTTTTAGGCGGAAGCGGTGGTATTGAAGCAGTCGCTACGGTGATGGCAATTGCCAACGACCAAATTCCACCCACAATCAACTTGGAAAATCCCGATGAGGGGTGCGATCTGGATTATGTCCCCCACACAAGTCGCTCTTCAAAAGTAGACGTAGCACTTTCAAATTCTTTCGGATTTGGCGGTCACAACGTAACCTTAGCATTTAAAAAGTACGTCTAGAGGCGATAAAAATATAAATAGGTCAGGTAAAGACTCAAACGTTTTGGTCTTTATCTTTCATAATTTCGTCTTTTCCACAGCTTGCCCATAAGTCCTGCTAATGGGATGATAATCGGGTAATGGGTGCTTAGGGCGATCCCAGAGCATTCAATTTCCAGCTCATCCAAAAAGCGTGCTAACCCGTCGTTAAGTAGAATAAATCATGGTTGTTGCAACCCAATCACTCGAAGAGCTTTGTATTAATTCCATCCGCTTTCTGGCGATTGATGCCGTAGAGAAGGCAAAATCAGGCCATCCAGGGCTACCAATGGGCGCTGCGCCGATGGCATTTGTGCTTTGGGATCGCTTTATGCGGTGTAACCCGAAAAACCCCAAGTGGTTTAACCGCGATCGCTTTGTCCTCTCCGCTGGACACGGCTCAATGTTACAGTATGCTCTGCTGTATCTAGCTGGCTACGACAGCGTGACGCTGGAAGACATCAAGGAGTTCCGTCAGTGGGAATCAAGAACCCCAGGACACCCGGAAAACTTCATGACATCTGGAGTGGAAGTCACGACGGGGCCATTGGGACAAGGTATTTCTAACGCTGTAGGTTTAGCGATCGCTGAAGCTCACCTAGCAGCTAAGTTTAACAAGCCTGATAGCACCATAGTAGACCACTATACCTATGTAATTTTAGGTGATGGTTGCAACATGGAAGGTGTTTCCGGCGAAGCTTGTTCCTTGGCGGGACACTTAGGTTTGGGTAAACTCATTGCCCTGTACGACGACAACCACATTTCCATCGATGGCTCCACTGACCTAGCTTTCACCGAAGATGTCGGTAAGCGCTTTGAAGCTTACGGTTGGCATGTTCTGACTGTAGAGGACGGCAATACCGACCTAGAGGCAATTCACAAAGCAATTGAAGCAGCAAAAGCTGTCACCGATAAGCCCTCAATGATCAAAGTCCGCACCACCATTGGTTACGGCTCCCCCAATAAAGCCAATACCGCAGGTGTCCACGGTTCCGCATTGGGTGGCTCAGAAGTAACTGCAACCCGTGAAAAACTCGGTTGGGAATACGAGCCTTTTCAGGTTCCAGAAGATGCCCTTAACCATTGGCGCAAAGCCGTTGAACGCGGTGCTAAGTACGAGGAAGAGTGGAATAAGAACTTCGCCGATTACAAAGCCAAGTATGGTGCCGAAGCAGCCCAACTAGAACAAATGCTCAGCGGTAAACTGGCAGAAGGTTGGGAGAAAGTACTACCTACCTACACCCCAGAAGATAAGGCAGATTCCACCCGCAATCAGTCTGGTAAGTGCCTCAACGCCTTGGCTGATGTTGTCCCTGGATTAATTGGCGGTTCTGCTGACTTAGCTCACTCCTGCATGACCTTGCTCAAGTCTTCCGGCGACTTCCAGCCCGGTCATTACGAAAATCGCAACATCCGCTTTGGTGTCCGCGAACACGGCATGGGAGCCATTTGTAACGGCATTGCGCTACATGGTTCCGGATTAATCCCTTACGGTGCCACCTTCTTAGTTTTTGCTGACTATATGCGGGCGGCGATTCGTATTTCAGCATTGTCCCACGCAGGTGCTATCTGGGTGATGACCCACGACTCCATCCAACTAGGTGAAGATGGCCCCACCCACCAACCAGTTGAAACCATCGCATCTCTGCGGGCAATTCCCCAGCTAACAGTAATTCGTCCTGCTGATGGTAACGAAACCTCTGGTTCTTATAAGGTAGCGATTGAAGCTGCTAACCAAAATCGCCCGACGTTGCTGGCGCTGTCTCGTCTAGCACAGCCCAACTTGCCTGGCACTTCTATTGAAGGCGTGGCTAAGGGTGCTTACACCCTCTCTGACAGCGATGGTACTCCTGACATCATCCTGATGGGTACAGGTAGCGAACTTCAACTCTGCGCTGGTGCAGCCGACAAGCTGCGCGGTGAAGGCAAGAAAGTCCGCGTCGTCTCCATACCTAGCTGGGAACTGTTCGACGCGCAGGATGCGGCTTACCGCGAGTCTGTGTTACCTAAAGGTGTCACTAAGCGCTTAGCTGTGGAAGCAGCTTCTAGCTTCGGTTGGTGCCGTTACATTGGCAGTGAAGGCGCGATGATCAGCGTTGACCGTTTTGGCGTTTCCGCCCCCGGCCCGGTGGCTCTAGAGAAGTTCGGCTTCACTGTTGACAACGTAGTTGCCAAGGCTAAAGAATTGCTCGGTTAATAACAACTCAATAATCTCTTGAGGGGTGGGCATTTTGACCGCCCCTTTTTTATTGGCAAAAATACAGATATCCTTCGCCAACAAGCTGCCGGGGTGACAACCTCGCCAGTATTGAGGTTTTTGTTTACAACTTGTTCTTTTTATGACAACTTGTACTCCTAATGTCTCAGTATAATTGCTGTCTAGTTCAGCGTGGCTAATTTTTAGAAAAGATGAACATCACTAACAAAAGAAGTATTGAGTAGGACGCAAAAAAAGCCCGGATGGTGAGCGGGCTTTGTCTGTATAGCCCCACCTTATAAGGGTGCGAGCGACATCGCAAACCTAGCGACTTGCTGCTTCAGCCGCTTCCTGCTTTTGGGCACCCTGAGTCCCCAGTTGAATCAACTCCACCTTGTATCCATTCGGGTCTTCTACAAAGGCTATCACCGTCGAACCATGCTTCATGGGCCCAGGTTCCCGCGAGACTTTGCCGCCACGCGCCTTTATTTCATTACAAGTGGCGTAAATATCATCAACACCAATAGCAATGTGACCGTAGGCATTTCCCAAATCGTACTGTTCTTTGCCCCAGTTGTAGGTTAGTTCTAACACCGTGTGGTCAGACTCATCCCCATAACCCACAAAAGCCAGGGTAAATTCCCCGCCAGGATAATCTTTTTGGCGCAGTAACTTCATGCCCAGCAGTTCGCAGTAAAATTTCAAAGACTCTTCTAAGTTGCCGACTCGCAGCATGGTGTGTAGCATTCGCATCGTTTTAATCCCAAATTCCTTCTTAATATGACGCTTGAGTGTCCGTTCAGGACGTATTCTAACAATCGGGCTACAAAACCTGATCCAGTTCAGTGAGACTACTAGATGTCAACAAATTTGTAACGTAAATCCCCCCAACCCCCGAATTTATCGGGCTTTGAGGGTACCCCGATAAATTCGGGGGCTTTGAAAATACCTCCCTTAAAGAAGGGGACTAGGGGGAGCAAATGTGTGACACCGAAATATCTGAACTGTATTTGGCTAAAAGCCGATTGAAGGCCTGCATAAATGTGAGCCACTTGCAATCTTGCTATTAAGGGTGAAACAAAATGATGAACACGCCAGATACAGCCATTGACGCTATTGTGGCTCGTGAAATTCTCGACTCTCGCGGTCGTCCGACAGTGGAAGCAGAAGTCTATCTGATCAACGGTGCGGTGGGGCTGGCTCAGGTTCCCAGTGGAGCATCTACAGGGACTTTTGAGGCACACGAACTGCGGGATGAGGATAAAAGCCGCTACGGTGGGAAAGGTGTCCTCACGGCGGTGAAGAATGTTGAGGAGAAAATCGCGCCTGAATTAATGGAGTTGGACGCGCTGGATCAGGTGTTGATTGATACCACGATGATTCAAATCGATGGCTCGGAAAATAAATCGAACCTGGGCGCAAATGCTATTCTTGCCGTCTCGCTGGCAAATGCTAAAGCTGCTGCTGCGACTCTAGAATTGCCTCTTTATCGCTATTTGGGGGGGCCGTTATCGAATGTGTTGCCAGTACCGTTGATGAATGTGATTAACGGTGGCGCTCACGCTGATAATAATGTCGATTTCCAAGAATTCATGATTGTGCCTATTGGGGCAACTTCTTTCCGAGAAGCACTGCGTTGGGGTGCTGAAGTGTTTGCGGCTTTAGCTAAGGTGTTGAAAGATAAGAATTTGCTGACGGGCGTAGGGGATGAAGGCGGTTTTGCGCCAAATTTGGAGTCGAATCAAGCGGCTTTAGAATTGTTGGTGGCGGCGATAGAGAAGGCTGGTTATAAACCAGGAGAACAAGTTGCTTTGGCTCTGGATGTTGCCGCTAGCGAGTTCTACAAAGATGGTCAGTATGTTTACGATGGAGCGTCCCATTCGCCTGCTGATTTTATTGAGTATATGGCGAAGTTAGCCGGGCAATATCCGATTATTTCCATTGAGGATGGTTTGCACGAGGAAGACTGGGAAAGTTGGAAACTTTTGACAGAGAAAGTGGGCGCATCTGTGCAACTTGTTGGTGACGATTTATTTGTTACCAACCCGATTCGATTACAAAAAGGAATTGAACAGGCAGCTGCTAATTCAATCCTGATTAAACTTAATCAAATTGGTTCTCTAACGGAAACTTTGGCAACTATTGACCTAGCTACTCGCAATGGTTTCCGGTCGATTATCAGCCATCGTTCCGGCGAAACTGAAGATACGACAATTGCCGATTTAGCGGTAGCAACTCGCGCAGGTCAAATCAAAACTGGTTCTCTGTGCCGCAGCGAACGGGTAGCGAAGTATAACCGCTTGCTGCGAATTGAAGATGAATTAGGCGATCGCGCAACTTATGCCGCTACTGTAGGTATGGGGCCAACAATTTAGCCATCCACGCAGTTTTCGGTACGGGAGGCCCAGCCTCCCACCCCCTCGTTCCCAGGCTGGGCCTGGGAACGAGAATATGAGGTGTCTTATTCATGGGTAAAAGCCCATAGTTGGCAACCCAAGTGTTTCTTCCCAACCCATCATTAGGTTGAGACACTGGAGGGCTTGACCTGCTTGGCCTTTGATTAAGTTGTCAATTGCTGACATCACTATTACGCGGTCGGTGCGGGGATCAACTTCGATGCCGATGTAGCACAAGTTGGTGCCGCAAGCCCACTTTGTTTGTGGGTAAGTACCGCCTGGTAACATTTTGACGAATGGAGATGAGCGGTAGAAGGCTTTGTAAATGGTCAGTAAATCTTCTCGCACCAGTCCGGGATCGCGCAGGGTGGCGTAGACGGTGGCTAAAATTCCGCGCACCATCGGGATCAGGTGCGGGGTAAATTGTACTCTGACTTCGTGTCCCGCCAAATCGCTACAAACTTGCTCAATTTCTGGGGTATGGCGGTGCCTTCCGCCGACTCCGTAAGGGCCAAGCGAGTTGTCAGCCTCAGCTAGTAACAGATTAGTTTTTGCTTGCCGTCCGCCGCCAGATGTGCCGGATTTGGCATCGATAATGGCGGTTTCTGACAAGATTAATCCTTGCTTTAAGAGTGGTGAGAGTGCCAGGAGACTCGCTGTGGGGTAGCAACCAGCACAACCTATTAGCGAGGCTTCAGCAATGCGATCGCGATATAGTTCCGGTAAGCCATAAGCTGCTGTGGCAGCAATTTCTCGATCTGCGCGATCGCCACCATACCAGGATTGGTATGTTTCCAAGTCAAAAAATCGGTAGTCAGCCGATAAATCCAGCACTTTGCACCCCTTCGCCACTAATGCTGGTGCCATCTGATAGGCAAGACCATTCGGCAAAGAGAGAAAAACGACTTTACAGCGACTGGCAATGGTGTCTAAATCCAGCGGTTCTATGTTTAAGTCAACGCAATGGCCTAGATGCGGGTAGAGGTCGGAAAATGGCTTTCCGGCACTACTCTCGCCACCTAAGTAAACCAGTTCGACTCGCGGATGCTCCTTCAAGAGTCTGACCAGTTGCACACCACCATAGCCCGACGCGCCAACAATTCCAACTGGAACACGTCCTAATTCACCCATGATGCTCTTGTTTCCTAAAAATCTTTAATTTTAAGCGGTCAGTAATCAGCCAAAGTCAAAGCGATCGCACAAAGCTACTTTTGCTGCATTGTAGTATCAAAACTAAGATTTGGTGGTAGAAATTTTAACATAATCGTCCAGCGCGACAATGTTAGTTGCCGGGATTCAAGGCTAACTATAGCAATTCTCATGCTGGTGAGGTACAAAAAATTTTTTTCTCTTCTCTTGCATCAAATAGATGGTGTGAGGTTGTGTACCTCACGAGTCCGAGAACCGCTATATAGCAACTCCTAACGTATTAAGTTAATAACTTGGGAATTTTACCGTGTTAAAAATCTACATTTTTGGTTGATAGTTTTGGCGATGTTGCACGCTCTAATTAGCCTTATTCATCACCATGCTGATATAGTTGACAATTTTCTAGTTGTTGAATACTATAAGTAGCATATAATATTCATCCTAGTGGGGATATCTTATGTTTCTGAATCAGCTAACTAAACTTTTGGGCAACCCGTATTTTCAGGCTCCAAACTGCCTAATTTACAACATTGATTGTTTAGACACCCTGAAAAAGTTGCCCGACGAGTGCATTGCTTTAACAGTCACAAGTCCGCCGTATAATATTGGTAAAGAATATGAAAAGCCGCTGCCACTAGATGAATATTTAACCTGGTGTGAGAAATGGATAGCAGAAATTTACAGGATTACATTGTCAACTGGTGCTTTCTGGCTAAACTTGGGTTATTTATCTATACCTGAGCGTGCCAAAGCGATTCCTATCCCCTACCTTCTTTGGGAGAGAATATCTTTTTATTTAATCCAAGAAGTTGTTTGGAACTATGGCGCTGGAGTAGCTGGCTCTAGATTCTTTTCTCCAAGAAACGAAAAGTTTCTTTGGTATGTTAAGAATCCGGATAAATATACTTTTAATCTAGATGCTGTTCGAGATCCAAATGTAAAATATCCAAATCAAAAAAAGAACGGTAAGATTAAAGTAAATGCGCTAGGAAAAAATCCTACTGATGTATGGCAATTTCCTAAAGTTACCTCTGGTAAAAATAGATCTTCAAAAGAACGCACTCCCCATCCATCGCAATTTCCAAGTGCTGTAATTGAAAGAATAATCAAGTCTTCATCAAATTTGAACGAGATTGTTTTAGATCCATTTATGGGTTCAGGTACTACAGCTATTACTGCTTTAAGTTTACAGCGTCCTGTTATTGGATTTGAAATTAAAAAAGAATACTGTGAAGTTGCTGCCAATAGAATTGATAATTTTCTTAGCCAAAAGCAAGCAAAGGAAGCGCAATTATCTTTGTTTTTAGAAGAATTGTGTTTGTAGCGGTAATCTTAGGAGTTTATAGCGCTCTACTTCAGGTCTTAGTCTTGCTTGCTGACCAGTTTGTGACTTTTGGCCTATCCAGTCATCACGATCCAGCCACCCAAATCGTATTAAGTTGATCTGTGGGTTGGGAAGACTGACAATTAATTTTTGGAAATTAATTACTAGGTAGTAACCGGACTTGGTTTTTGTTCCTGGTTTTCCAGTAGAGCTTTTTTGGGCGTAGCTACGATTACCATAAGTGTTGCGAGTGCTAGATGAAGTTTTAATTTCAATTGAGAAGGAATCATCAGGTACATAAACTAAATCTTTTTCGTCTTTAGTCGCCTGTCTACGCCAAATACCAGGATATCTATATGCAAACTCTAATGGTATGAGATCGTGTAGTAAGGAGCCGATAACTTGTGGGCTTGGGAAGAAATCGACTCCAATCTTGTATCCCCTACTCGTTATACTTGATAGAAATATCTCACTCCATACCTGAGTTATAAGTTGATAAATTTCATTAGGACTAAGTGGGTGTTCGTCTATCAATTCTAGAGTCTTGGCTTGCCAGTCTTGAACCGAAAGCCCTTCGTAGGGGGATTTATTCATTCAATTCCTTTTAATAGTTCACTTGGTGACACATTTAAGGCTTTGGCTAAGCGGACAATATTGATTAAGGCAACGTTTCTTTCACCGCGCTCAATTCCGCCAATGTAGGTACGGTGTAAATCTGTCAGTTCTGCCAAATCTTCCTGAGAAAGCCCTAGTGCTTTTCTCAGTTGTCGGACTTGTGCGCCAAATTTTTCAAGCTCAGGTGCCACTATTAGGAGAAAGGATGATACTTCAACTACCGATTGTGCCACAGACTATAAGTATCAAGGTGAGCGATCGCGCGTTAGCGCATCCCTTCTATAATCTAAGTGACTGCCCCTCTTAGTGGTGGCAACAGGCTACTATCAAGAGAGATAGTTTTTTACGGTTTATTGCTGTTAATCTGTGGAATTGCCTCAAAGCCAAGATGCGAAGCATCGCGCTGCTTCAAACCAAACGTTTAAATTTGACTCGATTGATGCTGCCTTAGCAGACCTCAAGGCTGGGCGGATGGTCGTGGTAGTGGATGATGAGAGTCGGGAAAACGAAGGTGATTTGATTTGTGCGGCGCAGTTTGCCACGCCGGACACGATCAATTTCATGGCGGTGTATGCGCGGGGTCTGATTTGTCTAGCGCTGACAGGCGATCGCTTGGATGAACTCGATCTGCCCTTGATGGTTAGCAACAACACCGACAGCAACCAAACCGCCTTCACCATCAGCATCGATGCCTCCCCTACTATGGGTGTACGCACAGGAATTTCTGCTGAAGATAGGGCGCTGACGATCCAGGTAGCTATCAATCCCGCAACATCCCCACAAGACTTGCGCCGTCCGGGTCACATATTCCCTCTACGGGCGCGGGAAGGTGGCGTTTTGAAACGGGCGGGTCATACAGAAGCCGGGGTTGACTTGCCAAAATTGGCAGGATTATATCCAGCTGGGGTGATCTGCGAAATTCAAAATCCCGATGGTTCGATGGCGCGGTTGCCGGAGTTAGTAGAATACTCCAAGATGCACAATCTGAAAATTATCAGTATTGCTGACTTAATTAGTTACCGCCTCAATCACGAAAGATTCGTTTGTCGAGAAACAATTGCCGAATTGCCTACTCAGTTTGGCAATTTCCAAATTTACGCTTACCGTAACACCTTAGATCAATCAGAAACAGTTGCTATTGTTAAGGGCAACCCAGCTGATTTTAATGACAAAAAGGTGATGGTGCGGATGCACTCGGAATGTCTGACTGGTGATGCTTTGGGTTCTCTGCGTTGCGACTGTCGAATGCAGCTGCAAGCGGCGCTGAAAATGATTGAAAATGCCGGAGCAGGCGTTGTGGTTTACCTGCGGCAAGAAGGGCGGGGAATTGGTCTAATTAATAAGTTGAAAGCCTATTCTTTGCAAGATATGGGGCTGGATACTGTAGAAGCAAATGAGCGATTGGGATTTCCGGCCGATTTGCGGAATTATGGGGTAGGGGCGCAAATTCTCAATGATTTAGGTATAACCAAAATTTGCTTGATTACTAATAATCCCCGCAAAATTGCTGGGTTGAAAGGGTACGGTTTGGAGGTGGTAGATCGGGTGCCGTTGTTGATTGAGGCAAATGATTATAATTCGATTTATCTAGCGACAAAAGCCCAAAAGTTGGGTCATATGCTGTTGCAGACGTATTTAGTTACAGTAGCGCTGCACTGGCAAGATGAACCCCAGGTAACGGAACGCTACGAAAGATTGGATAAACTGCGGCATTTGGCAAGAAGTCACGATTTGTTGTTGCAGGAAGAAACGCGACCTGTAGCGATCGCGCTTTTCGGGAAACCATCGCTAACTGTTCACTTGGGTTTTGACCAACCGCATCTGGCAGCATCCGATTGGTATCAAGACAATGGTCATCCTTATGTGAAAGCGATCGCGCAAATTCTTGACGCTTTATCGCAATGGCAACATTTGGAAGGCCTGGAATTTATGATTTCAACTGGTTTAGACCCGCTGACAGGGTTACAAATACACCTAGATCGGCAAACCTTCCCTATAGGTACTCTACCTTCCTCTGTTTGTGACAACTTAGAAACTCAAAAAATCTACAGTTTTCAGGGATTTTAGATTTTAGATTTTGGATTTTTGTCTTCAATCCAAAATCTAAAATCCAAAATTGGATAAAGCCATGCAATATCAATACACCATAAAAATTTTGGGGCTGGCGATTCTACTGAGTGGATTATCCCTCAACCCCCATTCCCTAATCCCCAGCCCCCAGTCCCCAGTATTGGCTCAATTAAGTGCTGAGGAATTGTTTAATCGGGGCGAACGAAAGTATAACAAAGGTGAATACAGCGATGCTGTCACAGATTTCAATGAAGCACTGCGCCTTGATTCCACCTTGGAAAAAGCGTATTATCGCCGGGGTTTAGCAAAGCGTCAGCTAGGAGATAATTCAGGTGCGATCGCAGACTATACCTCTGTGTTGGGGTTGAATCCTAAAAATACTGATGCTTACTTAAGTCGGGGTGCTGTGTATGCTGAAGAAAAAAATTATCGAGAAGCAATTGAAGATTACACCGCAGCGCTGAAGCTTAATTCAAAGAGTGCGATCGCTTACTATAATCGGGGAAATGCGCTGAGTGGGTTAGGCGATTCTAAAGCGGCTTTTGAGGATTTAAGCAAAGCAATTCGGATACAACCTAACTATGCTAACGCCTACGTAAACCGGGGAAATGTTCGCGTTAAATTAGGTGAAACAAAGGAAGCAATTGCCGATTTTACTAAAGCGGCGAGTCTCAATCCGAATTTAGCAGAAGCTTATTACAACCGAGGGATTCTTCGGCGGCGAATGGGAGATATAGAAGAAGCGATCGCAGATTACGACAAAGCAATCCAACTCGATGCAAACAATGCTGCTGCTTACTACAATCGGGCAATTGCACGTCATTTAATTGGTAATCCTCAAGCAGCAATTGATGACTATAGTGAGGCAATATCTATTTCTCCTAAATTTGCCAAAGCTTTTGGAAATCGGGGGTTAATTCGCTACGAAACAGGCGATGCAAGAGGGGCAATTCAGGATTTACAAGCAGCAGCAGAACTTTTTAGCGATCAAGGTATGACTGCTGATTATCAAAAAGCATTGCAATTGCTGCGACAATTACAATAGACCTGTATTGAAAGTGCTGAGGACGAATGGCACTTAACTTTTGCCCCTGCGCTAAGCCCTGAACTAAAGTTTGAGGCTCAAAGCTTAAGTCCGTTGAAACGGACTAAAATGCTTTGTGTATATGAATTTCAAATCTTAAGTCAGTGCCATTCGTGCTAAGGACTAATAACTTCAACCATTTACGCCCCCTGATTTGAAATTTCTACCTGGGATAAGACTTGTAAGTAGGCTTTGACAGCGCCAGATAAGCCGATTTCCAACGCATCAGCAATCAGAGCATGACCAATAGAGACTTCTAGAATACCGGGAATAGAGCAGAATTTTCCCAGATTTTGGTGATTGAGATCGTGTCCAGCATTAACCCCTAGACCGAGGGATTGAGCCGTTTGAGCAGCGATCGCGTATTCCTGAAAAACAGACTCTACATCGCCATGCCCAAATGCAGCCGCATAGGGTTCAGTGTACAGCTCAATCCGTTGGGTGCCGATGTCTTTAGCGTGTTGAATCTGCACCAAATCTGGATTCAAAAATAAACTGACTCGAATCCCCAGATTTTTTAACTCATCAATAATCGGGATGAGCCGCTGTCCATCTTCCGCCAGATCCCAACCGTGATCTGAAGTGAAAGTATCGGCAGCATCAGGCACCAATGTACACTGCGTTGGTTTGACTTGGCGAACCATCTCCATAAACTGCGGTTGGAATGGATTGCCTTCAATATTAAACTCAACCGCGATCGTTTCCGCTAGAGCATACACATCCTCTGGTCGAATGTGACGTTTATCTGGGCGGGGGTGAACTGTAATGCCATTGGCACCAGCTTCGATACAGATTTTCGCAGCTTTGGTGACGCTTGGGAGTTCCAAAGAACGGGAATTTCTGAGCAGAGCAACCTTGTTGAGGTTAACGCTGAGATTGGTCATTGCTTGTTACCTTTTGCAAACACGGATGTAATTTTTTACATAAACTGGCAGACTGATTCCCGGCTGTAAACGAGCATCCGCAATTGGCGCAGCAGCAGTTAATTGCAGGGGCACAACACCCGCCCACACGGGTAAGCTGTAGTCTGCTTCGTCATCGTTAGGATCGCCAGTCCGCACCTTAGCTGATGCCTCATTTAGGGGTAGGGAGAGTACCAAGGTTCCCTGAAGTTCCTGACGATTTGGCGATCGCACCTCTGCCCATCGCCCCGGTATTACGTGTTCGGTAAAGGCGAGGAGTGCTTCCAGTTTTTCTTCAGGGTTTTCCGCAATCATCGCTGTGCCAAAAATTACAACTGAGCGATAATTCATCGAGTGGTGGAAGGCAGACCTCGCCAGTACCAGCCCATCAAGCAGGGTGACTGTAACGCAGACCTCAATACCGTTAGAGAGCGATCGCAACATCCGGCTAGCAGGCGATCCATGAATATACAGCTTGTCTCCTACCCTTCCATAAGCAGTAGGAATGACAAAAGGCTGACCGTCTACGACAAATCCAACATGGCACACCAACCCTTCATCCAAAATCTGATAGATAACCTGACGTTCATACTCTGCGCGTTGAGGAAGACGCTTGACCGTGCTGCGTTGCGTATGAGTAAGTTCCTCATTTATTTCATGTTCTAAAGAACTCATGATTTCCTCCTAGTAGTATTTAATACCTTTGACGGCTTGCAGACGCTTGGTAAGGTATGTTTAATCACATCAAATCTAGCCGCATCCCGTTAGTTTCACTGAAGCCAAGACTAGAGTAAACTGGCTTACCTGATGGAGAGGCGTGTAGGATAACCCTTGTGCAGTTAAGCGATTTCAGATGGTCGATTGCACAAAGCGTGAGTTTCTTGGCAAGTCCCTGTCTGCGGCGAGGCGGTTCAACGTAAACTCCCCAGATGTATCCATAGTTGCGATATTCCGGTTTGAGGATATGCGGGTAAAGACCAGCAAACAGCTGACAACTGGCTGAAGCGATCGCTCTACCATCAACCTCCGCGACAAAAGCTTTGTAGCATCGCTCTTTTCGAGCGCCTTCTATAAACTGGAGCGTAATGTCCAGCCAGTCTGACTCTATTGAGTCAGAAGGAACATGATTATCCAGCCACATTTGATAAAAATGTTCAGCAATTAGGGAATCTTCCTCTGGAAAAGCCTCTCTGATATGGATTTCTCGTTCCATCACCACGATACGGGTTCACGCTTGTTTCACTGTTAGAGTAATCTTGAAAGTGGTCTTCTACAAGAGCCACTTTTGCGATCTAATATCAGTCCACTTCGGTCTGATTATCTCAAGCGGGTAACTATGGATTTAGCGATCACCCTCCACAGCAATGCACTACCCTTACATCGACAGCTATACGAAGAACTGCGTCAAGCTATTTTGAGCGGACGTTTAGCGCCTAAAGAGCGCATTCCTTCAACGCGATCGCTCGCCAAATCTTTAGGGATTTCTCGTACTACCGTTACCCAAAGTTATGAGCAACTCCTCAGCGAAGGCTATATCCAGACCATCGTAGGTTCTGGGACGTTTGTCTGCGATCAACTCCCCGACCTGATGCTGCGAAGTACGCCCGTTGAGTCTCAAGAGAAGATTGCTCGTCCACTTTGCAAGCTGTCCAAGTATGGGATAAACCTATCCCAGACGGATGTCTCTTTGAGGAGTGTACCCGACACCGCGATTAGCTTTCGCTACGGACGACCTGCTTTTGATAAATTTCCAATGCAACTGTGGCGCAAGCTGCTGTTGAGCCACTGTCGCAAAGGCTCCTCTTGGCTGGACTATACAACCGATCCCCAAGGACACAGACCTTTGCGAGAAGCGATCGCCCGTTACCTGTCTCGTTCTCGTGCGGTGCAGTGCGACCCCGACTCTGTAATCATGACCAATGGCACCCAGCAAGCGCTGTATATGGTGATGCGCTTGTTGATCGATCCTGGGGATGCGATCGCGATCGAAGACCCAGGCTACCTCAGCGCACGGCGAATCTTTCTCTCGCAGGGCGCTAAACTCTTGCCTATCGGTTTAGATGAGTCAGGCTTATTAGTCAAGGATTTAGCCAATACAACTGAACCGATTAAACTTGTCTACGTAACACCCTCTCACCAGTTTCCTACTGGGGCGATACTATCGCTTCCTCGGCGATTAGAGTTACTGTCTTGGGCGCACTCTACGGGGACGATGATTATTGAAGATGATTATGACAGCGAATATCGCTATGGCGATCGCCCGATTCCCGCCTTGCAAGGGTTAGATAAAAGTGACTCGGTGCTTTACATCGGGACTTTCTCGAAGGTGCTGTTTCCCTCGCTGCGGATTGGCTATTTAGTGTTACCCCAGAATTTAGTATCAATCTTTACCCGCGCTAAGTGGTTGAGCGATCGCCAGTTACCGTTGTTAGAGCAGTATATCCTGACGGATGTTATTGAAGAAGGGCATTTAGAACGTCATCTCAGAAGAATGCGATCGCACTATGACCAATGTCGAAGCGTGTTAGTGCAGGCTTTAAACGCTCACTTTGGGGAACAAGCGACTATTTTAGGCGAAAAGGCTGGAATTCATTTGATGGTGCGACTGCACACCAGCTTTAGCGATGAGGAGATTATTCATCGTGCGGCGAAAGTGGGTGTGGGGATGATGTCCGCCCAACCTCATTATCTCAAAGCGCATCGCCCAGGCGAGTTTATCTTTGGTTACTCTGAACTCACTTTGCCACAAATTGAGGAGGGTATTAGCAGGTTGGCGGAAGTTTTGAAATAGAGTTAAAGCTGGAAGGAAAGTCTTAGTCTTGGGTTAAGTCACCAAAGCGATCGCGATATCTCGCCAGTAACTCAGCCATTTCAGATGCTTGCTGTTGTGCTAACTCCCGCTGATTTCGCTCAATTTCAGTTAATTCCTCAGCAGTCTGATACCTCGCACCTTGGGCATCGTACCAGTACAATACCTCGCGCTGTATGCCTCCGACTTGAGCCACAAATCGCCCAATCCCTAAACCAATTTCTGGCATCCAGAATGGTTCTCCGATTTGTAACTGATATTGTCCATTTACTAAACGGTAAACTTCAAAAGGTTGTTCCTGGTCGCGCCGCCAGAAATTCGGATTATAAATTACATAATACAACACGCCTAAATTGGTATAAATTGCCATTTTTGTATCGTATTCTCCCCCATAGGTGTGAGAGATAATTTCTAAGACAAAAACAGGCGCAATATTATTTTCTTCCCAAAGAACATAACTAGAGCGAGAACCATTGTTTTTTCTCCGTTCAACTCCCAAACTTAGAAACCCATCTGGCACCATGGGTACTCTCGGATTCACGCCTGTCGTGTGGTAGATGCCCATATCAACACCAAAATACCAGTCAAGACGATTACCCCAAATGAACTCTAGCAAGAATAATAGAAAATTTGGGATAAAATTCTGGTCTTCGTTATCCACTGGTGTATCATCCGAACAAGGAAGTTCAGCGCTTGTTGGTAATCTGGTTTCCGGGTTGTGCTGTACCATAAAGATTAGCTCCACAAGCTATTAAGATAATTATCCAATAAATACTCCTAATTTAATAAAATCCATTTAAGTAATAATCTCTCTTCTCTTCCTCTGCGTTCTCAGCGTCTAAAGCGCTAACGCGCATGGCTAAGCGCATCCGCGCCGCTTCGCGAACGCTAAGGCGGTTCGTTTAAAAAAGATAGTGTTCATAAATAAAATGAGATTGCCATAATATGAGTTTAGATGTAATTGTTATCGGTAGCGGAATTGGCGGTTTAACCGCAGGGGCGTTACTTGCCCGTTACGGAAAAGGAGTGCTAGTGTGCGAAAGTCACGCGATCGCTGGTGGTGCTGCACACAGTTTCTCGCGGCAGGGATTTCATTTTGACTCTGGCCCCTCATTTTATTGCGGACTCACCCCTAGAAGCGGTCTAAATCCATTACAGCAAGTGTTAGAAGTTCTGGGAGAGTCGTTGCAAGCTGTTCCCTACGATCCTATGGGTCACTATCACTTTCCTGAAGGCACTTTTGCCGTTTACAGCAATGCAGAACGCTATCGGCAAACTGTTGCTGAAATTACGCCTCAGGGTGCAAGAGAATTAGAACAATTTGAAAAACGTTTACTACCTCTTTACGAATCGCTGCGGGGGATTCCTACTATTGCTTTGAGAGCAGATTGGCAGATGATACCAGTAATTTTGAAGCAATATTTACCATCTGTATTGAAACTGCTACCACATCTGAGAATCGTCCAAGGTTCTGTTGGCGATGTGATGGATCGAGAGGTGCGAGATCCTTGGGTACGGCGCTTAATTGACTTGGAGTGTTTTTTACTTTCTGGACTTAAGGCGCACGGTACAATTGCCTCAGAAGTGGCATTTATGTTGGGGGAACGTTCTCGCGCTGGTGTCGAGTATCCTATTGGGGGAAGTGGCGCAATTGTGGATGCTTTGGTGCGCGGTTTAAAGCGTTGGGGCGGCGAATTAAAATTGAACGCTCATGTTGAGCAAATACTAATTCAATCAGGCAAAGTAACAGGCGTTAAGTTGAAAAATGGTGAAGTTATTAATGCGCCTGTAGTAATTTCTAATGCTACCCTTTGGGATACTTATACTAAGTTATTGCACCCCAAAGATTTGCCGCCATCTTATCGTCAGCAGTCTCTAGAAACCCCGGTGGTTGATAGCTTTATGCACTTACATTTAGGCATCCGTGCTGAGGGTTTGGAAAATCTGACCGGACATCATGTGGTAGTTCACGATGCGAATAAAGATATTACCGAACCGGGGAATACTTGCATGATTTCTATCCCTTCAGTGTGGGACGCTAATCTTGCACCAGTGGGAAATCATGTGGTTCACGCCTACACGTTGGAACCTTATGAGGGATGGCGACGGGATGAGAGGTATGAGGAGAGGAAAAAAGAGCGATCGCAATCTCTATTCCGTGCGTTAGAGAGAGTGATTCCGAATATACGCGATCACATTGTATTAGAACTTATCGGCACACCCTTAACTCACGCTTACTACTTACGCCGCTATCAGGGAACATATGGCCCGGCAATTGTAGCTGGTAAAGGGATATTTCCAGGCACACAAACGCCGATTTCTGGATTGTATCGCGTGGGGGATAGTACGATGCCAGGAATTGGCGTTCCCGCTGTTGCTGCTTCGGGAATTTTGTGTGCGAATAGTTTAGTAACTCCGCAAGAAACAGCAAATTTATTAAAGTTATGAAATACACAAACATATTTTTTTCATGTTTAATTCAACGAGCCTTTAAGAAATACAAAGAGCCTTTTTCAGCGCTTCGTGTACTAACATCAATAAGTCTGATGGTAAAATTCCCAATTTCCTCTGAAACACTGATTCATGGACAGTTGCAATCTTATCAGCCCTAATCAAAGATGTTTTTTTCAGACCTACTTGTAAAAACTCCGGATGGTCTTCTTCAATCACAACCCAAGTTTCACGCAAAGCATCGACAGGCATTTTTGAGAAAATACCCAAAATAATCAACTCTTCTCTATGAACTGCTAAAACAAGAGCTGGTCTAACTTTTGTGGCAGTTAGATCGCTAAATGGGAAGCGCACCAACCACACTTGTGCTGGCTTAGGCTTCGTCATTATAGATATCTTCTTCTGGGTCGTTCCACTCCTGAAAACCTGTCTCTGCCAGCTGCATCATCGTAACGGTTTCCACTCTTTTTTCAATATCTGCCATTAGTGCTACAAGTTCCTCCACTGGTAGCTGGAAGATCATGGCTTTAATTTCTTCAACATTTTGATTTGATGTCATAACGCTCCTTCTTTGAAAACGGACTTTGTTTTTGTAGAGGCGATCGCACCTTTCCCCAAAATGCGATCGTGTTTTAAGAAATGAACCACTCTAAGCGATCCAGAAATTTGCACAATCACCCGTATAACTGCAACTTTAGTCCTAGTTAGTGCGTCTTTGCCATAGGGAGATACACCTACAATATCTTACCTGAAAGGAAAATATATTTTTCAGGAAAAGCTATGGAACAACTCTCAAAGCGGCAAAAAGAGGCTTTAACTATGGCGTTGTTGATGAAGACAACTGCTAACAGAGATCCGCGTTTTGAGCGTCGCCTGAAGCAAATATTGTTACGCGGTTATGTTATTTATAAAAGACGCGATCGCTTAGAAGCAAACATTTTTTATCAATATCAATGTAACTTAAAGCGCCGATTAAAAGAGTGCCTGGAATTTCAGACCGATAATACCGAAGTCCCTTATTATTCGTTCCTGTTATTAAAGGAGCAGTTTCTAGCCCCTAGTGATATAGACTACCAGTTAACCGTAGGCGCGAGTCAAGTTAATCAAAAATATTTTTCTCTTGATAATCAACACAAAATTTCTTTATTTCGATATCATATTGCGTGGGTAAGGTTGTGTTTAGCAGTATGCACAACAAATCCTCTAGTTGTTAGATTAAAGAAAAAACTTGGCTGTATTAGCTTAATTCCGATTAAAGTAAGGAAAGAGCCTGTGAAAGTCCGAAATATTCGGATTCATTATCACGATTTATACCATCTTGAGGTTGCTCAACTAGAAAGAATCCAGATGGGAAGATACATGGTAAGCGGCATTCACGGAATAAAAGCGCCAGTATTTCATGATGCTCCGATTTTACAAGAGTATGACGGATTTCTAGATGAAGCTAGAATTGCGATTCACGAGTGGTTAACTCGACCTACAGCTTTTAGTAAAATTAAGGCAATTTGCTGGATGACTTTGCTAATATTACACGGCATCAATCCTTTTGCAGTTGTCATGCGTCATCTTAAGAGTATGAAAAAAAAGCAGCAAGAATTATGGTGCTGATTCGATTTTAGAAACAAACCACAAAGGGGAAGGGAGAAGAGAAAAAATGGTTTTGTTTGGGGTGCGATCGCACCCCACGTTATTTTCTTTCATCGTCTGTTGATTCAGCTAGAATTTCCTGCAATACGGGTGAGAGTCGATTATTCAAACGTCCTGCACGGATAAGTTCGGCGTAGGTGTCGGCTTCAATATCTAAGAGTTTTTCTCGCAGTTGTTGCATATTAAGCGATCGCAACTGAGGATATTGATTTTGCAGCTTCTCAATTTCCTCCTCAATGCTTTTGAGTTGTCCTTGCACCAGATTTAACTCGTAACGATAAAACTCCTGATCGATTTCTGATTCTTTGCCAGCTTCCAATAAATAATTCAACACTCGATTTAAGGCGATGCGACGGGCAATTGCCTCTGAATATTGCTGGCGTATCGGCTGATCTCCAACTAACCCTAATCTTTCCAAAAACCACTGAGTTGTCAAACCTTGAACTAACAAAGTAAACAACACAACGCCAAACACCATATCAATAATTTCGTCTCTTCCGGGCAAGATAATGGGTACGCTTATCGCCAAGGCAATTGAAACTGAACCTCTTAAGCCACCCCACCAAAGTATTGTTTGATCTCGCCAACCTATTTGAGATTTAACTAACCAATTGCTCAAGGCACTGAGTCCATAAATAGCAATTGCTCGTGTTACTAATACCGCCCCAATTGTCACCGCAATTAGACCAAAATTTTCAACTAGACGCGAGTAGCGGATTTGATCACCAATCAAAAGAAAAACGATAGAATTTACAAAAAATGCTAGAAATTCCCAAAATTCAGATACCAGTAACCGGGTGCGCGGGTTCATGCCAATGCGAGAGCCAAAGTTACCCAAAATCACGCCAACTGTGACAACCCCAATTACACCAGAACCACCCAACTCTTCTGTTATCAAATAAGTGCCGTAAGCGGAAACAAGTGTTAGTGATTGTTCCACTAATGGCAAGTCAAAACGTTGCGTAAGGTAGGAAATTCCAAAACCAACTAAGCTGCCAATTCCAATCCCAACACCAACAAATATCAAAAACCGAGCAATGGTAGTATCTAGTGCAAATTCACTGGTTCCTAGCGGGATTCCTACTAGCAGCATAAACGCCACCACCGCCACGCCATCATTAAATAAACTCTCTCCCTCCATCAACATTGTTAAGCGTTTCCCAGCACCCAGTTCGCGAAACAAAGCTACTACGGAAACGGGATCGGTAGCAGATAAACAAGCACCGACAAGTAGGGCAGTTGTAAGAGGAACTCCAGTCAGCCAAGTGAGGGGAAATGCAATACCAACAACGGAGATGATGACACCGACAATGGCAAACAAAGTGACGGGAAATAAATCATCTTTCAAGTCTCGCCAACGGATATTCCAGGCAGCTTCAAATAGTAGGGGAGGCAAAAAAATCTCTAGAATTAATTCTGGCGAGAGATTCACCAACCGCACATCTACAAATGCTAAAAATAACCCGACAATTACCAGCAGCAATGTGTAGGGGATTTGGCGTAACCAACTGAAAATTCGCGAGAGTGTCGCCACACTCAAGGAAATAGACAACACTATCAGAAATTGCTCCAGACTTTGCTTAATGGAAGCTTCGTCTAGGGTGGTTTCTATCGCCATAGGAAACTCCAAATCGTAATTAGTAGCTAAAACACTGTAGCTTTTAATTTACCCTTCAATCTAGAGGTTGTATAGGATACTCTGTTGAATTGCCAACATCGTATCATTAAAGATATGTGCTTGTTCGTAGACACAATTTACTGCATCTATCTTAAGGAAGAAAAGACGTTATGTCAGACATTAAACAGTTAATTGCAGATATCCAGCAGGAAGCGCAACGGGAAACATTTCCCGTCGATGAACCAGTTTATCAGGCAGCGAGTATGGAGCCTACGCAGCCAATTCTCTATGCAGGCAATCTGGAGAGCAAGCTGTGCTTTTTTGCCCGCGATTTGGGCAAAGATGAAGTGCGGGCAGGTCAACCGCTTTATGGTGCTGCTGGTGGCTTTGTGCGTCGGGGTCTATACCGTGCGATCGCAGCCACCGAACCCAATAAGGATACCGATTTACAAGTTGTCCTCGATCGGGTTTTGCTTACGAATACGGTGCCTTACAAACCACCGGGTAATAAAGCATACACTGAGGCTGTGAAAAAACGATTTCGCCCGTTTTTAGAGCAATTATTGGTGTTGCATTGGCAAGGAGATAAAATTATTACCTTAGGGAATGAAGCGTTTAATTGGTTTACCCCTTATGGTGCTAAAGGTGAGTTGAAGCAGTTTTTTACAAGAAGCGATCGCTACTCTACTAGCATTCAAGTTACGCTTCAAGCGAAGGACGCAGAAAGCAACCTACATCAACGTCCCGTGACGCTACTGCCACTTCCTCATCCTTCCCCACTCAATCAAAAATACTACGCCCAATTTCCCCAATTACTTCAAGCAAGGCTTGCTGAAATCTTCCCGTAAGTGATCCCCTTCAGGAACTTGTGTGATTTCTGTCAATTCTTGATTAGGTTTCTTTGGATATCATACTTATTGTACTAACACAAGTTACTTTTGGTTGATTTTATGCTTATTTTGTAGCTTTATTACCGGAAATTTGTCAGGCAAACAGCCACTGATATTATCTAAAACCCCATTATTTGCCTGAATTTATGGTTGTAAATCAGCAACTTAATCAACCTATAAAATTGGCAATGTTAACTCAATTATGGCAATGTCATAATGTGAAATCGCGCTGATATTGTAACTTTAGGGTAAGCCTGATTATTGACAGCATAACTTTAGCAGTCAGCCTATTTGCTTATTACAGCTATGAAGTTGTGCGTAACTTGACTCTGGATAATTTAAAGCAAAATGATCTTCTGAAAGTACAGCAAGAGGTTGATGAAATCGACGGATGGTTAGCAACTCGGCTGGCTGAAATAGAAACAATTGCTAACACTCCAATAATGCGGACTATGGTTTTATCTATGACAGGTTCTTACTTAAAATCAGAATTTAAGCGGCTGAAGGAATACACGCATATATCGCTGGTTAGCCCTGAACCTTGTCCAGCAGAGCCGCTTGAGATAACTGCTAGAAGAAGCTAAAGAATAAAGCAATTAGACGTAAAATATGATCTATTTATCCAGACAATTGTGCCTTTATCTAAGAGTTCTCAAGCAGAAAGAAATAGAATATTTAATCAATATATACATTAACAGGAGTGCAATAATCGCATATGCAAAAATCTGATGTTATTTTAGTAGTAGATGATACTCCTACTAATCTGCAATTAATATCTGAGGCATTAACTGATGTAGGCTTTGAAGTTGCTACAGCTATAAATGGCGAAATGGCGCTGAAGCAGATTCAATATAGCTTGCCAGATTTGATTTTATTAGATGTGATGATGCCAGGAATAAACGGCTTTGAAACCTGTAAGCGATTGAAAGAAAATGCCGCCACCTGCGATATTCCAGTTATTTTTATGACTGCCCTTTCCGACACAGATAGTAAGGTAAAAGGTCTAAGTTTGGGTGCAGTGGATTACATCACCAAACCCTTTCAAGAGGAGGAATTATTAGCTAGGGTCAAAACTCATTTAGAATTGCGAAATTTGACGAAAAACTTAGAAAAAAAAGTTGTAGAACGAACAGCGGAACTTTCCCTGGCATTAGAAGACTTACAAGAGTCTCAAATCAAACTCGTCCAGCGAGAAAAAATGTCTGCCCTTGGTCAGTTAGTAGCAGGAATTGCCCACGAAATCAATAATCCTGTGGGATTTATTTCCGCTAATTTAGAGCATACTGAAGAATACTTTAAAGCTTTAGTTCATCATTTACAACTTTATCAGCAAGAGTTTTCTCAGCCAGGAGTAAAGATTTTAGAGGATGCAGAAGATATTGACTTAGAGTATCTGTTGACAGACTTGCCGAAAATCATCGGTTCTATGCAACAGGGAACGGAACGCATTCGTCATATTAGCAACTCTATCAGAATTTTCTCTAGAACAGATAGCGATCGCAAAGTTTTTTTTAATATTCATGAGGGAATAGATAGCACCATTTTGATTTTGCAACATCGGTTGAAAGCTAATGAAAAGCGTCCCGATATTGTGATGATTAAAGAATATGGCTGTTTGCCCAATATAGAGTGTTACCCCGGACAGATCAACCAAGTGTTTATGAATCTGCTGGCAAATGCGATTGATGCTATAGAAGAAGCCAATCAAGAACGTTCTTTTGAGGAAATTAAAGCATATCCTAATCAAATCACGATTTACACCAACCTAACTGAAGATGGCACTGGTGTGGTAATTAAGATTATAGATAATGGGGCAGGAATGTCAGAGGATACGAAGAAAAAAGTTTTTGACCAGTTCTTTACAACTAAAGCCGTGGGGAAAGGAACAGGATTAGGATTATCGATTGTCCGCCAAATTGTGGTAGAAAAGCATGGGGGAACCTTGGAGGTAAAATCAATATCAGGACAAGGTTCAGAGTTTGCGATCGCGCTTCCAGTTAAGGATGAGATTATTGATTGATAGCAACTAAATTGTGTGGCGTTTAGAACTATCTATTAATCGGCGTTAACGTAGCGGTTTGTCTTGATAACTTTGCCTTCTTTATCAAAAGCTATTTCAAAATTAATCCAAGCAAAATCACCCACGAAAGCTACTCCATCATTGCCATAATACCAGCAATTATATTTTTTATTCGATCTAAAAATATAACAATTTGTAGAAGTGCTAGATGTGGGTGGCGGCAATATTTTCAAAACCTCATTTTTGAGCATTCCTATTTTTATACTGGCAAATTTTGCTTCTGTAAATCCGGGAGGCACTATTGTGTCAATTAAAGGATTAAGTGAAAAATAACTTTCTGTAAAACAGGTTAACCATATAACAGGTGTTAAACCTACAAATAACAAAGCAATTCCATTTAGAACTTTCATGGTTTTCCTCACTTCCTAGGTGGAACCTGAAACCTATGGTTTCTTAAATCGCCTTGACTGATTACTGTTAAATTAAGTTCCTTACTCTCTACTTACTCCGAGTAACACTTCAAAATTACTGCGTTTGTAGTTTGAGTTGAAACTCACCCAATTTTTCGCGCTGGGTTGCCTTCCGCAAGGCAGCCTACCTAATCCTGATAATTTAATACTTAATTGGCAGGTTCCTATAAACGCTGAAATTGATTAAATATTTCCTCATCTAACGGGAGATAAAACTTTCATCTATCTGTGGTTAGATAGCTTGCGATCGCGCGAAATAAAATAATCTTTCAATCAACATTTTCTGCTTGCAACAACCAGAAACCGCTATAAGTCATCCCCGAATCATCAGGTTGCACCAGCAAAAAATGCAATCCTCGGCTTTGTTGTTTGCGCCTTTCAAACATTTGGGCAGAGTCGGCAACTTCTTTATCTTCAAAAGTAGCAACAACCCAACGGTCAACCAATCCAGCTTCTAATATCAAACCATCAGGCGCACCAGCGATGTAGTTGAGAGAAACAGGACGGGCATCTTGTAACCAACGCGCCAAACGCATTGATTGACGACCACCATAAATCGCCACACCGGGAACTGGAACTGTTGACGCTAAACCCAAATTGATAGGTAAGAGGAATTCTGGCATCTCCAGAATGGGAATCGGACGTTCTGCAAAAGCTTCCTCCAAATTTCCCGCAGGAAGCGTAGCAAATCGCCATTGCTCCCCCCAAAGGTTTTCTGGCAATGGCAACGGCGGCGGTTTGTCGAGAGGCGAGAAAGACTGTTGCGCCTCCTGCAACAATTTTTTTAAAGCATAGGTGCGTCGAGTCGGTTCCACCTTAACACCCAACTTTCGCCCCGCCGCCTCAAGTAAACTCAACGACTGGGGACGAAAAACTTGGATAACATTCGGCAGCTGACCATTAGCAGCTTGTTGCAACTGGTCAGCTAACCAGCTGGCATTCGCTTCCGACTGGGGACATAGCGCCTCATAGGTAAAGCTGCGACTGGAGTCACAAATCAACAACTCCCACAACACCTGCCCTTTTTCATCCTTGAGAGGACACCGATAAAAATCAGCCTGCCAAACCCGACCCATCTTAATACCTCTTCCTTCGCGCCCTATAGCATCTTTGCGGTTTAAAAAAAAAGTAGAGTGGACACAGCCCACCCTACTAATAGCTCAAAACTCAGTTAATTCAAACCTCAAGACGTAAAGTGTGGAATTAAAACTAGGCTGAGACTGGAAAAACTATGCTGTAACACTCGCCAGAATTGGTTCAGTACCCACTGAAGTTCCCGGCGCGTACACTTGAGTAACATAGTCCGCAATCATTCTGTCAGTGTTGAACAGCGGCGAATTTGTCTTAATCGACGCTTTCATCATCCCAATCCAACGATGGGAAACTCCATTCTCATCTTGGTCATAGTACAAAGGAACAATTTCCTCTTCCAGTAACCGATAGAGAGATTCAGAATCAATCCGGTCTTGCAACTCTTGGTCGCTGGTGTGGGCATCTTCACCAATTGCCCAACCGTTGGTGCCTTTTCCATTAGCATCAGCTTGATAGCCTTCGCACCACCAACCGTCGAGGACACTGCAATTGATACCGCCGTTGAAGCAGACTTTCTGCCCACTCGTACCGGAGGCTTCCAGAGGGCGACGCGGGTTATTTAGCCAAACATCGACACCTTGCACCAGTTTTTGCCCTGTGTAGATGTCGTAGTCTTCAACTAAGGCAACTCGGTTGAGAATATCTGGGTGCTTACACCATTCCATCAACCGCTGGATAATCCGCTTGCCTTCTTCGTCGGCGGGGTGCGCTTTTCCTGCAAAGACGATTTGCACGGGTTTTTCGGAATTGCCAAAAATCCTCAAGGCGCGTTCTGCATCCCGCATTAGCAAGTCACCCCGCTTGTATGGGCTGAAGCGTCGGGCAAATCCGATAGTTAGCACGTTGGGGTCTAGCAGCTTGTCAACGGCATCAATGCGGAATTGTTCTTCACCGCGATTTTGCCTTGACATTTTTACCTTAGCGCGGGTGTGGGCAATCAGGCGCTCTTTGAGAACTTGGTGCCGCCACCAGATTTCTTCATCGGGAATTTCGTCTACTTTTTCCCAGGTCTTGGGATCAACCATGCGGGTTGACCAATCTTCACCCAGGTACTGGGAATACAAATCGCTAATTAGGGGTGCTGTCCAAGTACGTGCATGGACACCATTGGTGATGTGAGCAATTGGTACTTTGTCTTCTTTGCGGTCTGGATAGAGAATATTCCACATCTTGCGGGAGACTTCGCCGTGGAGTTCGCTAACGCCGTTGGCAGTGCGACACATCCGTAAGGCTAAGACAGTCATCCCGAAGGGTTCCCAAGGATCGCCTAGTCGTCTTGCACCGAGTGCCAGGAATTGTTCGCGAGACAAGCCTAGTGTCGGCCAGTAGTGGGCGAAGTAAGAATCCATCAGGTCTGAGGAGAAGACATCGTGACCTGCGGGAACGGGGGTGTGGGTGGTGAAGACACAAGCTTCGCGCACGTCAGCTTCGATATCATAGAAAGACTTGCCGCTACGCTGAATTTCTTGCCGCGCTATCTCCAAGGTGCAGAATGCGGCGTGACCTTCGTTCAGGTGATACACGGAGGGAGTGATGCCCAATGCCTCCAGCGCCCGGACACCGCCAATTCCCAGCATTACTTCTTGGGCGATGCGTGTTTCTTGGTTGCCACCGTACAAGTGTCCCGTTAACCAGCGGTCTATCGGGTCGTTGTCATGGCGATCGCTATCGAGTAGGTAAAGTTTAACTCGCCCGACTCGCGCTAACCAAATTTGTGCTTTGACTATGCGTTGCCGGATTTCCATCTCAATTGTGATGGGTTCCCCTTGCTGATTTTTCATCAACTCTAGGGGCATCTGGTCAAAGTGATTGTCAACATAGTAGTCTTCTTGCCAACCGCCCCGATTTAACCGTTGCCGGAAGTAACCTTGGCGGTACATTAACCCGATGCCTACCATTGGCACGCCTAAATCTGAGGCAGATTTGAGGTGGTCGCCTGCTAAGATTCCTAAGCCGCCGGAGTAGATGGGCAAGGATTCGTGGATGCCAAATTCGGCGCAGAAGTACGCTACTGGTCGTTCTGGGGAGATTTGCGGGGCGACGCGACTAGCCCAAGGCGATTTTTCTTCCAGGTAGCGGTCAAGTTGATCGGCTAGTGCTTTCACCCGCTTAATATATGCTGGTTCTTTCGCTAGTTGGGTGAGTCGCACGTAGGAGGCAGATTCCAGAATGGCGACGGGATTGTGTCCGCAGCGCTGCCATTCGTCGGGGTTGATATTCTGGAATAGGGATGTGCGATCGCAACTCCAACTCCACCAGTAGTTGTATGCCAAATCTGCTAGTCGTTTCAGCGGGAATGGTAGCTTTGCTCGCAGCGTCTCAATTGTTGTCATAAATTCGATTTAATTCACGGTAGCAGGCTTATTCTTCACGAGAAACGAGAGTGAAGATAGGTTTCAGATTAGGCCAATCCCGATCTCGTTATTTCTCGTTCGGCTCACACTCATCTACTGAATCGGGATAGGAGTATTCACGGTTGAGAATATAACCGTATCAGGAATGAGTTATAGCTTGCCAAATTTACCAGGACAAAAAGTGATTTTTTACACTGTTTATTGTTTTTTAAGGCAAATTTAGGATACTTTACATAAACTAATCTGATTTTTAAGCAATTTTGTCCTTGCTCATGGAAGGGAGAACGAGGAATCATGAACCTCAACGCCGCGTTGGTGGGATATGCGCTTAGGACACGAAACAAGGAAATAACGGAAAGAGAAGTAGTTCTACATATAGTGCTGGGGCATTTGCAGTTAAATTGGTATTAGGGATAAAACCCTTACCTTTTTCCCAATTACCCTTTACCGCTGACTATGAACCCTGCCCTGACTCAATTTGGCGATCAGATGTCTCGTTTAACTGGTGTTCGCGCCATTATGAAGGACATTATTGAAACTTTGCAAGCAGGTAGTGGGCAGGAATTTATCAATTTAAGCGCTGGAAATCCGGTGATTTTGCCGGAAGTTGAGCAATTGTGGCGCGACTATACCACAGAATTGCTGTCCAGTTCAGATTACGGCGAGGTAGTTTGTCGTTACGGCTCAAGTCAAGGATATCAGCCTTTGATTGACGCGGTGGTTAACGATTTTAATCGTCGCTATGGGTTGAAGTTAACTGCTCGGAATGTATTAATTACTCCAGGCAGTCAAACTCTGTATTTCTTTGCTGCTAATGCCTTTGGGGGTTACACTACCAGCGGCGAACTCAAGCAAATTATTCTCCCACTAAGTCCAGATTATACGGGTTACGGGGGGATAACTTTGGTGCCAGAGGCGTTATTTGCCTATAAGCCTGCTTTGGATATTGATGCCCCTGCTCACAGATTTAAGTATCGCCCGGACTTTAGCCAACTGACCATTACTGAGAATACTGGTTGCGTTTTATTCTCCCGCCCCTGCAATCCTACGGGCAACGTGCTGACAGATGATGAGGTTCGCAAGATTGCGGCTTTGGCTGCGCCTTGCAATGTTCCTGTGTTGATAGACTCTGCGTATGCGCCACCATTCCCGGCATTAAATTTTACAGAAATGACCCCGTTGTTTGGGGATAATATCCTGCACTGCATGAGCTTATCGAAGGCGGGTTTACCGGGAGAGCGGATTGGCATTGCGATTGGGGATGAGCGGATGATTCAAGTGCTGGAGTGTTTCCAGACAAATATGTGTATCCATTCGTCTCGGTATGGACAAGCGATCGCGGCCCGTGCCATTGAAAGCGGTACTCTTGCAGATATCGCTACAAATGTGATTCGCCCATACTATCAGAAAAAATTTGATGTAGTAGAAAACACTTTAGACAGTTCAATGCCCAAGGATTTACCTTGGTTTTTGCATCGCGGCGAAGGCGCAATCTTTGCTTGGTTGTGGTTGGAAGATTTACCAATTACTGACTGGGAATTCTATCAGCAACTTAAACAGGTGGGTGTAATTGTTGTACCCGGTAGTTCCTTCTTCCCCGGTTTGCGAGAAGAATGGGCGCACAAGCAACAGTGTATCCGCATCAGCCTCACGGCTACAGATCCGGAAATTGAAACTGGGATGCAGCGTTTGGCTAAGGTGGTAGAACAGGTTTATCAGAAGGCAGCGCTAAGTTAAAAATAATCTTAGCGAGTTTCTACTTTTAGCTAGGCGTATTTCTACTATCCGTAGTTTCGACTATTCCTTTATCAAAATTTCATAAATATGCCAAAAAGGACGGCTAATTTAAAGATTAGGTAAAACTAGCTCTTGAGAAAAAACCGTATGGGCAACTTCTGCGTACTCTAGAGCAGGACGATTGGAAAGCTACGTAGATTTACGCTGCTTTACAGGGTGCTCTAAATTTCGCTCTCCAGCTTTGAGAAATTATCAGGAGATATTCCCATGAAGTTTAATAAGTTTGGTACAGTCCTCAGTGCGATCGCAGCAGCAACAGTGTTAAATTTGCTTGATGTTGCCACAGCTGAGGCAGCAACCCTCCAGCTAATCGGTTTAAACGACAGTAACACCCTTGTTTTCTTCAATAACAACTTTTCTCAGGTCAAGAAAACTGTTGGTGTCACTGGAGTTGATGGCACCTTGCTAGGCATTGACCTTCGTCCAGCTGACCGTCAGCTCTACGGTATCTCCAGCACTAACAAAATCTACACCATTGACTCCTCCACAGGTGCGGCAACTTTTGTCAGTACACTCTCCCTTCCCTTCAGTGGAGGAATCGAATCAGGAGTGGACTTCAACCCAGTAGTAGACCGCCTACGGCTTGTGGCTAGCAATGACCAAAACTTCCGCCTCAACGTGGATACAGGTGCTGTTGCAGATTTTGATCCCCTCACTCCAGGTACTCAACCAGATGGAAACTTAGCCTATGCAGCTGGAGATGCCAACGAAGGAGCTAACCCTAGTATCACAGCTGCGGCTTACACTAATTCGTTCGCGGGAGCGCCCTCCCCAACTCGGACAACTCAGCTGTTTGGGATTGATGCCAACCTTGACACCTTAGTTTTGCAGAGCCCCCCTAACAACGGGACTCTAACGACTATCGGTTCCTTGGGCATTGACTTTGGTTCCACGGGAGGCTTTGACATTTTCTCTCCTGTTAGTGGAGTGAATACTGCCTATGCAGCTTCCGGTTCCAATATCTACAACATCAATTTGACTACTGGTGCTGCTACAACTTTGGGGACGTTCAGTAGTGCTGATTCTGGCAATATTGTCGGTCTTGCTGCTACCCAAGTTCCTGAACCTGCTGTTACTAGCTCTTTAATTGGGTTCGGTCTTCTTGGCTTATTCCGTCGCCGCCGCAGCGTCAAGTCGCTTAGTTAGTATAGTTGGGGAGAATTAGGAGTTATTAGTTTTAAATTAATAACTCCTAATTTTTTTAAAAGTCTCAAGAGAGAAATGTTATAATATCAATTGATGGTAGATAAAATTGCTACCAAAACTAACTTCAAAATTATAATATTTTAATAGGTAAGAAGTAGAGAACGTTGGAATTGATAAGCAGCTCGCCTAAAGAAAATTTCTCATCTGATGACTGGCTAGAAGTCGGTACAATTGTTGCAGCACAAGGGTTGAAGGGCGAGTTACGAGTTTATCCTGACTCGGACTTTCCGGAACGCTTTGAGGAACCCGGAGTGCGTTGGCTGTTGCGGCCGGGGGAAACGGAACTACAACCAGTCGAATTAGTGACAGGACGATATATTCCCGGTAAAAAAATATACGTCGTGCAACTGATGGGCGTAGATGATCGGAACCAAGCCGAGGCGTTGCAAGGTTGTAAGTTACTGGTGAGGGCAAGCGATCGCCCAACCCTGGAAGAAGACGAATTTCATGTTATGGACTTGATTGGTTTGGAAGTGATTAACCAACCCACCGGAGAAAATCTTGGTGTTGTGGTGAATGCGATCGCTGCTGGTAACACTCTACTAGAAGTGAAGCGGCACGAGCCAGCAGTTCCCGCAGTTGAGGAAACAGAGAAACCCAGCAAAGGGGAGATCACCAGAACCAGTAAAATCAAAAAAATCCGCTCCAAACCGCCACAGCCAATAAACCTCTTGATCCCGTTTGTGAAAGAGATTGTGCCAGTGGTAGACTTGCAAGCTGGACGAATTGAGATTACGCCGCCTCCGGGATTGCTGGACGTTTAGGTGCCTAATCGATTAACTTCTTCCCAATGGGAAGAAGTTAATTATATTTAGATGTCAAAGCGCGATCGCATTCCCAAAATGAAAAATGCCGCTCCAGAGAACGACATCGCTAAGTTGTTCCATGTTTGAATCAGTCAAACACTGCTAGAAAGTTACCAAAGCGCTCTCACAGGAGCTGTATTTTCGGTAGCAGCTGGTGCAGTATCAACAGGCTCAGTTATTGTAGGTTCGGTCTGAGTGTTGGTAGGTCTGGTAACTGGTCTAGTTTCAATTGTCCGGCGCTGTTCAATCACTTCTTGCCGACGGATTCTATTGGTGCGGGTAGAATCTGTAGTTCCCTCTTGCTCCGTTTGCATTTGATCCACCTGCTGTCCGGCTGGATTCATCTGCATTTGATTCATCTGCTGCCCAGATGGAGTCATTGGCGTTTGGTTCATCTGCTGTCCAGCCGGAGTCATTGGCCTTTGGCCTGGGGACTGTGTTGAGGCTGGTGATTGCGCGATCGCTGGAAATACTGATACTCCGGAGAGCAACAGTGTTAACATCGTACCTGTCATTACTTTCGTTTTTTGAAGACGCATTTCACTCTCTCCTCGAAAATATTTTAGTAACAAAGCCAACTATCGGTACAAATCCTATTCAACAATGAATTGATTTATGGCATAGTTAATCTTCCAAATACTAGCCATCTTTGTTTTAATGGAAATCTACCTGAATGTATAGGTCATTAGTAGTACCAATATTAATCGCTTAGTTTTAAAAAAACTTACCGATGGGATAAATTAGGGATAAAATTAAATTTGTCTGCTTTTGTTTGATTTATTGGCTGTGAAGCAAGATTTGATAGTAGTCGTAGAGTAGAGGCAAGAAATGGCAGCAATTATTAGAGGCAACTCGCTACTTCAAAGTTTAAAACTTTTCTATTTAAGTGTAACAATTGTAGCGCTATCACTGGGACAACAGGTTTCTGCCCAAGTGACAACAAAAGAAGGTGCAGCAACTACTAACGAGGGAAATACTCCTCTGGAATTGTCACCTGTTACAGAACCAAAATTGCCTCCTTTGGGTTCACCATCTCTATATCTTCCTATTGAGGAAGCATCCCCTACAAGTACCCTGACCGATACTCAGTTGGTGATCAAATTAAGCGATCGCAAGGTCTATGTGTATCGAGATAAGCAAGTGAAAGGAAGTTATCCAATTGCTGTTGGTAAAGCAGGTTGGGAAACACCTACAGGCACCTTTAAAGTTATAGCAATGCAACGCAATCCATCTTGGGAACATCCCTGGTCTGGAAAAGTCATCCCTCCTGGGGCAGATAATCCGTTAGGAGCCAGATGGATAGGTTTTTGGACTGACGGAAAAAACTTTATTGGATTTCATGGAACGCCTCAAGAACAGCTAGTCGGACAAGCCGTTTCTCACGGATGTATCCGAATGCGAAATAAAGATATTTTAGCTTTGTATGCACAGGTAGCTATTGGCACACCTGTAGTAGTAGAACGTTAATTGGCGACAGGGAACGGAGGATTTCTTCGTTCCCTGTATCGCAGAAGGGAACCAGGAAATATGTTCAGTGGCAAGTTTTTAGAATAGCGCGATCGCGTCCAGCTGCTTTTGCCTCATAAAGCGCTAGATCGGCAGTATGAATCAGTTCAACGGGGGAATCAGGAAGAGGAACCACAACGGCGACCCCTAAACTCAAAGTAATGTATGGGCTTATTGGGGATTTGGCATGAGAAATCTGCAATTCTCGGATGCGATCGCGTATGTCCTGTGCTACTTTCAGCGCTCCTTGGGTCTTAGTGTAAGGCAAAATCACCACAAATTCTTCGCCTCCATATCGAGCCACTAAATCCGCAGGACGCTTCAGTATCTGACTAATAGCAGCGGCGACCAATTGTAAACAACTATCTCCCGCTTGATGACCATAATTATCATTATAAAGTTTAAAAAAGTCGATATCGCACATAATCAAAGCTAGCGGTGCTTTTTCCCGTGCCAACCGCCGCCACTCTCGCTCAAGATATTCGTCAAAGCGACGACGATTTGCCACCTGAGTTAAGCCATCTAAGCAAGCTAAACGCTGTAACTCATAGTTTGCTTCTTCTAGCTGTTGATATAGTTGTGCTTGCTGGATAGCGATCGCTATCTGAGTCGTCAGCTGTTGTAGCAAATTAACTTCAAACGGTTGCCAAATCCGTACTGAACTACATTGATGAGCAATCACCAATCCCCAAAGAGAAACGCTATTAACTTGTGGTTTTTCAGTAACCAAAGCCGATATATTGGCATCTTTACTAGGGATTTGTGACTGGTGATTGGGTATAGAAAATTGTTGAACCCCGAAATTTCGCCTCTCTATCCTAGTCCCTACTTCACAGGTTCTAATTCCTTCATTAGAACTTGAGCCAACCGATTCCAGAACCAGCGGCGATATTAGTTCAGCTTTTACCTCCAAGCGTTGCAAAAATGCCACCAAACAAGGTTCTACCTCATTCTCCAGGTTGTCGATTACGCGAACCTGTCCGTTTTTATAACGTTCGTAGCAGCTTTGTGGAAAAACGTCCTCATCAAAAGTTTGTCCTAGAAGACTAGGCAACTCAGGAACCACTGCTTCTGCGATCGCATTCCCCCTGTTTCCACAGCAAATGCGGTAAATGAAAACGCGATCGCATTCCAGTAATTGCCGCACCTCTGTGACTGCGGTGTTAAGAATCTCCTCCAAATTCAGCGATTGGCGAATTCTTTGGGTAATAGCTGCTACCAGTCGTTCTCGCTGTGTCTGCTGGCGCAGTGCTGCCTCTGCTCGCACGCGATCTGTGATATCCAGAGCTAGGGAGGCAAAGCCCATCACTTCTCCATTGGGAGCCACTAAAGACGTGTTGTACCAATCACAAATAATAGCTCTACCATCTTTGGTTATATTCTCGTTTGTGCTGCGATTACCACCCTTACCTGTTAGCAACTTATAACAAATTTTATTGACGTGTTCTCTAGCATTTTCAGGCACAATCATTTCACCTGTACTACCGATAATTTCACTTTTTTTATAACCAAAAATTGCTTCCGCAGACGGGTTCCATTCTACAATTTCATAATTAATATTCCATTCAATTACAGCTAACGGAGTTTGCTGTACGTGGAGAGAAAGTTTCTGTTCTGATTTCTTTAGTGCTTCTTCCGCAGCAATGCGATCGCTTATATCGCGAGTAACACATAATAGGGATTCTACACAACCATCTGCCGAAAATTCTGGTACTATTCTAGATTGATAATGTGCTAAGCCATCGGGTGTTAAAAATTCAAACTCTATCTTACCTTCGCAGCCTGTTTCCCAGACTTCCGACATCGCTTTTTCCCAGAAAGATACTATTTCATCAGGCATACCCAACTCTCGATTAGTTTTCCCAATGAATGCCTGGGGAGAAAGTCCAGAAGCCTTCCTAGCTGCTGGGTTTACGTAGAGATGACGCAGTTGTTTATCAAACCGGGTAATAATATCAGGCGCGTTTTCAGCTAACGCTCTAAATTCTTGTTCGCGTCGGTGTAACGCTTCTTCTACTTGCTTGCGTTCGGTGATATCGCGGATAATAGCTAAAACTTCCTCTTCCCGTCCTTGAGAACAGGTGACAATTCTAGCTTCACATTCGCGCACGCTATCATTAATAATAATCTGACATTCCCAAGTTTGAATTTCCCCAGACGAGAGCGATCGCTCTATATAAGTCATCCCTTCTTGTGCTACCTCTGGGGGCAAAAAATCCCACAGGGTTTTACCAACCAATGCCTCTGGAACGATTAACATAGAAATGTCTTTCGCTGCTTTGCATTCCAAAATTTTGCCTTTCTTACTAACGCGCATCATTAAATCTGGTAGAGCATCGAGAAGGGCGCGATTTTTAGCTTCGCTTGCTCTCAAAAATTCTTCTACCTGCTTACGTTCCGTGATGTCAAAACACGAGCCAATATAACCCTCGAAGCCTCCATTCCTAAAGCGAGGAACACCTTTATCCACAACCCAGCGATAATTTCCATCTGCACGTTTTAGGCGATATTCTATCAGAAAGCACTGACGTGCCGCAAAAGCTGACAGGTACGTATCCAGACGTAATTCTCTATCTTCCGGATGTAAGTTTTGAACCCAGCCATTGCCTAGTTCCTCTTCTAGGGTGCGTCCGGTAAAGTCCAGCCAACCTTGATTGAAAAAGTTACACAGTCCATTGGTGTCAGATGTCCAAAGTAACAAAGGCGCACTATTAAGAAGCGATCGCAAGCCCTCTTCACTTTCCCGCAAAGCCTGCTCCATAGCTTTGCGCTCAGTGATGTCAGTATAGGCGATAGCAACTCCATAATTTTTTAGAATAATAGGACTAGCCGTAACATTGAGCCAGGTGATTTCTTTATCATTTCTTACAACCCCCATTTCTATATTTTCAACAGTTCGATTTTCAGTTAATGCTTTCACACTAGCGAATTCGTTTGTTGGCATTGGTGTACCATCAGGACGAACAATCTTCCATTCCTGGCAGTCATAAGTTCGATTTGTCTGTTCTACCGAAGATATACATAAAATCTTTTCAGATGCTTTATTGGCTTCAATAATATTTCCGGCTTTATCTGTAATGGAAATTCCCAGAGGAAATGTCTCAAACAGAACCTTGTATTTTTCTTCGCTTTCTCTTAAGGCTTCTTCAGTTTGCTTGCGCTCGGTAATATCTCGTCCTACTGACTGGAACTCTACCAATCCCTGCTGGTCAAATATGGCGCGATCGCTCCACTGCTGAATACGAATTTCTCCATTAGAAAGGATGACTTTGTGTTCAATCATCGCCACCGGGTTTTCTCGACTCAAAGCGGCGAAATGCTTTGCTACCCTTTCTCTGTCTTCTTCTAAAATGTATTGCAGAAAGTCATCGCCAATCATTTCCTGGCGCTGCTTGCCAAAATAGCGACAGCAAGCCTCATTGACCAAGGTAAACTTTCCGTCAGGTGAAAGCCTGACGATTAGTTCAGTTTGCTCCTCAACAATTTTGCGATAGCGTACTTCGCTCTCCCGTAGTGCTAACTCACTTCGCTGGCGATCGCATTCTTGGATTGCCAAAACCACCATTTGCGCGATCGCGCAAGCAAAATTCTGCTCATCTAACGCCCACTCCCGAACCGTCCCCGTCTGTTCATGGCAGATTACCCCAAATCCAGAAATTGGCGCATCCAACATGGAGGTAATGCCTAGCTCCAGATAAGATCCCAACTCAGATGTACGCCGATCGTTACGAGCATCGCTAGCTGCAATGACGCGCTTTTGTTTGATCGCAGCGAAGTAATTAGGATAGTCCGCCGCCGCCAATTTCATCCCGTTTGAATGGCAGTTATTCCCCAATTCATACAAGTCAGCGCAGCAAATCTGGGAACAGTCTTGATTGTAAAACCACACGCTCACCCGCTCTACACCGAGAGTCCGCGCTGCCACCTCTGTAATTTCCCGCAACGCCGCTTGTAGTTCCCCATATTTCCGACTTGCCAGTTCCAAAAGCGCTGTCTGTTGGCGTAGGAGCCGATGTTCGCGCTCTTGAGAAGCTTGTTCTGCAAGCTTGGCGCGAGTAATGTCGCTTCCATTCACCAATAGCTTTTGGCGGCTGCCATCTGGGTTGAAAAGCGGGGTTTTTTTGATATCAAATACCTTTATCTCCCCATCGCCATCTTGAATCACTTGTTCGCTATGGCTGACAGTTCCTTCACGCCAAACTTTCTCATCGCAGGCAGCACAAGCTAAAATAGCGGCCCGACTTTTGTCATCAGTGTGTGCAGCTAGTTCTAAGCTTGTCTTACCTTGATAATCTACTCCTGATAACCGAAATAGCTCTATTGTGTAGTTATTTGCCATCAACCAGCGTCCCTGGTTATCTTTAACGACAATAAAGCCGGAAGCAGCGTTAATTAAGTTATAAAGCAAGATGTCTTGAGTTGGCTGCATATATGCCTTATTTTTGATTGATAATGTCTTAAATTGGCAAATTTTTACCTCTAGTTTTGTATACTGCCAATCTCCAGAAGTAAATAATTTTAAGGAAGTTATTTGCCTGAATGGGAAAATTGAGATTTATTACAAAGGCTTCCCAAAACCCCGAAAAAACTTATAATCTAAGCGCCAAAAACTGTAGTTGTTTATTTATATTTTAGTATTAGGATAATTCAAAAAAACTACTACAAGTATAGTTTATGTAATAAATTAAAATAATTGTAGGTGGGGTTGTAGCTTGCTTGGGCGTAGTGGTACGACAGCGCAACCCAACAAATGATTATAGTTGCTGAGTAAGGTTTAGTTAAAATAGTAGAGTACGGAAGCCTCAAACGCCACGCACCACGGGCGCGGTAAACAAAGCAGCACCAGGTAGTCCAACCTACGAAGTTACACTAAGGGCAGCAGAATCTCAAATTCAGTACCGCTGCTTACAGGAGATTCTATGCTTTCATTTGCGGATGCTTGTGATTCCGCTTCGTATAGGCGATCGCTAACGATAGGGGATTCTTCTTGGGAGACGCTACGCGATCGCATTTTAAATTCTCCCCCGTGCTTTGCTGTCACGATTTCATAACTTAGCGATAAACTGGTTTCTTTAGTAGCACGTTTTTGCACAGAAAAAGATTCAAAAATTTGCTGCTGTAATTCCGGAGACATTCCCGGCCCATTATCAGCAATCAGAATAGAAACCCAGCGAAGATCGCAAATTCCCGGATTAGGATTAGTAAAAGTCCGAGAAAACACCTTTGTAGTGATTTCAATGCGAGACTTTTGTATAGCGTCTGCTGGCATTCCCCCTTTAAACTCTTGGGAATACTTCTCTCGCACTGCCTGCTCAATCAACGCATCAATGGCATTTGTGAGAATATTCATAAAAACCTGGTTCAGTTGCCCAATGTAACATTGGACTGGAGGTAAATGTCCATAATTTCTGATAATCTCAATCTCGCTGGTCAGACGACTTTTTAACAACAAAAGAATACTATCTAAATTAGCGTGTAAATCAGCAGGCTTAGGATAAACATCATCAATATGGCAAAAGTTTTGCAACCCAGATACCAATTTTTTTAAGCGTTCTGCTCCTGAGCGGATGCTGCCAATTGCTCTGGGAAAATCTTGTTGGATAAAATCTAACTCAATATCTTCTTTTAGGTCAGCAATTTCTTCAGGCGGAACAGTAAGATACGCTGCATAAGCAGACAGCAATTCTAGTAAATTATCGCTGTAGGTTGAGACATAAGTTAAGTTTCCCCAAATAAAGCTTACTGGATCTAAAATTTCGTGTAATAATCCATCCACCAAACGCCCCAAACTAGCCATTTTTTCACTTTGGATCATCTGCGCTTGGATGCGTTCGTATCGTACTTGAGTTTCTATTCCTCGAATTTGCCAGGAAACAAGGTTCAATTCCTGAACATCTAACAAACGATAGTCAGATGCTCCCACTTGTACCACGATTGGTTCTGCTCGCAGTTCAGGCGATCGCTTTAGTGCCTGCTGCGTTGCTGTCAGAATTGGCGTACTATCGGGAAGCACTAAAACCTCAGAGCGATCGTACCTGTAGATAACGTGCAGGGGTTTGTGCAAAAATAACTCTAGCCGATGAGGACGAAGCAGGCACTCCAAGAGCCGTCGCCGCGAAATCATACCTGCAAACTTACCTTGTTCTATCAGGATTGCTCCAGGTAGCAGGGGCTGCTTCTCGAAAGTGCGGGCGACATCTACACCCTGGCAGCTGGTTTTAACTTGAAAATTGTACAGGGGTAACTCTCTCAGGGCTGACTGTGTAGAGAGATCGCGATCGCTCCCCTGAGACAAGGATGGAGGTGAGATAAATCCATTTGATACCAACACACAACGCCCAAAATGCAGTAGAGAAGCTGGATTCAGCTATTAACATACATTATCATCTCCAGCAGCCTTTCACCTGTACTTTGGGCTGATTCCAACTACTTTCGGGAAATATTTTCTCTACAATTATTTTTTGGTACGTTAGTTCTAACCTGCGGCGTTGCATGAGGTCAGGCTTATATGCCTGCGTTACATATAGTTGGCGCTACTGCCGATTAAACAAGCGGCAGCAGGATCTCAAATTCCGTGCCGAAGCTTGGTTGTGAATCTTCCATGCCGATTGCGCTGTTTAAATGCTCTAAGGTCGCTATCTTTGCAGCCACTTTGCTAACGCCCTCCCCTACACTATGGGAGGAGACGCTATTAGCAGCGTACAACCGAGACGGGGAGGGGCTATTAGCCGCATTCCAGCGAGGCGATCTCACAAATAATTTACCTCCATGCTTTTGCGTAACAATTTGATTACTTATAGCCAACCCCAGCCCTGTCCCCTTACCTACTGGCTTTGTGGTAAAAAACGTCTCGAAAATCCGCTTTTGAATCTCCGGCTCAATTCCAGGCCCATTATCCGAAATCTTAATTACTACCCATTCAGAATCTTTGGTTTCTAAAACTTCAGTTGTAATTTGGATCTGGGGTTGCCAATCTTTTGCTGGGAGGAAATTGGGATGAGCGTTTTCCTTACTTTTTGCTTCCCCTAAAGCATCAATTGCATTACTGATAATATTCATAAACACCTGGCTCAGTTGTCCTGAGTAACAACTTACAAGCGGCAAATCCCCATAATTTTTAATTACTTCAATACCATTTTTTAGGGGATTATTTAAAATTAGTAGGGTACTTTCAATACATTCGTGCAAATCAACGGTTTGACGCTTATTTTCATCCAAGTGAGAAAAGTTTTGTAGGCCGCTAACGATTTTCGTCAATCGCTCCGCGCTCACTTTCATACTTTCTATTAACTTTGGCAAATCTTCCAAAAGAAAATCTAGTTCAATTTCTTCTTTGAGGTCAACAATTTTAGCTGATATATTTGGTTCTGCTTCATAAGCTGCCACTAACTGCATCAAGTCTTGACAGTAAGTTGACATGAATGCGGAATTACCATTAATGCAGTTAACCGGATTTTTAATTTCATGGGCAATTTCAGCAACCATCCGCCCCAAAGTCGCCATTTTTTCTGCTTGCAACATTTGGGCTTTGGTTTGCTCATCTAAAAGCTGAGTTGTCAGTTCGTGAATCTGAGACTGAGCTACCAGTAATTGATGCACGTCTACTAACCGATACACTCCATTCGCCAACTCTACTACAATCGGTTCATTTAGTAACTCAGGTGGACGCTGCAAAGACAATTTTGCTGCCGTCACAATTAACGTATCACCTGGTAATTTTAAAAAATTTGTTGCGGCAAATTCATATAGAGATTTTAGAGAGCGTTTTAAAAATAGTTCCAACCCATAAGGGCGACTCATTTGTTCTAAAAACCGTCCCCGCGAAATCATCCCCACAAATTTATTTTCTGTGGTCAAAATGACTCCCGGCAACAGCTTGTTAACTTCAAACCTCTGAGCAACTTCTTTGCCCTGGCATGAGGCTTCTATTTGAAAATCGTATAGTGACAGCTCTTGAAGAGTTGACTCCAAACTCAGCTTTTTGGTAGCGAATTCCGGTAATATTGATAATTCGGCCTTGGACTTTTGCAAACTAACCATAATATCCCTGAGTTAGTTATTTCAACTTTTTTAATAATATCGTATTTTTACTGTAGCACTCAATTTTACTAATTTATATAATAAAGATTTTTCCTACAATATTTATTTACTTTTAATCTAATCTAAAGTTTATTTTAATCAAATCTTAACTTATAAATCAATTAGATAATTTAATTTTCGTAGACTAAAATATAATTTTTTTTGAAGGAAGTTAAAGTTTAACTATATATTTATTAAAGAAAATATTTTTTCATTTAATAAGTTGCCAATGGCTTAAATAACGCCTGGAAATACTAAAAGCTGCATACGCTAACGCGATCGCGTCCAGTCTGCTTTGCTTTGTACAGCATCTCGTCAGCTGCCGTAACCAGCATTGATGGTGAGAAAGCTGGACTGGGAAAACCGATGGCAACACCTAAACTGACGGTGACGTACTCGCTAACCTCTGAACAAGCATGGGGAATTTTCAAAGCTTTGACTGCCTGTTGAATAGATTCTGCAACATGAACCGCACCAGCAAGCGGCGTGTGCGGCACAATTATGGCAAATTCTTCCCCGCCATAACGTGCTACCAAATCTTCAGGATGCTTCACCGTTTGCTCAATGGCAGCAGCTACCTGCCGTAAACAGTCATCACCTGCTTGATGACCGTAGGTATCGTTATACTTTTTGAAAAAGTCAACATCGCACAGAATCAGGCATAGCCCAGAACTATTTTCCTGCATCTGTTGCCAGCAAGAAAGGAAATACTCATCAAAACGGCGACGGTTGGCAACCCCAGTTAAGCTATCAGAACTTGCCAGGTGTAGTAACTGTTGGTTTGTAATTGCCAGCTGGTTGTAGAGTTGAGTCACCAGCTGGGTTGCCAATTCATGAATTTGCGCCTGAGCTAGGAGTAATTGATGTACATCCAATAAACGGTAAACTTGCGGTGCCACCTCTACCACAATCGGTTCATCAAGTAACTCAGGGCGTCGATCTAAAGACCGACGGGCCGCCGTCACGATCGGTGTTTCCCCTGGAAAAGTTAACATCTCCGTTTGAGCAGCTCGGTATAAACACTCAATTGGTCGCTGAGAAAACAATTCTAACCCGTAGGGACGACTCATGAATTCTAAAAATCGCCGCCGGGAAATCATCCCAGCCAAACGACCTTGCTGGTTTAAGATGATGCCTGGAAGGAGAGGATTAGCTTTGAAAGCCCCAGCCACCTCCCTGCCGATTTTATCGGTTTCAACCTGACCATCGTGCAGTGATAGTTCCTGAAGCGTGGATTGTAAGGATAAATAGCGATCGCTTACCTGGAGTGACAAGGGCGGTGCTCCAAGGGCATTCATGTCAGGTTGCGCTACATAACTGATATCCAGTCTTAAAGCTTGAGCCTGATTCATAAATGTTTTATAAATATCTTACTGTCTTGAGTAAATTTACAGTGTAATCAGAAATACATCATCAGCAAAAATGCTGAAATTACTCAAAATTACCTATAAATTTGTAATCTAGAGAACCAGCATTTCTCTTTGTTTGAGGAAAATACTTATACGTTTGGGATGTTGAAAGAAACAATTGAAACAATTGCAACAATACCTCGTCGAATACCACATTCATCAAATCAACAGTAATTACCGCTAAAATGGCTTGGCAGCCGCAAAAAGCTAGAAAAGGCTACTCACGACCAACAGCATGAATCAACTGCACAACGCTTTCACCTTGTTTTTAAGTTTGCTAGTAGAGGCAATGCCTTTCTTGCTAGTGGGGGTTTTGCTCTCCGGTATACTGCTGTTGTTTATCGATGAGCGGAAGCTGATTGGTGCCATGCCGAAGAACCCAATTTTAGGGGCTTTTGTGGGCAGCTGTGTAGGCTTCTTGTTTCCAGTGTGCGAGTGCGGTAATGTGCCAGTAGCGCGGCGGTTGCTGATTCAAGGGGTGCCATCACCAGTAGCGATTGGGTTTTTGCTGGCAGCGCCAACAATCAATCCGATTGTGATCTGGTCTACCTGGGTGGCATTTCGAGATCAGCCGGAAATTGTCGTGTTGCGGGTAGTATTTTCGTTAGCGATCGCAACCATCATTGCTTCCGTATTCAGCGTTCAGGGTAATTTGAAACCAATCCTGCAACCAGCGATCGCTTGCGCCATACCCCGTCCCCAATCAAAATCAAGACTGGAAGATAAAACTCCCACCTTGCTACAATCGGGAACGTTTTGGCTGGGACAGTCTGGGCCGACGCCAATGGATGCCGTGGCTCTTGGCAACACAATGGCGGGTAATATAAGCTCAAAACCGCTACCCTACAAGCTGCGGATGTTGCTAGATAATACAGTGCAGGAGCTGCGGGAACTGGGGGGCGTGTTAATTTTGGGAAGTGCGATCGCCGCGGCTATTCAAGTACTCGCACCCCGCGAACTTATCCTAAGTCTTGGTCAAGGGCCAATTACCTCCATCGTCGCCATGATGGTATTGGCTGCACTGGTGTCGATTTGTTCAACCGTAGATTCCTTTTTTGCCCTCTCCTTTGCCTCAGCTTTTACCAGTGGATCTTTACTAGCTTTTCTGGTATTTGGCCCGATGATTGACCTCAAAGGCATCGGATTGATGTTATCAATTCTTAAACCCAGAGCAGTATTCTATCTCTTTGGACTCGCCGCCCAACTGACCTTCATCTTTACCTTGTTTTATACCTACTTTTTCTGATGTCAGGGAACTGGGGGCTAGGGACTAGGGACTAGGTAAGACTTTTTCCCAATCCCCAGTCCCCAATCCCCAATCCCTAGTCCCCCCTTGACCAATGACCAATCAACCAAAGCTTATTTCCCAAAAATTTATCATCCCTAGCTTGGATGTCTTGGCATTCTTAGCGTGGGGAATATTGCTGCTAAAATACCGGATCACAGGGCAATTATACTTACTGATTCACGAAGATTATTTCTGGCTGGTGATTGTAACTGGTATATCTTTGTTAATCTTGGCGGTATTGAAAGCTGTACAACTGCTCCAAGACCTGTTTAATGGTAGGGAGCGAAATCGAACTGTAGCGGTTCTTCAGCATATCACCTTGTTTCCCCCAGGATGGAGTAGCATATTGCTGCTGGCGACAGCGATATTGGGTTTACTAATTGCCCCCCGCGTGTTTACCTCTGCAACAGCACTAGAACGGGGTGTTACTGAATCTATTAGCTTTACCAGATCGAATCCCCAAGCATTTCGTTCGTCAGTACGACCGGAACAGCGATCGCTAATTGACTGGGTGCGGACGCTAAACTTCAACCCCGAACCCGACGCCTACACAGGTCAGAAAGCCAAAGTTCAAGGATTCGTGGTTCATCCACCAGAACTACCGCCAGAATACCTGCTAATATCCCGATTTATAATTACCTGCTGTGCAGCAGATGCTTATCCAGTAGGGTTGCCCGTAAAACTAATTGAAAATCGCAATGCCTATATTCCCGACACTTGGTTAGAAATCGAAGGTGAGATGATTACCGAAACATTCCAAGGTAAACGTCAACTCACCATCAAAGCAAATTCACTTAAAAAAATAGACCCGCCAAAGAATCCCTATGATTATTAACTATTTGGGCTGTTTGTTGTCTATTGGCGTTTGAACTTTATCAGGTTAGAAAGTGGCTAGAACCTGATAACGTTTCAACTTGATAACTGGACAACTCTTAAGATGACAACTGACAACTGACCAATGACTTCCAAACAATTTCTTCAACCAATTGATCGCCTTGCCTTAGCGCTAATGCTATTGCTGAGTCTGGTGATAGGGCTAATGTTGTGGGGTGGCAATGCCTGCGCCAGTGGCACCAATTGCCTTTTAGTCACCGGGCCTCGCGTGCGAGATTTCAGCTGGCAGAGAAAACAAGTAGGTGCTAATGATCCTTCCTTTATCCTCACCTTTAGCCGCCCAATGGATCGTGGCAGTGTGGAAGCAAATCTGCGTATTGAGCCACCTTTGCCGGGTAAATTCAGCTGGGCAGGGCGGAAAATGTCTTATACCTTAACTTCCCCAGCGCCTTATGACACAGCTTATAAAGTAAGCTTAGAAGGGGCAAACGAGCGCATAGGAACGAGTCGTGTAGGAAAGGAAATGCAGCCGTTTACGGGACAGTTTCGCACCCGCGATCGCGCTATGGTTTATCTGGGAGTTGAGAAGGAAGAACAAGGGCAATTAATCCTCTACAACTTTACTCAAAATAAAAAAACAGTTCTGACGCCTAAAGACCTGGTAGTAATGGACTTTAAGTCTTACCCAGATGGCGAAAAAATATTGTTTTCTGCCACCGATTCGAGGAATAATAAACCAGGCTTGTCGGAACAACAAATTTACACCGTAACCACGGGAATAAGTTCCGATTCCGGAAAATCTAACGAAGAATCACCGCCAGCAGGCAGACTGAACGTGGTTCTAAATAACACAGATTACCAAAATCTCAAATTTGACTTGTCGGCGGATGGGGAAACAATTGTTGTGCAGCGCGTGAACAGCAAAAATCCCGCAGAATTTGGACTGTGGGTAGTGCGAGAAGATGCTCCGCCACAACCGTTGAAAAACCAACCGGGAGGAGAATTTTTGATAGCGCCGGATAGTGAGACAGTAGCGATCGCTCAAGGAGAAGGTATCGCCATTCTGCCACTCACCCCAGCCGCAAAGCCGTTGGATTTTCTGCCGAAATTTGGTTTAGTGCTAGGGTTCGCCAGAGATGGATCGGCAGGCACTTTCGTTAAATTCAACACAGATTACACGCGATCGCTTTTTCTGGTCACTAACTCTGGCGTACAGAAAGAACTCCTGCGGACAAACGGCTCAATTCTGGGTTGCGAATTTGCTCCCCAAAAGGAGATACTCTACTGTCTGCTAACACAGCTACTCACTGGAACAGATTACCAAGAACAGCCTTACATTGCCGCAATTGACATCAAAAATTCCACAAGTCCTCTGGATGCAAATGCCGTGAAGCCGCTGTTGCTATTGCCCACCCAGCGCGACATTCACATGAGTTTGTCACCAGATGGGTTAGCGCTGCTATTCGATCAAGTTGTCACCTCCCCCGGAATACCCCCCACAGCGGATGGTTTGAGAACAGATGAAGGGCAAGCGATCGCTACCAGTAACCTCTGGCTGCTTCCCCTAACCTCCTCAAAACCAGGAGAACCCCGCACCCAGATGCAACCCGAACAGCTACCTTTACCAGGCTTACAGCCCCGATGGTTGCCATAAAAGGGACTGGGGGCTAGGGACTAGGGGCTGGGGACAAGGAGAAATTTTTTCTCGCCATATCCTCGTTCCCAGGCTGCAATCACAAAGAACGCTTGCACTATCGGTGAGGCTCTTCGCCCCACTCTTAACATTCCCTGGCCGCAGCCCAGGAACGAAAAAATTGCCATGAGCGGGTAACAGCCTTCATTCTGTGTTTAGCTGTATCTGGGTAGACTGAGGAATAATTAACCACAGGCGCTTTAAGTAGAGTTGTTAGCTTATTCCTAGCGGCTAATCGCTTTCTGGCAACCGCCCCATGCAATTACATAATTTTCTCGACAGATATAAACAAGGAGAGCGCGATTTTTCCCATGTTGACCTCAGTGGAGCTAGCCTCAGTGGGGTCAATCTGCGCGATATCGACTTGACTGGGGCTGACTTGACTGGTGCTAACCTCAGCTGGGCAACTTTAAGTAACGCTAAACTCATCGGGGCAAGTCTGCGCCAAGCTGATATGCGTAGCGCTATCCTCAACGCTGCCAATCTCAATTCTGCAACTTTGAGCCGTGCAAAATTGGGCAAAGTAGACTTGCGTTTAGCAACCTTGCAAAAAGCAGACCTCAACTGGGCAGTTCTCCAAGAGGCAGACTTGAGCGGTGCGAACCTAGAGGGGGCTAAGCTGGATCAGATTAATCTAGAATCCGCCAAACTCAACAGCACTAATTTAATTGGGACGGAGTTGATGGAGGCAAATCTGCGTCGCGCTAGTTTAATTAGCGCTAACCTCAGCGGCGCAAATCTCCGGGAAGCTCATCTGGAAGAAGCCAATTTACGAGAGGCGAAGTTGGTTGGCACCAATTTAACGGAAGCTGACCTTACCGCCGCTTACCTGCGAGGGGCAAATTTGAGTGACGCAAACTTGCATCGGTCAATTCTGGCGGGGGCAGATTTGAGCGAAGCAATTCTTAACGGTGCTGATTTGAGTCGGGTTAATCTGACTGGGGCTTATTTACTCAAGGCAACTTTAAGAAAAGCTTATTTATTACGAGCTATCTTGCAGGATGTGTATCTGTTACGGGCCGATTTGAGCGAGGCAAATTTACGCTCTGCGGATCTGCAACGGGCAGATTTGAGCGGTGCTTATTTGAGTGATGCCACTTTAAGTGAGGCTAATTTAGTCGATGCCTGTCTTTTGGAGAGTCATCTAATTCGCACCAATCTCGACCAGGCGCACATGACTGGTTGTTGCATCAGTAATTGGCACATTGAGGATGTAGATTTTTCTAAGGTTGATTGTCGTTATGTTTTTACCCGGTTCAATTACACTACAAAAAAACCAAGCGATCGCTTTCCTGTGGGTCGCGATTTTCAGCCGGGAGAATTAGGCAAGCCAGATCCCGAACATGGCAAAAATGATACTAATGCCTCCACCACAATAGAAGTTTTTTTGCAAGAATCTCCTAACTGGGAAGCGCTAGTCTTTACCCTGGCTCAGGTACAACTAGATTGTCCTGACTTAGAACTGAGTATTAAGTCTTACGAACAATTAGAGGCTCGCTATCTGCTGCGGCTGGTATCCAGTCATTTTGTGAATGCCAAAACCCTTGCTCAACGGATTTTAGAGTTGTACCCGGAAATGCTTGGGCGGGTCGCTTCTTCTCGCCAAGCCATGTTGGATCTGCTGCAAATCAAGCCTCGCTCAGAAAATGTGATAGAAACAGTACAGCCACCACAACCACCGCCACCGCCACCCTCACCAGATCAGCGGCTGCGGATGTATCAAGAAGTGGTCAAGCAAATCCAAATGATTATCCTCTCCCAAACGCCAGACCAGTTTGTGGACAGCGTACAGCGGCTTCTGAATTTCCTTAAAACTCAGGGGATCTCGACAGAGGAAATCCAAAAGTCAGTTATTAGTCAGGCAATTGTGAAGCGGGCGCGTCTTGACCCGATGTTCCAGCAGCAGTTGCTACGCTGGGAGGAAACGGCGGCAAAGGCAGCTCGTTTTTCGATGGTGGGGGAATCAGTACGGCTAGCGATCGCTCTCCTTTGGCCCGACCTTCCGCGAAAATGAGGGATTGGGAATTGGGAATTGGGGATTGGGACTAGGGACTAGGGATTGGGAAGAATCTTACCCAGTCCCTAGTCCCTAGTCCCCAGCCCCCACTACCCAGCCTCCAGCCCCCAGTCCCCAGCCCCCAATCCCCAGTACCTATCTTTAAGGCGGTTGAGAACCATTGTTTGATTATTTTGAAACTTTTACAAACAGTTTGCTGAATACGGGTAAAGCCTCTGACCATCGATTTGATGGTTGGTCTTTAGAAGATCGAAGTCCCGATGCAATTAAATCTTGGATGCCGATTTGGGAATGGTTTTACCGTTACTATTTTCGGGTTCAAACTGATGGTTGGCATCATATGCCCCAGTCGGGAAAAACGCTGATTGTCGGTTCCCATAATGGCGGCTTGGCTTCACCCGATACGTCTATGTTCATGTATGACTGGTTTCGCAGGTTTGGTTACGATCGCCTGATTTACGGGCTAATGCACCCGGCGGCTTGGAAGTCTCCTATTTTCGCTATCCCTGGCTCTAGCGTAGGGGCAGTTATTGCTCATCCGAAGATGGCAATCGCTGCCCTTCAGCGAGATGCTTCTGTTCTGGTCTATCCCGGCGGTGCTGAAGATTTGTTTCGTCCCTACTATATGCGCGATCGCATTCATTTTGCAGGGCGTAAAGGATTTATTAAATTGGCGCTACGGGAAGAGGTGCCAATTGTACCAATTATTTCTTATGGCGCTCACGATACTCTGATTGTTTTGGCAGATTTTTATGACCAGGTACGCCAACTACATGAATGGGGTTTTCCCTGGAAATTAGATTTAGATACGGGTGTTTTTCCGATTTATTTGGGGTTGCCTTGGGTTTTGGGAATTGGCCCTTTACCAAATTTTCCTCTACCAATACAAATTCATACTCGCGTATGTCCGCCAATTGTATTTGAGCGTTATGGTCGTGACGCGGCTCTTTGTCGCGATTATGTAAATGATTGCCATGAAAAAGTCTGTTTTCATATGCAGTTAGAACTCGATAGTTTAATTCTCAGTGTTAGGGCAAGTAGTTAAAATAAATTAGCCACAATGACGTGAAATAAAGGAAGAGAAGAGTGCGATCGCTTTCTTTTCTTCCTGGAATTTCTCAATCCATAACCATAGGGTTTCAATTTTTTTTGCCTAAAATAAAAGCAACTGCAACAGATGTTTAACACTATGACTGAAGCAACTCCAAAAAAATACGCCCGTCACGGTCGAGTATTTCCAGAACACACGTTATCGCCAGACACAAAGCTGAAAATGAAGCTTTTCATAAGCGTTGTCGGATAATTCTTGAGCGAGTGCGCCCCAATTTAATCGAGGAAGACTATGGCTGGTATATTGCCGTTGAACCAGACAGTGGTGATTATTTCATTGATGCTAATAAAATGATGGCTCATCAAAAGGCAAATGATAAGCACCTAAATTCTATCCACTGTGTCTTTTGTTTGAATGAGACGGGAGCCACAGGCAGAATATGATTCAGGGTACTTTTGGCAGCAGGGGTCAGCTATATTTTGAAATAGATTTGATTACTGCTGCTGGCATAAATCTGACGGTAGATGTGCTATTGGATACAGGTTTCACAGGCTTCGTGGCAATCAACAAACAAGATTTAGATGGTCTTGATTGGGCTTATATCGGTAAGGAAGAACTGCGTACAGCACAGGGTGAAACCACTTTCGATATTTATTTAGGTAAGTGCTATTGAATGGACAAGAGTTGGAAATCCCAGTTTTTGCACGGGAAGAAATAACAGAAATATTGTTAGGTTCGCAGTAGTTAATGACTCTGCCTCTAGTGGTGAATTTTCGGGAGGGATTATTGACTTTGGGGGAATGAGCGATCGCACTCTACCAAAAAACGAACCGTCATCACACAGAACGCTACAGGAAAAAGAGCGCGAGTAGCTGCCTATAGCAGCATATAAAGAGTGCGATCGCATCCATCTACTCAGCTGGGGTCAACAAAATACTTTTGTTCAGGTGATGTTGTGTGCGCTGTTGTATCCCTTACCTCTGCACCTGACTGGATTGATTCAGTTGTCACTGACACAGGCTCAATATACTGGCTATCCATCAAAAAAGCTCCCGTGGAAAACCGGACACCCCAATATCCCCCCGGACGACGATCCATAACGATGCCTTCTTCCCCAAGCTGAATCACATCAGGAGGACGCAGCATTGGCATCGGTTCCGCTGTTTTGACGTATGGTGGCAATGCTACCACCCGGACTCGCTCACCAATTGAAAATTCTTTAGACATAAGTTGTAGGTAAACGGTAATGGGTAATTGGTAGGAAAATCTAACCCTATTACCTATTACCTACTACCTATTACCCATTTGTTCAAGGCGCTTGCCAAATCTTCTCATGGTAACGCTCTAAATTCGCATAGGGATCGGCGGCGGCGTGGGAATGGTCGTGACCGTGGTCATGGTGGTTGTGGTGATCGTGAGTGTGTCCGTTACCGTTCCCAACTGCTGCTAGTCGGAATTTGCACATTTCACAATTCATCTGCACTTGTCCCAGCTGGGTTTCGATTTCCCGTTCTCGCAATACAGACAACAACTGCGGGTGAATGCCCATTTCTGGCAGACAAGTCATGGAAATGTCGGGATATTGTTCTTGCTGCTGGGCAGTAATTTCAAATATCTTTTTAACCAGGACTCCTGTAAACAGAAAATACGGCAGGACAATAATTCGTTTAGGCTGGTAGAGTCTGGCGCGACGGAAACCTTCTTCTAGACGCGGGTGGGTAATGCCGATAAAGCAAGTTTCCACAGTCTGATAACCGCTACCTTCCCACACAATCCGGGCAAGTTTATAAACGTCGCCGTTAGCATCGGGATCGCTGGAACCGCGACCGACAAATAGCAGTACGGTGTCTGAACGGTTCCATTGAGGTTGGTCTAGTTCAGCAAGACGCGATCGCCACAAATCCAAAATCCCAGGCGTAATCCCAAAATGTCGTCCGTAGTAAAACTTTAACTGGGGATGTCTAGCCCTTGCCCGGTCTAACTCATTGGTCACGTCAAACTTATTGTGTCGCGCCGCAAATAGCAAAATCGGCAACACCGAAATTTCCGTGTAACCCTCCTCCACACACCGATCTACCCCCTCCTGAATTGTCGGGCCAGTGAGTTCTAGAAAACAAGGAAGAACAGGTCTAGAGGTGTCTAAAGCTTGATATGCTGCCGCAAAATCCAGCAAACTCTGCCGTCCGTCATTATCTTTTGTCCCATGACCAATCATCAATAACGGGCGGTGTAGCGGTAGTGGCGATAATTCCAAGGGCTGAGTAATCAGAGTGGTTGAATTGATAGTAGGCATGGATTTACAACTTTTTTCCCGTGCAACGCAGGAAATAGAATGCGCCTCGCAACAGGTAGGCATTCTGGCTAACGATTCGTCATAGCCAAGGACAAAAATCGCTCACAGCTGCGGCACAGCCCCGGAATTACACCGGAGTTTCCCTACCCTGTTACGGTTCACGTTTGCCTTGCTATCTTAGCTGATTCGACTACACTTAGAATGCGGGGGGAGGGGTTGACTACCAAAGTTACTATAGACGGCTTCCGATTTCTTCTCTCTTTTTTCTCTTCAAATCTGATGCTAATTCTTTGATAACGCTTAAGAAGATGAACGATAAATTTCACAAATTTATCAAAGAGCTATCTAACTTTAAATCTGGCAATAAGGTATTTAATCAGTATTCTTATGATTTTTCGGTAAATGAGGTCAGAAGAGAAAATTTATTTTTATACTTGAAACATCTAGCAGAAAGTGACCCCAAAATTTTGTTAGTTGGAGAAGCTCCAGGGCATAGAGGGTGTCGTTTAACAGGTGTTCCTTTTACCAGCGAATTTATTCTATTAAATGGATTTGATAAAATTAGATTATTTGGCGAATCCAGGGGCTACCGGAAAACTAATGAGTTTGATCGAGTTTATAAAGAGCAGAGTGCAACCATTGTTTGGGAAGCCTTGCTAAAATATCAGCAAATCCCTTTACTTTGGAATGCCTTCCCTTTTCATCCTTTTAAAGTTGGAAATCAGCAATCTAATCGAACGCCAACTAAAGAAGAAATAAACATTGGGGAGTATTTTTTAAAAGACTTAATTATATTATTTGATATAAATATTGTTGTAGCTGTCGGAAACGAAGCTGAAAAAACTCTCGCAAAAATGGGATTGGCTTTTCAGAAAGTTCGACACCCCGCTAATGGGGGAAAAAATAAATTTAATAATGGCATTAAAAATGTGATGAACACCCTAATATAAAATCCTTGATGGCTGCTGAGGCAGACACAATGGCTGCCCCGCATTTGCATCTAATTCAACGGCAGACAAGGCTTGCACATTGCCCAAAGTCAGCTTCCCCAGTAATGGTTGCACAGGTGATGGGAGTCGATAAAATCAGCTAAGGTGCAACCAAAAGAGGTTTTTGGAAGCGATCGCAATTTCCACAATTTGCGGAACATTCCGCCCCAGCATATTGAATCTGAGGGAAAAGATTGACTCTAACAACAGAGCTGATGAAACTTATTTCGGGTTTTGTTGCGGCTGCTGACGCGATCGCATATTTTCCATGATTGTCTGCCGCTGTTCTTGAGTAAGCGTTGCGGAAAACTGCGATGCTGCCGACTGAAAAATACCTTGCAGTTGAGTTTTCTGCTGGTCAGATAAATTCATCGCCGCGAAAGCCCTACGCATATCCTGACCTTGGCCCACAGCAGCTTTAAATTTATTTTTTTGCTCTGCCGTCAGAATATTTTCAATTTGGGATCGAGTATTACTGCGAATCTGTTCGATTTTAGTTTTTTGTTGCGGCGTTAATTCGATACCCATCAATCCGCTAGATGCCGGGGCGCTTGGCGAATTGGTTTGGGCAAAAGCTGCACTTGAAGTGAAGGGAACGAAAAATACAACCGCTCCAGCTAACATCGAAATCAGTTTGAGTTTCACCGTGTTCTATCCTTTTTCCGGTTCGTTCTCTCTATAGTAAACAAAAAATATTCTCGATTGCATCAGAAGAAATTCCTAAACCCAACCATGACTTTCGTCACGGATAATCTTTTACAAAATGCCCTTGGGTTGGCGACGAAGTACAGCTAGTGCCAGAAAACTAGCAAAAGCTATAGAGGCAATGCTGGAAGGCTCAGGGATAGAAGCGGGTACTACGTTTAATTGAACTCTCCGATAATTTTGCATCGCCAGCGAAATAGTTGACGATTTGGACGACGATGAATAAGCTTTCCATCCGTTCAACCCTCTGTACCAGCCATTGAATTGCACCTTCATTTCCCAGTTGCCATCCAGGGAACCTATAGCTAAACCATCAGTGCAGCAGGGCGACCAGGCGTGATCTGCGATGAAGACAGTGCCATCAGCAGATGCGATCGCTTCCCCCGGATCATCCACCATCTTTAATGAGGCGGTATCCCCCAACAAATCGAAACGCATTTTTGCTGCACCACCAATTACATTACCCGGCTTATCATGAACAGTGAATAGTGACAGCCCATCGGCAGCATCTACAAAGAAAAGGTGAGATTGCTTAGCAGTTAACTCTGGTGAGGCATCATTAGACAATCCACCGTAGTAGTGCGAACTGTACTTATAATACTCAGCTGCTGTCTTGGCGGTGCTGAAGGCTTTGATATATCCTAAAATGTTGCTGTTAAAGTCACCTGCTCCTGCTCTTGATTCTTGCGAAACCTTAATCATAGTGGCTGCTTCGGCTTTCGCGTGAAATAACGGAATAAAGAGCGTTAAAGCTGCTAAGGCCAAGAGTTTTTTCATAGCTTTTTCCTGTGTATATCAACTAATAATAAAAGCAAAGCTCAAAGCTTTTATTAAAGTTATAGTAAAGCTATATTAATTAAATATAAATCTATTAATTAATACATCTTTATTCCGGGTAACTACGAATTGACTTAGTAATATAAAAGCCGTAAAGGTTGCCGATTTTCCTCCTGAATCTTGTGCTTGCCTAGCACAAGTAAAGTCAATCGCATCTCTAACAATCTGTTTGTAAGCCAAGGTGTAGCTCCCGGACTTCAGGCTTTTGGCTCGGTTCCCTGCTTTTTAAGGAGGGTTAGAGAGGATCTAGCCATAGAGAGTAGTTCAGGCATCTTCAAATTTATTTACAAACAGCTTCCAAAAACTAACAACCGACCAATGGCTCCCCTTTCTTTGGGATGAACGAATACTCAGAGAAAGGGAAGTTTTGCGTTAAATTGCCGCTGGTACCAATAATTGAAAAATTGCCCAAACTTTTTATGTTTCTGAGGGGAAAGTGAAAAACCACGTAACCAATATTTTAAGCAGCTTAAATTTGCGCGATCGCACTCGATCGGCAATTTTCGCCAATTTATTTTTACCGCAGCTTGATGAGCCGAATTAACGCTTAAATAATTGCAGAGATTCGTCCTTTAAAAGACCTTTCGTAACTTTTATTTTCTTAAAACCCTTCCCAATAATTTCTTCACTGCTGAGATTTATTTGAGAAACACCAGCATCAATCAAGTCTTGAATCGAAGCCCCAATTACTATTTCCGATATTCCTGCCCAAATACAAGTCGCCGTACACATTGGGCATGGTTCGCAAGTTGTATATAACGTATAACCTTCTAAAGAAGGATTCTTAATTTTGGTTGTTAAACCGCGAATCGCGTTAACTTCTGCGTGGGCAGTTGGATCGCTATCCGTCTTTACAGTATTGTGGGCTTGAATGACTATTTGATTATCTTTAACGATAACTGCACCGTAAGGAGCATCTCCAATCTTTGCTTCTTCCAGCGCTATTTTCATAAAATCTTCTGGATTCATATTAATCCTCTAAAAAGGCAAAAAATTTCTGCTTACTCTGTGGTTGAAAGGCAAGAACTAGCATTGCACTCTGTTTACTTTAATATTAATCGTTTTGATTTTCTACCCCGCGATGCTAACTTAATCATCACAGTGATTCTCCTATTCCTACAGAGGGATGAAAACTACTCAAACTTTCGTTTAGCAACTGGAACACTTCTGTAAATTAACTATGCGCCTAACTTCACTCGATGTATTTCGCGGGATAGCGATCGCAGGCATGATCCTCGTCAATAAAGCGGGAGTCGCCGACCAAGTTTATCCGTTTTTGGAACACGCCAAATGGCACGGTTGCACGCCGACAGACTTAGTTTTTCCCTTCTTCTTATTTATAGTCGGTGTGGCAATGATCTTTTCCCTTTCCAAGTACAACGAAGGAAACCGTCCCACCGCCGCCGTATATAGGCGAATTTTCCGTCGAGTGGCAATTCTGTTTGCCCTCGGTTTGTTGCTGAATGGTTTCTGGACTTACAACTGGGACACCATCCGGATCATGGGAGTGTTGCAGCGCATCAGCTTAGCCTACTTATTTGCCGCCTTGATAGTTATCAACGTACCGCGAAAAGGACAGTGGGCGATCGCGTTACTATTACTCATCGGTTACTGGGTAGCAATGTCTTTTATTCCCGTTCCCGGTTATGGCGCTGGAAACTTATCATCGCCGGAAGGAAACTTCGCCTCTTATATCGACCGCTTGATAATTGGTACAAAGCATCTGCATCCAGGTGACGCTTTTAAAACAATGGGAGATCCCGAAGGTTTATTCAGCACTCTCCCAGCAATTGTCACCGTCCTCATTGGCTACTTTACAGGTGACTGGTTACGCCTCCAACCTGTCCAAAGGCGCACCAGTATCGGTTTGGTACTGTTTGGCATCGGTTGCTTGGGTGTAGGTTGGGCGTGGGGTTTGGTATTTCCCATCAACAAGAGGTTGTGGACGAGTTCCTACGTCCTCTTCAGTTCTGGTTGGGCGTTGCTATTACTAGCAGCCTGTTATGAATTAATTGAAGTCCGAAATCGTCGCTGGGGGAAACCGTTTGAAGTGATGGGGTTGAATGCTATCTTCGTCTTCGTCGCTTCGGTTCTGCTGATTAAAATTCTCGTCAAAACTAAAATCGGAACTGGTGAAAACGCACCCAGCACCTATACCTGGATCTACGAACATTTATTTTTGCCTTGGGCAAGTCCGATGAATGCTTCCCTGGTGTTTGCCGTACTAACATTGTTGTTCTGGTGGGCGATTTGCTACGCGATGTATCGCCAACGGTGGTTTGTCAAAATTTGAGGCATCGCTTAGGTTTTCACTCGCGCAATGACAGGGATCACAGAGTTGTTAGAGCTTTGTCACCTGATTTTATAGATTGCGATCGCTTAGGATTCTACGGAAAAAGTTGAAATTGGTAATATCAAATTTCTTCTATGATTATGCCGATTGAGTTTTTTCCTATCGAAGTCACTATTGAAGATATCGTTGCTCAGATATTTGTCTCGCGGCGGATTACTCGTATTAACCAGTATCAGCTGAAGTATGTCCTACTAGCTAAGGATTGGCTGGACGAACAAGAACAGACATTACTAAATCGGCTGTTTTATGGTGTCCGGCATGGATTACTGCGAATAGGCGAGTGAGTCGGGACAGCGATCGCGTACCTTATATCTTATATCGCGACATCCTCTTGGCTATTCGTCTGTAACAAATTATACATTTAAACTAGAAAAAAATTATTTATTAGTCTTAGCCGATAATGCAAAAGCTGGAGAACGAAAAATAATTCTGGCTCTTGATTACCTAATATGCCAAAAAAGTAGTTGAATAGGTAAAAAAGGTAAGGAAATGCTGCTTATAAGCAAAGCTAAAGCCTGGTGTGTATTGGAGTTCGGGGAATCCCCAGAAACCAGGTCGTCAGTCTTTTGTGCAAAAATCTGACCAAGTTAGCGATGAGAACAAAGCTAAAAAGCTCTGGGATTTGAGCGCAAAGTTACTTGAAATTGCGTAATTTTCTGCGGGGCTAAAGCCCCGCAGATTTCGGTAGACAGACACTTACCGGACACTAGCCGAAATTATGCTTTTTTTTTCCAACTTACCTAATTGGCAAGCCGATTCCAGAGGCTGTCGTCGAATCGGAATTTTAATTATGAACTCGGCTCCCTGTCCCGGCGCTGAAATACACATTATCTGACCACCGTGTTTGGAGGCGACAATTTGGTAGCTAATAGACAAGCCCAAACCAGTGCCTCTACCTGGGGGTTTCGTTGTAAAGAACGGGTCGAATAGGCGATCGCGTACTTCAGGTGCTATACCAGGGCCATTATCCCCAATCCGAATAGTCACGAAGTTACTATCGGTTACTTCCGTGCGAATACGAATTAAGCTCAGGGAACAGTAAACTTCTTCGGGCGATCGGTTTTTGTCATAGTCCTCCAACGCATCAATTGCATTGGCAATCAAATTCATAAACACCTGGTTGAGCTGCCCTGCATAACACTCTACTGGCGGCAGCTTGCCATATTCTTTGACAAGCTGAATACCTGGATGGTTAGCACTAGGTTTAAACCGATTGTGCAAAATCAACAGCGTGCTATCCAGGCCAGCATGAATATCCACTGGCTTCATTTGGGCTTCATCCACACGGGAAAAATGTCGCAACGACTGAATAATCTCGCGGATGCGATCGGCTCCCACCTTCATCGAAGCTAGCAATTTGGGCAAATCTTCAATCAAAAACTCCAAATCTATAGCCTCAACGTACTCCTGAATCTCTGGCGGCGGTGATGGAAGATACTTAATATAGAGCTTCAAGAGTCCGAGAATGTCTTGGCTATAATGATGTGCGTGGGTAAGATTGCCGTAGATAAAGTTGACAGGATTATTAATTTCATGTGCCACACCTGCAACCAATTGTCCCAAGCTGGACATTTTTTCACTGTGAACTAATTGGCTTTGAGTTTCTTGAAGTTTCCGAAAGGCAAGTTCTAGCTTATTAGCTTGTTCTCGATAACGTGCTTCTGATTTCTGCAATGCAGTTTCCGTAGCGATGCGTTCTTGGATTTCCTGTTTCAACTGCTGATTCGATCCCGTCAACAGCTGATTTGATTGGAAAAGTTCAGCCGTTCTTTCTGCCACTCGTATTTCTAATTCAGAGGTGAGCGTTAATAGAGCTGCCTCTACCTTTGCACGCTCTTCAATCTCCTCTTCAAGACGCACGTTTTGATCTTGTAACTTTTTAGTTAGATTTCGCAAGCTTAAATGAACCTTGACACGGGCTAAAACCTCTTCATGTTGAAGTGGTTTAGTAATATAGTCTACGGCTCCAAGACTCAAACCTGTAACTTTATCCACCGTTTCAGAAAGCGCCGTCATAAAAATTACGGGAATTTCTTTCGTTGATTCCTTAGCTTTCAAGTGGCGGCAAGTTTCAAAGCCATCCATACCAGGCATGAGTACATCCAATAAGATGAGGTCTGGCAGTGCATAATCTACCTGCGCGATCGCATCTTCGCCATCCTCAGCTACCAAAACTTTGAAGCCAGAATCAGCCAGAAACTTGAACAGGACTTTTAAATTAGTTGGGTTGTCATCAACGATTAAAATTACGCCGCTATCAGTATTTGTGCTTTTCATTTATTTATTCCTACATTTTTAAGGAGATCGCGTATTTTCTTAACCTGAAAACCTTTAGCTAATTCCTGTATTTCCCTGGCAAAAGGCGCAAACATCACATCTTTTTTTTCCAGGTTAGCCGCTCTTTCGACAATACTATTGAGATCGCCCATCATTACTAAATCCAACAAAGCAGCAATCTCTTCTGTAGGAGGGGCTACAAGCGAATGCTGAGTTTTGAGTCTAGTATCCTGAGAATTTTCTTCTGGGTGCATAGTTGCATTTTCACTATTGCCTTCCTCATAAACCCACTCCAAGTTTAAGTGAACGTTTAACTTATCTAACAGGTCTTCTACTCGAATAGGTTTGGGTAGAAAATCGTTGCAACCCGCCTCCTTGCTTTTATCCTGATCGAACTCAAAAACGCTGGCGGAAGTGCCAATCACTACCACATCTTTTAGTTCTGGCGATCGCTTAATCCTTCGGGTAGCTTCAAACCCATTTAACTGAGGCATCATCAAGTCCATTAAGATGCAATCAGGATTCAATTCCTCAGCCTTATTGAGACAGTCTTGGCCATCTGTTGCTTCCACTATCTCAAACCCTAAAGGCGATAACATTTTGACCAATAGTGAGCGATTTTCTTTTTTGTCATCTGCTATGATAAGTTTGCGCTTAAAGCCTTTAAACCCTTGTATATTTAGTTTGTATTCTTTCCTATTATCGGCCCAGTCAGAGGCTTCCGGCAAGTCTAAATCAAAGAAGAAAATGCTACCTTTACCCAAGGTACTTTTTACTTTAATTTCGCCACCCATCAACTCAACTAATTGACGGGTAATTGCCAATCCCAATCCAGTTCCTTCAGTTTTGAGGTTGTGGTCTCCGACCTGATGAAAGGGCAAAAATATTTCTTCTAATTGCTCTGGTGCCATCCCCAATCCCGTATCTTCCACTTGAAACCGAATTTTGCCTTCGTGATAACCTACCTTAAAAGCAACTCCGCCAGTTTGAGTGAATTTTACGGCATTTCCTAGCAAGTTAATTAATACTTGCCGCAACCTTTGTTCATCGGCTCGGACTCCGGTAGGAAGCAATGTAATCGGTTCATAAATTAATGAAATGCCTTTTTGCCGCGCCTTAATGCGGCAGATTTCAGCTAGTCCTTCTAGAAATTCTGTAAAATTAAACTCTGTCGGATGGAGTTCCATCTTTCTAGCTTCGATTTTGGATAAATCTAGAATTTCATTAATCAAGTTCAGCAAGTGTTCGCCGCACTGGTGAATGATGTTTAAACCATCCTTTTGCGAGTCAGTTATAGTTTTATCGCGTTTGAGGATTTGAGCATAACCCAATATGCCATTAAGTGGCGTGCGGAGTTCGTGGCTCATACTCGCGAGGAAATCACTTTTGGCACGGTTAGCAGATTGTGCGACTGTTTCTGCTGTTTGCAAGCGCACATTTTTTTCCTGTAACTCTTGGGTTCGTTCTTCTACTTTCGCTTCTAAACTCGCGTTGGCTACTTCTAAATCGGTGTACAAACGAGCATGCTCAATTGAAATTGCCGCCTGCGAGGATAATATCCGTAGAACTTCTATACGTTTCGGCGTAAATGCACCCGCAATTAGATTGTTTTCTAGATAAAGAATGGCAGTTAACTTGCCTTGATAGATGATGGGGACACACAGGAGAGATTTTGGATGATTTTGGATGATGTAAGGATCGGTGTTAAATATTTTCTCCTGAACGGCATCGTTTAAAACGACATCTTTTTGAGTTCTGGTGACGTAGTTGATTACTGAGACAGGTAGCTGGTGGCTGGTTGATACAGGAAGCGATCGCAGCACTTGTACTTGCTCTTTATTTCCGGCTACTTCTATAAAGAATTGACTCTGCTTTGATAAAATGAGCAAGCCAGTTTCAGCACCTGCGTTTTCTATCAATATTTTCATTAATTTTTCTAGCAGGTTGTCTAATACAATTTCGCCAGAAATAGCTTGAGACGCTTTCATTACCGATGCCATGTCCAGAATTTCTGCGTGGCTACCTGTAGTGGTTAAACTGGCAATTGTTGCAGTGAAGTCGAAGCCACTGTGGGTTTCTGCGACGGGCGAGCGCGCTATTAATTGCGGGTATTTTTCTTCTAGATGTTTGACTTTAGCTAAAGCACCCCAGCGCATATAGGCATAGTAAGCATCGGTCATGTAGGTGCGGGCAATCTTCTCTTTACCCCATGAGAAATAGAATTTGGCTGCGAGTTCGTGAGCCAGTGCTTCTTCATTGATATACTCGTTTTCTTTAGCGAGTGCGATCGCTTTATCATACATCTCGATCGCTTCAATTTTTTCCCCTAAAACCCGATGCCGTTCTGCCTCTACTAGATAGAATTTGTGCAAATGATTCATCGGGGCATGATGCGCCCATTTTTGCATTTTTTCTTGATTGGCTTGGACGCGATCGATAATCTCTTTTTGTCTAAATTCTTGAGTATTAGCATACACAGCTAGCTGTACCAAAGAATCATAGAAATAGAAAATAACAGAAATCACCTGCCCTGTTGCTGCACCTAAATAAGTTTCAAATTGGGCAATATTTTCTAAGGCTTCCGAGTAGTTTTCAAACCAATAGCACAGTAGAAGTTTGTGGAAGTATAAAAATAGAATTGCTAACTGGTCGTTGGCTTGCTGATGTATGGGGAGCATTTTCTGCTCGTCGTAGACTTCGCCCTTTAAAATGCAGGGATTTTGGGTTTTACTTAAGATGTTTAGGACTGCCTGCCAAACAATTTCTTGATAATGAAGCGGGACTTCTTGCTTGATTTTATTAATCGCATCCCAATAGGTTGCAATTTCTTGTTCAACTAGGGTTAGTTGCTTGCCCACCAAATATAAGTGGTGACAGTAATTAAATGCACCGTAACTAGCATATTCTAAATCTCCAGTTTCCAGTCCATTAGAGTAAACTGACCGAAAAGGTTCTATGATATCCCTAACGTGTTCCTTCCAATGTCGGACAAAGAAATTTACTAAATGGTAGGTTTTAGTGCTAATTTCTTTAGCATTCAATTTTGACACTAGATTTAAAGCTAATTGACCGAACTGATAGCCTTGCTCAATATCTCCTACGACCCCACATAAAAGAAAACCATAAAGGTTATAAGCAAAGGGAGACACAGCAGCATTGCCATAATGGAGAGATAGATTGACCTGTTTACAGACCAGTAAAGGTATTAGTTCTGGAGCCGCCATATAGGTAGGGCCGATGATGCTTGATATCAGCTTCATAGCTGCTACTTTCTTGGGATCTCTCATTGGAGGTAAAGCGAGTAAGTCTGTCGGTTCCTTCCCACTTAAAAGTAAGGCCGTTTCTGTCAGTGCTTGTCCAATATCGGATGGAGAAGGCTTGAGGGGAAACTCGACTTCTAATAACTTTAAGACTTTTAACCCCTGACTAATAGCCTCTACCTGCTTGTTCTGCCCTATATAAGCTTGAATCTGGACTTCATAGACTTTCACTTTGTCCAGTAGGGTTTTAGCTTGCTGCTGTACTACTTCAATACATCTCTGCATTCGGTCAAAATCACCGCTTAAAAAAGCTGCTTCTGCTACTTCTTCATGCAGCGCTAATGTCAATTCATACTGACTTTCCCAGCTATCCGATGCCAAGAGTTGTAAACCTACTTGCAAATATTTGACGGCAGAATCATGGGCTGTGGCTGCTTTGGCTTTCTGACCAGCAATTAGATTGAGTTGCGCTAATTCGTATTTTTTGGTTTCAGTTGTAAGTAACCCAGTACCGTAGTTAAGTTGGTTAACTAAAGCAAAAATATTCTCTTTGCGTTCTGCCGCTGTGGTATTTTTTAGCAGTAATTGACCAATCTTTAGATGCGTCTGTTTTTTCTGCTCATCAGGAATGAGAGAATAAGCTGCTTGCTGCACTCTGTCATGCAAAAACTTGTAGTCAACTTTGACATCTGTTAAGCTAAACCCACCCGATTCTTCCTGGCTGAATACCAATGGAATTTTGTACTCGTTGCTTAAAGGCAAAATCAACCCAGCCTGAAGTGCTGACCACAACTGGGAAGCCGTAACTAAAGAAGATTCCTCATTGACAACGCTCAAGACTTCTAAGTTAAAGGTGTTGCCAATACAAGCTGCCAGTTTTAATACTTTTTGTGTATCTTCTGGTAGTTTACGAATATTTCTGGCAATTAGTTCGACAACGTTATAATCGGTGATGCCAATGGCTTGAATTTGCTCTAAATTCCACTGCCAAACACCCGAATATAAGTCATAAGTTAACAAATCTTCCTGATAAAGGGTTTTCAGCAGTTGCGTTAAGAAGAAAGGGTTCCCCTGAGTTTTGCTGAAAAGTAGAGATGCTAAATTTCTCGTCTCTACAGATAGCGATTCCAAATAGCCAGATTCACTTAAAGTATCGGCGATTAATTCCTCGACATGAACGAGTTGTAACGGGCTGAGTACGATATTATTTACAGTCGCCCCGGCTTGTTGAATTTTATCAATCGTCTGCACGGTCGGATGCGTGGGAAAAACTTCGTTATCTCGATACGCACCAATGAGCAATAAATACTTGCTAGCGCTATCGGTTATCAACACTTCAATTAATTTCAGCGATGCGGAATCCGCCCATTGCAAGTCATCCAGAAAAACAACCAAGGGATGTTGTTTAGTTGTAAATACACTAATAAATTGTTTAAATACTCGACTGAAACGGTTTTGCGATTCAGTTGCTCCTAGTTCCGCTACTGGTGACTGTTTTCCGATAATTAATTCGATTTCAGGGATAACATCTATGATGACTTGTCCGTTATCGCCTAAAGCTGATAACAGCTTTTCTTTCCAATTTTCTATCTCTGCTTCGCCTTCGGTTAGCAGTTGCTGAATTAACGATTGGAAAGCTTGAATCAAAGAAGCATAAGGAATATTCCGCTTAAACTGGTCGAATTTTCCGGCTATAAAATAACCGCGTTGTCGCACAATAGGTTTGTGGACTTCATTTACTAGAACAGTTTTACCAATGCCGGAATAACCCGATACCAGCATCATTTCCGTCGTGCCAGCAGCAACGCGATCAAATGTTTTCAGAAGGGTAGCAACTTCTGCTTCACGACCATAAAGTTTTTGTGGTATCAGTAATTGGCCTGCTTTGTCTGCACTACCGGGTATAAAATTAGAAATTGTTCCAGTAGTTTGCCATTTTAGCAAGCAAGTTTCTAAGTCAAATTTTAGTCCCTCCGCACTTTGATAGCGTTCTTCAGCAGTTTTAGCTAATAATTTTATTACCAGATTTGAAATAGTTTCAGGAATTTGTGAATTCACCTGATGAGGTGGAACTGGAACTTTAGCAATATGGCAATGTACTAATTCCAGCGGTTCAAGCGCTTCAAAAGGCAATTTACCCGTTAGCATTTCATAAAACGTAACGCCCAACGAATAAAAATCGGTGCGATAGTCAATTGACCGATTCATTCTGCCAGTTTGCTCTGGCGACATATAGGCGAGTGTGCCTTCTAGTAAGTTCGGGCTGCCAAGCGTTTGATTTTCTCTCTCTAGGCTGGATGCAATGCTGAAGTCGATGAATTTAACTTGCCCAGTTTGCGGGTTAATTACAATATTGTCAGGCTTAATATCTTTATGAATAATTTGGGCTTGATGCAGTTGTGCTAAGGTGGATGCTAGCTGTATGGCTATATTTAGGAATTTAGTTACTTCCAGAGAGCGATCGCTTAAATATCTTTTTAGCGATTCTGCCCCAAAATCTGGCAAAATTAGCGCTAAACCGTTGTGATAATTTTCTAAAGCTAGGGGCTTAACAATTCCTTCTATATCTACTGCATTTTCTAAAATTTTATATTCATGTCTTAAGCGACTCAGTTCTTCCAGGGTGGGATACTCTGGTTTAAGGGCTTTAACAATTACGGAAGATTTATCTAACTGTCTGCAAGCCCGATAAATAATTGTAGATATACCTTCATGCAAAACTTGAGTAAGTTCGTAGGTGGGAAGAGTAAGCATTATTGTGTAGAAGTAATAGATAGTGTGAACTGACGTAAGAGTAGATGGATGCGTACCGGATTTTACCTAGCTTTATTTATATTTCCCAGCCAATCACCAATTTTTCCAAAGCTAAATAAAGCTAAACATTTAGAAATAGAAGTTAGTATTTGCCAACCAACCACTGCCAAATAGTAAAGTTTTGCTAAAAGTATCAAGACAGCCATTGACGATATAAGCGATCGCGCCTACTAGCATATACAAGCGATCGCATTCATAATGGAGGGCCGTAATCCAGAGCAATAGAACTCCACTTGGGAGCATCCCGGTTTTGTAAAACTACTATCAAGAGAGGATAATAGGTAGAGCGTCAACAGAAGTGTGAACTGCATTCGTAGGAGGAGCGGCTATGACCCCTGAACAAAAGGA
>NZ_JACJPF010000067.1 GCF_014695915.1 Trichocoleus sp. FACHB-40
GTCTTTTTCTAAAAAGTTAGAAAATCACATTGGAGCTATATGGTATTTTATCCATCATTATAATGCGTCGCTATCTATGTAAGAATTTTTTTCACTACATATTTACCACTACCGAATTGCCCATAGTAATCTACCGGATATGATATGAATTTTTTTCCTTTTTAGTCTTACCTGCGAATTATTTTATTCAGACATTTAAAACACCCTGATCTAACAGTTTATATCCTTAATTAACTGCACTGGAATTTCAATTGTAAACTCTGCACCTTGCCCAGGTGAGGAATTACAACGCAGTTCCCCTTTATGCTTCTCCACTACAATCTCATAACTCGTCACTAACCCTAAACCGCTCCCTTGACCTACAGGCTTAGTTGTAAAAAAAGGATTAAATAAACGCGATCGCACTTTCTCATCAATGCCAATACCATTGTCTTTAATCTGAATACTTACAGTCTTATAGGCAGTTAACTCGGTATTAATCCAAATCGTCGGACTTGATAATTCAGTAATACCTTTTTCCAGCCCAGATTCTATAGCATCAATAGCATTATTCAACAAATTAAAAAATACCTGATTAAGTTGACTAGCATAACAAGTAACCAAGGGTAAATTTCCATATCTTTTGATAACTTTAATCTCTGGGCATTTCCTTTCTTTCCTCAGTCGATGCTGCAACAATAATAAAGTGCTATCAAGCCCCTCATGGATATCGACAGCTTTAATATCTGATTCATTCAGGCGAGAGAAAATGCGTAAGGCAAGAATCATTGTAGAGATACGCTCCGCCCCCGTCTGCATTGAACCCATAATTTTTTTGATATCTAAACTTAAAAAATCTAAATCAATCTCCTGAATTGCTTTTTGAATGGGAATACTAGGGTTAGGATATTCCTGCTGATATAAATCAATCAAATGTAGCAAGTCTTGGATATATTCGCTTGCAGGCTCAAGATTACTAGAAACAAAGCCAATAGAGTTATTTATTTCATGAGCCATCCCTGCGGCTAACTGACCTAAGCCCAGCATTTTTTCTTTTTGAACCAATTGTGCTTGAGCTTTTTTAAGCTCGTTTAATGCTTGTTGAAGCTGGGTATTTTGCGCTTGCAGCTCATTTTGAAGATTTTTAATTGTCAGTTGATTTTGAATTCGAGCTAACACTTCTTCAATTTTAAAAGGTTTGGTGATATAGTCTACACCTCCAACTTTAAAAGCTTTAACCTTATCCATTACATCATCCAAAGCACTTAAGAAAATTACGGGTACAGAGCTGGTTGGAGAATCCTTCTTCAGAAGTTCGCATACCTCATAACCGCTCATGTTGGGCATATTAACATCGAGCAAAATTAAATCAGGAGGAACGGTTTTCACTGCGGTTAATGCCATCTGCCCATTGGTAGCTTTCCGAACATTATACCCCTCATCTAACAACAGGGAAGATAAAAAGCGGAGGTTGTCCGGTGTATCGTCTACTATCAGAATGTCTGCTTTGAAGATAGTATCCGCTTTGTAATTCATTGTAGTTTTAGGTCTATTTTAATAAAAGTTTTGTCAAATATTATTCGTTAATAATTTTAATTATTTATTCTCAATATCTATTTATATATAAAAATCTTAATCTATTTATGGAATTCTCTCTTGTTTCTTTGCGGAGTGTTTTTTACGCCTGTAGTATTTCGTTTTTAAAAATGGCTTTCACAAATTAGATAAGATTAGCATAGGAGTTCTGTAGATTTTTTCGCTAAATTGAAGTATTATAAATAATTAACAATTTAACTACCTTAGCATTAACTAAACTTTACTCATGTTTTACCAGTGAGTAGCCGATTCAATTAAATTTGTTGCGTTTTTGCCATCTAAAGGTTTAGAAAAAAGATATCCCTGACCAAAATCGCAGTTTAAAACTCTAAGTTGCTCTAATTGTTGCGCTGTTTCTATGCCTTCAGCGGTTACACTCATTTTTAGAGCCTGGGCAATATTCATAATTGCTGAAATCAGCCCCAAATTGTCTGAATTTCCATTTAAAGAACTAATAAAAGAGCGATCAATTTTAATATTATCAATGGGAAAATTATGTAAATAACTTAGGGAAGAATAACCTGTGCCAAAATCATCAATACACAATTGAATTTGGCGTTCCTGAAGTTGCTGAAGAATTACTTTGACAGGTTGAGAATTCTTCATGATGACACTTTCAGTAATTTCTAACTTTAAACTTTGGGGATTAAGCTGCGTTTCTGCCAGAATTTTGTCAATTTGCTCAATCAAATCGGGCTGAGCAAATTGCCGCACCGAAAGATTGACGCTCATGGTAAGGGGATAATCAGTGAGCTTTTGGTGATGCCATTGCTGAAGCTGATAGCAAGCTTCTCGTAAAACCCAGTTACCAATAGGGTTAATCAAACCTGTTTCTTCTGCTATAGGAATAAACAAATTTGGAGAAATTAACCCTTGTTGAGGATGGTTCCAGCGTACCAGTGCCTCAAACCCAACAATTTTGCCTGTGGTGAGGGCAATAATTGGCTGATAGTGGACGATAAATTCTTGTTGATTGACAGCTCTACGCAGGTCGTTTTCTAGCTGTAAAACTTGAATAGCAGCATTGTGCATTTCCGAGTCAAAAATTTGGTATTGACCTTTTCCTAACGTCTTGGCACGATACATAGCGGTGTCCGCATCCCGCAATAAATATTCTGACTGTTCGTAATTAAGATTGCTTAGAGTAATACCAATACTGGCATTGATGAAAACTTCTTGTCTTTTTAATTGGAATGGAAAAGAGAGGGCTTTAAGTATTTCATCTGCTATCAAAGTTACACTGTTAATATTTTCAATTTCCGTTAGGAGAATTGCAAATTCATCACCACTCAATCTAGCCAGAGTATCAGTTTGATTTAGAGATGCTTCTAAACGACGAGCAAGGGCGACCAACAGTTCATCGCCGACGAAATGACCAAGGGAATCATTGACGACTTTAAAGCGATCGCAATCGAGAAACAACACCGCAAACCGATAATCTGGATGTTGCTTGGCACGTTTAAGCGCTTGTTCTAAGCGCTCCATGAATAAAAATCGATTGGGCAAACCCGTCAGAGCGTCATAGAGAGCCATTTTCAGCAGTTGCTCTTGCAGAAGCATCCGTTCAGAGATTTCCCGCTTCAGTTCCTGATTAGCTAGTTCTAACTGATGAGTACGCTCTTTAACTCGCTCTTCAAGTTGGGCATTAATTTGTTGGTTTTGGATTTTTGCTGCTTTCAGAGTTAGTTGGTTCTGAACGCGGGTTAAAACTTCTTCAAGTTGAAACGGCTTAGTGATATAGTCTGCGCCACCGACACCAAAGGCTTTTACTTTGTCAAAAGCATCACTCAGAGCGCTCAGAAAAATTACGGGGATTTCGGCAGTTTTCGGATCTGCTTTTAGATGTTTACAGACTTGATAGCCATCCATGTTGGGCATCATAATATCGAGCAAAATTAAATCTGGCACAACACTTTGCACAGCCGTCAGTGCCATTTGCCCATTTAACGCCTTGCGAATGTTATACCCCTCTTTGGTCAGCATCTTCGAGAGCAAGCGCAAGTTTTCTGGTGTGTCATCAACGATAAGGATGTCTTCTTTAGTCATGCCCATCCCAAGAGAATTCATCTCAAGTTTATTTTCATCCCTGGTATTGTTCTGTCCATTTATTTGAGTTTTTATTATATGCTATAATGGCTAGCTTACACTTGATTGAGCTAATTTTATGATTTGCTCAAACTGAAAGTTTTCGGCTAAATCCGTCAAAGCAATAATGAGAGCCGAATTGTCTGCCGGTATTTCCTTAATCAGCTCAAGAATCAGGATATCGCTGCCTTGGGAAGCTGCATAATGTATTTGTTCTATCCACTGGGGGGGCATACTGGTAATCTGAATCCCTCTGCCGCAATTGGTAACCTCTTGTAAGTTTTGCTTTCTGCTTTCTATCTGGCGTGCTTCCTCTTGATAAAGATATCGCACCCCCAGATATTTGCTCATTTTGAAAAGAAGCTCCTCTTCTCGAAAGGGTTTACGCACGAAGTCGTCACATCCGGCAGACAAAATAATTTGTCGCTCCTCTTCAAAAGCGCTAGCAGTTAAGGCAATAATTACAGTTGCCTGACCATTCAATGAAGCTCTGATTGTTTTGGTAGCTTCATAACCGTTCATTAAGGGCATCCGCATATCCATCCAAATTAAGTGTGGTTGCCAACTCTCCCAAATGGCTACAGCTTCTTGACCATTACAAGCTTCCCGCACCTCAAAGCCCAACGAACTGAGAAGCTCAACTAACAGAAGGCGATTTGTTAACCTATCCTCCACAACCAAAATGCGATAGATAGGTTGATTAGGGGCTAAACCAATAACTTTTTGAAAGATGGGTTGAGTTGTTTCAATCGGAGTTTCTTCAAGCAAACTCACTTGAATATCAAAAGAAAATTTCGCTCCCCTACCAGGAAAACTGGTGACAGTAATTTCTCCCCCCATCAGTTGTACAAACTTTTGGCTAATGGGTAAACCTAAACCTGTTCCTTGATTTGATTTCAATCCTGCTGCGGTTTGTCCGAAGGCTTCAAATAACTTATCAAACTCCTCTGGGGCAATGCCGAAACCTGTATCTTCTACTTCAAAATAGAGTGTCAGTTGTTTGATACCCTTGTCCGCTGACACGCGCAAGGTGACGCTACCTTCTTGAGTAAATTTGATGGCATTACTAAGCAGGTTGATTAAAACCTGACGTAGCTTGCTTTCGTCGGTTCTGACATATTGAGGAACTTGGGGGGCGCGATCGCATATTAACTGGAGGCCTTTGGATGTAGCTTTGAGTTGTAGCATCCGTTCAATACTATCGAGCAGACGATATAAATCAAAGTTATTTTCCACCAGGGTGACTCGTCCTGCTTCGATTTTTGACATTTCCAGAACACCGTTAATCAATTCCAGTAAATGTTCCCCACTACGACTGATAATGTCCAAATATTCCTGATGCTCAGGGCATAGCGAGGTATCAAGGCTCATCAGTTGAGTAAAGCCGAGGACGGCGTTGAGTGGCGTTCTTAGTTCGTGGCTCATATTAGCGAGAAACTCGCTTTTAGCACGGTTGGCAGCGTCGGCGGTTTCCTTAGCCTTTATCAGTTCAACCGACTGCTTTTGAGTTTGCGCTAATAATTCAGCTTGTTGGATGGCGACTCCTAACTGCGCCCCAATTTGAACTACCATCTTGATTTCTGCTTCTTGCCATTGGCGGGGAGCGGAATTTTGGTAAATTGCCAGTAATCCCCAAAGTTGATTGCTACAGAAGATGGGGACAATGATGTATGCCCGTGCTTGAAATTGCTCTAAAAGTTGCAGATAACAATCGTCAAATCCAGCGGAGTAGATATCTGCGACACAGCGGTAACTTGTTTCTTGGCGATGAAAACCGCCTTGATTTTCTTGCAGATAAGTATCTTGTACTGGGTATGGTGAGCTATCTAAGGTTTTGACAACACAATCACTTTGGTCAACTGCTACTTTTTTGAGATCGGGTTGATTAATTTGTTTCAAAAGTAGCAAATTCCAACCCTCTGCTACTGATTCAGATACAAACTCTCCACTCCAGTCAGGGTGGAAACGATAGACAGCGACGCGATCGCTATTTAAGGCTTGCCGCAGTTCTTGGGTTGTGGCACTAAAAATCTGCTCAATATCCAACGTTTGGCGCATCCGTTGAATTACGAAGGCGATCGCTTTTTCCCGTTCGGCACTTTCCCGTAATGCTTCTTCTGCTTCCTGGCGTTCTGTAATATCAGTCACCAAACCATCCCAGATAATACTGCCATCAGCTTGCCGTTCCGGGCGAGAATTTCCTTGCAGCCACTTAATTTGACCGGAGACGAAAACTCGCCAGACGCAATCCCAAGGCTTCAGGGTTTGAGCTGAGATAGCAATCGACCGATTTAGAAGAGCGATATCATCAGGATGAGTAAGCTTCCAAAACAGGGGGGCATCGTGAAGCAATTCCTCTGGCTCTAGTCCAAAGAGTTCTCGGCAACCGCCGCTGACATAAAGAAACGCCCTTGAGCCATCAGGTTTGAGAATGAATTGATAAATCATCCCCGGTACGTTCTGTGCTAAATTCTGATACCGAGTATTGCTCCGTTGCAGTGCGGCTTGTGCTTCTAGATGTCCCTGGCTAATGGCGATGAACTCGGTGACTAATTTGAGCCAATTAATTTCTTCTTGACTCCAGATTGAGGAGGAACGAACGATATCCAGACCCAGAAATCCTACAACTTTGCCATAATGGAGCGTGGGAACGGCAAGCCGATTGATATCAACCCACTCGGATTTTTGGGTGGCTTCAGGTGGGATGTCAGCGGGAATTTGGACAGTGTTGCCACTCAAGATTTGGCTGTGAACCCAATTATCATTCTCAACTAGCAATCCTTGAAATTTATCGATTAATGGCTCTATGCCTAAGCTGCACCACTCGTGGGTCATTTTTAAGCAGCTGTGGTTGCTATCGTATTGGAAAAGATAGGCGCGATCGCTCCCCAGAACCTCACCGACTGTTTGCAGCGTGAAAGCGATCGCATTATCTAAGTTTTGGTTAATAAACCTATCTGGAGATTGGTGTAAATTGTAACTACGCTCTAAATCCCTATTAGGGATGGAAATCATCAACATCCGGGAAATACGGCTCAAGCAACTGTCCATTTCCGCTCGTTTCTGGAGCAATTCCTCTGCTAATTTCCGCTCCAGTTCAGCTCCTGCCCTGGCAACAAAAATTTTCAAAATCATCTCTTTGCCCGGATCGTAAGGCATTGGCTGCACGTCTAGCACCCCCAAATTGCCGATTACATTCCCGGCGGAGTCCAACAGTGGGATTCCCCAGTAGCTTTGTGCGTTTAACTCAACTAAATCGCCAAAGTCAGGAAAGAGTTTTTGTACTTCTGACGGGTAAAAATGGCTCGTCCCCTGCAAGACATTTTCGCAGGGAGTGCCAGCTAGGTCGTACTCAAAGTTTTCGCCATCTTCGCCCTTCCAAAATGCCAAGGTACGCACTCTGGTTTTAGCATCGTTGGCAAACTTACTTACCAAAGCGTAACGAACTCCTAAAACTTCGGCGAGATAACGAACACAGGTGTGAAAGAATTCATTGCCAGTTGCAGAAGCTGTCCCCTCAACAATTAATTGCAGTGCTTCTTCTGTGTGCTTGCGATCGCTAATATCGGTATGGGAACCCGCCAAGCGATAGGGGTTGCCTGTTTCATCCCACAATGCAACTCCACGAGTTAGAATCCAACGATAGCTGCCATCTTTGTGCAATGCCCGGAACTCTTCTTTGTAGCTGGGGATTTTCTTAGTCAAATAGTCATGTAGCGCCCCCCGGACTCGCTCTGAGTCTTCTGGGTGGATAATTTTGAACCAAGAATCTATGTTACTCTTAATTTCTGAGTCTTCATAACCCAACATACTTTTCCAACGCGGCGACAGATAGGCATAATTCGTTTGCAAATTCCAGTCCCAAATCCCGTCGTTGGCCCCTTCTACAGCCAAGGCAAATCGTTCTTCACTTTGGCGAAGTGCCACTTCTGCTTGTTTTTGGTTGGTGATATCGCTAAGGGTGCAGATAATTCGCTCTACGCTACCATTCTCTGCTATCTGGGGATCGGCATTCACCAGCAGCCAGCGTTGATTTGGATCTTGAGGACTCTTAACTCTTGGCTGAATTTCTTCGTTCCCAGTCGGCGCAATTCCCATAACAATATTATGAATGGGTTGGCGCTCTTGGGTCGCCTTTTGCACAGGTAACTCTGTGGTTTGGAAGGGAGTACCGTCTTCGTGTAGCAAATGCCAACAAGCACCAAACACATGATGCCTTACATCCTCTGGATTGAGATTGAGAAGATTTGTCGCCGCTTGATTGCAAACGAGAATTTCGGCATTAGCATTCAGCAGCAATACTCCCACCTGCATTTCGCCAATCAACATCCGAAAACTTTTCTCGCTTTCCTGTAAAGTCTGCTCTCGGACTAACTGAGCCGTTAAACGCTTATCAAATAGGGATGTTAATAAAGCTAAGCTTAAAATAAATAAGCTAGCAATCCCAATGCCAACCCCTAGCCAGGACTGGTTTATTGCAGGGGATTGGTGTACTGGCAAGACTTTGTTGGGAATAAAGTGAGTTGCCTGCATTCCGGTATAGTGCATTCCACTGATGGCAACTCCCATGACAAAGGCACTGCCGAGTTTTTGCCAAAAAACCCCTTGCGAAGATTGATTGTGTAGCCGAAACAGCCAAAGGGCGGCAAAAGAGGCACTCAGAGCGATCGCAACAGACAGACTAACCAATATCCAGTCATACTCTATCTTCGCTGGCAGTTGCATCGCTGCCATGCCAGTATAGTGCATCGATGCGATCGCTATTCCCATGCAAACGCCACCGCCGATTAAAAGCGGTGTTGACATCAAGCTACGACTCACTAACCACAAAGCAATGCTAGAGGCAATAATTCCGCACAGCAGGGAAAGCAAGGTGATCCACACGTTGTAGTTAACGGACTCAGGTAAATGGAACGCCAGCATGGCAATGAAGTGCATTGACCAAATTCCGCTTCCCATTGCCACTGCTCCACCCAAAAGCCAGCGCCATCGTCCCTCTCCCAAGCCAGATTTTACTCGCCCTACTAAGTCTAGGGCTGTGTAAGATGCAATTAGCGCGATCGCAAAGGAAAGCGTCACCAAGCCTAAGTTGTAAGTGCCTGCCATTGGGCTATCCATCTCGTTTTAAATGTCGCAGACTGCTAACAATTAAGGTAAATTTTATTATCTAGGAATATATTTCATCATAGCTTCCCTAACTTCAGCCCTATTTGTACGTTATATCTATTATGAATCTATCCTCTATCTAAAGTAAGAATTAAACCTCTAAATAAAACAAATATTCTTAAATCAGAAATATTTTTCAGATTTTAGACAAAAAAATAGGTATCGTCAAAATTCAGCTAGTAGGTTGGGTTGAGGAGCGAAACTCAACCTACGAAAACTACGCAAACTTATAACGAACCGTCTTGGGACTGCTATAGCCTTTCTCAGTTGCATGAAGTACATCAGGAAAACCTAACCCCCAACCCCTTCCCTGCTAGGGAAGGGGAGTAAGAATCAAAGCCTCTCTCCTTGTAGGAGAGAGGTTTGGAGAGAGGTCAGAGTGTACCGCATCCAACCGAGAACCGCTATATAGCAATTATTAGCTAGTGGAATCAACGGTGAAATTACCTATTTTTCATAATTTTTGTCTGACAAAACTTTTAACGAAACTTGCTTTTGCTCTTTATAGATAGTTAATATCAATTCACTTTTTTGCCACTACATTTAAGCGTCTCCTTAGCCCCCAATTTATGGAAGCACCTCAACTCTTAGCATTAGCAGGCTCCCGCCTGAGAACGAGGAGAAAATGCCTTAATTATCTAAACATTCTATGGGCAGATAAACGCGAAAACAGGTGTCACCAGGCTTAGACTCAAAGTGGATGTCGCCTTTGTGCCTTTTAACAACAATGCGGTAGGCAATTTCCAAACCTAACCCGCTTCCTTTCCCCACACCTTTAGTAGTAAAAAACGGTTCAAAGATGCGAGATTGAATTGCTGGCGGGATACCTAACCCATTATCAGCAATTTCTACCAGTATGCAGTTATTGCCTCTGGACGTGCGGATCGTCAGCTGTCCTTTCCCATCCATCGCATCAATCGCATTGTCAATCAAATTCGTCCATACTTGATTAAGTTCGCTGCCGTAAACGCAGATGCGGGGAATACTTTTGTCGTAGTCGCGCTTGACGACGATTCCCTTCTTGAGCTTATGATTCAGGATGGTCAGCGTGTTCTCGATGCCCTGATGCACATCGACTTCTTGCAGGGGCGCTTGATCCATGTAGGAGTAAGCTTTAACTGCTTTCACTAAGTCAGAGATGCGGGTGGTACTCTGCTCAATTTCGTTTAATAATCCAGAGGAAGCAAGTGTCGCTTCTAGCCACAAGAGGACGTTGCTAAGTAATTCTTGGGTGATATTGTCGATAAGAGTATCCAGTTTTTGGGTATCAATTCCGGCGTTAACCAGTGTTGGAGCGAGTTTCCAACCGTTGCTGACATCGTGCGCTTCTAGCCAGTCTGTCACCTCTTCTTCTTTGTCGCTTTGTGTTAGAGGATCGAGTGGGCATGATGTGGTAGCGTGAGCGATCGCATCCTTATGAACATCAACAATAAAATTTAATTGCGCTGGGGACAAGGAATTCAGCTGCAAAGCCAGAGATTGCAAGTTTTGGAAGTTCTCGCGCAATTGTCCCGCAGCCCTTTGTCCCGCAGAAGCTGGATTATTTAACTCGTGAGCCAGGCCTGCTGACATTTTACCAAGTGCTGCCAGTTTCTCCTGTTGCCTGAGTTGCGCTTCAACGTCTTGAGTTCGTCCCGCCATAGCCGAAAGCACCACATCAGCTATCGGAGAACATTCGACGATGATGTGCTTAAAAGTGTCCATGTCAATCCGCAGAACACGAGAGGAAGCGATCGCGCGTGCGCTGGCAATAGATCCAGAACCTGTTAACATCGAAAGCTCACCCATAAACTCGCCCCGGCGATGAATAGCCAGCAGTCTCTTCTCGCCGCCAACAAGCTTAACGATCTCGATTTCACCTTCTAGGACAACGTGAAAACTATAATTCTCCTCACCTTCTGAAAACAGCACATCACCCGTATTAAGCTGAATCTCAGTCCCATGCTGCTTCATCTGCTGCAACGCCTCATCAGGTAACTTCGGAAACAGCGCGTTCTGGTTTGGATCGTGCAGCATCGCAACACCTTTGTTTAACTCTGACTTCTACCATAGGGCAATCCCCTTATTTCTGGGTGAGTTCTGAATTAAGCCACCATAAAATAAGCTTCCTAATTAATCAGCAGCAATTCATGTTCATACTACGCACACTCCCAAATAACCAGATACTACTGAATCTTGCCAGTCGCTACCCAGAACTAGATATGGCTTCAGTACAAACTTGCCTAGCTTTTCTGAACACCACTGCTGATGTCTATGAAGCTCTTGATACTCACTTTGCTCGTTATGGTCTTTCAATGGGCAAGTTTACCCTTCTGATGCAGCTACTGCCAGCAGGCGAGTCGGGACTAACCCCATCAGAGTGCGCTGAACGTGCTGGTGTCACTAGAGGCACAATAACTGGGTTGCTTGACGGACTAGAACGAGACGGATTGGTGAAACGCCGACCTCATCCGGCGGACAGGCGGATGCTGAGTGTGCAACTGACAGAAAAGGGAGAGCAATTGCTTGATGAAATGCTCCCAGATCACTTTTGCCGCACCACTGGCCTGATGGCTAATCTTACTGACGCTGAAAAGAAGACACTGATCGAGTTGCTGGCAAAGTTAGGCTCTGGAACACCTGCCATGCGCGAACCATAATTTGATAAGGAGCCATACTATATGGCAGTTTATGGTAAGTTAGTAAGGAGCCATATAGTATGGCTGCAAATTATCCCAACCTAGATCATCACGCTTCATGAACAAACTAACTGTCAAGCAAAAAAACTGGTTATTGTCTTCCCACGTTGGTTTTATCGGACTTTGGTTTGGAACAGCTTTAAGCATGGTAATCATCGCTTTAAGTAACAGAAATACAACAAATGGCGATGAACTATACGCGATTAATTCAATAGTGAAGTTGCTAGATGACTTTATTGTTATTCCGGCCGCAGTCGGTTCGTTGTTAACTGGTGGATTGCTTTCCTGGTTGACAGTTTGGGGATTTGTGAAATTTTACTGGGTTATTGTTAAGTGGATTTCTACACTTGTACTTATTACCTTCGGGACTTTTTGGCTGGGGCCGTGGACAAACGCAATGACCTCTATTTCCGATACAGAAAGACTAAAAGCGCTGGAAAATCCGCTTTATATGTTTGATGTCAAAGGAGTAATTATTGGTGGCGTAATTCAGACTTTATGCCTTTTAGTAATCATTGCTATTTCTGTTCTTAAGCCGTGGGGAAGACGAAATGTAGTTAAAGCTGACAGCCATTCTTCCGTTTAGTTAGGCAATTTCTCTTTCTATGAGCTTCTTATTAGCAGCAATAGGAAGACGAACCAAAAAGCGTGTGTCACCCGGCGTTGAGGTTAAACTGATATTGCCGTAATGTTTGCCGACAATGCGGTAAGTCATATCTAAACCTAAACCAGTGCCTTCTCCTACACCTTTGGTAGTGAAAAATGGCTCAAAGATGCGATGCTGAATTTCCGGCGGTATACCCGATCCGTTGTCGGCAATTTCCACCAGAACGCGATCGTGTTCGTGCTTGGTACGAATCAAAATAGTAGGTATTAGGGATTGGGTATTCCCAGTCTTTAGTCCCCAGTCCCTAGCCACCAATCCCAGAGCAGCGATCGCATTATCAATCAAATTCGTCCACACCTGATTTAGTTCGCTGCCATAAGCCGTGATCCGCGGCAGATTCAGGTCGTATTCCCGCTTCACCACGATACCTTTTTTCAGCTTGTGACTGAGAATTGTCAGCGTACTTTCCAGCCCTTCATGCACGTCTATCTCTTGCAGTGGGGCTTGATCCATATAAGAGTAATCCTTAATCGCTTTCACCAGATGGGATATCCGCGCCGAACCCTGCTCGATTTCGGACAACACCCCAACGCCTGTCAGCGTCGTTGTAATCCAAGTCAGCACATCCGAGAGCGAATCGGCGGACACGTTTTTTGCAACAGTTTCCAGCCATTGAGTGTCAAGTCCTGCTTGTACCAGGGTGGGGGCGAGTTTCCAACCATCGCTTACATTGTGCGCGTCTAACCAATCAGTAACTTCCTCCTCCTTGTCGCTTTGCGTCAGAGGATCGAGGCGAGGCGCTAGAGTAGCACGCTTTGTTACGTCGCATTGCAAGTCGGCAAGAAACTCAAGTTGGGCTTTTGTCATCTGCTGCTGATTCAGCTTCAGCGCCATGCAAGGCAACTCTTCAAAGATATCTTGCAAGTTAGTTGCACCCCGAATCACCGCGGCGGCGGGGTTATTCATTTCGTGAGCTAGTCCAGCTGCCAAAGTGCCGAGTGCTGCCAGTTTTTCCCGCTGCTGCGACAAATTTTGAATATTTTGCATCCGCAACGCCATCGTGCGGAGAATAACCTTAGTCACGCAAGAACAAGCCGCCAGCAGTTGCCAAAATGCGTCTTTTGGTAACTCAAAAATATGGCATTGAGTAACGGCGCGTCCACTAGCCCAGAAGTATTCTTGACCCATTAAAACGGGTAACTCGCCAAACAGCGTTTGCGGTTCGTAGGTAGCTAATACGATTTCTTGTTCGCCAACCTTCTGCGTTATCCGCACTTCACCTTCTAGCAGCACAAAAACATGATCAGCGGGCTCTCCTTCTGCCCGATGAATTTCACCCGCTTGTCGCCATACTTCTGTACCCTGTTCGCACAACCAGTCCAACTTTGCTTCCGGTATTTCTGTAAAGAGTGGCACTTGGCGTAAAGCGTCTTTGATGTCGAGCATTATCACACCTTCCCCATGCGATCGCTTTCTCAATGATTATGCGCGATTTGCCCAGAATGTGTTTATAAATTAGCAGCCTCAGAACGCTCTTTTTGTGTGCTACTTACCACAGCCGAGTAATTGGATAAGCATCAAAGGCAGAATCAGCACTCAGGATCGGTATCCTTTCCACCATAGACTGTGCAATCAAAAGCCGATCGAATGGATCGCGATGATGAAAAGGTAGCGCCGCAATAACATCAATATGGTCTAGATTGATAGAAAGCAACTCGATGCTGTTCAAACTAAGTTGCTGCTCTATAAATATCCTAAAGGGTAGACCAAAACTTAGTTTACCACTGCTATGCTTAATCGCCATCTCCCAAATACTAGCTGTACTGAGCAGATTTTGGTTATCCTCAATTAGCGATCGCAATCTGGGGCTGATTCTAGGATTGCCCATAACAAACCAAATAAAGCTATGAGTGTCCAGCAGTTGCCTCATTACATATAGTCCTTAAAGTCTTCTATAGGATCGTCAAAATCATCGGATATTGTAACCAACCCTTTAGCACTGCCAAACTGGGGGCGACGATTAACTGGTGACACTGGAGTTAATTTAACAACAGGCTGATCGTCTTTGGCGATGACGATTTCTTCGCCTCTAAGTGCTGCTTCGATTAAGTCGGATAGATGTTTAGATGCTTCGTCGAGATTTATTTGCTGCATGGCTATAACCTCTGTATTCCTAGATTTATCTTGACATCAAAAATCGGTTATTTGGTGCGAATTTGGCAACGCTTACTGCTGGATGCGATCGCATCCTCAATCTGTGTCAAAAAGTACCAGCTTCAGAACGCCAGAGGACGCGCACATCAATTACCCGCATTAAGGCGCGATTAGCGGCTTCTATTCCTCCGTCGCTATCTTCATAGACAATACATTCTTCTGGCGCAACTCCCAAACGCTTCGCAGCTAATAGAAAGATGTCGGGAGCAGGCTTACCCTGCGCTACATCATTCACAGTTACAACAGTATCGAAAAGATATCGCAAGCCAATAGCATCCAGCGTTGCTTCCACCAGAGGGCGATGACCACCACTAGCCACAGCCATCGGGACTTTACCATAGTGAGTACGGGCAATATCCGCTACTGCCTGAATTTCCACTGCCGTATGTGCTAAAGCAATATAACGACGTTGCTTATCTGCAAATGTCAATTTTTCATCAAGACTATAACCAAATTCGCTGTTAAGCGTGCGGATAAGTTCCTTTGCAGATATGCCACTCCGCTTAAAGAACCATTCTTCATTTAACTCTACACCGAACGAGCGCAGCGTCGCTGTCCATGTCTGAAAATGAATAGGCATGGTATCGGCCAAAGTCCCATCACAGTCAAAAATTAGTGCGGCATAAGGTGGCTGTGGGAGAATAGGTTTTGTGTTCATGTGGTTAGGTTATTCAAGCTAAATAGCGATCGCGTTTTAATCCTAATACGGTTCACGAATAAGTTAAAAATCCCCAAGTGATAGTAGGCTGGGGGTGGCTCCCCAACCTACAATTAATCAAAATTTACTTCTATTGAATCAGAATGATTGCCTCTTGAGCTTTAGTATTTAAGGCTTTTTGAAGTTCTTGCCCAACTTTCGCAATCAGTTCGTTAAAAGTCTCCCGATTCTCTGTCAACTGTTTTCTAAAAACATTTTCTAACTCAGGATTCATTTGCTCACAGATAGAATCAAGCTTGCTATCGTTTAAAAGAAGGCCACGAGTCCAACTAGGAACATCCACATTTTCCTTAATGGCTTCTTGGGTTTTGCTCCGAGTTATCTCCACTCCGGCAGCAAGTACAGAAGCACCATATATTAGCACAATCGGCCAAGTCAAATGCCCCGTGAGCACCAGAGCGATGATGCTACCGATAGTACCTCCACCAATCACCACATTGATGATAAATCCCACTGTATCAGCAAGGATAGCATCCCCAATTGACAGCTCCGGGTTGACTACGGCAGGGTCGATCCCTTCCTCAAACCTCAAGCTGCTTCTGGGTATTTGGAACTTTCGACAAATCGGGTCGGTTTCTGCGGCTAAGTCGGGTTGAATTTTGCTGTTAAACCAAGTGACAGATTGATTTTTGATGATAAGTCTGGCGCGATCGCTTTTAATCCACTCCTCTGCGCTTCCCTTCAAGGCATTTTCCAAATCGGCTAAAGTCCGTACTTTGTTGTTTCGCCAATCTTTCAGACCTGGTTTAACTACATTTTCAATCAAACCCTGTGATAAAGGTAACGTCAGCTGTTCGATTAACTCTGGGATATGTCTCTCAACGAGTTCTTTCAGCTTCTTCGAGTCGAACAGTTGCTTGACTTCTTCTTTAAATGCACTCGCACGCATATCCCATCGTCCTACCCGCGATAAACCTAGTGCAATGCACCGTTCAGGTTCTGGATCTGGGCGAACCTGTGTTTCGGGTTCCGGGAAAATCTCCTGGCAAATATCGCGGGTAAAGTTCATGCGGGATGCGCCGCCAGTCATCAACACAACTTTCGGAACAATACCCTGTTGGTCGAGTTTTTCCTTCGCCTCAGTCACCGCCTCGCGAAAAGATTGAATCCAACTCTTGTCTTCTAGTTCAGATAAGGGATGGTTCAAAATCTCCTGCGCGATCGCTTGATTAACTTGCGGAACAAAGTAAATTTGTTCGTTAATCGACTCGAAGCCGCGTGCAAATGTTTGCGGATGCTTGTACAGTTGTTCGTTAGAAAAGTAATCTTCCTTAGCTTTGCGACAGGCGAGTTCGCAACGAGCTTGGTGATGAGGAAACTGCCCAAAAACTCTTTCGAGTAACGCTTTCTCTTCGTGGTTGGCGACAGTCCGGGCAAAAATCGCCTTGTCGATTAAGGATGCTCCTAGGGCGTTGCTCCCGAAATCTATCGGGATCTCGTGCAAGCTCTTGACCAGAGTAAAATCCGTAGTTGAGGAGCCAATATCGACAATTAGCACCGACGATTTGAGCTTGTCGAAGTCCAGTTTACCAGCTTCCTTGGCTTGCATGAAAGCCGCCCGCGACTCCGGTACAACACTCAGTAAACCAATGCCAGATTCCTTAAGTAGCTTTTGGTATTCTTCGCGATCGCTTACTGACCATCCTGACGGACACCCAACATAAAACTGGCTAGTCTCTCCACCTTCAATCTGTTTGCTTTCTTTTAAAAGGCGGTAGTAGGTTTCCACAAAACTGCGGATAGTCTCTCTGTAATTTGGATCGTTGTTGGGTTTTTGCTTAAAAGAAATTTTTAGCTGAGTAACGCCAGCTTGAATTAAGGCTTGTTCTCCAACAAGATAACCCAGTTCCGGATGCCAGCCAAGCGCAGTTACTTGAACCTTCTTATTATTAACCTCAAGCATCTCTGGAGGTTCGATGCTTTCAACCCTCGCCTTAGCCACAGCTGTTTCACCGTGTCCCAAATCGAAACCAATTGTTTCTAAAATTTCCATACTTTTTCTATCCCCTAATTCTTATTTTGAAGGGGAAACACTGGGTGCATTTCCATTTTGCAAAAATCTCGCCCCAGGCATCTTGCCTACGCTATATCCACAGACAGGCGAGATGTCTGTCCGAGGAATTGAAAAAAATGGGATGCTATAGCAATCCTAATCCATTTATCAAATTCTCTGTTCTCTTCCTCCCTGTTCTCTGGGCCTTTGCGGTTCGTTTAAAAAAGGTAGTCACAAATCAAATAGGATTGCTATACCAAAAAACTTTTTAAATGAAGACTTTGGCACTCATGCACAGCTGTAACAACAAGACAATTTACTCTCTAGTCTCAGAGTAAGCTGGCTCAACAACTCGACCTCTTCGGAGTAAGCGATCGCCTTTCATCAAGGCAGGAGTTATAGTTACATAATCTCTGGCTTCAGGGTCGATACTTGGCTCAAAGTCAAAATACTCGCGCCCACTATGCTTGTCGCCTGGTTGGTAAATCTGGGTTCGTATTCCCTGCTCCATTAAAATCTGGGGTAGAAGTTTCGTCAGTTCAAGCGCCATCTGGGGTTTTTGCAGAAATGACGCACCCGTTAGCCTCTGAACAACATTCAGGAGTTCGGGCAACTCTTCTATTCCACTACCTTCCAGTGGTTTTTTCACTTGTTCAGCCGAGGCGACTGCAAGATCAATAGTGTTGAGAGCATCACCAAGGTTGTCCAAAAAGGCTTTGCTATCAACTTGCATAATCAGCTTGGGTGGTGCTACAGGCTGCTGAGAGTCGGAACGATTTTCGCCGCCTCCTTCGAGTTGGAACACAACTTCCAGCCCTACCAGCACAGTCATCAACAAGATGTCCATCCAAGCCCCAACGGTATCTTGAGTCAAGGAAAATAACGAACCTAAGATGCTTATACTGATGAGTCCCTGTAAGACTTTCAGAATTAAGCTGTTGGAGAAACCTCTGGTTCGGTTAAGGATTTTCTCAGGCTGTGGCTCAGAAATTCTCGTTTCGTTGGCAGCCGTGAGAGTAGCGATAGACTGTCGTAGCGTGTCCAGAAAAAAGGAAGCTAGACGAATCTGCCCCACGCTCAACTCACCGATGTAATTCCTCTCAAGATTATCGAGTCGGCTTTGCACCAGCTGAACTACCTGTTCCAGGTTAGTTGCCTTGTCAATCTCTGTCTCCAGTTGGTTGCGTTCTTTACCAAAAAGCGTTATTAGTGTTTTCATCACCCAAAAGCGCAACGATCGGTGTCTTTTTCAAGTTTGGCGTACAGCTGAGGCGAGTAACAGAAATTTCGTCATGATTGACGTTCTTTTGCCAGATCCCTTAGAGCTTTTCCCTTGGCGGCGACGTGATGCGGAGCTTTGTCAGCATCTCCTCAAGCTCTCTGAGAAATTCAAAGTCCGCCGTAGGTAGGCGCTGTTGGCTCGAAAATCCGCCTTCAGCTACGGATAGCTTCTTCTCTAAGAAATCGAACGCCTGCCGGAACTGACGCGGGTTTGCCTGAATGGGCGAGTCAAAGTGGCAGCCAACAATCCGCTCAAAATCCCAACGGGCTACCTTGTCAGCCCAGCCCAGCACTGTTCTCGGTGCTTGGTTGAGGATAATCGTCTGTAGAATCGGTGCCACAAACAGGCGACCGCCGCCTCGCAGTGCATCAAACGACTGTTTCCAATCTTCCTTCCATTGGAAGGGAAACCAACCGAAATAAGCTTTCTTTGACCGATCTGGCGCTTTCAGGGCATCGCGAAACGACTTCCCCAATTTGGTTGCCTCTAGCGCACTCGGTCGGAAGTAGAACGCAAACAGGGAGATGCGCTGCCATCCCTTGCGGCGACTTTCCTCATTGTCCTCAACGACATCGAACACATCGTCCTTGGCATGGAACAGCAAGGGGTACGGGTCAAGTTGAACGATTTGCGGGGGTTCTTCTGGAACGGAAAGCACGGAGTCAGTCACGAGTAGCGTGCGCGATCGCTTGTGAAATAATGCTACTTCCCCAAACGACCCCCGTCCCAGATTGATGTACAGCACCTCGTAGTCAAACTCATCGCCAAAGGGCGCTTCAGCGCTGTCCTCTGGGAGAATGTGGGTGCGTTTAGTGGGAAAACCGAGCCAGCTTAAAGGGAGGTTCACCGGGAAGCTCCACTGATTCGGAGCCACGAAGACTTCTGCGTTCGGAAAGCGTCTGGCAAAGGGGCCGACGAAAATCTTGTGTTCTAAACCGGAAAGCGTTGGCAGGATGATGTACTTAACATCGCCGTATCGTTCCACCAACTCCTTGACGAGTCGGATACACTCTCCTGTCGGCGCGACTGGCGCATAAATGAGAAGGCCGCCTGCTTTGAGCTTAACGACGGTCATCCGAATCGGCACGACAGCATAGAGAATGCCCTGCACTTGGTCGAAAGTCCAGATGGTGTCCTTGACCACTTCTTTGCGGAGTGTCCGCCGGGTGCCGTATGGATAGAGTGGCAAAGCAGGCCAGAAATGCCATGTAAAGTCCCCAGGACGGATGCTCTGTTGCTCCTGTGTTTCCTGCACGTTCATCGCGGTTCTATCCACGCCACAACTCCTCCCAAAATCCCAACGCTCAACCTATTTTTAATCTAATCTCCAGAAGTTAGAGTTGATCAAAGGTTGACACAATAATCTATCTAAAGGTTGCGTTTCTTGAGCTATCTGTCTGTAGAGATAGCGATCGCAATCTGGGTAGACGATCCCACTGGTCATCTGTCGTAGCTTCATGCGCCTTCCACGCCCGCTCATCTTCTAGCTCGGCAAGGAGACGAGCCGCGATCGCTCTGGCCGTTCATCCCCATCAATGCGATCGCTCTGTTTTTCCTGACGGACAATCAAGATGTAATCCTATCGAGTAATTCAGGGATATTTTATCCCACAAGCTTATCTGTAAATCAGACAGCATAAAATGCTTAAAAGTCAATGTTTGAAGCAATAATTATTTTTCTAATCATTGGACTGATTATCACTGGAATTTTAGTCAATCCTGCCCTAGTTAAACGACGCAGAAATCGTTTCAAACATCGTCCTTTTCCGCTCCTGTGGAATGCGATTGTTGAGAATAATCTTCCTATTTACCTTCTTCTCTCTCCCGTTGAACGAAAACGGCTTCAGGGACACATTCAAGTATTTTTAGCCGAAAAACAATTTATAGGTTGTGGAGGATTAGACGTAACGGAAGAAATGAAGGTGATTATCGCGTCTGTCGCGTGTTTACTCCTACTCAACCAGCGAGAAAGCTACTTTCCTAAACTTCGTTCAATTCTAGTTTACCCCAGCACGTATCTTGTTAATGAAACAGCTTATACAGGTAATTTTATTGTGGAAGAAAGGCGTGTAGCCAGACTGGGGGAATCGTGGACAAATGACCAACTGGTACTGTCTTGGGAACAGGTGAAACACGATACTTGCAATTGGCGGGATGGACATAACGTTGTGCTTCATGAATTTGCCCATCAGTTGGATCAAGAAGATGGTAAAGCTGAGGGTGTTCCTATTTTGCACCGAAACTCAGATTATCCTACTTGGGCAAAGGTGATGACGGAAGAATATCAACAACTTTGCAATGATATTCAACGAGGCGTAAAGACGGTAATGAATAGCTACGGTGCAACGAATCCCGCAGAATTTTTTGCCGTAGCGACAGAGACATTCTTTGAAAAACCCCACCAATTACTGAAGCAGCATCCGGCACTTTATGAACAACTACAACGTTACTATCAACTAGATCCGGTGCAATGGGTTTAGATATGTTCAACTCAATCTAAGGTCAGGGGCGATCGCATAGCGTCCACCTTCGATAATATAAAAACCTACAGAGATTACGAATCGCACTCATCATGGCCTAAAATAGGATATCGTCAAATTCGAGATTTAGAATCTTGTCAACAACGCAAGTCCATTGCCCTTTGTCAACCCGATAGATAGCCAGCATCTTCTCGAAATCATCATAAAATCGCACCTCAATTCCAACAGCGCGAGAACTCCACTCAGCGTTATCAAAAAATTGTTGTAGTGAGAAGTTCTGTGCAGGATAGGTGCGGCACCAAGCTTTCAAGCGACTGTTCCAGTTATAGCCTTCAGCCTTAAGTAAGTCTCTGATCGCGTAAGTGCCGTTTCCACCTCGTCCATCCTGGTTGCCTACCTTGATAGTGAGGTGTTTTATAGCTCCAACCAAAGACTGGTAATCAGACCAATTCACTGAGGAAATGGTTTTTCTATTCCTCAATTCTTCAAGGAAAGGCGATACGTTGTTCGTTTCAGTGAGGATAAACAAATGCTCTACTGCACGAGTTAATGCAACGTAGAAAAGACGGCGCTCCTCGTCAAACACCTGCTGAATACTATCACCAAAAACACGAGAAAGCATCAAGTCTGGATGGAGCAAGGGGTAACAACGAGGGACAGCATCTAGTATGATGACTACCTTTTTTTCTAGCCCTTTGTACTTGTGAGATGTCGATATAGTTACCTTGTACCTTAAGTTTTCAGGTAGGTAGGATCGCACTTGTTGTAAAAAACTATCGAGTGTGCCATCCCTCGAATTACTCCGGCTTTCTCCGTGATTCACGTACCACGGTAAACTATTCTTCCGGCTGAGCAGAACAATGTTTTTATCTTCCTTAATAGCCTTGTTCACTAGGCGTAATACAACAGGTGTTAAGATATCTCCTGAATGCTCTTCTGACTCTTTTTGGGTTGGCTGAAAAGTTCCTAAATCAGCAATCTCAACTTTTCCTAATATACTCTTATGAACGCGGGCAGGAGTTCCCAATCCCTGCATCAATGTATTGCCCATATCGACTATGGAAGTTGCTGAGCGGTAATTGGTAGCTATATTAAGTTTGCGCGAGGGCTGGAAAAATTGCGCGAAATTTTTATAAAACCGGAGGTTAGAACCAGCAAACCCATTAATTGCTTGCCAGTCGTCCCCAACGCAGAAAAAAAGCGCTTGCGGATTCTGTTCTCGAACTGATTCTATTAAATTGTGAAAAAGTTCTGAGAAGTCTTGATATTCATCAATGAATACGTATCGCAGATGATTCAAATCCCCAGTGCCAGATTTACGGCGAAATACAGTTTCTCCTGATGCAACGATCTGTGCGGCTCTTTGCATCAGTCCATCAAAATCCTCCTCGCCTGTTGCCTGAAGACGTTCCAAATACGACTTATAAAATCTTTCTGCAAGCCCCAAAAAATGTTCCTCGATACTGTTAGCACAGCTATGAGCCTCAACAATTCTGGCTAGCTTTTCTGAGGTTAGAGACAGTTTGCGACATCTCTGGATAAATCCCACTACTGCCTTAGTAAAACGGTCTATAGCGCGGTCTTTGATTCGCAACCAAATTTCTTCTTCGCTCAAGCGAGCGCAAGTAATTCCGAAATCTTCAATAGAGTGCTTTAACAAAGTACAAAAACCTTCTACCCCCTCATGCTTTAGGGAACTTGGGGATAATTCAAGTAAACGCCAGTTAGAATTATTTTGCCAATACTGTCGCTTTTTAGCAGACATCGCATCATAATCTGGATCGCCTTCGAGTCCAAAATATTCGATAACTATCCCTTGGTTGTCTCCAGTGAAGATAGTAAAGTCAGGGCGGTAATTGATTCCATTCCACCAGAAGTTACGCTCGTATTTATATTTGATGTTGTGTTCAAATAAAAAGTCGGCAATGACCTTCTCGCCAAAAGATTTAAGGTATGTTCCATCAAGTCCTTCTCTTGGCAATGAGCGACGGTAACGCAGCATCTCTTCAGGACTTTTGTCGTAGCCACCGGAAGCGATGCGCTCCCAGTCTTCACGAAAGTGCGCCATCATCAGGACGCGAATTTCTTCGCGGTAATTTGGGTCGCGTAGGTAGTCGTCAATCACAGACTGTAGGGCGCGGCTTTTACTTTGTTCCCCATTTGGTTCGTCCAAAAGAATGCTCTCTTCCGGATGAACCAAAGCATAGGCTAATGCGTGGAACGTCATTACATGAGGAATAGAACCTTGTAGCTGCTTGGTGAGGCGCTCTCGGATCTCCTCGGCAGCCTTGCGATTGAAAGCTAAAAGCAACATCTCATCGGGTGCAACGCCGCAATGTTTCTGTAAAAACAAAGCTCGGTTGACCAACGTTGAGGTTTTACCACTGCCAGCTCTAGCTACTACTTGAACATGACTTTCAACTGCACCAATAGCTGCTGCTTGTTCAGAATCAGGAGTAGAGTTTAAGTGGTGTTGTACCCAATAGCGCACATAGTTTATTTTCTCTGATTGGTACTCCTCAAACGATATGTGTTCAATACACTGGGCTTGATAGAAGTTATGAGCATTGAGAAAGTCTTGTGCAAATTGCTCTTTTAGGCTATTGAGTAAAGTTTGCTTCTCTACCTCACGACGAACACGTTGCTGCCGTTCTTCCTCTAGTTTACGTTCCTTCTCCTTACGCTCTACTTCGAGCCGAAGTCTTTTTTGCTCTTGGTGAAGTCTCTCTTGTTCTCGACGCTGCTGTTCTCTACGTTCCTTCTCCTTGCGCTCTGCTTCGAGCCGAAGTCTCTCTCGTTCTCTGCGCTGCTGACATTCCTTCTCCTTGCGCTCTGCTTCGAGCCGAAGTCTCTCTCGTTCTCGGTGCTGCTGTTCAAGGCGAGTGTGTTCCTGACGTTGTTTCTCTAGCTGTTCAAGGCGAGTGCGTTCCTGACGTTGTTTCTCTAATTGCAAACCTATATCATCTTCTATATCGATTCTTCCCTTCTGTATAAATTCAAATATTTCTCTACAAGAAAGAGGCGGAGCTATACTATCGAATTCTCTGATAAATCTCTCTTTGGGATATCTAATAGTATATTTTCCAGCCTCTTCATAAGGGATAGTGTCTACCATTGGGTAGTTTACCCATATCTCTGAACAGTCATTTTCTAATACCAAAATTCGTCCTCTTCCTCGGACAAAATGTATCACTTCTCTTCCAACAAGGAGCGTCCACAGGTTATCGTTATCATTAATAAATTTGACAAAACTTTGAACATTATCAATCTGTGAACCGCTATCCCTATGGGAACCTGCAATTAATTTGACAAAACTTTGAACATTGTCAATCTGTGAACTATCCCTATGGGAACCTGCGCTGAAACTGCCCATCTATGCTCTGCCTGACTCTTACTCAACTGCTTGCAGCGACTTGAACGCCTATTTCTAGTTTTCCCGCTGAGTGAGCAGGTCTAACACCGACTTCAAACGAGATCGCCTCCCACGGGCAACCTCTCAACTACACCCTCACCCAGGACTCATGATTACTAAGGGTGATCGCATCGTTTAGCTTTTGCTGCACACAGACACAAAAACGATCGCAAGCGAGGCTGCTTAATCGCAGACTGAAGCGAAACCAGGCAATTCTGACAACTGGGCTGGAATTAAGCTGCGATCGCTCTGGTTTAAGCCTTTCTACTGAAACTTAAGCTCAAATGGTATTTTTCATCTCCATTCGGGAACTATAAAGTAAGATTGACTACTTTTGTGTACTTACTTGAAACTTTCTGCTGAGCCACTCCCTTGAACATCAAAAAAGATCGTCCGGCTAAGGCTACTCAACAGTTTCCCCTGCGTCTAATTCTTATAGTTCCCTTTGTATTACAAATATTTGCAGCGGTAGGGTTGGTTGGCTATCTCTCATTTATAAACGGGCAGAAAGCAGTCAATGACCTAGCCAATCAACTGATTGACAAAGCCAGTCAACAGGTTGGCGAACACTTGGATACTTATTTGGCGCTGCCACAGCAGTTGAACCAAATCAATGCAGATGCGATCGCTTCTGGACAATTAAATCTGAATAACCCCAAAGCAAGTGAGCAGTATTTCTGGAGTCAAGCCAGAGCTTTTAAAAATCTTAGCTACATTGGCTGTGCCTTACCGGATGGCAGAGAATCAGGTGCAGGGCGTTGGGTCAATGGAGTCGATCTCCTTGTCTATGAAAATCCCCGCAGAGGCGGTCTGGCATCAGACTATCTCGCTGACGACCAGGGAAACCGGAAAAGCCTTGTGCAAAGCTATCAGAACGATCCGTTAGCGAACCTTTGGAATAAACAAGTGCTAAAAACACGTAGACCAGGCTGGTCTGGGATCTCTACGTTTGAGACAAGCACTGTAGAAATCGCTGAAGCAGGCAAGGCACTGAAAAGCCAAAACACAGTTTCCAATGTTGGGATCAATTACTATGTCGCAGTCCCCGCTAGATATCCAGTTTATGACCAGAAGGGTAATCTGTCGGGTCTTCTGATGGTAGATTTGCTGCTAACGAATGTGAGTGAATTTCTTCGCAACCTGAAAGTTAGCCCTTCCGGACAAGTTTTTATCATGGAACGCGATGGCTTGCTGATTGGCAGTTCCAGCACTAAACCAGTCGTACAGAAAGTCGATGGCAAAACAACCCGGTTTAGTGCGCTAGAAAGCTCAGATCCGTTGATTCGCGCTGTGGCAGAAAAATTAAAACAACAATTCAATAATTTCAATACCCTTCAAAATACTCAAGAAATTGAGGTGAAGTTCAACGGGCAGCGTCAGTTTATTCAGGTCACTCCTTGGCGCGATCGCTTTGGGTTAGACTGGCTAGTGGTTGTCACCGTTCCGGAATCTGATTTCAATTCCCAAATTAACGCCAACACTCGCACAACTATCGTCTTGTGTCTGGGAGCATTGGCAGTAGCAACAATCCTGGGAATCTACACATCACGCTGGATTACTCGTCCCATCTTAAAGTTGAGTTTGGCATCCGAAGCGATCGCTACTGGACAGTTAGACCAAACAGTGGAAACTACCAACATCAAAGAGTTAGATGCGGTGGCACAGTCCTTTAACCACATGGCTTCTCAGTTACAAGATTCCTTTAACGAACTAGCGCAGACTAACGCCGAATTGGAAAATCGAGTTGAAGCAAGGACGGCCGAACTTTCACAAACGCTTACTGATTTACGACATACCCAGATACAACTGATCCAAACCGAAAAAATGTCCAGTTTGGGACAATTGGTTGCGGGAGTAGCCCATGAAATTAATAATCCGGTTAACTTTATTCATGGCAATTTGATACATACCGAAGAATATGCCCAAAACTTACTGAATCTGGTGAACCTTTACCAGCAGGAATATCCCAATTCCACTGCAAATATTGAAGATGAGATCGAAGAAATCGACCTCGACTTTCTCAGAGAGGATTTTCCCAAGTTGTTAGCTTCAATGCGACTAGGAGCCGAGCGCATTCGGGAAATTGTTAAATCTCTCCGCAACTTTTCCCGTTTAGATGAAGCAGAATTCAAAGAAGTAGATATTCATGAAGGATTAGATAGCACATTACTAATCTTATTCAACCGCTTGAAACCAACTTCTGACCATCCAGGTATTCAAGTCATGAAAGACTATAGCCAAATGCCGTTGGTAGAATGCTATCCGGGGCAACTCAACCAAGTCTTCATGAACGTGCTGTCGAATGCAATCGAGGCGTTGCATGAATCCGATAAAAAACGTACCTTTCAAGAGATTGTAAGTAATCCAAGTACCATTCAAATTTCCACAGAAATAAGTCATTCTAATTGGGTCATTGTTCGCATAGCGGATAACGGTCAAGGAATGGTGGAGGACGTGCGAAGCAAACTTTTTGATCCCTTCTTCACCACCAAGCCGATTGGCAAAGGGACTGGTTTAGGACTCTCCATCAGTTATCAAATTGTGACCGAAAAACATGGCGGGAAATTATATTGCCATTCCGCACCTGGACAAGGAGCAGAGTTTGCAATTGAGATACCCATTCGCCAAACTATCAAACCCCTGAACGGTGCGTTGGCGTAGCCTTTGGGAAGCGCGAAAGAGTATACGCGCTAGGGCGCGATCGCGCCCTAGCAATTAACTTAAAATTCCCGCCTTCTATTAATAACTAGCTCAAAGACCTGTTGAAACTAGCTATTTTGATAAATCCCTAAGCGGTTACTAGAATCATTGCTAAAATAGCCAGCGCAATCCCGACGCTCTGCTGGAGGGTGACTGATTCATGTAATATAAATACCGCAAGCAGGATGCTGATAACGGGGTAAAGGGCAGACATCGTTGCTACCAAAGTAACTGGGCCTCTGGAAACTGCCATGAGGAAGCAAAAAGCACCTAGAAAACCTAGCATCCCCGTGGTTATAGCAAATGCAATACCTTTGGGATGTACATCCAGTTGGAATCGTGAAGAAACGAGGACGATTATTCCTAATATTAAAGCGCCTACTACTTCGTAAACAATCGCGCTTTTGGGCTGCAAATAGGTCGTGGTCAGTTTAGGAATAAATCCCCAAAATCCCCACACGACTAAAGCGCCTAATGTTGGTAAGATCCACCCTTGCATTATTCAACAACCTCACATTCAAAGAATAATTAGACCTTTTAATCTTTGTAGAGACGTGCCATGCCCGTCTCTACAAAAGAAATGTTACCGCTCACATTAAAGCAGGATGGCTATCCGCAATCAAATCAAATCCGATTTAGGTATGCCAACAACCACAAGCCAGTCCAATCCATATTCCTCCTGCCAAGGAGTTACATAAACAAACTGATGATCGCCGTTTAATGAGAAATCAAACTGTTGCTCCTGAATCGTTTGAAAGCTGTTAAACTGCTTTTGCAACTCTTCAGCAATGGAACGAATTGCTAGATTTGGCGTGTTGAGAGCATTAAACCGTTCCAATCTGCCATCCACTCTATGCACAATAGAATGCTCATCAGCACTGCCGACTAACATTCCATCGCGCTCCATAATAAAGATTTGTCCGGAAGAAGTAACTTTCAGGGTACCCAGAAACTTGCTAATTTCGCTGAGTAGCACATCAACAATTGCTAACCCAAATAGCTTGCCATCTTTGTCATAGAGTGGACGTTCGGCATTAACCGCCACATAATTTTGATAACCGACATTAGAGGAAGTATCTTCAGGTTGGACAGACTCTTCATTAGCAACCTCTACATCATCAATATCAGCCGTAAAGATGTGAGTCCAAATCGGTTTACCTGCCTCAAGCGCCTGTTTATGCCAAGGCTGCGATAGGGCATCATAATCATAGCTTTGGATTAGATGGGTGCGGTTTCCTTGTTCATCGGTTGCATAATCGCAGCCTTTGAAATTCCGATTTTCGTAAACTGACAATTGTGTTCTCTCAATCCATCTTCCAGCGCCTGATTCTTTACTCCCGTCAGTTAAGGCAAAACCAATATAGCTAATACTGGGAAAGATTTTAGCAAGCCTCCATAAATGTTGCTCGCAAGCGATCGCATCATTGAGATCCAGTTGACCCGCAGCAACTACGTCTGCATTCAGTTGATTCAGTTGGTGGGGTAGCGCCATATACGCGGTCAACCGTTCGCTGACACGCTGACCAGCTTGGCTGATTAATCGATATGCCAAGTTATGGACTGCTTGGGTCAATTCCACTTCGGCTGAGTTTGTTTGATGTTGATCTGTGATTTGCATACAGAATTTTGTTGGTATCATTGACAACTATCAAGGCTGGGTGGAAGCTTCCAATACCCGTTGTGCAAGCATTTCTGTCTGCATCAGATTTAGGGAATAGGTGGAATTTTTTCCTGGTTTGCAACAAGATGCGAATTGAATGTCTCCGCGACATTTCGGAGATCCACACATACACTGAAATCCCTCCATGTCTTCACCGCAGAATGCAGCAAAATCTACGGTCAATTCCTCACCCGCTTTGATATCCCGTAGCGCCATCAGATCGAGTCCCTGATACCCGGTGTTGGGGTCACAAGAGTGGTTTTGTAATATCCAGTTCCCAGGATTTGAGTCACGCAAAACCAGAATATCTTCACCCAGAGGATAAATATAACGCAACAGAAATGCTTGCTCTGCTTCAGTCCAGCGAGATTGAACGTGAGAACGGGTGACAATGCGTTGTGTTCTTGCTTCTCCTGGCGCGATCGCATCGCCAGTTTTGAAATACTGAGTCGCAAAAATGCCATAAGTTGCGATCGCACTTTTTCCTACGCGATATTTCTTCTGACGGCGCTGGTGTCCGGTAATTCCCTCGGCAATTATCTGGTTAAAAAATCCCGCGTGACCTGCTGGATCAAACTTCAGAATATAATCTGCTACCGTTTCATGACCCTGAGTACCAAAAACAGCGCAAGGAGAATTGACTTCTAGAAAAAAGATTTCTCCATTCTCGTCAACTCTCAAGTCAATCGAAGCATAACCACCCTGATTCATTTCCAAAAATAGTCGTCTAGCCGCATCTCGTAAACTTAACTCAAGCTGCGGATCGTCACAAGGAACATACCATTCTGGATGACTTTGACGGAGTTTTAGATTGTAAAATTGAAAATGCTCATCCTTGGGCGGCACAAACTCGATTGGTTGATACACAATAGGCGAACAAACATCCTCTGGGTTAGCAACCAAAAGCACTGTGAACTCGCGTCCGGCGATATACTCTTCAATCAGGATAGTGTCGAAGTCAGCAATTAATTCAGTGGCTTTGCTTAACAAAGCCTCTTTTGTAGTTATATGCGATCGCGCATCAATTCCCAGACCATCTCCAGACGCTGCTGGTTTTACAAACAAAGGAAAATTTAGTTCAACAGAGGCATTCTCTACATCAGTCAACGTTTCGGCAACCCAAAAGGCTGGCGTATCAACTCCTGCAAAATAAGCAATATGCTTCATTTCCTGCTTAGGAGAATCATACAAAGTTGCCGCAGAACCCGTATAGGGAAGATTCAACGCTTCCAATGCGCTCATTACTTCATGGCAAGAAGGAACATCCCAATGTCTATAACCTCGACAAAGATTGACAAAGATATCGTAACCCTCTTTCTTCAACTCTTTTAACTGACGGTAGATCGTCGCTTTATTGAGAAATACAGAGTTTACTTCATCTTCTGGTTTTAGATTGGGAAAATAACTCGGTGAAGTGTAAGCTTCCAAGTTTACCGTTGCTTGAAAATAGTCAGGTTGCAGAACGCATACTTTCATTTTGGAAATCTCGGAGAGTTGTTTTGTTTGTGGAGTTCTAAAAGTTGGCGCTACTTGACTTCTAAGCTACAGACTCAAGCAAACAAGCTGAAGTGTTTGTCGAGACTTTTAAATTGCGACCTCGTGTAGCCTCAGCATAGGAAAACTGAGATGGCTCAAAGTGAAGCTTTAAATAGTCCATCAGGCGTAACACTTGAAGCGAACCATCTGAACAATGAAAGATATCAATTGAGGCATGACCCGTCTCAGGATAGGTATGTATCGAAACATGAGATTCACTGACGATCGCCACTGAAGTCACCCCAATTGGATAAAATTTATGGCTGAATAGTTGCACTAATGTAAAATTGGCTACTTTCAATCCTTCTCGCATCAGTTCTTCTATTTGGTTTAGATCATCTAGAAGTTCTGCGTTACGGCAATCACTGAATTCCACAAGAAGGTGAGTTCCACAAAATTCCATACCTAATTACCTACGACTTTGCTTGCATGACCCTGATTAAATCAGCCCTAAAATCCCCGCCCAGCACTGAATAACCTGGAAGTACGTTCACCCAGGCCTAACGGTATAGCCACGTTATCAGTGCCAGCAGCAGAAAATCTTGTGACCTTATTAGTAGTTTTCCCAAATCAGCAATCAAATTCACACTAACTTCACAATATTTCAATTTGTTTTCCCAAATCAGCAACCAAATTCACACTAACTTCACAATATTTTGATTTGTTAAGCTGCAAGGACTGAATCCTCACCTTGGCTTTGTTGGGGTAGAATAGGGTGTTTTGGCATTGCTGCATGATTAACTTGACAATGCCATTCAGCCTAAAATTGAACGATATCTTCAAAAGCCGTTAGGAAACTAACCTATTTGGGAACTCTAAAATTATGTATAACGTTGTGTTCTCTGAGTAACGCCAATGAATGCCAAACCTGGCTATGCTGCTAAGGCTACTCAACAGTTCCCCCTGCGGCTGATTGTGATAGTTCCCTTTTTATTACAAATATTTGCAGCGGTAGGGCTAGTTGGCTATCTCTCATTTATAAACGGGCAGAAAGCAGTCAATGACCTAGCTAATCAACTAATTGACAAAGCCAGTCAGCAGGTTGACGAACACTTGGATACTTATTTGGCACTGCCACAGCAGTTGAACCAAATCAATGCAGATGCGATCGCTTCTGGACGATTGAATCTGAATGACCCCAGAACAAGCGAGCAGTATTTCTGGAGTCAAGCTAGAGCATTTGAAACACTTAGCTATATTGGCTATGCTCTACCGAATGGTGCCGAATCAGGCGCTGGGCGTTGGGTTAATGGCGTGAATCTCCTGGTTTATGAAAATCTCCTTGGAAACGGTGCAGCATCGGATTACACCGCTGATCAACGGGGAAACCGGAAAAGCCTTGTGCAGAGTTATCAGGCTGATCCTTTATTGCCACCCGGAGTGAAAGACATTATCAAAAAAGGTAAGCCAGCCTGGGCTGCTATCTACACCTACGCATTTGAGAATACGGTACAGATTACGGAAGCAGGCAAGGCAATAAAAAGCCAAAGCGGCACTTCTGATATTGGTCTTAATTACTATGTGGCAGTTCCTGCTAGATATCCCATTTATGACCAGAAGGGCAAGTTACGCAGCCTTTTGATGGTAGATTTGCTGCTAACAAATGTGAGTGAATTTCTTCACAACCTGAAAGTTAGCCCTTCCGGACAAATTTTTATCATGGAACGCGATGGCTTGCTGATTGGCAGTTCCAGCACTCAACCAGTTGTACACAAAGTCAATGGTGAGACAAAACGCCTGAGTGCGCTAGAAACGCCAGATCCGTTGATTCGCGCCGTTGCAGAAAAATTAAAACAACAATTTAATAATTTCGCAGCCCTTCAAAATACTCAAGAACTTGAGGTGAAATTCAACGGGCAGCGTCAGTTTATTCAGGTCACTCACTGGCGCGATCGCTTTGGGTTAGACTGGCTGGTGGTTGTCACCGTGCCGGAATCTGATTTCAATTCCCAAATTAATGCCAACACTCGCACAACGATCCTCCTGTGTCTGGGAGCATTGGCAGTAGCAACGGTTTTAGGAATCTACACATCACGCTGGATTACTCGTCCCATCTTAAAGTTGAGCCAAGCATCCGAAGCGATCGCTACTGGACAGTTAGACCAAACGGTGGAAGCTACCAACATCAAAGAGTTAGATGCGGTGGCACAGTCCTTTAACCACATGGCTTCTCAGTTACAAGATTCTTTTAACGAACTGGCACAGACTAACGCCGAATTGGAAAATCGAGTTGAAGCACGCACCGCCGAACTTTCACAAACCCTTACTGATTTGCGGCGAACTCAAGCACAAGTGATTCAAACCGAAAAAATGTCCAGTTTGGGACAATTGGTTGCGGGAGTAGCCCATGAAATTAATAATCCGGTTAACTTTATTCATGGCAATGTCACCTTTGTCGATGAATATGCTCAAAATCTTCTAGAGTTAGTGCAGCTTTACCAGGCGGAATATCCCCTTCCCACACCTGCAATTGAAGCCAAAATTGTTGATATAGATTTAGAGTTTATCAACGAAGATATGTTGAAGTTACTCTCATCAATGAAATTGGGGACTGAACGCATACGAGAAATTGTTAAATCGCTAAGGACGTTTTCTCGATTGGATGAAGCGGACATGAAAGAAGTGGATATCCATGAAGGAATTGAAAGTACGCTGCTGATCTTGCAACATCGCCTAAAACCAAAACCAGACCGCCCAGCGATCGCAGTAATTCGAGACTATGGAAAGTTGCCCCTTGTGGAGTGTTATCCGGGACAACTCAACCAAGTCTTAATGAATATCGTGGTAAACGCGATTGATGCACTCGAAGAAACCAAAGCCAATTGCACCTATCAGGAGAAAAAAGACCATCCCGATCAAATCACTATCTCCACTTCAGTGATTGATTCGCAATGGGTGCAAATCGCGATCGCGGATAATGGAGTTGGTATTCCCCAAGACGTTCAGCAACGGATATTCAATCCCTTCTTCACAACTAAACCGATTGGGAAAGGAACGGGGATGGGGATGTCCATCAGTTATCAAATTATTACGGAAAAACATGGCGGTAAATTGGAATGCTTCTCCACTCCTGGTGAGGGAAGCGAGTTTGCGATTCAGATTCCCATCCGTCAACAAGTCAGCGCTGCTGTCTAACGGCATTCAGGGGATGCCAGACGGACTGAGCAAGTTTAGCGGTATAACTATGAATGAATGCCAGTGCGATCGCTCTGGTTTCATCAAGAATGCGATCGCATAAATCAGCTTTTGCTGCGCGCACTTCTATACTTCACCAACCTCTAGTCGGGTAATGCGAGTCCGGTTCGAGGATCGCGGATATAAAGCCCTAGAACTAACGAATCCATAACCGTATCCCACACAGGAATCAGGCGATCTGCATCGTCCACCCAGTAGTCAAAAGTAATCAGACACTGAACACCAGAACCTAGCCCAATACAGATTCGGGAATAAGCTTCGCGCTTTTCTTCAGGATCAATAAATTTGAATTGAGTCCAAACGATACGAGCAGTTTGGCGCTTGAGTTGAATAATTTCCCCTGGCGCGATCGGCTGACGCTCATCATCTTTAACCACCTTCTTTAATAGCGGAACTAGCGGAAAATCTGCCCAGTTGCCAGGAGGCAGTAAATTAAAGGAAGCTTCTAAACGAGCATCATCGTTGGGTGGCTTTTTGTCTAGAAACCGGAATGACTTCTCATCCGGTTCAAAATGCCAATCCTCAGGGACATCGAAGCGCAAGGCTCCTCGTCCTGCTACGAAGATCCGATTTCCTGGCTTTGATTTCCAGTTGTGGTCTTCTTTTAACTCTAAGGTTTCCTTAAGCCATTGGAGATTGTGCTTTTTCTTCTTAGACATAGCCGCCCCAGTGTTGACCTCCCTTTTATTTTGCCGTAGGTTGGTTTTAACTGTAGATGTTTGTTGGTGCCATGTCTGACGACAAGCCGCTCAAGCGTCTACGCTCATCAACCTACTCTAAGCTATTCAAATACTTGCTCAACGTTGGAAATTGCCGTGTTTCGGTGCGACTGTATCCTTGAATATAGGGCATGACTCTCTCCTGTTGCTCCCACACTCGATCCTAACTCCTCCACCGATGGCGGCACACATGAACGCTGGTATCTAAGCCGGGACAAACCAATGGGTTGCTTGGGTTCGTTCTGATATTATTTGTCAGAGTCCTAATGAGAATTAGGTTAAGGTCGCAGGCTAACACAGCGCCTTGTTAGCCTGCTGTTATTAAACCTTTGCCTCCCATTCCTGCTTCAAGATGCCGTATACGAGGGTGTCGTGCCACTGTCCCCGGATGCTCACATTCTCTCGCAACCGACCTTCTTGGCTCATGCCAAGCTTCTGCGCCAATGACACCGCCCCTCTATTTTCAGCGATACAGTGTGCATAAATGCGATGCAGGCCAATCTCTGTAAAGCCAAAGCGCAGTAGCAGGCGACCCATCTCAACCGGATAATTTCGACCCCAATGCTCAGGAGCCAATTCACACCCAATTTCTGCTTCTGGGGCATCGGGATGGCTCTTACGGATGCCGCAGTTACCAATCAGCTTATCCTGTTTTTGTAGAGCTATTGCCCACTGATACCTCCATCGGGGCTTCTCCTGCTGCCACTGGAGGAAGCGATTAACGAAGGCACGAGCGTCCGCCTCAGTGCACCCGGATGGATAAAAGCGTTGGTATGCACGGGTGGATTGATATGCTAAAACGGCTGGCCAGTCGGCTTCCGTAAATTCGCGCAGCAGCAGGCGATCAGTTTGAAGAAGCATGACTAAATTCCGAAGTTAAAACCAACTTCAACTTCAGTTTACCTGCCACCAATAACCTACGGCACGGCTCAACGCAGTAGGCAGGGGGCTAATTCTTATTTATGCGATCGCAACCATGAATAAGAGATAGCGATCACGCTTTGGGGATTGCGATCGCTTTTTTTGGTGTGTGGCGTAAGGGCGATTGATACTGCTAGCTAACGAGGGTCAGAAACGCTGGAAATTCTCCACAAACTGTTTCCCGCATTCCTTACAGAGATAGCATTGCTTCCCCCTTCGATACCCGTTTTTAGATAACTGCTCCGATTGACAATGCGGACATTTCATTACTTTCATTACATCGCCCAGCCGACCGTCCCCTACATACGGCTCTAAATATGACACCAACAAGTCCTCAATCTGCTGCACCAACTGTTGACGATGCTGTTGCTCTGGGTTGCGAAGTGCCGACAGAAGAACAGCATTACTGCTGTGGACGCAAACCTCTGCCAGTAGACTACATTGTGCTTTACTCAATGCCGAATTTCTTTGCTTTAAGAGACCAGCCATGAAGTCAATTGCTTCTTGAGTCATGCTTTCATCGATCGACTGGAAAATCTGGCGAGATATAAAAAACTGCACAAACACCACCCGTGACACAGGCTGTTCAAACATCTGTGCGATCGCGCTGACCAATCCCTTAATCATCTGTCGGAGTGGTAATCGAACCATCTCTGGTGTATCTGCGCTTGACCACAAGGCCTTAACCCGCTCGGTATGGCGTAATTCCATCGCATTAAAAATGGCAGCTTTATCGGGAAAAAACTGATACAAAGACCCAATCGCCGTCCCCGCTTTGGCTGCAATTAGATGGGTGGTTGCCGCTTCATAGCCCACCTCGTCAAACACTGCCGCCGCTGCATCCAAGATTTTTTCGACCCGTTCTTTACCTCGCTGCTGTTTAGGTTGACGGCGCAGACTTCTTGACGAATGTGAATATTCTGTCATATTCTAAAAACACGACGGATTTCTCACAATTTTATCTCTACCGGAGAACATTATGCAGTCTATGCTTTTCGGTGCGCCCTGGTTGTTGGCGCACAAGTCGATGTTGGTAGTGAACCAACCTCGGAGAATTTCTCTGTATGGTAATGATTATGTAATGTGGAAAGACGCTGCTGGAGCAATCCATGCCCTGCCCAATGCCTGTCCTCACATGGGAGCAATGTTGTCAGAAGGATGGTGCGAAGCACGCATTGATGGTACGAGTACGGTCGTCTGCCCGTTTCATGCCTTGCCGTTTGATTCAGAAGGATGCACCGTTTTGCCGGGATCGGAAAAGAAAACGTTGCCTCAACTGAAACCTTTAGAGTTAAAAATTCAAGGAGATTTCATCTGGTCTTACGGCGGATACGAGGCGAAAGTGCCGATTCCCACTGTGCTGAATGAGATTGCAGATACCTACTACTTTGTCGGGCATACCGCAGATACAAGTGTAGAGACCGATTTGCTCACTATGTTGCTGAATATGCACGACTATAATCACCAAAACGGTACTCACCGGGAATTATTCCGGGTTACTAATGTGGAATTTCATCAATTTATTGACAATGGGCATCATTCCCATGCGTTTTATGATATGCCCACTGCCCCTTATAGCTTGGCAGAAAAGCTGAGAAAACTCGATTTATTCCTTCTCCCGACAACCATCAAAGCCCACCTGGAAAACCACTTCCCATCTCTGGTGATTTTTCATGGTGAAATGCCATTAGGTAAAGTAGTCCAGTGTCACATCTTTATCCCAGAAGCCGAGAACCGCACAAGGACTTACATTTTGCTATTTGGTCAAGCCACGCACCCTGCCTTTAAGCTATTTGGCAGGACATATCTTAAGTTTGGCAAAGTGGTAGTCGATCAAGATGCTGATATTTTGGGTAAAATTTATCCGAATACGCCTCAGAAAATTAAACTCAATAATGAGGTGGGTATGGACTGGGTGCGGCGCAATTTTCAAAGTTTCCCAAATGTTGTAGAACCTAATCTTTCAAAGTAGACGGCGCATAGCTCTTCAATATTATGGTAGCTGTTCGTTTCAGCATCACCCCATAGCGATCGCTTTTTTGGGGTATGGAGTAAATGGAAACTAATACTGCTACTGAACGGTGGTCAGAACTGGCGGAATGGGCGATCTCCAACAACCCGCCTCATCTGCGGCAGATATCTTTTCACTCTAAATTGATAAATCACGTTCCGTCAGGTGCAGGCGAAGTGTTAGACTGGTGGCAATCGAGAGCTAGCATCCCATTCTTGGCAAATACACTGAAACCATCCAAAAATTCGATGGCTGCTTCATTCTCCGCATGAGGTTGATTTTGCTCATCAAGCAGCACTTTATGTGGACGTTGACAGGTGAAACAGAAATCTTGAAATAAAAATGTCCAACCACACTCAGAAACGTATGTTCTGAGTGTGTGCCATAAGTCTTCTTCTATGAAGCATCCTAGCTCAGAGGTGCAGAAATCTAGCAATCCACAAATACTACATTCTGTATCTGGTGAAACCAAACCTGTTGTCAAATAGAACCAAAATTGCTCAATTTGCCTTTGATGATTGGGTTTACCGGATTTCCAGATTAAAGATAATTTTTCACTATCGCGTAGGCTTAAACGTATCACGCTATTGAGCGGGGACGAGAAGCTAAATTGTTTATGCAAACTGTTCCATAGCTCAATATCGAACTGCTGTCCCACAAGTTCAATCAGCGGATAAACAATATGTCTACGAAAAGAATCACGAAAAAATCCATGTTTGATTAATTGATTTTTAACTTTTCTAATGATGTTGTTCAGCTTACGTTGATTGAATAAGTTTGCAGCCGGATGAATATGGGTTATAAAGCTGAGGTTAGCTAGACTACGCGGACTGTCAAAATAGTATATGTCCGGTATTTCTGCGTTTGATATTTTCTGGTAAACTGCCTCAATTGCGGAAAAGGCTCTTATCTTATCAACTGGCTGGGTTGAGATTGCCATTGAATACCACTTCATTCGATAGTCAGCAATCAGAGCTTTTTTTTGTGCTGTCAATTCAGAAATCATTGATATCCCTTAGCGAACTTAAATGGTCTGAAAGCTTACTTTTATCTACAAAATTCTCACTCTAACTATTAACTATAGCCCCATTGCAGTATAAGATTTCTTATAGGTATAAACTACCCCTCTAAATAGCGGAAGTCTAAAGGCGATCGCAACTATGAATAAAGAAAGCGATCGCTTCCTACTATAATTCCAACACCATATTTTGCTAGGGATTTGCTGCTGCAAAGGTATTGCATTGTGCAGGATCTCCCGTCTGAATCCCCCGCTTGAACCAGCGGACTCGCTGCGCTGAACTACCGTGAGTAAAAGAATCCGGGACAACATGCCCTTTGGACTGACTCTGCAAGCGATCATCGCCAATACTGCTAGCAGCATTCAGCGCCTCTTCAACGTCGCCTTCCTCCAGAATTTGCCGGGAGCGATTAGCATGATGCGCCCAGATGCCAGCAAAACAGTCTGCTTGTAACTCCAACCGGACTGAAAGTTGATTCGCCTCAGCGCGGCTAGCTTGACGCTGTAATGTCCGAACTTTACTCGAAATTCCCATTAAATTCTGCACATGATGCCCAACCTCGTGAGCAATTACATACGCCTGGGCAAAGTCTCCGGGTGCGTTGAGCTTATACTTCAAATCCTGATAAAAACTTAAGTCAATATAGACTTTTTGATCGGCGGGGCAATAAAACGGCCCAACAGCAGAACTTGCAGAACCACAAGCCGACTGTACCGAATTTGAGAAAAGAACTAACTTAGGCTCGACATAGTTTTCTCCGTTTTGGCGAAACAGGGTACCCCATGTATCTTCTGTATCCGCCAAGACAACGGAAACGAAATCAGCCATGCGATCGTTCGCAGCAGATGATTGTGTTCGAGGAGACTGGGAAGAAGTGCGATCGCTTGGCGCTGGTTCTTGTCCTTGTTGCAACACTGCACCGGGATCGCCCCCCAAGAGGGCAACAATTACTGCCAGAAGGATTGTCCCAATCCCGCCCCCTACCACAGGCCCGGAAACCCCACCCCCGCGTCTGTCCTCAACGTTGCTGCTTTTCCGACCGAATTCCCAGCGCATAGCTTCAAGTCTCCAAACTACTCAACCCAGGAGAAGTAAGTAAAGTGCTATTTCACCTTACCCAGACTTTCCACAACCCACTACAAATATTAGCGATCGCCTTCTTCTAGATCCTCTACCAGAGGGACGGCGCTGATTTATAGACGATCCTTCTTAGGGAAGGCTATCTCATGGTCAAACAGTAGGGGCATGGCACTGCCATGCCCCTAGACAAGGAATAGGAGGTTAATAAATCCACGCTCCTTATGCTTAATTAACCCTAAGCTCTACCAGTCTTTGTATAGTTTACGTTCAGACAGCTCAGAACCAGTGCTTAGGATACGTCCTGTCTTGAGCAAGATTGTTAAAAACTACTGCACAGAGTAGCAAAATAATAGAACCTTCAAGTGTCGGGGTTAGCAGAAACTGCCACTGTGCCTTCGTCATCATTATGACTAATGCAACAGCTCCCGAAGGTGGATGCAATGTCCCAGTGAACTGCATCATGCCAATAGCAGTTGCCACAGCCATTCCCATCGCCCAGGGTTCCGCACCGAAAAGATGCAAAATCGTTAAGCTAACTAGAGCAGCTATAAAATTACGGCCAATTACATTACGCGGTTGTGCCAAGGGACTATCAGGTACGCCAAAAATCAAGACGCTGGTGGCACCAAAGGGAGCCATTAGTAGAGGAGCGCCAGTTTTCACTGATAAATAAGCTGTGGCTGCAATGCCGATGAAACTACCCAGCGAACTCCACAGAATATGCCTATGATCGGGTCTCTCTAAAGGAACTGCACGTTTACTACCGCGTATTTTTAAGCAGTAATTGTCTACTCTCAAGCGAATGCTTGCGTAATTTAATTGAGGGAGAATTGTACGATAATTTCGTCCTTTAGGCAGATAGCTTTTCATCAATTTTTTAGTTTTAACAGATAGTAAAATTAGAAAAATTAGTCATGAAAAATTACTCTGCTCAGCTTGGAAATATATCTGAAAATTTGCAAGCTATGGCAAGGTGAATATCTAAATTTTGCAATTCAACTGTATTGCTATAAAAACGTTAAATGCTGTTATTCAATCTACGGAAAGAAGGTATAGATGCCATGATTCGCTTTCATACAAGCAGAAGGATGACAAAAACCCATTTAACATGAAAAATATTCTCCCGCGTTAACAAATGTCATGAAATCTTAACAATATAATTAACATTATCTTTTCCTCGCTCAAAATGAAACCTCTAATTCATAAGAATAAGCAATCTAAGTAATCAGCTTTATTGATAGGTTGAGAGCAAAAAGCGATCGCTTGCTTCATTCACGCAAGTGATCGCTCGTATCGGTGGATTTTGACTGCATGGAGGCAAAGCGTGCGATCGCTTGCTTAAAAGATTGCCAGGTTATCTATTTGCAAAGCGGGAAGCCGGGAAGTTGAAGAGACTTTGAAAATTAGATTGCCGTTCCGCTATGGGTTCTGGTGCATCGTCCCAAAGGCTTTCATAATAGAAGAAAGTTACACCCAAACCGCGATCGCGAGCTGCTCGCACTTTAGCCTGAATTAGTTGCATCGAAACACGCTTCCTTCTTAAGCCTGTGAGGACACCAACTCCAGTGGGAATTTTTTGTTGCACTTCTTGAATTTCCGGGCGGATGAGCTGGTCAAGAAAACTTTGCAGATCGGGACGATAAACTTGCACAATTAACTCATCCACGATATCTTTTCGCACCCAAGTCAGCCAATCTTGCAGATAAGTATTGTAAGCGGTAACGTAGGGATTAGGAGCAACGGAGAAAATGGCGTTGGGTTTTCTCTCTTTTACAGCTTTATTGAGCTGTGTCATGAATGCCGTGATTTTATCTGCACGCCAGCGCACCCATGCAGGATCTTTAGGATTGGAAGGCGCATCTTTCTTGGTTTCCTGTTTGTACAAAGCAAGCGTGTAGCGATCGTAGCCAAATTCATTGGGCAAACTGGTGTGATCGTCAAACTGAATACCATCGGCATCATATTTAGTGACGACTTCCAGCACCAGATCGGTGATGAACTGCTGCACCTCTGGATGGAAGGGATTGAGCCAAACAACCTCACCCGCAGCGCCAATCCAAGTTTGGCTACCATCCCGCCGTTGCGTAATCCAATTAGGATGATTTGATGTCAGTTCCGACATCGGGGGAGCCATGAAACCAAACTCAAACCAGGGAATCGCTAGCAAGCCTTGGCGATGGGCTTGGGCAATCAAGTCAGCGATGATATCTTGTCCTTGTAAACCTTTGCTGACAAAAGATTGAATACCTTCCCGTTGTGCTATGGCACTCTCGTAAAGCGTATAGCCAGAATTCCACACTACAGGATAGATCGTGTTGAAGTTTAGCTGCGCCAGTTGACTTACAGCATTTTGCAGTTTGGGGCGATCTCTGAGGATTTTAGTGTCATTGTTGGTCATCCAAACGCCGCGGATTTCCTGAAAATGTTTCTGAGGGGTGGCTTCTGGTATTGGGCTTTCCTCGATTGCTTCTGGTTCTGGCATTGGACTTTGCGCGATCGCAGAGATGGGGTGGCCAGCCAGCAATACTGCGATGAATGATGCCAGAAACAGTAACAAGAGATACTTGAGCGATCGCCACCAACCTCTAGGGATGAAATGCAATTTCATAAGTTTGAATGTATAAGTGAGCTACCCGATCGCTTAGCCTGGTGATGAAATTAACGATTAATAGTCTACAGCTATTTATATATACTAAAAAGTTGATTATTAACAGGAATCATTCAATCAGTAATCTGGAATTGTTGTATTAGGAAAACTGAGGCATCAATGTATTTTAAGTAGAATTACGGACTAGCTTAATTGAAACTGAGGATTAGCTATCGTAAGGTCGTCAAAACGGTGTTGTTGGTTGCAGATGAATAATTTACCCAGATTGCAGATGCACAAAGCGAACTTCTCTCGCGTAAGTGCGATCGCGAAGCGCCGACCTGTCGGTTCGCGCTATTGCTTCATAAGCCTGTCTTGCTCTAGGGCGCATAAAATAAGGGTAAAGGCTATTCAGGTTAGCTTAGGCAGAGTAATAAGGAGCCAGAAATGAATTTAGCAGAGTTAGTGCCGATGGTGCGACAACTTTCTGCACCCGATAAACTTAAGTTGATCCGTATCCTGGCGGAAGAGTTAGATACTAATGAGGATATTTCTCCTTTAGAACCTTACAAGGTTTATTATTTGCCAACTCCTTATGAGGCTTTTGGTGCGGGTGAGACATTGATGCAAGCAATGCACTCAGCTGATAATGAGGGTGATTGAACAGGATGCGCTTCAAATACTCTACATCTGACTCATCTCAAAATGAGTTTGATACTTTGCCACGCATTCCCCTGTTCCTTCGCAACAATGACCAAACTGTTGAAGTTGTTGGATTGGTCGATAGTGGTGCAACTGTGAATGTATTGCCCTACGATATTGGCATCCAACTTGGCGGAGGTTGGGACGAACGCAGAGCGATTATTCGGTTAGCAGGTAATCTTGGTAATCAACCAGCAATGCCACTATTTGCAATGGGTGAGATCGGAGAGTTTGCTCCTGTGCGGTTAGCATTTGCCTGGGTCAAGAGTAATCAGGTGCCACTGATTCTTGGACAGACTAACTTTTTTATGGAATTTGATATTTGCTTTTATCGTTCCAAGCTTGAGTTTGAGATACAACCGCGATCGGGAGCATCCCGGTTTTGTAAAACTACTATCAAGAGAGGATAATAGGTAGAGCGTCAACAGAAGTGTGAACTGCATTCGTAGGAGGAGCGGCTATGACCCCTGAACAAAAGGA
>NZ_JACJPF010000068.1 GCF_014695915.1 Trichocoleus sp. FACHB-40
GGCTGTGACTGACCTCGAGGTCATGGACATCTACCGATGCCGTTGGGGAATTGAGTTGTTATGGAAATTTTTGAAGATGCACTTGAAACTCGATAAACTGATTACCAAAAATCTCAACGGAATTGCTATACAGATTTATGCAACATTAATTGCTTATTTGATACTACAAGTTATAGAAATTCCTCAACAATGGGGGCAAAAGCTACTTGATAAACTTCGCTATCTTCAGGCGTGTATGTGTCAAGAAATCAGCTATGTACACTGGATGACTAAGTTAACTAAATGTTAACTCAAAGCTCTTAGATAGGAAGAGTCTATTCGACTATGTAAAGTTTTGTATCTAGATTCAACATTTCTGGGTAATTACCTTTGTCTAAGTGCACTGAGATTATTAGGACTTAGGCAACTAGCTACGATATCTAGTAGATGCAAGGAAATTCCTGAATTCCCTTGCATCTAGTGTGAGAATTCAGCCAATCCTTGCGTTCTCGCAGAGCAAAGTTCCAGACTTTCCGGCACACCGTTAAGGTGTGTTCAATCATCTCGACTTGTTCTGGCGTTGGAATCGCCTTGTACTCGAATGTCAGACTTAACACGTTAACTCACCTCCTACAAAGAATTTCGACTCCGCGATCGCTACGGCACAGCATTAGGTAGAGGAGTTCGCCAGTTCTGCCGAAGAAGCGGCGATCATTGGTTATCTGAGTGCCACTGATCTACAGCCCACATACTAAGGTGAAAACCTTTGAGTATTCAGTTTCTAGGGTGTATCTTGAGAATCATTTAGTAAATTCAGTTAATCCTTATAACCGTTTCTTTTGACGTAATCATCAATGTCCATTGCGTTGTAAATCTCCTTGATCGCAACAATGGTTTTAGCTGTGCCGTGAACTGGATTCCGCCACAGCTTATATCTGCGATGCCATGTTTCAAACACCCTGCCAGTGAGGTCTTTAACTTGAATTGTGTTTTTGTCGCAGCCTCGCGTGTTACGAAGAGTTATTACAGTTAGGGTGTAGTCCAATCCCTGAATATCTCTAACATTCATAGCCTTACTCCCCTCTACTGGCAGAAACATCAAATATGATGATGAATTTCTCTGTAGGAGAGAGACGACGAAGGACTCTCAAGCACTCATCAGCATCATTCCGGCAGCGAAATCGCTTCACCACGAGATTCTGCATATTCGGAAGCTGACGAATGATTACCCAAGGATAAAGAAGTGTTGCGTAGCTCATCGAGTTCGACTCCCTGACACTGGGAACTAATTGGCTGACAAATATTATACAGTGATGGAAGCCAATTAGTTGCCATTTACACTTTCATGCTTCTCTGACACGATCAGAAGCATGGGAAAAGCAGGTAAAGTTTTAGGGCAAGTCTTAGCGAGCTATGGCATCAGCCAAGGCAACTTAGCGGCTGCGCTTGGCATAGCACGATCTAACGTTCATCGATGGGTGAATGAGGTTAGAGATCCAAACTCGGAAACTGTGCAAGGCATTATTACGGCGCTTCAAGCAATCAACCCTGATGCAGCCGAAGAGTTTATCAGCTTGTATGCTTCAGATTTAGCTCTAGGACAAAATTCTGTATCTTCTGTCAGTTCACAAGACATATCGGTTAATCCTGTTCGCGTAGGATTTGGACGGCTACCTGAAACAGCAGGTTTGAATGTTGCTGCTTTGTCTAGACTTTTTGATAAGACTACAACTTCTTATAAGTACGTCTTCTTCCTGTCATTACTAGACATTTTGAGAAAACGGAATTTTGATGCTGCTTCTCCGATTAGCCTCAGAGAACTGGTTATTGAAATGTTGGTTAATGCTTGGTATCCGCACACTTATTTTAAGTTGTCGTTTGGCAGAGAAGATAAGATCACTACTAAGCTAGACTCTTTAGAATTAGACCTTGATGAACCAGCTTTTGATGAATCGGAAAAGGAAGCACTTAGAGAAGAAATATCAAAGCGAAACCTAGAAAGTGTGTTGGTCGGTAAGGAATCCTTAATGAGATATGTCCCTTTTCGATTGATTACACCTTTTCTATCGCAGGAACTGAAAGCCTATAAAAGCCAAAACAGAGGTACTCCAAGAAATGATGATCTTGAAAATGAGCTCATAATTCTTTTGGCTGAACGATATTTTGATACAGTTAAGCCTCTATATAAATTTGATGGAGATTCCCCTAAATCTTGTAAGTCCATCTACTTATGCTCTCAATGGGTTTCCTACATCGGGGTTAACTATTCCATAGTAAGAGGCTGGGTTGCTTGGGAATGGTTACAGTATATGCAAAGCCGTAACCCTAATACTCCGGCTATCTCAAATAAATTGTTTCCTCAAATTAGAAGAAATGCGCTGACATCACACACAAAGTATTGGCAGGTAGTTCTAGAACATACCACTGAGATTAGCTGTATCTATTCAAACCGACCTTTAACAGTAGATTCTAAAATTTCCCTTGATCACTATCTTCCCTGGTCATTTATTGCACACGATCAAATCTGGAATTTAGTTCCAACCTTTGGTGATATTAATTCATCAAAATCAAAAATTATACCCTCATCTATATATTTTGATTCTTTTGTGAGGGTACATTATCTCGGCTTAAAAGTTTGGAAAGAAAAAATGAGTAGAAGTGGAGAATGGAATAAATTTATTGATGCCTATATTTCTGATCTTAGACTGCATACACGAGATGATTTGACCGACTTTGAGACACTGAGTAAAGCCTTTAATTCTACATTTCAACCTCTAATCTCTTTAGCTACGAGCTTAGGTTTTGAAGCAGGTTGGATCTACTCTCAAAGTTGTGGGAATCCGATCGGGTAACTGAGCATCCATCCAGTAGGCAATCAGTCCATCATAGCTGGCAATTGAACACCGTAACTCTGTCAAATTGGTCAAGCTATCTACAAATCACTGCTCAAAATAACGCAATGTCCCTGTCGTCGTGTAGTGACGCTCAGCTACTAGCGGCTTCAAAGGACGAATTGCTGAAAGTAACTCAGCCAGAGGAGTTCGCTCCGGCTCGATAAACGAGTAGATAGCAGCTTCAACGTTAAAGTCCGAACCTTCCCAAATCCGTAACTCATCAAGCTGGCTTCGGTACGTAATCAGCCCATTCTGTTGGAGCTTTTTAATGATGTCTTGCCAGTGCTTCTGCTCCGTCTGGTCGTCTGCTCGGTTACACAGTGCCAATGTTACAAACTGAGGCGTGGCTCGCAGAACACCTGTAGACGTGACCAAGTAGTAGCTTCTGGTTTATCCGAGAAGTCATGCAGTATGCGCCAGACTGTGTGGTGGTGTCGCCGGAGCCCGTGCGCGAACGAGTAAAGGAGGAATTGCGATCGCTCTTGGAACAGTACGATATGCAAATATAACCTTTACTTTAACCGCCGCCGCCACACACCGATCGCGATCGCTACGACAAGCGTCAACAAAGCGATCGCGATTGGTGTATGCAGGTCAGCGCTACTCCCCCCTTCTTTATCTGCCAAGCTATTCTGGGCAACTTGCTGCGTTGTCTGTTGACTAACTTTTGGCACCTTTGCCCCAGCTGCCACGGTGACGGTAAACTTCAGCTCAAACGGTTTAAAATCTGCCCCAGATGCTGGTGTTCCACTCAGTTGCAACTGATAAGCCCCAGGAGATGGGAAGACAACAGAAGCACCAGGAATCCCTTGATAACCTTCTGTTGAAATGGCTTTTAGTGGTGGTGAAAGTAACGGCGTTGTCTGTTGGGTGCGGGGTTGCGAGTATACGGACAATTTGCAATTACACTCTTGCAAAGGGATGACTTGACCGCCTTTGCGTGTAAGCGCCACCCAAGCTAGAGATGGTTCGCCAGCTTTGGGGTTGTCGTTGGGTTCGATATGGAGAGTACCACCCACATCTTCTGCTATCTGTACTTTATGGGCAGATGCGGGTGTAATCAGCAACGTTAGGAGTATTAGTGTTTCCGCAATTGTTGGCAACAACCTTTGATTCCCCCTGGGAATGCCTACTATGAGGTGCCTCAATTCCTGGGCTTTGTTAGCTATTGTAGGTGCCTCCAGAATTCGTTCCCAATCTCTGACTGGGAACGAGGAAGCGAGACTTTTATCGGGATTGGCTAGGGGGGACATATAATTTTTCTAGAGATAAAAGTGACCAAATCCCACGGTAGCGCAGCAGCAAAACCAAGAGCGTCACAACTCCCAGTAGCACTGTCAGCAGTTTGTTACTCCAAATTTGTTGCATTCCGCCAAGGTAATGAGAACCAATTAGCACTGCATGAACTGCACACAGGAGAAAAGCTGGAAGGCTTAACAGATGAATTTGTCGCCAGCGTTTCCCTAAAAGCTGCTGCATCCGGTCAAAACTGGTGAGTGCAGCTGGAGTCATCAATACTAAACCTACTGCTCCTGCACTCATTCCCAGTTGATGCGTCGGCAGCATAAAAGGTATCGCTTGAAAATTCCAGTTCAGAGTATGCTCTAGCATATGTGCCGTATGAGCCAAAGCCAGCACGTATGCGCCTACTCCCAAGACACGACGATAACGTAATGGGGCGCTAAAGAAGCGGCTGATGGGGCGCGCAATCAGCGCTAAGATTAAACACAGCAATGCCGCGTGTCCAGTGTAATCTACCATTGTGTCGCCAGTTCGCAGCAGCGCGATCGCTCCAATGGTGAGTGTCACCCAACCGCCCAACCGAAACAACTGGCTGCGTTTATCAGCACTAACTCGGTTGGCAAAAACGCCGACACCGAGCATTATTGGTAGCGTTCCCAGTCCAAACGCCAACATAGTTGTCGCACCTTGAACAAGATTTCCGGTTTCAGCTGCCTTGATTTGGGCAGCATACAGAAAACCGCAGGGAATTAAACCCCAGACCAGTCCTAATAAAGCTGGTGTCAAAAAGTTAGATTTCAGCGACAGCTTCATCATCGCCGCACTGAGTCGATTGTGCAAGCCGCCTTCTTTGAGGGGGTGTAACACTGGCAGACGTGGCAGGAAATCTGGTTTTATTTGCACTAAGCCAAACCAAATCAGCATGATTCCGGTGAAAATAGCGATCGCTCTTCGCAAGTCACTCCCAATTCCCGCCAGCTGTCCCCCAGCAATTAACATCGAACCCATACCGCCCAGAAATGCACCTGTCAAGGCATAACTTGCAATTCGCCCCAAGTTCAGCAAGATGTGAAAATAAAATTGTTGTCGCCAGTTAGCAGGAGTCTGTTGCTGATGTCCAAGGGAAAATGCCACGGTAAGAGGGCCACACATTCCCGCGCAGTGACCAAAACTCCCAAGGAATCCCAAAGCCATGATTAGCAACAAATCCAGCATTTTTTAATTATTAGTCCTTAGTCCGAACGGGCGGGACACCTGTGAATTCCCAATTCTCAGCAGTCAGTCTCCCTCAGTCGTTATTGTAGGACTGGAACGGGGGTGGTGATAAAGGAATGGAAATTTAAGGTACAAAAAATGAGGAAATGGATATTTTCGGTGGTTTTGGCGCTGTTAGCGATCGCAGTAGTATTAAGTAGCAGCAAATTTTTCCAGCCGCGTCCGGAGCTAGTAACTAAAAGCTCTGTGGAGAACATTAGCGAACCGCCGACTCGTTTCAATGTGGCGGTAGCATCTGAAGAACCAGTCAACGCTCCTGATGTAGACTCAAAGCGACTAATGGCGCACGTTCAGGCGTTGAACTATCAGCGGTATACACAACAAGAACGCGATCGCGCCAAAAATTACCTCACCCAATCCCTGCAAAAACTGGGATGGTCGCCAAATTTACAACAATTCGAGGGCGGGGTCAACATCCTTGCAACTCGCCAAGGCACCGACAAACAAGCCGGAACAATTATCGTAGCCGCGCACTACGACAGCGTTCCCGTCTCCCCTGGTGCCGATGACAACGCCAGCGGAGTTGCCGTAGTTCTGGAACTGGCGCGTCTTTTCGCCTCCCGTCCCACACCCCGCACCTTGCAGCTAGTCTTCTTTGACCAGGAGGAGGCAGGACTCCGGGGCAGTATTGCCTTTACCACTAATAAAGCAAATTTGCAAAACCTGCACGGTGTCATTGTCATGGACATGGTAGGTTACGCTTGCTACACCGCAGGTTGTCAAAAATACCCGCCCGGATTGCCTGTCACCCCGCCTACCGACAAAGGGGACTTTCTGGCGGTAGTTGGCGACATAGAACACTTGCCATTGCTAAATGTCTTTCAAAAACCGGGTAAGCCTGGTTTGCCAACCGTTGTGACGTTGCCAATTCCCCTGAAAGGAATGCTGACACCTGACGTTTTACGCAGCGATCATGCGCCATTCTGGTATCAGGGAGTAGGCGCGGTACTCGTCACCGATACGGCAAATCTGCGTACACCCCACTACCATCAGCCCAGCGATACCCCAGAAAATCTCGATCGCTCGTTTTTCCAAGGAGCCGCCCAGATTGTGATAAATACGACCACAGCGCTGCTGGAAAGCCGAGAACTTTTAAAGTCACCTCCATCAACCACTCCATAGTTAGTGAAAAAAGCAGCAATTGGCATTTCCTGATGCCGACTCTATTAAGGACTGTGCCTCTATAAGAATATAAATTTTGCGAAATTTATATTCTTATATCCAAAACCAGCTAATCCAAAGATTGGGTACACAAACTAACCTATAATCATCTATCTAAAGGGTGAATAAAACCCCAAGCCTCCATAAAAGCTTAGCCGGGTAGAACTTATGAGTCAGTTGAGCGTGGAAAATATGGGTGTTGATGAACTTGTCAGACTATATGCAGCCGGACAAAGAAATTTTCATCGGGCAAAGTTGGTTGGGGTAGACCTGAGAGGCTTAAACCTGCGTGGAGTAGATTTAAGTGGAGCCAACCTAATTGCGGCAAACTTGGCTGGAGCTGATTTGAGCGAGGCAAACCTAAGCCAAGCAAACCTGACTTTGACAGATATGAGTCGGGCGCACCTGAATCAGGCAAACCTGTGCGATGCACACTTGAGCGCTACAAATCTGAGCCGAGCCAACTTGAGTGGAGCCGACTTGCGTGGAGCAACTCTCAGCCGTGTAGACCTGAATGGTGCAAATTTAACTGGGGCGCAAATGCCTGAGAGAAAACTTGTAACGTTCTCCCCCGCTAGTTAGCTATGACGGGGGTGATTAGTTTCTGGCTGTATTTCCAGTCTAAGCTGAGCGCAGAGATTGGGAAAGCCAATGGCGCTGTTGTAGCTGGTACATATGGTTAAACAACTGCCAGCAATATTGTTCTGGGAGTCCGCAGGTTAAGGCACCGCGCAGAACAACGTTGAAGTACCAGTCGTTGGGCGCGAGTTCTTCTGTTAATTTGTTGACGACGACGTAAGTACGGACACTTGTGTAACTCTGTCCCTGACAAGAAACATTTACCATTTCCTGACGGTAGCCGCCTTGGGGTACTTCTTCGCGTTCATCTAAGCGATCGCTTAATCTCCAGGGTAATCTATACAAGACCCCTTCCACTGAGGCTGATGAATCTTTTACCATATCGAGTACGCCACAGTCTCGAAGAGCTGAACGACGATAAAAGCCTAGTCTATACCCCTTGAGTGTTGCATTACCAACCACATAAACATGGGTATTCTCGCCCAGCGTCCGCTTCAAATCCACTGGACACATACAAGAGCCATAGGCAAAGTAGTAAAACTCAGGCTCGGCTTTGCTTCTAGCAATTTCCAGAGAAGCTTGTGTCGGTAAATCTTGTAAGTGTTCAGACTGAACGCTCATGAATTGCCTTCAAATGCTACTTGTTGTCTATTGACTAGGCATTCTAGCAAAGTTACTTGTAGAATACAACATATCCCGATAGGGAAACCGTAGATTAGGGACTGGGGACTGGGGATTGGGGATTGGGGATTGGGGATTGGGGAAAAGGAAGGCGGTGATGGTAGTTGATATCAAAGGGATTGGGGACTGGGGACTGGGGATTGAAGAAGAGGGCGGCGGTGATGGTAGTTGATATCAAATCCGGTTGATTGCCCATAATATAAAGAACCCTAAGAGAGCCACAGCCGCAGGCGGTGGCTCTCCTCTAGGTTCTTCGGGGAAGGGCTGGGGTGAGCTGAGTCTTAATTGTGGGTAATTACCGAATTTGATATGACTTGTCTCAGGTTTGGATTCTTTCCCAATCCCCAATCCCCAGTCCCCAATCCCCAGCCTCCAATCCCTAAGCTCTGATGATTTGGTTCCAACCTTGGATGACTTCCTTTAAAGGCTCAGGCAAACGGTCTTGTACCATATCCACATAGCGGGTTGTACCTTGCTTGCTGGAGATGGTGACGGTGATATAGTCAGCAGCACCTTGGGAAGCAGGGTAACTGAGTTGGTTGAACTTCGCTAATTGCGCCTGATTGAGTATCTGTTGAAACTGTTGCAGTTCGCGGCGGGAAATTTGGTATTTTTGTTCCGCAGAGGTAGCGCCATTGGAGCTAACCTGTTGGCGAATCATCCGCCCATCATTAAATAGAATAGTTTGATAGGTGCGACCAGTTATACCGCCACTAGAGATGGTGCGAAAGAGGACATCTTTCCCCAAAGAGGGTGGTAGTTCGCTTGTAGAAATCTTTGTCGGATTGATGGTGTTAGCATTGCCTATCTGGCTAGCAGCTCTATTCAACCGGACGGTAGTAGCATCTTGATTAGCGTGATAAACCAAGATTTGTTGACCTGCTTCTACAGTTACCTGCCAACCGCGTATTAGGATTCTAGGACAAGCTACATTGCGATCGCCCAAACCTAGACAACCATCCCAATTCTTTTGTTCAGCCTTGAGTACGCGCAGTTGAGAAACTGACAACCTGGTTTGTCGGGAAGCCCTCTGCAACACAGCATCTTTAACCGGGTTTGGCAAACTAGCTGTCTGATCAAGCTTGACGATAGAACCACTGGAATTAGTACGATAAAACCAGCGTTGTTGATTGGCTTCTACAATCACCTGCCAACCTTCTACAGTTGCTTGAGAACAGAGAATGTTAGGCTCATATAGGCCTAGACAGCCATCAGACCATGTTTTCTTGTCAGCCTGGACGATACGGACTTGATCGGTTGTCAAATTTAACCGCTTGGCTGCGTCCTGTTTTACAGGGGTGGCAACGGATTGGGGTAAATTTGCAGGTAAGTTGGTGACAGGAGAAGTGGAGTTTTCTTGGCGTATAGTTCTTCCGGTGTTATCGGTGCGATAAACCCAAGTTTTGCTACCGTCAGTCACAACAACGCGCCAACCTGGGACTATAACTGCGGCACATAATTCAGCGGCAGTGCCAAGTCCCAAACAGCCATCTGTCCACTTCTGGCGACTAGACTCTTTAATGCTGAATTTTTGAACATTAATGCCAGTTTGACGCGACAAATCGACAAGGACAGCATTGGCGACGCGGGGGGGTAAGCGATCGCTTTGTTGCTGCTTGAGAAAAGCTTCCCCGCCAGATAAGCTTTGGGCGAGGCTAACATCTTTCACTTTGACGAGTTTAGCGCTAGACTCAGAAAGTGTTGCTGGAGCAGCAAAAGCTGCTTGCAACAGCGTCATACTAGCGCCCAAGGACAAAATGCCAGTTAGCACCATAGCAAGTGTTTGACTTCTGGTTACTGGTATGGAGTGATTTTGGAAAATGCGTTTCATCAGAACCTCAAAAATTTTCTAATTCCATTGGAGAGCGCACTAATTGAAACGAGCGGCACTCCAAGGGTTATTTGTTGCGTGTAGCAGACAATAGGCTAGACGCTGCTATCCTGCTATTTAGTTCCAGGCTTGGCAGTAATAGCTTGCTTATAGAGAATTAAGGAATATGACTTTGTTAGTAGTCGCTACGGGAAATCCAGGCAAGCTGCGGGAGATGCAGACATATCTAGCTGGATTGGACTGGGAATTGACGCTGAAGCCCGATGAATTAGAGATTGAGGAGACGGGCGACACCTTCATGGCTAATGCTTGCCTGAAGGCTTCCCAGGTGGCACTCGCTACTGGGGAATGGGCGATCGCAGATGATTCTGGTTTGGAAGTGGATGCCTTAGATGGCGCACCGGGTATCTATTCGGCTCGTTATGGAAAAACTGACCCAGAGCGAATTGAACGCTTGCTCAACGAGTTAGGTAATGAACTGAATCGGGAAGCTCAATTTGCTTGCGCGATCGCCATTGCTCGTCCTGATGGTGCGATTGCGATCGCTAGCGAGGGTGTTTGCCGGGGCGAAATCCTCCACTCCCCCCGCGGTACTGGTGGTTTCGGCTACGATCCGATTTTCTTCGTCCCACAAGAACAAATGACTTTTGCAGAAATGTCCCCAGATTTGAAGCGTCACTGGAGTCATCGGGGACAAGCCTTTAAAATTTTGTTACCCCAGCTTCAAGATATTAAATTTTAGATTTTGCGGAGGCGAAGCAGTTTCCCCGCCTCCGATGATTTTAGATTCAAGAACAATCTAAAATCACGCGATATTTTGGGAAGAACGGGAGGTTGGGGGAAGAACCAGTAATGGTTCAACTCCCTCATCAATCTCCCCAAAAATCGCTTCAAAATCCAAAATCCAAAATCGTTAAACTGCTTCCAGATTCTTTTCTCCCGTGCGAATCCGGATCACTTGTTCAACCGGGCTGACAAAAATCTTACCATCGCCAATTTCACCTGTTCGGGCGGCAGCGATGATTTTTTCAATCACCATATCAACCTGGGAATCCTCAACAACGATCTCAACTTTGAGTTTTTGCAGAAACTCAACCGTATACTCAGAACCGCGATAGCGTTCAGTCATTCCTTTCTGCCGTCCAAATCCTCGGACTTCAGAAACCGTCATTCCCACAATCCCTGCATTGACCAGCGAGATTTTAACTTCGTCGAGTTTGAATGGCCGGATAATCGCTTCTACTTTTTTCAAGCTCTTTACTCCTCAGTTTGTTGTGAATTTCGTGTATCTGTACAACCAATTTGTACAACCAAAAGTATCAGTGTGCGGCGGCTATTTTTTATCACTGCTCAAACAAAGATTTTGTATTCTATGATACATATGTTTGGGAGCGATTGTTCTGAGAAACAATCGTGCTGTAGCGGCTGCTTTGCCGCGAAGCGATGGCTGTGAGTGTAGTAGTATTTCGGCACAGAGCTTTTTTAACCTGTTAATCCCCAACCCCCATGACTTAGGAGCTACGATATCGGGTTAAAAAAGAGCAATGTTCCTTTAACCTCTAACCTCAATGCACACTTTATCAAAACAGGTAGATTTTTCTCAATGTCCGCCCATTACAAACTAAAGGGTGAATTGGCGATGCAAGCTTAACGACTATTATTATTTAGAAGCGGGCGCACAATCAAAAAGCCCGTACCAAATGCCGTCGCCACGATGAGAAAAATGACCAGCAATAACCACCACCCACTAACATCTGGGGAACGTTCTGGTGGGGTTGGGCGACGATACCTACCTTCTTCGTGTTCTATAACCAAGTTTTCAGGAAAGGTGGATGAGATTGGTTCAGATTTGGGAGGAGGTAAGACTTCCACGGATCTCTCCACCCCAGCAGGACGAGGAGGACGCGGTTGCGAACGCCGCTTAGGTGATTTTTCGTCTCTAGTCCGAACTTCCGGTTCGACTAGAGGCGGAATGAAATCAACTCGGTTCCCGGTGGAAAGGGAATCTACCACCTGTTGCGCGTGCAAAGAAACTTGGGCAACTTTTTCTATTTCTTGTCGCAGTTGTTGATTTTCTTGGGCTAACTGCTGATTTTGGGTATTCAGCGAGTCTAGCATCGCTTGCGCTGCTTGCAACTCAGCGGAGAGTTCCTTGTAAACAGAAATTGGCACAGACGGGCGATAGGCTGTGGATGGATGGGAGGCCTGCTCTGGGAAATGAGCAGTTTGCATGGGCGATCTGGTAGTAGGATTGGACATTATTGGTTTAGCCTAAGTTCTGTAAGGCAACAATAGTGTAAAATTGCGCGACTCTGACAGCCATTTTTTAACAAATTTGCTCTAGTTACAACCACACAAGCCTGTAAATTTAGAAATTTTAGATTGTCAACCCGAAAGTGTCTAGACTCAGGGTGTCTTTCCTTGCAGGAGGGGAAAAAAGTGTCCTACGGGGCCCTGACCTTGACCAATGGCTAAAGAGTATCTTAATGCAGTGGTGACGTAATCTTTGGCTTTTTGTACCGCAGATAAGCGATCGCACCCTAGAGCTAGATTAGCAGCGATCGCAGCTGCCAGAGTACAACCCGTCCCATGAGTATTGCTGGTATCCACCACCGCTGTTTTCAAAGTTTCCAATTTGTGACCATCAAACCAAACATCAACGCCGCGTAAATTTCCCTCCATTGCTCCTCCCTTGACCAATACAGCCTTTGCTCCCAGCTGATGGATGCGTTGGGCAGCAGCCCGCATATCATCTAGAGTATGAAGCTGCAAACCGCTTAATAGTTGAGCCTCGTAGCGGTTCGGTGTCACAATCGTTGCCTTGGGGATCAAGACATTCTGTAAAGTTGCTACAGCCTCATCGTTAATCAACACAGCGCCCGTGCGCGATACCATTACCGGATCTACCACTAAATTATTAAGTTTCAGAACTTCTACCTGCTGTGCCACAGCCGCGATAATTTCCGCTGTGAGCAACATTCCCGTTTTCACTGCTTGCACGCCGATATCCGTCACCACAGCCTCAATCTGAGCGACAACCGCATCTACTGGTAGAGCATCAACCCGCGTCACCAAGACCGTATTCTGAGCCGTCACGCAAGTTATAGCACTGGTGCCATGAACGCAGTGAAAGGCAAACGTTCGTAAATCAGCTTGAATACCCGCACCGCCGCCGCTATCGGAACCAGCGATGGTGAGAGCAACAGGAACGCTTGATTTGTCTATAACACTCATATTAGAAATTGGTAATTGGTAAATAAGGTAATTGGGGCAATCAAGTACATCGTAAGTAGCATTCATTACCTGTTACCTATTACTTGTTACCTCATATTGCAATTAAATTGACCCGATTTCGCCTAAAAATATAGATTGTGCAAATAGCTAAACCTACAGCGCTCTTGGCAGTGTCCAAGAATGCCGCATCCTGCTAATAAATTTCCCACCAATTATTAAAAATTAAAAATTAAAGATTAAAAATTTTTCATTTTTAATGCTTTATTTTTAATTTTTAATTCCTCTAACGTTGTGGTGGACGGCGTCTGCGGAGAAAGTCTGGAATATCCAATCCGGAGCCAGCTTCTGGTCTAGGTTCATAAATAGGCGCGGGTGGAGGAACTGGTGTTGGTGCAACTGGGCGCTGTTGTTGTCTGGGGGTGCGCGTTTCTCTCGCTGCTGGTGTGGACTGAACTTCTCCACTAAATCCCGTAGCAATAACGGTAATTCTCACCTCGCCTTGCAGCCTGTCATCAATCACTGCTCCAAAGATGATATTAGCGTTGGGATCGACAACCTCATAGATTGTTTCCGCTGCGGCGTTCACCTCGTGTAGCGTCAAGTCGCTGCCGCCTGTAATGTTAAATACTACACCTCTAGCTCCTTCAATCGAGGACTCTAGCAAGGGGGAAGAAATTGCGGCAACTGCGGCTTCTCTGGCTCTTGATTTCCCAGAGCCAACACCGATTCCCATCATCGCCGATCCCGCATCTGCCATCACTGCGCGCACATCGGCAAAGTCAACATTTACTAGGCCGGGGATAGTAATAATATCAGATATCCCTTGCACACCCTGGCGCAGGATGTCATCTGCCATTAAAAAGGCTTCTTGTACTGGGGTTTGTTCTTGAATTACCGACAACAGCTTATTGTTGGGGATCACGATTAGGGTGTCTACCCGACTTTGCAAAGCGGCAATGCCTTCATCTGCCTGAGAAGTGCGGCGGCGTCCCTCGAAGGTGAAAGGACGAGTGACAACACCCACCGTCAATGCTCCCATTTCTTTAGCCACTTCCGCGACAACCGGGGCGGCACCAGTACCGGTACCGCCGCCCATACCAGCGGTGATGAACACTAAATCGGTGTTTTCTAGGGCATGAGCGATTTCGTCCCGCGATTCTTCTGCTGCCTTTTGCCCGATGGCAGGATTGCCACCAGCACCCAAACCTCGTGTCAATTTTTGTCCCATTTGCAAGCGTCTGGGGGCTAACGAGTGCGATAGTGACTGGGCATCTGTATTGATTGACCAAAACTCAACGCCACTTACATCACTGGCGATCATGCGATTAACCGCATTGCCTCCACCCCCACCAACACCAATCACTTTAATTTTGGCGACGCTACCTGGCACGATGTTGTCACTCCTGGTTTCTTCCTTGGGTGTCTTGCTGGCATCGTGTTGACCTAAATGTAACCCAGCGTTGTTAAACGGGTTGGCGTTGTCCACGGAGAGTGGACGAAGAGCGTTTCCTGTGGTGTGTGAGCTTTGATTGTCAAGCCCTGGTTTACTATTGAGCGTCATTGCAAATAGGAAGGGTCAATAAACAGCTTTTTCAGTTTAGGGAAGCGATATGAGTCAACTATAGGGTAAGTTGACCCTTAAAACCAACGAGTGTTATAGGTGCATTGACGTTCCTAAAGAGGTCTGGCGGCAACTGTCTGAAGGCTGATGCTGTTCTTAAAATGCAGTATAAAGAATTAATTAATTTCGGGGGACGATTTCTGGGTTAAGCATGAGTTAGTTGTACCTATGATTTTAAGGGTTGTTGGTTGTCACCGGGGCGGTGACTTTTTTCATTTGAATGGCTGGAGAATCCGGGTTTTTCAGGTCGATATAGGCAATTTGGCTAGTGGAAAGATGGGCTGGCAAATCGCGCATTCGATCGAGGACAGCCAGCTGATAGGCAAATCGGGAACTATAAGAACCAAAATGTACCATTCCTTGCTCAGTACGAAGAATTAAATTGGCTGGTTGTTGCCAATTTATCTCAAAAACTTTGACTGGGGAGCGGCTTACTGCATGGTAAAGTGCTGACCAGTAGGGGCGATATTCATCTCTATAGCCAATGATTTTTAAGGTGGGTAAGGGAAGAGTTGGCTTTAGTCCGGCGTAGCTTTCTAAGGGCATCCAGACGCCATCTTCGTCCAACAAACCAGCTGATAAGGGCTGGGGCGGCGATCCCGCACGAGGTGTTGTTTTGGTTGGGGAAGAAGTGCGGGCTAAAAGAGCGATCGCTACCGGATGTCTCTCTTTAACTTGTACAGTCAAACTGGGCGGGAACAGTTGCCGGGTAACGGTGGCTTGTTCTATGGCTGGCTGCAATTCCAACTTTTCGGCAATGACTTCCGGTTGCAGGCGCAGCAAATACTGCGGGTAGGAAAGCGATAGCAGCGACTGAATCGCTTGTTTTGAGAGAATTTTATTGCCTTCAATCTCAATTTGATCTGGTTTTAGGATCACCCAGGCGGGTAAAGTCGTTACCCAAACTAAACCGCCAGCCAATCCAGCGATGAATAGACTTCGCCAAACCGCCTGAAAAGATTTCATCCGTCGTTGGCGACGTAATTTTTGCCGTCTTTGGGTCAATTCTGTCTGAGATACTGATGCGATGCTTGTCATCCTAACTTCTCAATCGGAGTTTTTGGTGCGCCAGACGTACTGCACTTAACAAAAAAAATTCTGTTTGGGGAGTTATCAAGCTTGATAACCCTACGTAACTTTAACCGAGATATCAGGAGTCGATCCCATTCCCACCTGAGAGGGAGATATCGCGGCACAAGTATCTGACCGTTGGCAAAAAATAACGATCACATAACCCATGTAATCCCAGCTTACATCTAGGTGATGTGAATCTTTTTCACCTTTCAACACGGGCCGTCAGGAAGTGTAGCGGAATATTACAACGTCTAAATATTAACGTGTGACAGCCATCATGGAATCACTTTAGGAAGATTATCAAGAAAATTTTGGATTGATCCCCAGACAAAATCCTTTTTTCTTCTTTTGCTTGCGGTACCAGAGGGGAACTGGGAACTGGGGTAGGTATGCAAATTCACCCGATTGTCCTCTCACGCCAGCCTCTTGCCGATGCCCAAAGAGTAAGTAGCAAAAAAGACAAACTTTGTCTTTCCGGCTGGAGGATAAAAGCGATCGCGTTTAAACTTCGCCCCGCCATTCCTATCTCTAATAAGTAATCCGCTCTCATAGAAAGGGCATATATCATACATTTTATACGCAAAAAGAATACCAGAACGAACACATTTATGTGCAGGGGGGTGCTACCCTCCAACCCATAGAGGGGAAATTTAAGGGAAGCTATCCGGTAGAAGTAGAAGGGAGGTACCCAGAGGGATGCCCTTAACATAACAGAGGTCTAAATGAAACTGGACTTAATTAGATTTTATAAAGCCTGTAACCCAGCCAAGACCCTAATCTTCTCGAAGCCGGAGGATCGTTCGTACTATATCGATTTTTCCTCTGTACGGGGCGGAAAAATCATTGAGGCAATTGGGCGAACCATTACCCGAATTTCGCCCGACGATCCCACCAGCCAGATGTTTACAGGACATATCGGCTGTGGGAAATCTACAGAACTGTTTCGCCTGAAAGCTGACTTGGAGGCACAGAAATTTCATGTAGTTTATTTCGAGTCTGGTCAAGAACTAGACATGGCGGATGTAGATATCAGCGATATTTTACTGGCGATCGCGCGTCAAGTCAGCGAAAGCCTCGAAGAAATTCAGATTCGGCTAAAACCCAGTTACTTTGCCAATCTGTTCACGGAAATTAAAGATATCTTACAGACCCCCATCGACGTTTCAGCCGAAGCCGAGTTATCCATCGGTATTGGCAGAATTACCGCCAAAACCAAAGACAGTCCCAAACTCCGGGATCAATTGCGCCAGTATCTGGAACCTCGAACCGAAGGCTTTTTGAAAGCTATCAACGAAGAATTGCTAAAACGGGCGAACGAGGAACTGAAGCGACGCGGTAAAAAAGGGTTGGTGGTGATTATCGATAACTTGGATCGCCTGGACAATACTCGCCCCTTAGCAGGTTCGCAAAAACTTTTGCCAGAGTACCTGTTTATCGACCGAGGCGGACAGTTACGCCGCCTGAATTGCCATGTAGTTTACACAATACCCCTGGCATTAATTTTTTCAAACGATTACGAAACCCTGAAAAATCGTCTGGGGGGTGGAGTTGCTCCCAAAGTATTGCCAATGGTACCAGTGCGAAACCGAGATGGTAGTGACTGCGAACCGGGAATGACTTTGCTGCGAAAAATGGTGATGGCGCGTGCTTTTCCAGAGGTAGCGCCAGAGCAGCATCATTTGCTAATAACAGAGATTTTCGATTCTCCGGAAACCCTTGCCCGATTGTGTCGCGTCAGTGGCGGTCATGTGCGAAACCTTCTGGGATTGCTCTATAGTTGCCTTCAGCAGGAAGATCCGCCATTTTCGCGCAGCTGTTTAGAGAACGTGATTAAAGAGTATCGCGATGACTTGGTGCTGGCCATTGATGAAGAGGAGTGGGATTTGTTGTTTCAAGTGGTGCAACTGCAAACTCTTAAGGGTGAGAAAGAATACCAGAGTCTGCTTAGAAGTATGTTTGTCTTTGAATATCGCGACGAGCAGGGGCGCTGGTTTGGGCTGAATCCGGCTTTGACAGAAACGCCCAAATTCATGTCTTTCGCGACTATGAATGAGTTGCAGTTCCAAAAATAAAAAGGCAAAAAAAGAATTTCTTCTCTCCTTCCAGTCTCAGACGGGGAATGCCTAATGTGTTAGCTTCGCTTAACATATTAGGCGTCAGTTTTTTTTGGCTGTAAGAGGGGAGGCGTAGCCATGCTGCATCCGTTCCCAGTCGGAGGCTGGAAGAATACGAGGATAACAGTATCTGGATTCGGAGCGCGGTAAACTCTTTAAACTGGCTTGTAACCCAAAAGCCCCTGATAGTTAAAGAGATACCGCTTTGACATCCTTCCCGCACCTAAAAGGTACGGGAATTCCAAGAATCACTTCTTAGACCTTTCTGCTTCATAGCAACCGCCATCAGACTTATGTCTATCCGGTCTTACGTTCGCTCCACAGACTTTCACCGCAAGCCCTGCGGCAAGAATGTTGTTGGCAGCATTTACATCTCGGTCGTGATGGGTGCCGCATTCTGGACATTCCCAAGACCGGATATTGAGCGGCAACTTTTCAACGATGTAACCACAATGCCCACAGCGTTTAGAACTCGGAAACCATCGGTCAATCTTGAAGAGACTGCGACCATACCACTCACACTTGTACTCAAGCTGCCTGACCAATTCACCCCAACTCGCATCACTGATGGAAAGGGCAAGTTTCCGGTTCTTCACCATGTTCTTCACAGCCAAATCTTCGACGGCAATGGTTTGGTTTTCACGCACCAATCGAGTTGTCAACTTGTGAAGGAAATCGTTTCGAGCGTCGCTAATTTCAGCATAGACTTTAGCGACTTTAAGACGGGCTTTGTAGCTATTACTAGAACCCTTCTGCTTGCGGCTCAACGCCTTCTGCGCTTTTCGCAGTTTGCGACGCTTAATAGCAAACCCTTTAGGATTAGAAACTTTTTCGCCCGTACTCAGAGCAATCAAGCTCGTGATGCCCAAATCAATCCCAATTTGATTAGGAGATTCGGGCAATGGCTCAATCTCGACATTCACCAACAAAGAAACAGTCCATCGTCCCGATGGCGAGAGCTTTACCGTAATGGTGGATGGTTCGCACATATGAGGGAGTTGTCTGCTCCAACGTATGTTGAGTGGTTCAGAACACTTAGCCAAGTAAATTTGACCATCACGCCATTTGAAGGCGGATTTAGTGAATTCTGCATTACCACCGTTTCGTTTCTTCTTAAAAGTTGGGTATTTTGTCCGTCCTTCAAAGAAGTTGGAGAACGCTTTTTGGAGATGCCTCAATCCTTGTTGAAGTGGAACACAACTGACTTCGTGGAGAAAGACAAGATTTTCATCTTTCTTCCACTCAGTCAGCATCGCAGAAGTCTCGTTATACCCGACTCGTTTCTTGTGTTCATACCAAGCTTCAGTCCGAAGGGCAAGGGCGCGGTTATACACAAGACGAGTACAGCCTATCGTTCTCCTCAACAAGGTTTCTTGTTCAGGTGTTGGATAGAAACGGTACTTAAAGGCTTTGTGTTTCATGCCTCACATAATAATTATCTTGTAAAGTATGTAAATTATATTGGCAATTCCGCGGCATTGAGCCACTCAATTGCCGCTCCTATCCCTCCCTGCCCTAGAACGGCAGGGTTTCTCGGAGGTTTCTGATGAGTACGTTTTTATTGGAAGTTGGTACAGAAGAATTACCTGCAAGCTTTGTCGATAAGGCGATCGCGCAGTGGCGATCGCGCATTCCTACAAGTCTTACTGAAAATAGCCTCACTAGCGAGAAAATTGAAGTTTACGCCACCCCCCGGCGTTTAGCGGTGCTAATTGCAGGTTTGCCGACGCAGCAACCGGATCGGGAAGAAGAAGTTAAAGGGCCACCAGCACAGGCGGCGTTTAAAGATGGCAAACCCACCAAGGCAGCAGAAGGGTTTGCGCGTAAGCTGGGGGTGGAACTCGATCAGTTGGAAATTCGCCCCACCGATAAAGGGGATTTTGTCTTTGTTCGCCAAACCATCCCCGGACGACCAACCGTGGACATTCTCACGCAGCTGGTTTGGCAATGGATTTTCGGATTAGAAGGGAAGCGGTTTATGCGCTGGGGGGATGGGGATCTGAAGTTTCCCCGTCCGATTGGCTGGTTGGTGGCTTTGTGGGATGACCAAGTGCTGCCAATTGAGATTGTAAATGGTTCCGAGACGATTAAGAGCGATCGCACAACCCGCGCTCATCGCGTCTTGCATCCGGAACTCGTGACAATTTCCCAAGCTTCAGATTATGTCAATGGTCTACGTTCTGCCTTTGTGGAAGTTGACCCCCAGGCGCGGAAAACCAAAATTCAAGAACAAGTTCAGGCTGCTGCTAAAAAGCTCAATGGCTACTGTGAAATATACCCGGATTTGCTGCAAGAAGTCACTAATTTAGCTGAATTGCCTACAGCAGTTATTGGTAACTTTGACCCAGAATTCTTGAGTTTACCGCCAGAAGTAATTACTACTGTCATGGTGACTCATCAGCGTTATTTTCCAGTATTTAAAGATGAGAACAAAGCCGAGCTAATTCCCTATTTTATCACCATTTCTAATGGCGATCCAGCAAAATCAGACATTATTGCTGAAGGCAATGGTCGAGTGATTCGCGCCCGTTTAGCTGATGGTCAGTATTTCTACAAAACTGATTTATCTCAGCCTTTAGAAAGTTATTTACCGAAGCTGGAAAAAGTTACTTTTCAAGAAGATTTGGGTTCGGTACGGGAAAAGGTGGAACGGCTGGGCAAAATTGCCAGCAGCATTAGCGAACAACTGCAATTATCAGAAGATGAGCGACAGAATATCCAACGCGCCGCCTTACTTTGTAAAGCTGACCTTGTGACTCAGATGGTGGGAGAATTTCCAGAATTGCAAGGTGTAATGGGCCAAAAATATGCTTTGGCTAGTGGCGAATCAGAAGCGGTAGCAGCAGCAATTTTTGAGCATTATTTGCCACGGGGAGCCGGGGATAAACTTCCTCAAAATCTAACAAGTCAAGTTGTGGGCTTGGCAGACAGGTTGGATACTTTGGTGAGTATCTTTGGACTGGGAATGTTACCAACAGGTTCTTCAGATCCGTTTGCTCTGCGTCGGGCGGCAAATGCTGTTCTTAACATTACTTGGGCGGCAGATTTAGCTAACATTACTTGGGCGGCAGATTTAGCTATTAATTTGCATCAATTGCTGCAAGGAGCTGTGGCAGATTTTGTGGTAAAACATCCGAAAAATCAAGGTGAGAAGTTGTTACGTAATTTGCAGGAATTCTTTTTACAGCGCATCCGCAACTTGCTACAAGATGAGCGAAATATTGACTATGACTTGGTGAATGCGGTACTGGGAGAAAACGATCCGGAGTATACAGAACGGGCGTTAAAGGATTTATTGGATGTACGCGATCGCGCTCTATTTCTCCAAAGTATCCGCAATAATGGCAAGCTAGATGAAATCTACGAAACTGTCAACCGCTCTACTCGTCTCGCTTCCCAAGGCGATTTAGATAAAGTTGAGTTGTCACCATCGGCTGTGGTGCGTCCAGAATTATTTCAAAAATCATCGGAGCAAGCTTTCTACGATGCAATTGTGCAGCTAGTTCCCGAAACTAAAGCATCTCAAGAGCAGCGAAATTATCAGCAGCTAGTAGATGCTTTAAGTAAGATAGCTCCTACTGTTAGCGCTTTCTTTGATGGTGCTGAAAGTGTTTTGGTGATGGATGCGGATTTGGAAATCCGCAAGAATCGTTTGAATTTGTTGGGGTTATTGCGGAATCATGCGCGGGTTCTGGCAGATTTTGGCGCAATTGTGAAGAGTTAGTAGGGGAAAAAAGAACCGCGTTGGCGTAGCCTGCGTTTTGCGCTTAGACGCTAAGCGCGCGAAGTTAAGAAAAAGAAGGAAGTTATTGGAGGGAAAGAGGTTTTTAAATACGATTATTGCGGTATGATGAGGGGTTGCGAAACTAGGGAATTTGTACGGCCAAGTTAGCTATGCCCATCGCTCATATTATCGGTTTGGGAAAGTCGGGAATTGCTGCTGCACGATTGTTAAAACGCGAAGGTTACTCGGTGACGGTAAGCGATCGCAATACCGCCGAAAGCCTGCAAGAACAGCAACAACAGCTTGAGGATGAGGGAATTACTGTTAAGCTTGGCTATTCCCTGGAACTGGTTGATACCTTACCCCAGATGATCGTCGTCAGTCCTGGCGTACCTTGGGATGCACCTTTATTAGTCCAGGCTAGAGAGTTGGGGATCGAGACAATTGGAGAAATGGAACTGGCGTGGCGATATCTCCAGTCTTGTCCTTGGGTGGGAATTACTGGTACTAACGGCAAAACTACGACAACGGCTTTGATTGCGGCGATTTTTCAAGCCGCTGGTTTTCATGCTCCGGCTTGCGGTAACATCGGCTATGCTGCCTGCGAACTGGCGTTATCCCAAACTCCTCCCGACTGGGTAATTGCTGAAGTTAGCAGTTATCAAATTGAGTCTTCTAATTCTATTGCTCCTAGAATTGGCATTTGGACGACTTTTACACCAGATCACCTTAGCCGCCATAAAACTTTAGAGAATTACTACAACATTAAAGCGCGTCTGTTGCGTCAGGCGCGCCAGCAAGTAATCAACGGCGACGATGCTTATTTGCGAAAGAATGCACCCGATAGCTTTCCCAATGCTTGCTGGACGAGTGTGAAAGGCAAAGCTAAACTAATTGGCGATCGTGATGGGGGAGTTTACATTGAGGATGGTTGGGTGGTCGCTGATGGCGAACAAATTGTGATGACATCAGCTTTAAGAATGGTGGGAGAACACAATCAGCAAAATCTGTTGATGGCGGTAGCAGCAGCAAGATTGGCGGGGATTGAGAAAGAGGCAATTGCGATCGCGATCGCTAATTTCCCCGGCGTTCCTCATCGTCTAGAATACATCCGCACTCTGGCGGGAGTTGACTTTATCAACGACAGCAAAGCTACCAACTACGATGCTGCACAAGTCGGGTTAGCTTCTGTCAACTATCCCGCCATCCTCATTGCTGGTGGTGAAGCCAAAGCTGGAGATGATACCAGTTGGATAGAGACAATTCAAGCTAAAGCCGCCGCTGTGTTACTAATTGGTAGCGCCGCAGATACCTTTGCAAAAGCGTTGGCTAGAGTTGACTATTCCAGCTACGAAATTGTAGAAACTATGGAGAGAGCTGTACTCAGAGGTGCAGAATTAGCCGAGCAGCATGGTGCTAAAGTTGTTCTACTTTCTCCTGCTTGTGCTAGTTTCGACCAATATCAAAACTTTGAGGAAAGAGGCGACCATTTCCGACAACTTTGTCAGCAGCTACTTTAGTTAAATTATCACCTTAAAAACCGTCGCACTGAGGCGCTGATTAAATCTACCGAAAAAGTGAGAACGAGAAAGACAATTAAAGTGGTGAGAAGTCCTTTGTAGTCAAAGCTACTCAGTTGTTCCGCCAGCAAACGCCCTAATCCGCCAGCACCTACTAACCCGACAATGACGGTAGAACGGATGCAGACTTCCCAACGGTAAAGGATGTAGGCGACAAATCGGGGGAGGGTGCGGGGTAAGATGCCATAGAGGAAGACTTGGGAATCAGTAGCGCCCAATGCTTTAAGGGAGGTTATTGGACGCTGTTCTAAATTTTCTACCACTTCCGCCATCAGACGACCTAGTATACCCAGGTTGTGCAGGGAAAGCGCGATCGCTCCCGGCAAAATCCCCGGAAACAACACAAATAGAAAGATTAATGCCCAAATGGGTTCGGGGACAGCACGAGCAACTAACAGCAGGAATCGGGTAACAAACAGCACAACGTTTCCCCGGAGCTCCCCCCTTGCCCCCGACAACAGGAAATTATTTGCTGCTGGGAAAGAAAGAAAAATTCCTCCTAATCCAGCCCCAGCCATTGCCAGAATAGACATAGCCAGCGTTTTAGCAGAAAGCTCGAATAGCTGACTCAGCTGGCTGAAATCGGGTGGCAAAGCATCCTGAAACACTCCTGCCAAAAGTTGAAAGGTTCGCGGCGAGTAAAGTTTAGAATAATCAGCTTGGACGTACCAGAAGGAGAATATTGCTAAAACCACGGTACCCAGAAATGACACCTTCACCACTGGGTCATTTTGGTAGAGAGGCTTTTTGCGCCCAGAAAGATTTAAGACGTTCAAATCTAGGCGAGAAGGCGCACCCAAGCGGCGACGCAGCATCGCACTCCAGAAATCGGTAGCACCAGTTAGTAAAATTAAGGCAATTAAAAACGTCCACATCTGTTCATAGCGTAGGGATTGGAGGCTGAGAAAAATTTGATACCCCAATCCACCAGCACCGATAATTCCCAGTACGGCGGCGGAACGAATCGAACACTCGAACCTGTAGAAAGCGTAGGAAAGCAAATTTAGAAAAGCTTGGAGAATCAGGCTATAAATAAAAGCATTCAGAGGTGGAACGCCGCTATTGAGGAGTGCCATTAGTGGCTGGCGAGGCGTTTCGTCTAGAATTTCTGAAAATACTTTTGCAGTTATAGCACCAAAAGGAATAGCGATCGCTAGCACCGCCACCAGGGGATCTAGTCCAAAAATATTGACGAAAAACAATCCCCAAATTAACTCGTGAATTGCTCTTGGAATCGCCAAAACTCCTCTTACCACCAGCCAAGGCGATTGAGTTATTAGCTTCCTTTTTTGAGTTTTGAGTACAGATTCCCACCAAACTTCAGAGGAAAGAATACCAGCAACCAAACCGATCAATACGCTGAAGAAGGTGCCGCAAACCGCGTAAGCTAGTGTTTTAAAAGTGGCATCCAAAGTAAGTTGGAGAAATTCCGGGCTGAAGTCGGGATGGACAGCAGCAACCAGAAAACGCCAAACCAGGTTCCAGCCTCCTTCGTTGATTAAATCTCGCTCAAATACGCCAGCTGAGTGCAACGACCAAACGAAAGATGCTAAAAATAGCAATCCCCACAAAGTACGCCAGTTAAAAATGGAAGGGCGCTTGGGGAGGGTAGTTGGTTTGCGATTTAAAGTTTTTTTCATATCAAATCCAAGAACCCTCTCTTGTTTAAATGGAACTGACATAACCACAAGTCTTGTGTTATAACCTCAGTAAATCTGTAGCTGAAGCTATATAATTCCCCCGTAAGTCAATACCATTCCTCTGTCAATACCATGTATTTAACTTATAAGCTTTGTATCAAAATTATGAATTTTGTTATTCCTAATTTTGAGGTTTGTTGGTTTAGGTAAAAGTTAGGTATTTTGCTCTATTGCCCATCTTGATACCTCGTGCATCGATCTAAGCCTTCAGGGCGTTGAGTATAATAAATATGTAGAGTCCTCTTAGAGCATATTTTGCAGTGCCTGGGTCACAGGTTCGTTCTTCCGAACCACGTAGCCATTGGTAAAGACGTGGAATTGGTTGTACTCTGCACAAACTTAACTACACAGAACTTCGTCATAATTAGCTTAACAATCGTGAAACTTCCCATTCAGAAAATCCTCTTCGGTAGCCCCGGAACCGGGAAAAGCTACAAAATTGATCACGAAATTATCCCGAATGATTTAGAAATAAATAAATTGCTAAATCCAGAGAATATTATAAAAACAGTTTTTCATCCAGAATATACCTACGGTGATTTTATGGGGAAACTGGTGCCAATAACTAAATTTGGAGGAAAACCTGAATATAATTTTTATGAGGGACATTTTCTAAAAGCTTTAGGACAGGCTTACAAAAATATTCAGATAACAAAGCCAAAATTTTTTGAGCAAATTAACTGGGATGATGTTAATAATGTCGCTTTAGTTATTGATGAAATTAATCGAGGCAACTCTGCTTCAATCTTTGGTGTTTGTTTTCAATTGCTTGATAGAGAAGAGACAGGATGGTCAAGCTATAGTGTAAATCTTACAGAAATTGAATTTTATAAATTTATCGAGTTGATAGGAGTAAAAATATCTCTAGTCGATGGCAACCTCAAATTTCAGTTTCCCGGCGACAGTCATTTTGTTTTTTTCGATGCTTTAAAAGACAAATTTACCCCATTAGGAGTAAATACAGAGACTAAGACAATAATGCTCCCGCCAAATCTGTCAATCCTTGCCAGTATGAACACCTCCGACAACTCCATTTACTTTATGGACAGTGCCTTCAAGCGGCGTTGGGATTGGGAATTTATTAACTGGGATGGTAGTAAGCCTCCTACTGCCACATACGGAAAAGGGGGAACTTTAGAGGAGAAGGACTGGAGAAAACTAATCAAAAACCTTAACGGCTTCATAAAAAGTCATCACGCCTCCGTCCGTGGGATTGAGGACAAGCAGGTTGGTTATTATTTCATCAAACAGCCCGTAACGGCTGAACAGATACAAAATAAACTAATGTTCTTCTTGTGGGATAGCGTTTTTAATCGGGATAAAAAACCACTTGAAGAGCTTCTTAAGGTAAAAAGAGATGAACTTGTCACATTCGGAGATTTCACTAAATTACATAATATTTTTATTGAAAGTATTATGAATCTCAAAAGTTGATTTCCCTCAATGTTGTCAATCGAAAATACTAGGTTTTATTCTTTTATGAGCCGTGTTTGACTTTAATAGCCTTAAGCTGATAAAAGGTTCCAATGATTTTTTTGTTGGCATCCGTAAGTCTGTATCCGGGGATGGTTTTGAGTTTTGTCTGCCAAACGGCTTTGATAACTTTCCGGAGGGGGATTTCGACGAGGTGCGAGATTTATTTTTCAAGATGTACCGCACGTTTCGCAAGTTTGAGCGCCACAATAAAGACACCAATCGATTCAAGATAAACACATCTGAATATCAGCGAGATCAAGATCAGACAACCCTTTCCTCCGGCGGAATTAGTATGCAGACTGAGGAAGGAGAAGTTTGTGTGCTATACAGCAAGATCAAGATGATCGAGCAGGTGCTGGAAGCCTACGATGACCTTGCTATCAACTCGATCCAAAAGAAAGTTAGGCGCAGTGAGGACATTGACTATTTTCAGATTCACAAATACTTAGATCGTGCTATCTACCTAGATAACGATGCACTTTACGTCGATGTGATGGATTTGCCGCGTCCGACGTTACGCTATGAAAGCACTGACATAGTGAATCTGTATTGTTACATTCTTGATGAGATTGTACAGCAGTTGCAGGCCGATGTATCGGAGAACATTAAAGCACACAGTCAGGATATTCGCTTTCTTGCCCAGCGCTTCAAGGACAACTACTTGACTAGCAATCAGTCTATTTTTGACAAAGACACTTTCGTAGAGACCATCAACATCCTTAAGGAAACGTTCGACAACATAGACAAGAACACTTATTACAAGGACGCTGACTATTGGGGACTTTACGAAGCCATTGAGATATTCTTGTACGGCGAAATCAATCCCAACCAGAACGATGGTAACTATTGGGGAATGAGAGGATTTTCCCTACTGTGGGAGGATATGTGCCACACCTACTTCTTTAAAAAACACCGCGACGAAATCTGCTATGCGGATACGGATATACCTTTGGAAAATCCTCCAAATCCCTCACCTAAGAGGCAAAGCGAAGAATTGAAACGGGTTGGTAATTACCAAAACCATCATGGGAATGGGTTTGGTAATCAATGGATTTATCGGACAGAATCGAATATTCCATACCCCAAAAAAGTAGGAAAATTTGGATGGAATGAACTACTTTGTATTGAATTTGATACCCAACCAGGAACTTGGGTTTACTCAAGTCCCAAGTATAATGAGTTACAGCACCGAGATAGAAGTCAAGCTTTACGTCGTTTTCCGCGTCCTGACTTGGTTTTAAGAACTGATCCAGAAAATGATTTTCAGTTAAAAATAGTTGATTATAAAGATGTACCACTTGATTTTTATGTCCATCCTAAATCATCACCAAAATCTGCGAAGAAATATAGAGATGATATTATCAAACAGCTAACCTATGAATTCGCATTGCAGCAAAAACATAACATATTAGAAAACGTGTTTTTAATTCCTTATTATTACGAATCAGATTCAATTCGTGAGCCTTTGGGAGAATTTGAGGCGCTTGAAGACCAAAAGCTTAGAGGAATCAAGATATTCAAAGCCAATTTTTTGCTAATTCAAAAAATATATTTAGATAAAAATCCATGAATTCCGAAGCAGACATTATTGGAATATCCTCAAACCATTTAAACTTTCAGAGTAAATATGTTCCTTTTCTATCCTTTACGAACCAAGACCAAAAAATAGTAGCCGAAAATTACATTTATCAAGAAGTATCTGCTTTTTTTGAAAAAATATTACCCGGCCAAGCTGTAATCCCAATTGCTTATGCCAAACTCATCACAGAAGCAGACTTTAAAAAAATTGAAATTAGCTATTTTTATGAAAATCTATTCCACGACTTAGAGCGCAAACCTAACGGTCAATTAGAACCAAAAATTAGATGGGTCCTTACTTTCGACGAAAAATGCGCTCCACTTCAGCTAGCATCGACTCCTCTAAACCATACGGGTTATAAAAAGCCTAGTCTATTGTATAAGGATACAAAAGGTCGCCCGCATCGACGATTTGGCACTATAGATATCAATGGAACTCCAGTTTTTTACTACATTTACTTCACACTTCAAGAAATCTTGGATGTTATTAAAGGACTACCAAGATATTGAATTCACTTTATCTCATCCCAGGAGTTTTATTCTATATAGAACTCAGGTTGTACAATTCCTCAATCATTGCGTCGGACAGTGCTGCTGCTTGTGTATCAAATAGAATACGCCCCTGTCGCAAACCGATAATTCGCTGATAATGACTGCGGGCAAATTCTATCGCGTGAACACTGGTAACTAAAGTTTTCCCCGTTTCTACACTCAACTGGCGCAATAAGTCCATAATCTCGCGGCTGCGTTCGGGGTCGAGGCTGGAAATTGGTTCATCGGCAAGAATAGCGGTAGGATTTTGCACGAGGACGCGCGCGATCGCTACCCGTTGCTGTTGACCGCCAGAAAGTTTATCTGTGCGTTCATAAAGCTTTTCAGGAATACCCACCTGTGCTAGTGCTTTTACCGCTGTCTCGACTTCCATTGGATAAATCAGCGAAGCCGCAGCTTTTAGAAATGACCAGCGCCCCAGATGCCCTGCATTGACATTATGAATCACCCGCAAATTATCCACCAGATGAAATTGCTGGTAAATCGTACCAATTTGGCGCTGAACCTGACGCAACAATTTTGGGCGAAGCTGGGCGAGGTTGCGACCAAGTACCCAAACTTCTCCTTGAGTGGGTAACTGGGTGCCGTTCAGCAAGCTAATCAGGGTGCTTTTCCCCGCGCCACTGGAACCAACCAGCGCCACGCGATCGCCTGCACGAATCTGCAAGTTAATCTCAGCGAGAGATTCAAAGCGTCCAAATTGCTTAGAAACGTTTTTCAGTTCAAATACTGGCGCAGATGAGTTCATTTCTCTGCTTAGTTTGCTATCCATTTAGTCATAAGATAGCGATCGTGATCTTTAAAACCAACCTTCCGATATAAGTTTTGTGCTGCTGTATTTTTCTGCTCAACTTCTAAATGAAGTGCTTGAATTCCCAGAGAAGGGCAAACAGCTTCTATAAACTGTATTACGTTCATGCCTACCCCTTGCCCCCGATAACTTTCTCGAATATAGAGTTCATCAATAAAGGCATCGCGCCCTCGAAATTCCAAACTGTAGCCAAAGGTAAGGACAACGTAGCCAATCGCTTCGTCGCCATGCTGGATCAGCCACACTCGTCCTAGAGAATCATCATGCAAAATATTCGCCAACGCTGTGCGAACAATGGATTCATCAAACTTTAGGTGTTCAAACTCGTAGAACTCTTGTATAAACTCCACAAGAGTTTCAGTATCTGATCTTTCTGCAATTTTAAAGTTTGTTTTTGTCATTTACATCACTTTATTTTGCCAATTTTCCGACCAATATCCTCAATTTGAGCATAGTTGGAGTTTTGGGTAGGAATAAATTTAGTTGCTTGTAAAAGGTCGAGAATTTCTTTTTGCTCTGGTACGTTGGGGTCTAGTTTTAAAAAGGCGTTTTGCACTTTTTTAACAAAATCCTCGCCATAGCGCTGTTTGACATCGGGGTGAATTACCCAGTGATAGTCGTAGTAGGCGGGTGTCTGCCAAAGGACTTCTACTTTGTTCAAATCTACTTCTTTCGCATCAACTCGCTTTTTCCAGACGCTTTCGTTGACAGCACCAGCATCAAAACTACCTACTTCCACTAATTTTATTGTCTTATCGTGGTCGCCGGAAAAGCCAACTTCACCTTTAAAATCTTCCAGTTTCAAACCTGCTTGTTGCAGGAAATATTGCGGCATCAAACGCCCCGATGTGGAGGATTCGCTGCCGAAGGTTAAAGTACGACCTTTGAGTTGTTTTAAATCAGAAATATCTTTAAATGGCTTCAGCCCGGTTTTTTTGTTAGCGATGAAGAGACTATGGAATTTCTCGTCAATATCGCGTTGCGCGATCGCTGCCGCACCTGGTACTTGCAACCGTGCTTGCACCCCAGTCAATCCGCCAAACCAAACTAAATCTAAATCCCCCACTTTAAATGCGGTGACAGCTGCGGTATAGTCTGTGACAGGCTTATATTCTACTGGCACACCCAATTCTTTCTCTAAATAGGTGGCTAACTTGTCATATTGACGCTGCAACTTTTGCGGATCTTGATCTGGAATTGCCCCAATTTCTAGAGCTTGTTTTGCCTGATTTGAGCCAGTCGCCACTGTTCCAGATGGGGAGGGCGAACAAGCCCCTAGAGACAGCACCAACAAACCTGACAACAAGACTTTTTTCATATCTGATTTGAACTTCACTCTTTGCCAGAAGATAGTGTAAACGATGCTGGTAGCTTTATGCCAAGATTAACCCAAGTGTTCCCATACTTTAGTGTTTTTTTAGGGCAGGCAGTATGCCAAAATTAACCCAAGTGTCACAGATTTAAGCAATGGTTTGGGCAGATGGGCATCTGTTGCATGGCGGGCGATATATTATCAAGCGGGTGCTGGGAGAAGGTGGCTGTGGCATCACTTATTTGGCTAGGGATAAAAAAGGGAATGCTGTCGTCATCAAGACGCTGAACGATAGAGTATTAAATAAACGCCAATTTACGGCGTATCAAGACAAGTTCAATCGAGATTTTGAGAAAGAAGCGCTACGCCTAGCCGTGTGCAGACACCCGCACATTGTACGGATTGAAAATGCTTTTTCTGAGGGGCAACTGCCTTGCATAGTGATGGAGTATGTTCAGGGAGAAGATTTATGGCAGCGCGTTAGTCAGCAAGGCGTGCTGTCGGAAACCGAAGCATTAAAATATATTCGGCAAATTGGTGAGGCGCTAACTTTCATTCACGATAGAGGCTTTTTACATCGGGATGTGAAGCCGTCTAATATTATGGTGCGTACTGGAAAACTAGAAGCGGTGCTAATTGATTTTGGCATTGCACGAGAATTTATTCCAAATTTGACGCAGACTCAGACGCAAACTTTTACTCCCGGTTTTGCACCTATCGAACAGTATGCACTGCAAGCGAGACGTGGAGAGTATTCGGATGTTTATGCACTCGCGGGAACGCTTTACTATCTGCTTACCCAAGAAGTGCCGCTACCTGCTCCCGCTAGGGCTGCTGGCATTCCCTTGGATGCACCGCAGCAAATAAATCCCAATATTAGTAATATAGTTAATCGGGCGATTCTTCAAGGTTTGGAGTTTCAGCCAGAAAATCGTCCTCAGTCAGTGCAGGAGTGGATAGAATTGCTGACTTTAAATACTCCTACTTCTGGACAACAATTATCAAATATTAGCCCAATTTTAAGACAATCCAAAGCAAGTTACACGCCTACTAATCAGAATATTCTCACTCACAGGCAAGGTTCATCGTCCGGGATAGATTACCGTAATTTACAAGCTCATTTAGCGCTAGGAAAGTGGAAAGAAGCCGATGAGGAAACTGCGGCACTCATGCTAAAAATAGCTTGTAGAGAAAAGGAAGGCTGGCTGAGAGTTGAAGATATTAAAATGTTTCCCTCAAAAGACCTTCGTTTAATTGACACTCTTTGGATAAAGCACAGTAAGGGACGCTTTGGTTTTAGCGTACAAAAGCATATTTGGGAAAGTATAGGCGGGACGAAAAATGCCAATTATGAAATTATGTGTAATTTAGGCGATCGCTTGCAATGGCGGATAAACTGTTGTTGGGTTGACTACGAGCAATTTATGTTTGATTGCGCTCTAGCTCCTTTGGGACACCTCCCCAGTGGCTATGTTTTTTGTGAGGTTGGTTGGTGGGTGGGTTTGCTAAATCTTTTTTATCGTCTTAGTTCTTAGTCAATTGTCTAATTCCCACTCTATTTTGCCGTTGAGGGAGGAATGAAAAAGGGGTGCATCCCAGTTTGGCAAAAATACCGGGCGATTGGAAATCGCGGCTACACAAACTAAGTCCGCCTGCGCGGACTCAATTCAGGCTGGGTCAGTAGGCTTTGTTTGTGGAGCATCGAGACTTTCAGCCTGTAGGCGATTTGCAAATACGGGATGCTCCCTGAAAAAGGAAGGTTGTGGTTTGTTCCTTGTCAGTTTAAAAAGTTGAAACATAACAACGTTTGATGACTAATAACTAATAATAAAATCAAACAAATAGTGAGCCATCTGTAATTTACTACAAGGCTCAATTTCTACTTTGCGTCCTTGGTTGTCTAGAAATATAGCTTGATTCTTGTCGCTGCCAAAACCACTATCCGGTTTATCGATAGGATTGGCAACAATGGCATCTAATTTTTTCTTGTGCAACTTTTCCAAAGCTGGCGTTACAATATCTCCAGTTTGAGCCGCAAACCCAATTAACTTTTGATGCGGCTTTTTAAGAGTTGCCAATTCTGCGACGATATCCGGTACGGGTTGGAGAGGTAAGTTTGTTGGAAGTAAACGTTTCGGCAATTTCTCTGCACTATACTCGGCTGGTTTCACATCCGCCACAGCTGCCGACATTATTATTACATCGGCATTGGAAAAATGCGATCGCATTTCCTGTTCCATCTCTTTTGCACTGGTGACAGAAATCGCTTGCACCCCCAATGGTACATCCCAAGCGGCGGGTGCGCGAACCAGTGTCACCACTGCGCCTCGATGCAGTGCAGCTTGTGCCAATGCTAATCCCATTTTGCCAGTGGAGGGATTGCCGATGAAGCGCACCGGATCTAAATGTTCTCGTGTTCCCCCAGCACTAATTAAAACTCGCTTCCCGGCTAAATCTCGCTTGCCTTTTGCGTGTAATAATGATGCAATTGTCGGCAAAATTTCCGCAGGTTCTGCCATCCGCCCAGCACCAACGCGATCGCAAGCCAAAAGTCCGGCACCAGGCCCCACACTGTGATAACGTTTATCTGTCAACAACTGTTGCCAATTGCGTTGCACCGAAAGTTGTTCCCACATATCCGTATTCATTGCAGGTGCCAATAGCACGGGACAAGTGGAAGCTAACACGGTATTGGTGAGTAAGTTGTCAGCTAAACCATAAGCCAACTTACCTAAAGTATTAGCTGTCAGGGGAGCAATAAGAAAAACCTCTGCCCATTCCCCCAACTCAATATGCAAGGGGCGTTTGTGTGGTTGCCAAAAGTCCTCATCTGTATAAGCAGGATGACGAGACAGGGTTGCCACTGTCAAGGGCGTGATAAATTGACAAGCAGCATCAGTGAGAATTGCTCGAACTTCCACCCCAGACTTAGCAAGCGTTGAGATAACCTCACAAACTTTATAGGCGGCGATACCGCCGCCTATACCAATTAGAACCCGTCTACCTGACAATTTTGGATTTTGGATACTCTCCTTATCCAGGGGGGATAGGGGAGGATCAGATTTGGGATTGTCGGGCGATTCCATTTTGGATTAGACAAAGGTACGACGTTAACGGCGATTATCTTTGTGATGACCATCCAACCCCACAATCTAAAATCTAAAATTGTTAAGCTTCATCGTAGGGTTGTAAATCCAAGAGGTAGATGTATGGTTCAATTAACTCTGGACGCTGAAATGCGATCGCTCGCAGCAAATGCCAATCATCCAACCCTTCAAAAGGATTGTTGTATTCATCTCGCTCCAAACGGACAGCCAGTTGTTCCACGTCTGTCGTCGTCAGAGCCGAAATTTCCCGTTCAGAAATGCTAACAGTTGCCATTGACCGCGCCTCCCTCAACTTACACCTGTATTCGCATTGTACAGATGAAACATCCCATTTTATCTTAACGCTCTTACGTATTATTGACAGATGCAACGAAACTTCAAGTTTAAGAAACCAACGACGATTGGGTATTTGTTGTCACAAAATTTCGGACAACGCCTAAGACTTCCGGTAGAATTACGTGTCCCATGTTAAATTCATGATATTGCACGGATACGCCCAGTGCTGTTAAAGTATCCCGCGCTTTCTGGGCAGCACTCAGAGGCACTACCATATCTTTTGTACCATGCACAATTAATACTGGTGGATAACCTTGTTTAGATGGTTGAGAAATGGGATGTAAATATCCACTTAGAACCACCAAACCAGCCAAAGGCAAATTGAGTCCCACATCCAGCGTCATTGCGCCACCCTGAGAAAAACCCATCAAAATCGTGCGCGACAGGGGAACGCCAGTGGTACTCTCAAGAGATTTCAACCAGTCAGTTAGCTGCGTCTTGCTTTGCTCTAAGCCGTTCTGCTGCTCTTGGAAATAGTACCAAGCTCTCCCCGATGACATTTGGGGATGAGTAGAGGGAGCATTGGGAACCAAAAACTGATAAGAAGGTAAATTCAACAACGGGGTTAAAGATGCCAACTCTTGGGCATTACCACCGAAGCCATGCAAAACGACAATCAACCCAGCTGGTTGCTGTCCCTGAGATGAGGGAACGGAAATTACTGATAAAGACAGAATCTTACTCCTAAAAAAATGCGACCGATCAATCCGAGATGCCAGCGAAGCTCTCTTCTTTTAGGATAATGTGGCGATCGCAATCTAGGCTAATCCATCCTTGACCCTGGAGTTTGCTAAGGAGTCGCGTAATCGTGACTCTAGTAGTACCGATAGCACTGGCAATATTTTGATGTGTCAGGCGGACAGATAGACGAGTTCCGCCAGCTACAGGTTGCCCGACTTCCTGTTTCAATAACAGTAGTAGCCGATGCAAGCGATCCTCTACACGCCGATGTCCGACTATGGCTAAAAGCGCCTCTGTCTGTTGCATCCGTCGTACCATTTGCGGCAAAATTATCTGAGCCAAACGCCCCGAAGCTTCTATCTCTAGAATAGAAAACCACTTCAGGTAAACATCGGATAGGGCGTGGTATATTATTGCCGCGTTTGGTTGAGCTAAGGGATGAATTCCTTTCAGGGATTGAAATACCCACTGACCAAAGAACATGGAAGGTGCTGCCCAACCCAGCAGCACTTCGTCACCGTTAGCGCAAATTGTACTCATCTGCACCAATCCCCGATCTACTTGCCAGATACCCTGCGGCACTAGGGGAATTTCTTCATTTTTGGAGTAAAAATGCAACCGACGGGTTTCGTTCGGGTCGTATTGGTCTATTTCTAGAACTGAAGAAGAAAATGGGGGCATGGCTGCAAGAATCTCCAGCTATGAAAAACTGGCGTATTATAGCCAGCCCCACTCTAACCCCTGAAGGTAAAGATTAAGTAATGACGAGATTAAGTTAATGGCTAATTGTTTAACAATTAGCCATTAGCTATTAGCCATTAGATTTTGGTGCCGCAATCGGGACAGAATTTGTTGCTGGCGATGTTTTTGGCACCGCAGCCGCTACAGTAAATTAATTCTGTAGCTTTTTCCAATTTGCGGAGTTCTGGCAAGCCAATCATCTGAGCATTGCTCTTGCCAGGAGCTACCATTGGGTAACAGTTTTCGTCCTTTTTGACTCGGACATCCAAGAGAACTGGGCCGTTGTGGGCGAGCATTTCGGCGATCGCATCTTTCAATTCATCTCGACTACGAACAACCATCCCCTTAATCCCGAAAGCCTGCGCCAGCAGCACAAAATCTGGCATCCCCACTTGCATATTCGAGGACGAGTAACGCTCTCCATAGAAAGCTTCCTGCCACTGACGCACCATCCCCTGCCAGCCATTATTGATAATTACTGTCTTGACATTTATGTGATGTTGTGCAAGGGTTCCCAATTCCTGTAAATTCATCTGGAAACTGGCATCGCCGCTGATACAGATGACTTCATCATTTGGCAGAGCTACCTTGACACCCATCGCGGCAGGCATCCCGAAACCCATCGTGCCTAAACCAGCGCTAGAAATCCACTTACGCGGGCCATTCTTCAAGAATTGCGCCGACCACATTTGGTGCTGTCCAACGTCTGTGGTGTAGTAGGCATCTGGAGCCTGACGAGTTAGTTCCACAATCACTTCCTGCGGTGCCAGACTATCGGGATATTGGGGGACAATTAGGGGATAGTCTTCCCGCCAGCGATTAATCCGTTCTAGCCATGCTTGCGTCTGGATTGGGGTTCCGGTATCTGTTTCCTGACATCGGCGCAGCAAGTCAATCAAGACATTCCGCACATCGCCCACAATTGGCACTTCCGGAGCGCGGTTTTTCCCGACTTCAGCGGGGTCAATATCAATATGGATAACTTTAGCGCGGGAGGCAAACTCATCCAATTTGCCCGTCACGCGGTCATCAAACCTGGCTCCCACTGCTATCAACAAGTCGCACTCGCTCACCGCAAAGTTAGCGTAGGCGGTGCCGTGCATCCCCAACATTCCCAGTGCTAGGGGATGGTTTTCGTCAAATGAACCTTTGCCCATCAGGGTTGTGGTGACGGGGATTTGGAAACTTTGTGCTAGCTGTTGAATTTCTGGATGAGCGCCAGCTGCGATCGCGCCTCCTCCCACATACAATAAGGGCTGTTTGGCTTCCCGAATTAAATTTACCGCCGCATTGATTTGGCGAGGATTTCCCTTGACAGTGGGACGGTATCCCGGCAACTTCACTGAATTCGGCTCTACTGGATAATAGTCAAATTGCCCTAATGCAACATCTTTCGGCACATCAATCAAAACTGGCCCCGGCCGCCCGGTAGTGGCGATGTGGAACGCTTCTGCCACAATCCGCGCCATGTCTTTTTGATCGCGCACTACATAGGAGTGCTTTACAATTGGCAGCGTAATTCCGTAGATATCTGTTTCCTGAAACGCATCGGTGCCAATTGCTGCTAGAGCCACCTGACCCGTGACCACCACCATTGGAATCGAATCCATGTGAGCGGTGGCAATACCTGTCACCAAGTTGGTTGCCCCAGGGCCAGATGTTGCAAAACAGACACCCACCTGCCCCGTAGCACGAGCATAGCCATCGGCGGCGTGTGACGCACCTTGCTCGTGTCTTACCAAGATGTGCTGAATACCACCTCTAGCTTCTGCCCGATATAACTCGTCGTAAATCGGCAGAATTGCACCACCTGGATAGCCAAAAATATGCTTTACACCGTGGCGCATCAAGCTGTCAATCAAGGCATATGCACCTGTTTGACGGTTGTTGCTCATTTGACGTGTGGCTTCTTTTTCCGAGATGCTTTGCGATCGCACTTGTAGACCTCTCACTATAACTAACTGGTTTTTCTTAACTCTCGTATCTTTTGTATTTAATGAATGATGCCAACTTGGGGGTTAATTCTTAAGTCTAATTCCTTCTATCAGTTCCTGTCGAGCGATCTCTCAAAGTTGGGCATTGGGGAGGAGGTGACTAGGGACTGGGTAAGACTTATTTCCAATTCCCATCTTGCATAAGCAACCAATAAGTCAGTATTTCAGCTGAAGACATTAGGTAATCGGTAATTAGCCAACTTCATTACTCCCTACCTTGCACAAACAACTAATAAGTCAGTATTTCAGCTGAAGACATGAGGACTCTGCTTAGAATAATCTGCGCGAATCGGCTGAATTTTGGTAGAAGCAACAAACATTAAGTCGCCTAGTATACAAAAGAACAATCCCTAAATGCTAAGTTGTGTTACAAAGCATACAGAGCAGATAAAACATCCTTGACAAAGAGAATTGCTATCAGCTCCAGAAACAGCAATGAATGACACCAGAAAATAAGCTCAATGCTGGAATATATCACAAAACCTTTATTTTTAATCCAATTTATCCCCCATGGCCATTGCTATCTCTGGAAGCCTGGGTTGGTATCGCTGCATATAGCCTCCGACTTACTGATAGCGATGGCGTATTATTCAATACCCCTGATGCTAGTATATTTCGTTAAACAGCGTCGGGATATACCGTTTAACTGGATATTCCTGCTCTTTGGTGCCTTTATTGTTGCCTGCGGCACCGGACATTTGATAGAAGTGTGGACGTTATGGCACCCGGATTACTGGGTTTCGGGATTTGTGAAAGCGACAACAGCAGGAGTTTCCGTTTATACAGCTATGGAGCTAGTACCGTTAATTCCGCAAGCGCTGGCTCTCCCCAGTGCCGCACAACTAGAGGTAGCCAACCACAAACTACAAAGGGAAATCAATGAGCGCCAGCAGGCCGAGTCAAAAATCCGCTTTCAGGCGCGACTGTTGAATGCAGTGCAGCAGGCAGTAATTGCTACCGATATAGATGGAACAATTACTTATTGGAACCGTTTTGCACAAACGCTTTACGGCTGGTCAGAAGCAGAGGTAATAGGTAGTAAAATCGCGGAAATTATCGCACCGCCCTGTGTGCGATCGCAAGCACTTGAGATTAGATCCAGCCTCCGCACTGGCGAAAGTTGGTCTGGAGAATTTTTGATGCAGCGCCGAGACGGTAGTACCTTCCCGGCAATGGTGACAGACTCGCCAATTTATAACGATAAAGGTGAATTGATTGGAATTATTGGCATTTCCACAGACATCACCTATCGCGTACAGGCAGAAGAGGCATTGCGCGAAAGCGAACAACGCTACCGGACACTTGCCGAAAACAACACCGTGGGAGTCTGGCATCTTAGCGAAGATGGCTCCACAATTTACATCAATCCCACAATGTGTTCCCTGCTGGAGATAGAGGAAGCGGGAGAACTGGCAGGCAAAACCTTCCACGACTTCTTCACCCCTGAAAGCCTGGAGAAAATGGCGAACAAACACAGCAAAAGCCTGCAAGGACAACCCTCCAGCTACGAAGTGGACATCATTGGGAAAAATGGTTGCCAGCGCACAACCGCCTTCTCTTGTGCGCCCCTGTTCTCAGCAACTGGTCAATTGCAAAGCTTTATTGGAGCCTTCACTGATATCACTGAGCAAAAGTGGGCAGAAGCACAACTGCGACGGAATGTTTTTTATGACAGCCTCACAAACCTGCCTAATCGAGCTTTGTTGATATCTCGTCTGAAAGATTTAATTGAGACTGCAAAGGGGCGTCCTGACTATCGATTCGCTGTACTATTTCTGGATTTGGATCGCTTCAAACTTGTGAACGACTGTTTGGGACACTTCCTGGGGGATCAACTGCTAAAAGCGGTTGCTCAACGGCTGCAAGAGTGTCTGCGCCCGATTGATACAGTGTCACGTTTTGGCGGGGATGAGTTTGCAATTCTCCAAGACAACATCCAAGATGTCAGCGAAGCCGTCCACCTTGCTGAGCAAATTCACTCGGCGTTAGCATCACCATTTTACCTGGATGGACATGAAGTATTCACCTCCGCCAGCATTGGCATTGCCATAAATAGAGCTGGGGTAAAAAAACTGACGATGCAAGCAGGCTTGAGAACTTCAGGAGTGGTAGCGCAGCGGTACGAAGTACAGACCCAGTTAGAAAATAGCGGCCCGATACTTAAAAATTCCTCTAGTTCCTCTTCACTCAACCCTCAGCCCAGCCTCTGGGAAGGCGAAGCGTCTACATTACTTAGCACTCCTCTGCTTAGAACTGAATACAATCAGCCAGAAGACTTTCTCCGGGATGCTGATATCGCCATGTACCGCGCTAAGGGAGAAGGTAAAGCGTGCCACGTTGTGTTTGACTCAACTATGCACGAGAGAGCGATCGCTCACTTGCAGCTGGAGACGGATCTGCGACGGGCAGTTGAGCAATTAGCACTCGATCAACAACTGAGTGACAGGCCAGATGCGTATCTTACTAACTGCCAATTCCAGATTCACTACCAGCCAATTGTATTGCTCTCTACGGGTAAGCTGGCTGGTTTCGAGGCGTTGGTGCGCTGGATTCACCCAACACAAGGCATGATTTCTCCAGTCGAGTTCATCCCCATTGCCGAAGAAACTGGTCTGATTGTACCCCTTGGCTGGTGGATACTGCGCGAAGCCTGTCATCAGATGCGGACATGGCAGCAGGCAAATGGCAATAGTTGCAACTCCCTAACTATCAGCGTTAATCTTTCCGGTAAACAGTTTCTGCAACCAGATTTAGTTGAGCAAATTGACCAAATTCTCAAGGATACTGGTTTGCAAGCAAGCTGTTTGAAGCTGGAAATTACTGAAAGCGTTCTCATTGAAAATGCGGAAGCTGCAACTGTTAGTTTAGAGCAACTGCGATCGCGTCAGATTGAACTATCCTTGGATGACTTCGGTACAGGATACTCTTCCTTGAGCTATCTGCACCGTTTTCCCATCAATACCTTGAAAATTGACCGTTCTTTCGTAAGTAGACTGAGGACATCTGGCAATAGCAGACAGGCAAGACTGCCTCTACAGATTGTCCAAACAATTGTAACCCTTGCCCATAATTTGGGAATGGATGTAGTCGCCGAGGGAATAGAAACTCCTCTTGAGTTAGAGCAATTGCGACTTCTTGGCTGCGAACATGGACAAGGATATCTTTTCTCTAAGCCACTCAATGCCGTAGCAGCAGAAAAGTTCATTGATTTTAGATGAGGGGCTGGGGACTGGGGGCTAGGGACTAGGAACAAGGGACTAGGGACTGGGTACTAGGAACAAGGGACTGGGTAAGAATCCTCCCAATCCCTAATCCCCAATCCCCAATCCCCAATCCCCAATCCCTAAATCGCATCTTTCAAAACATTGCGGGTATTTTGCCACGCCCAAATGCCCACTACACTAACAACGATACTCATTGCCAGAAGAACGCCTCGCAGACCAAATTTATCCGTCAGAGGGCCTGCGATCGCTAACGGCAAACTTAGAGCAATATTAACCACATTATTCTGAAACCCAAAAACTTTACCCCGCATCGATTCCGATGTTTGCTGGTGAATCAAAGTTTGCATCGGTACGCCGATTAAAGATGCCCCTAAACCCAACAAAGCACTCAGCCCTAAACCCAGCCAAAGTCGGTGTGTAAAGCTAAACACACCCAAAACAAACGCCATACTGAGAAAACCAAACAATGGTAACGGTTTTTGGTGAAAGCGATCGCCCCAGTGTCCCAATATCCCCGCACCTAATACCATCCCCACCCCAGCAGATGCCAACAGAAAGCCAAACTGTTCTGATTTCAGTCCTAGCTTCTCGGAAAGATCGATCGCCAGCACCGTTAACGCCGCAAACACTGAATACAAAATCACCAACTGGAACATTGCATTCCTAACCAGGCGGTTTTGCCACAGATAACGCAACCCCGCTTTCAAGTCGCTTATCGGATTAATTGCTGCCTGTGGATTGATAACCGCAGGATCTTTAATCTTAACGAACATACTAATAATCGCCGCTAACAGGTAGAATCCGCCAACCAAAAATTCTTGACTAGATTCTCCACCCAAACTTCTAGCCAAACTCAACACAGGTTCCCCGACAGCGAACCCCACAATCAAAGAACCCATCATCGTCGTGGTGAACAGCGCATTAGCCGTCATCAAATTTTCGCGCCGCACCATTAACGGAATAGCCGCCTGTTCTGCTGGGGCAAAAAATTGAGTTACCGCAGAACTCAAAAACGTAATTACCAACAAGATGCTAAACTTCTGTGGCAATAAGGGAATTAATATTGTCAAGCCAAAGCGCAGCAGATCGGAAGCAACCATAACTTTCTTCTTAGGAAAGCGATCCACAAACACGCCAGCAGCTGAGCCAAACAGAATCGCGGGTAGCGTAAAAGCGACCATCAGAGCTGATCGCATGGAATTTTCCATTTCGGGAGCGAACTGATATTCGCTCAGCAAAGCAATCAGCAAAACGAAGAATACTTTATCTGCTATTTGGGACAATATCTGCCCAACCCACAGCACCATAAAGGGTCGGTTCTTCAACAGAGCGTGAAATCCGCTCCCAGATGGAGGGGGGTCAGATGGAAACATAGCAATTGTTCAGGAGCTTCTTATCTACAACCCTAGTTTGCGCTCTAGAAGGTAAATTGTGCCACTCTAGTAGACACTTTTTGCTTAATTTAAAAAATTTCACAGACTCGCCAAGCATTTGCCTAAGTTTATATGCTACATGGTGCGTGACACCTTCACGGCTGGCACAGCTCATTGGGAGGCACTGCATCTATAACAGTTGGAACCGGATCTAACTGAAGTTGTTGCTTTATGTATAAATTCTTATTAATTTACCAATAATTGTCACTTCCTAAATTACGCAATCCTGCCCTTGACAAACTTCATGCTGTTTTAACTTTTCAATAAATACCTGAAGCCCGATCCTATGTTAAGTTAGTCACTGGGAATTTAATTCGGCTGAGCGAGTTTGTTGTCTTACATTGACAGGCATCTCTCCGAATCGAAGTCTCTACACCATCTGATGAAGTGAGATACTCCATGTCAATCTATGTAGGCAACCTATCCTACGATGTCACGCAAGAAGACCTCAGCCAAGTTTTTGCTGAATATGGAACTGTTAAGCGTGTTCAACTACCTACCGACCGAGAAACTGGTCGTCCACGCGGCTTTGGTTTCGTAGAAATGGAAACTGACGCTGAAGAAACTGCTGCTATTGAAGCTCTCGATGGAGCTGAGTGGATGGGCCGCGATCTAAAAGTCAACAAAGCCAAGCCTCGTGAAGATAGAGGGCCCTCCGGCGGTGGCAACCGCAGGCCTAGTGGTGGCTTCTCTCGCCGTTACTAAATCTTGAAATTAAGAATTTAACTCGGCTAGTCTCCCACAGATTGGCGCTTCCACTGCTAAAGGCTCTCCTTGGATCTTCTCAGGATAAACATTTTGGCAGTGGATTTTTTCTTGACACACTATTAACCTTAACAACCAGATTATTATCTCTAAGTTGGAGAAGGAACTATCAACCTTCTTTAGTTTCCGGTTTGGTTTCTTGTTTAAATTAATATTAGAATCCGGTGCAGACTTCGTGTCTTGCACCGGATTTTAATATTAGTCAGAACGCGGTGGTAGTTCAGAGGGTGAAAGGGAATCAGGATCGCTTAGTGAGGGGGAACCAGGGGCGGGTGATGCGGCGGCACCTGGAGCGGCAGGTGAGACGGCGGCACTCGGAGCGGCAGGTGAGACGGCGGCACCAGGGGCAGGAGGAGGGGGAGATCCTGCACCAGTATTCCCAGCTGACGCACCCGCAGCAGGGGGTGGAGCAATCGGTAGCGGTGGTGGAATGGGTGGAGCTGGGACTAACGTTGGTGCGGTTGAACCTTTAGCGCCTGGAGCCGGAATTAAAGGTGGAGGAGCTGGAGGAGGCGGCGGCTCAAAGGTTTCAATAGTAACTGCGCGACTAATTTGTTCGCCAGCAGCATTTGTTACTTGCAAGGTAAGAGTTTCGCTACCAGGTTTTTGGCTGATGGTGTAGGGGAGACTACCAGAAGTCGGGACGTTTCCAGGTGAGGGAAGCAGCTGCACTTTTATATCTTTGCCGCCTTCTACTTTCCAAGAAATTCTAAAGATTCCCCCAGGTTTGTTCTTATTAATTGGAACAAGATATTTCGCCAGAGCCTCTTGATTATTGATTTTAAATTCTACAATTTTGGAGGGCTGAGCTTGAATTTTAATAGCATCAGTTTTTTTGGTATCTGATGGTTCCTCTTGTCCGTTGTTGGGAATTACTGCGAGTTCAAAAATGTAGTCTCCAGGTTTACGGGCATCTGTAGGTACATTTTTGCATAAGAGTCCAACTTCGATGGAACAATATTTCTTCAAACCTACAGCAATCCCTTCGCTGAAGTTATAACGCTTCAAAACACTTGTGACTTCACCTTCAGGCGATCGCCCGATTAGCTGTAATTCTTTAATTTGATCTCTGTTGATAATTCTCCAGTTGAGGAGGATTTTATCGTTGGGTGTGTTATTTGGTGGAACTGCTAATCTTTCTTGGTAGACAGGTAGGCTAGAGGAAAACTCGACAATTTTTGGAGGAGCTATCGGCTCGATTTTAATTACGTTAGTTTTTAAAATATTAGATGCTATGTCTTTATTATTCTTGGGAAATGTTTTTAGTTCAAAAACATAGTCACCAGGTTTGCGGGCATCTGTACGCACATTTTTGCAGATTAGTATCTGCCGAATAGCGCAGAAGGACTTAAGCTGATCTGGGACTCCTCGACTAAAATCATAAGATATTGGTTCAAGGGCAGCTGTACCATCAGGTGATTGACCAGTGATGGTTAGCGAGTTTAGTTGTTGCGGGTTGCGAATTTGCCAAGAGAGGCGGATAAAATCACCTTCAGCGGCTTGATAGAAATTGTCTTGAGAGCCGAATTCAATAACTTTTGGTGATGGCTTTGGCTTAAAGAATAGCAACCAAACGAGGAATGCGATCGCAGCGACAGTTCCCAACACAGTGAGCAACACCAGCAAAAACTGCCACCAAGGACGCGGCTCCCAATACAAAGTCCCCTGCGGCGCATCATTAATTAAAGGCAACTGCTGCGTATCTTCAATTTCAACGCCGAAGTTGATCAGCCGTCCGCCCCCATAGATTGGGCGACGCCACCACTTGAGCGGTTTTACCTTAATTTCCGCCGTAGCTAAGGAAAAAGGCGCTATCCGCAGCATAGTCGGCAACACTGTGTAACTACACACATCCTCCTCATCTAAACTTTTAGCTCGTACAATGACTTCCCGCGATATGTTACCCGAATTGTTCAACCTAACCTCATACAGCCCGGCTAAACGCCGCACCTTGCCCACCAAGCTGCGAAATTCTACAGTCAGCAGGTAAGTCGGGAGAATTTGTAAGTACACCACATCCAGCAACACCAAGTCTGGATTGTTCGCAGAATATAGCCGCACGGTGGGAAAGTAAGTTCCCGCCACAGCGTCCATTGGCGGATTCAAAAACAGGAGGATGTCGCCCTTCTCTCCGGGGTTAAGGTCTAATGCAGTGGCAGTTGTTACTAATCCAGGTGAATTTAAACCCTCTGGATAGCGCACGGTATACCATTTTTCATTGAGTTCAGGACACGTCAGCCGAAAACGGTCTACTCGGTCAGAGCGGTTATGTATGCTCACCGCAACTTGCAACAGCGCTCCGGGTTGCAGAAGGGCAGGTGCAGCAGAACTCGTAGGCGGCGAAAGACTGAAAGTAGGGTCGCTGACTCGGATAGCAGCCTCAACTGGCGGCAAAACCTGAAGTCGGCTGTTATGTCGAATCGGAGTATCTTCTGGGTAGTGCAGTGGCGCATCAACCACTAACAGGTAGTTGTAAGTGTTGGGTTTAGCCTCCAGCGGCACCTCAAACTGAAATATAACCTCACTGGTGGAGTTGGCACCCAAAGCCAGCCGCTCATGGGGATTAATACACCAGTTGCGGGGATAGGATACTTCATCGATAAAAATATCAATTAAGGCGCTCTGATTGCCCTTGTTACTTACGGTGACGCACAGATCGAAGTTACTCCCGGCTACGAGGGCATAATCTCCACTGGGATTGAGGATAACTGAGAGGGGATTACCAGGAGCCAAAGCCTGTTGAATGGTCTGCTGCTGGGTTCCTCTTTTGGCAGCAAGACGAATCCGGTAGCGTGCCTCGCCTGCAATTTGCATTTCTTGCACGAAGCCTTGATCTACCAACTCATCCATAATAGCGATCGCATCTGACTGTGTGAAGTCAATGCGCTCTGCTACCTCAGCCAAGCTGACATCTGATTTTTTTCGCATCATCCATTGGACAACCTGCCGCTGCTCCTCCGGCAGCGTCAGTATATCCACCACATTCAGACCGCCGGAGCCTTCCGGCTCTTGTCTCCCCGTCTCTGCCCCAGAAGGGTTTAAGTGCTGCCTCGTCATGTTTCCCCCTCTACAAAAAAGTAGCGATTGGGGGCTAGGGACTGGGGACTAGGGATTCCCAATTCCCAATCCCCAATTCCCAATTCCCAATCCCCAATCCCCAATCCCCAATCCCTATTCCTGGTTCCCGCACTGCGCGTTACGTGGTCGCTCCACACGGTCTAATTTCACCTCATGATCATCGCTTCCACTAGCCACTAAAATATATTTCCCTGTCTGCTTAATATCAACACTATTGATCTTTTCAGACTCCTTCAAAGACTGATCGATTTTTTTCCCTTTCGAGAATTGCGGATCGCGCTTACCTTCAGCCGTCAGATACCAAAGCATCACTTTTCCATCATCCCCGCCACTTGCTAGGTAGCAACCATTAGCGCTTAGAGCCACCGAACGAACTGGTTTGCCGCCGTGACCATCAGACCATTCATCTAAAACCTCACAAAGCCCCTTTTCGGCAAGGCATTGTTGCATATTCCACAAGGTAATGTAGCCTTGGTTATCAGCAGTTACCAAAAGATTAGGGTTGTATTCAGCACTATCCAAGCTGACAATATAATCTTCCTGACCGCCTTTGCGGGGATAGGACACCCGCCCCCATTTGTCTTTTTCTAAGTTCCACGCTACCAATTGGTTATACCGTCCGCCAATCATCAGGTTTTTACCTGCTTTCCCCACCAGCGCTAAAGAATTCACCGCAAAGTCAAATTTCTTGCCCCGAAGAGGTTGATTGTTAGGCGTGTTAATGTTGGTGCGTTCCACATCCCACACCAACACCAAACCGCTACCGTGACCACTGAATAGATAGCGCGAGTCTTTCGAGAACTCTAAAGCCAAAACCCGGTCATCTTTTTGGTAGGAGAAAGAACTTATCGGGTCTTTCCCATTACCCAACACATCCCACAGTTTTATTTCCCCATTTTCCAATCCTGCCGCCATCAGATCGTTGTCTACAGGTTTATAACGAACAGTTCGCACTCCCTTTTCGTTTCTCCCAATTACTCCCATCTGTTGGTTGATTAATGGATTGAAAAAGCCTGCACTCAGCCATCTAATCGTAGTTTGGTCATTAGAACCGCTGACAACTTGTTCGCCTACTCCATTGAATTGCACAGAAGTAACAGCTTCCTTATGACCCCAAAATGGGTTTTTAGGGTTAAGCCACGAGAGCCACCAGAGCAGGAATAATAATAAAAACCCACCTACCAACTGCATCCAAATTGGTACAACAGCTAAAACACGCAATTTCAGGATTTGAGTGTCGTTGCGTACATCCAATCTATCGTCCGATACCACAGCCTTGACTTCAAACAAAAATCTTTGCGGCAATATCCCCAACCAGCGCCGCCGCTTCTTGTTAGCCACCAGCAACAACTCGGTTGTCTCACCCGGAGCTATTTGCGAACTTTCAGGAATCACCTCTAACTTAAAGGCACGCGGCTCTTCTGCGTGGACTTCAACACTCACCTGCTGAGTTAAATTGCTGGCGTTGTCGAATTGAATTTTATAAGTTGCAGCGTTTGATTTCCAGTTTTTAAGTTGCCAGCGGTTGCCAATGGGTATCTGATGTAAAGCTGGGGTACAAAGGAAGTCCATAAACCCCCCAGGAGCAACCATTATCGCCCCTTGGATACTAGATGAGGGGCCGTTTACCTGTTGGCATTCGATGGTAAAAGGGTATGTTCCACTGGGAGCGAGTCCGGCGCTCGGTAATTGGCATAAGAAAATTGTCTCTGTTTTGGTGGCAGCAGGAACTAGCAATTTTCGGTCAGTTCCCTCTATCAACCAGCTGCGTTCTACACCTAACAAATGCAGTACAACATTCGCGGGTGATTGACTGGGATTATAAACGCGGACCTGTATTTCTAGCAGGTCTGTCGGATGAGTTTTAAATTCTCGGACTGGCAGTTCCAGCTGCATGGGTATAGAGCCGATTCCCTGCTCAACCGCCAGACGCAAAAGTTGTCTTTCTTCCTCCCGCAGTTCTAGGGAGAAAATGCGTACTGTGATGTTCATTTTGCCGACAAACCCCGGAACAGGTGTATCGGTAATAGTTACATAAAACTTTGTACTATCTCCTGGCGGTTTTTTAGCGCTTATTCCTGGTGAAAGGTTGTACCAGCGAGAACCTAAGTTACCATCGGTACCAGCGGCTATAAGCTCTACTTGAAAAGTAGCAAACTGTTCGCTTTCATTAGTAACACTTACTTCAAATGAAGCTGTGTTTCCTCCTGGTTTTAATCGGAGTACCTGTGTGGAGATACTTGCACTAATAAGACTCTTTGCCATAGTTCTTTGTTAGTAAGAATTGCCTAATAACTCAGGCAACCTGCCAGGGTTATTTATGATTAATTTAAAATTGGAGTTTGTCAAAAATAGCTTGCTTTGTAGAAACAGGCGTTTCCGGAGCGATCGCTACTACACTTCCTGCTTTTATTAACTGCGTCATTTGTCTTCGAGCTTGGGCAAAATGTAGCAGGTTAATTCCTAGCTCTTGGGCGGTACGGATGGTTTCTCGCGACAGGAGAAGCTTGTCATCTAATCCCCAAGCTGGTGACAGTTCGCCAATTACTAAAATGATTCCTCCCCCATAACCCATTTGAATTTGCTGATTATTCAGTGTGGGTAGCGCTGCAAATAAAAAAGGCTTGGTGCGTAAAGGGTGATTTCGACTCAGGCGTTTGATATCTTCTAGAGGTGTTCCTAGTTGTTGGGTGATAGCCATGACACTTTCTATCAGATTTATGGCATCTGTAGGAGCATCTACTAGCAGAATACCGCCTGTATCTAAATAATTTCTCAAAGCTTCAAATTCTTGTTGGTTCAGATTAAGAGATCGCTTACCAGCTAGGTAAAGTAGGTCATAATCTGAAATTTTAGAGTCTGCTAAAGTTACTCGTCCAATTGTGTCTTCTCCCTGTAAACTTGGGTAAAGAGCAGCAACAGCATCTACCAGGTAGGAAAGATTAGTAAAACTGCGCTCGTCGGCGGGTTGCGATCGCATTATATGGGCAACTCGGACAACTGCTGCTGGACGCGATCGCGCAACTGTTCGGTAGCGCAAATCTAAACTATTAACTGTGGGGAAAAATACATCCTTGGGATTCTCTAATTGTTCCGCCTCTGGTTGCAAGAGAATTCGACACAATTCAACTTCCAAATCACTTGGCGGAGTCATTTTTTCGTCAATTCTAAAAGTTTCCCTTTCAAATTCACGCGACTCTTTCCGGCGCAATTTCTCTGGATCTACATAACTAACCACCAAATAAACCATTTGGGGATTTTGTGCCATCTCACCCGACACCCGAAATTCAATTGGTTCGGGAACTACAATCGGATTTCCCATTAAATCTATGGCAATTCCCGGCTGAATTTGCAGCCAACGTCCATCCCGAAATTGCGGCGCGACATCTGCTGGTGGTGAAATCAAATGTACCCCTAAACCAGAGACAATTCCTGGCTGATTCAAAGACTGATAATGAATATTTTGGCGTTGTCGATGGTACTCATGCGATCGCCGCCAGCGGTCGGCGTTCATTAGTAGACCGTCAGTGACGTGTAAGCGCTCTAAAGGGTTGGTGGATGGTGGGGGAAACATAGTTGCTAAATTGCTAGTTGCTAATTGCTAATTGCTAATTGCTAATTGCTAATTGCTTTTTTATTACCATTAGCCATTAGTAATTAGCGATTAACCTGTTTCGATAGTAAGTTCGTAAGTACAAAAAGCTGGCTTTTCCTGTTCAATGATGTGGCGCACTAATCCTTCATCAATTTGTTCGGGTCGGTCAGAACGCAGACGTACAACAAAGTGATAGGGTCGCCCGCCGCCTAGCATAGAATCTTCGCTAAGGTGTGTTTCTCCTAATACAAAACCTCTACCAAAGATTTCTTCAATACAAATATGTTTCTCAGCTTCTTGGGGTATGTGGTCGTCTAAGGGCAAATCTGTGTAGAGATGCAGATAGTGCCGCAAACCTCGCCTTGTCCCGCGCCAGCGGTAAAGTTCCACAGCTTGTCGAATTAGATAACGCTGCCTGCTTAAACTCCAGCGGGGGTTCATGGGCCAAGCTACCCAATGGGCGAGAAAGGGCAGCATCGCCGCAGGCGCAGTCAAGGGGTCTAGGTAAGCCCACAGAGCATCCATAGACTGCACTGCGGGTTCAAAAGTCTCCTCAAAAATTTTCAAGAAGCGACCAATAAAGTCTACTTCTTGATAGAGTGCTGGCAAAAAATTCAGGTAGAGACTGCGGGGACGTATATAAAGGTTAAAGGCTGCGGATTCAATTTGTTGCCTGCCACTACCTTCTTCTACGTAGTAAACATAAAGACGACTCTGATAATCAACTACCAGGGTTTCATCGGTCGCCAAAGATTCATTATTTTCAAAGAAGTTTGCTGGAACTTGGAAGTATAAAACTGCATCCATCTGCTGACCGGGAGCAATTTCGTGTCCTTCCATACCGATGCGACACCACTGTGGCGGGAAGCCCTCAATTTGCAGGTTCACTTGTAAGTTACGCCTTCCCAAGTTTTCTAGCTGCACAACCATTTCACTTGGTTCTTTGGGATGCACAACCAGATCGCAACTGGTAAGCCTGCTATTTACGCCGCCACTCATCAACTGCGGACGATCAAAAGCATTTCCCACGGGCGCGATCGCTTGACTGATCTGCATGGGGGTGAGTTGCAGGCGGAGAATTTTACTGTGGGAAGTGCTTTGAGTCATGGTCAGAACTGAGTAAGGAGGAGTGAGGACTGAGTGAAATAGTACAAGGGTGAGGAATAAGTATAAATTTCGATTTTTTTACTTTTTCCTGTGTTGCTTTTAACTTTCCTTGTTCATACTCATTCCTCATTTCTGATACCTTAATCCTCTTTGCACTATAAGTTGAGGTATTTACTGGATAATATTAACAACGTGACCAGAGCGCAGTAGATTATTCTGCCAAGAACAGGCTAAACCAAGGGGGCCTGGATCGATGACTGGGTTTTGGGGTAATGTTCGCACCCAAGTTTGTTGCTGCTTACGCAACTCAAACAGCTGGACAACACCTAAATAACGCACACCGGCGATTTGCTGGAATAAGGTGACAATATCTGAAGGATAGACGGGACGACCGAAAGGCCAGCCTGTGCCATCCATGCCTCCGGTAAGTGGATTTAAAAAGCGGTACAAAGCGACGCGCAATTTTAAGAGAATGTCTTCTTGGGCGCGGGGATTTTTGTATTCTGGCTCTAGTGCGACTTCGGTTTGAACTGCAACTCCGACATATTCGGGTGCTTGCAATTGTACATGGACTCCCAGTAGTCGGCGTTCGTCCAGGTAAGCGTGAATTTGTTCTTTGAGTTGGGGAGTGAGGGAAAGTAAATCGGGGTGAATGCCAACGCCTTGCGCGATCGCATCTGTATTTGCTTGCGGCACCAGCAGCATCCGTACTGTCCCGGCTTGTTCGCTGGTACTTGGTGGCAAGCACAGGGTGCGGGCAACGGCACCGCCACCAGCTTGTAGCGTCAGTACCTCGAAGTCTTCTGGGGTAACGGCGCGATCGCGAGTTCGGAGCATTGCAGGCACTCTGATTACCGCATCTTCCAAAGATTCGGCATCGGCTCCGTTGCGGGCGGGTGTATGATTTATTACTCTGGCAACGTAGGGAAGCGCTGACTTGGGTACGGTAATTGTCCCCCGTTGGACATTTCCTTTGCGACCGCCGCCTGTGCGATATGCAACCATGCGAATCACGGAACCTTTGGGAGGTACTGCGCCATATTGACGTTCTAGCGATCGCACGTCTGCGGGGATTGGGGTTTGGGCATTCAGCATTGGGGATTGGGAATTGATCGCAGCACGTCCCCAGTCTCCAGGGGTCTGCGTTCTAGCACGCAACTGCGTCTGCTGCTGAAGGTGGGCTGGCTCTCGAATCAAGGGGCCAAACTGAACCAACCCGGTACGCGAATCGATGGTGTAGTGCATATCCTGGGAACCAGATTCGGCAAAATCACTTACCTCTGTCCAAGTTTGGGGTAATGCTCCCGGCGGACTCACCAAAATGTATTCATCTTCCCGGCGAGTCAAGATGGGAACCCCCTGCAATTGGAAAGTCTGACCGGGCGAACCGTCACTCTCTCCCAGAAGTTCATTTCTAATTATTTCACTTTGAGAAGCGCCCACGCTGCCGCCAATCGCTCTGGCAGACAAACCCACAATTCGGGGGGAATTACTGTAACCTGGTTGCGTGGTGTCTATATGGCTGTATACGCAACGCAGCCACCGCCCCTGATAGGTGAGGAAGTGGGACACGGGCCAGCGCTGGGGCATATGCAGGACTACATCTGCGCTTTGGATGGGATTGCTGCCAGTGCGATCGATTTCGCTAAAACTGAATCCTTTGGTGCTATCATCTGATTCCTGCAACAGAACCTGCTGCCAATAGGCACCATTCCAAGCTTCCCAGCGACGGGGGGGAGCCTCCGGGTTAATGCCAGTGGAGGTAGCGGCTTCGCCTTTGAATTTGAGTGCTAGAACATTACCTTCGCACTCGTCCTCTGGGTTGAACACCAGATAAAAGCAATTTCCCGGCTGGGGTTGGTCGTCAAAGATGGAGAGATTTGTACCCGCCCATTCGCCATTAGGTCGGAATGTCCAGAGATTCGTGAAGCGATCGCGCAACATCTGGGGTGTATCTTCCACACTCTGCGCCGTCAGAAAGTGGCGGATGTTAGGCTTACCAATCACCAACGGACGATCGGTGCTGAAAACAATCGCCGGATCGGTTTCTGTCCGCAATGTTGCCAACTCCACCCCAGATGGAATAGTGTATGGATCGGGCAATGCAGCACTTAGGTAAAAAGTCAAGTCTGTCTGAGCCGGAACCGGAGCTTGCAGGCGAACCCCTAATAACTCTAGAAAAGCAACATAGTTGCGACGGGGAACCTGATTAAACCGCAGCAACATTTGGTCAGTCAGCCACGCAAATAGCTCAATCAGAGTAATTCCAGGGTCGCTGGGGTTGTAATTTGTCCACTCCGGACAGTAGCGAGGAATCCGCAGAATGCACTCATCTACTAAATCTTTGAATGTCCGATCGTCTAAATCGGACTTCGGTAACTTGGGTAAAAAATCAAAATCCATTATTAATAATTAATAGGTAATAGGTAATTGCTAAAAGTTAAGAGGCGAGGAATTAACACTTAATTAGTTATTAATTCAAAAGTCCTCATCTCCTAACTATCATTTCCCCCGTTCAGGTAGAAAGGATAAACCAAGCTCCCACGATCGTAACTGCCCTTAGCGTGGTACTCAATAATAATATCCACGCGGCCGCGAATTGGATCGGGTTCAGTACGCACCACGTCCAGAACTATGCGAGGCTCCCACATTTCCAGAGCTTCCTGTACGTGAAGGCGCAATAGCAGCAGGGTTTGGGTGTTCATGGGCGCAAAGACCATTTCCGACAGACGCGATCCAAAATTAGGTCGGTATACCCTTTCACCTATCTGAGTTTGCAGGATAATCCGAATCGACTCTTCGATGTTTCGCTCTGCCGAACTGAGTTGAAGCCCTCCCTGTACGTTCACCCGTAGTGGGAAAGACCAGCCCGTACCCAGGTGGCTGTGCTGCCTATCAGTTCCTTCTGGCATACAAGTGACTTTTTGCCTAGCATCGCAGTCACTTTACTCTAGCTGCTCTTTCCAAGAGTATTCGCCAAAAGTCGAGTTACTCTTAACAAGGCTTCAGAATTACTAAGTTGTAGGTTGGGTCATTGGAACGAAACCGAACACAGTGCTGGGTTTCGTTCCTTAAAAGGGGAAGTCAATACTTGGAAGAGAATAAATCGCAATCAGCGATTAAGGGATAACTAATACGGTAGCTCCGGTGGCGATAACAGGTAAAGAAATGGGAACTGGAACGGGGGCGGGGGGAGTGACTCCCACAGCCATAGTACCCATATGAGCTACTGGACGACCGCAAGCCAGGACGGTGACAGAACAAGGCATAGCTAGAACGCCAGTGGCTATTGTCGGGCCTGCGACGGCATCTCCCATACAAGCTATAGGTCGTCCCATAACTAGCACGGTTGGTGCGCCGGGGCCAATAATGGGACTACCGCCAGCGACATCACCGATTACTGCTACTGGTAACATGGCAATCTTCCTTCTGCTAATGGGGCTAATTGCTATTTGGACGATTGTGGGGGAATTTTTTATGATTAGCCATTAGCCATTAGTAGCGATTAGTAGGGATTAGTAGCGATCGCTCACCATATCACACCATATCAACAGTTCAGTCTAATTAAAGGCGCTGTCATACTAGCTGTGGCAGCTGCCACAATCGCCACCGCCGCACCCGCTTGCAGGCTCAGCGCCGCCGCAGACTGCACACTTACAGCCGCACCAGACTGCGCCGACAAAGCACCGCCAGATTGCAGCGACAAAGCCGCACCAGATTTCATAGTGGCAGCACCTCCAGACTTCAAGTCTAAGACTCCGCCTGCTTGAGCGCTTAACTTGGCTGCGGTTTGAAACTCTATGCCAGCAGGAGCCAGTTTTATAGTGCTAGGGCCTGATTGCAGCAAAATCTCCATTGGTGCGGAAATACTAATTTTTTGCACCGCCTCCATTTTGATACTATTGGTCATGTCATTCATCAGCACCTTCTGACCGCCGGTGGTTGTGATATCTAACTTCTTACCTTGATCGTCTATGAGTATCTTGTGACCGCCCTTAGTCTTAATTTCGATCTTCTTATTCTGATCGTCTAAGCGCACATAATGACCGTCAGTGGTTTTAATTTCCACAAATTTGTCGCTGTCATTCATGTGTAATTTATGACCGCCTATAGTCTCGACATAGACACCAGCTTTGCTGCTGTCTTTATCCTCTTCCACAAACTGCATTTTATGCCCGACACGGGTTTTAATCGTCCGTAAGCGTACCTTGCCTTCACCTGAGATACTGTTATCCACTGTTTCCGGCGGCGCATCCTTACCGTTCCAAACCCCACCAATCACATAAGGGCGATGGATGTCGCCGTGTTCAAAGGCTACCAGCACCTCGTCGTTAATCTCTGGCAGACAGTCGAAGCCGCGAGTGGTTCCTGCTCCCACCCCCACTACTCTCGCCCAGTTGCTTTCGTGGGCGCTGGCATTATCTTCTGGAGTTAGGGTAGGAAACTTTACCCTAACGCGCCCCCATTTTTTCGGGTCTTTGTTATTGGTAACAATCCCCACTAACATAGTTTGTCCCGGTCGCAGCCGAGTTTGCGGAGATAGAGTTGTCAGCAAATCTCCTCCCCGCAAACCTCTGACACTAAACTCCGTACTGTAATAGCGGTCTTGATAGTTTTGACGAGTTTCGGTAACGTAATATTTGCCGCTATACTTTCCCATACCTGAGAGTTCTACTACCCGTCCCGGTCGAATTCGCGGATCTCCCTCAGCTTTTGCATCAGCATAGACAAATTCTCCGCTAAGCTCGTTATATAAGGCTTGAGCTATTTTATCGGCTTCCTTCTGACTGTAGACTGCTTGATCTACCACAATCATTTTCGGTGCCTGATTCTCCAGCCCAAATTTAGTGCTGGTGGTTTTACCTTTGCCGTGTTCGGTATCAGTAATTACTACATCTGATTGACTATTTTTACTCGATGTAATTGCTGTTTTGTTTTGGTAATCCCAACCCCTCACTTCTACAGCACTTACCTGTTCAGCACTGGTGACTCGTACCTGAAAACTATGTATTTCTTGCAACCACTTAAGGGTTAAAGTATCGCCTGCTACAGGTTTGCGAAAATGTAGCTTACTATCTTGCACAAACAATTCAAAGCCATGCCGCGCCGCCCTTTCCCGCAGAAATTCCATGTTGGTTTGATTTTCTTGGAAAACATAGCCAACCGGATCGCCAAAACCATAAGGGCCGCCGCTCTCATCAATTGTGCCAGCGGTCATCCCCACTTCACCGATAATCTGCCGCACAATGTCAGTATCACTCATGTTTTGGAAAGAACGGTTGTAGCGTCCCCGGTGCAGGCGGTGGGATACGTCGTAACCGCGAATGATAACGGGTGCCTGAGATTGACTAGAAAAGTGAGTTTCGATCCCGGTAATTTCCCCTTTGAGAATATCTCCTCGCTGTGCCTCATCAAAGTCCAAATCTTCTGTGGTGCTGGAGGCTAAACCGAGCTGGACAGATTTACCAATCGTAAAGAGATTGTCGTACTTCCAAAGCTGCTCGGAGTCGCGACCTGGAAAGTAGTCATTGCGGACGACTAAAGTAAACATTGCCGGGAGATGGAGGCTTTCTTCGACGGAGATTTGAAGAATATCCTCTGCCAATCCCGCCGGAGCATCCTGTCCGTCAATTTTGATTTGGGGACGAGATATGTAACGAATGGTATTTTGTGGCATTTGTATACAAAGTGTAAATAATTTTTGATTTTAAATTTTTGATTTTGGATTTAAGGCTGAAGGGGAATTTTCTTATTTTGGTATTTGAACCTTCGGGGCGATATGAACTATTGTGGCTTAACCCGCACAGACATCAATCTAAAATCTCAAATTCAAAAAAGGAGCTGAGAGCCAGCTTAAAAGAGTCTCTACGTCCTCGCCAATCCTCCAAAGGTCGAATCCAAAGCTTTTTTCTTGTGGTTCCGGAGGAAGCGATCGCTTCCTCCCAGCAAATATAAGCCCACAGGCTAGAAGCCTCGATACTCAAAGAACAAAGCCTACCAACGGTTGCGTTGGCTGGCTTTGTTTGTTCAGCCGAGACTTTAGTCGTCGGACATTTTTACTACAGGACTGTTATCTTCGATACTCATCTCCACAGTCACCAATCGCCTGATACAAATCCCGCGACTGTCCCAGGACAGCATCAATCTGCTGATAATCTGAGTTATCTAACATCAAATTAAACACTCTGGCGTTGTCTTCTAAATGCTGCGACACGCTTAACCGTGCGCCGACAATTACACCTGCGATCGCTGGCTGATCCAGAATGTAACGAACCGCCACATTAGCAATACTCACAGCGTGTTTTTGGGCAATTTGCTGGAGAGTTGAAAGTAGTTCTTGAAATAAACTCCAACCACCCCACGCATCTACCATGTTTTTATATTTCCTCAAACTAGCCGTGTTTAGTTCTCCCCCTCGCGGTTCCGGTTTTCCCGAATATTTTTCTGACAACAAGCCGCCGCAAAGCGTCCCGTAAGCAAATAGTTTGATATCGTTTTCTTGGCCAAACTGCACCATATTTACTAAAGGACGGCGGTCAATTAGAGAAAACTGCACTTGATTGGAAACGATTTTGATTCCTGCATCAGTAATAATTTTTACGTGTTCCGTATCAAAGTTTGTTAAAGCCAAGTGCTTAATTTTACCTTCCTCTTGAAGTTGGGTCATGTACTTGAGCGCTTCCAAGTAGTTTTCATCCCGGTAATCCCACCAGTGAAACTGCATCAAGTCTAATGAATCAACTCCCATTCTTCGCAGGGAAATATTAATGTTATCTTCTACCAACTTGCGCGTCATTTTAGTTGGTCTTGGCACCCATTTTGTGAAAGCTTGCAAGTTAGGCAGCGCTTCGGTTCCACGGGTTTCCACCAATTGCCGCCGGAACTCGCCAATAAAGTCTTCTGCGGGGCCGTAATGGTCTGCCAAATCCCAAGTTGTAAAGCCTGCATCCATGTAGTCAAACATACTTTGGATGGCGGCTTTTGAGTTAATTCGTCCGTGAGCGCCTGATACTTGCCACATACCATTTAGTACGCGGCAGATATTCAAATCTGGGGTAAATTGCAGTCTGCTTGATTCGGGTAGATTCATTTTGACACTTTGTTATGTATAGATAAAATTATTGCCTATAGTGTCAGAAGTTGGCTGCGATACACAAACTTAACCTCTCCCCAAACCCCTCTCCTAGTAGGAGAGGGGCTTTCCCCCTTTCCTACTAGGGAAGGGGCTAGGGGTTAGGTCTGTATTTTATTTAAGTAAGTAGTGCTACAAATCAATCTTTTTAAAATTAAACCACAAATAAATGCAGATAATTTATCAGTGTTTATCTGTGGTTAATAACTCTAAAAGGTTACTATTCAGGTTTGCACGGAAAATTCTTCTGGATCGATGTCCCAATTGATCCAGCTAATCGCTGCACGAGCTGATGTAATGTCCGGTGGAACTCGCATAGCATGAATAAAACTTGTGCTAGGACAGGTCATTTTTAGCAAATGAATTGGCTCTTTTTGAGGAGCATCATCATCATCATCAAAATCGTCAGGCTCGAAACCATCAATATCAGCATCAAGTTTTAGCAAAGTGTATTCTTGCCAGGAATCTAATTCAGTTGCTTGTAATTCTTGACAAATTCGTGCATAGCCAATCCCTTGAATTAGCACTCGCCTCAGCTCAGCGTTGTCTTCTTCTAAAAGCCATTGCGCCTGCCATTGATGAGGATGTAGTTTGCCATATTTTTCAGGCAATTTCACACCGTGATAATAATATCCTGTATGCCATCCATCGGCAAACTGAATCGCGGGTTCACCTTCGGCGTGGAGGCGGTTTTGGTTGTCGAGGGAGATTTTAGTAGGGCGATCGCATACGATACAAATCTTCTCAAACGGGAAAATCAAACCACAATGCTCGAAAAGCTGGTTCAGACAGTCAAATGCTTCCCGTGTCTTTTGGTCGAGAGTGACACCTAACGAAGAAACATAAAATTCAGTTGCGTAGATTTGTGTAAAAAGGTCTGTAGGAGTTACTGGATAAAAATCATCTGCATCAAAAGAGCTGGAATCAGCTCCGATGAGTTCTAGAGAATGATTAATTAATTCATCCAGCTCCCACCATCCTTCTTCGTCTCCTGCTGTCAGCTCTAGTTCTATCTGCTCTGGCGCTATTTCATTCCGGATATGATTCCACAGCGCTTGACACGGAAGTCCTTCCAAAAACCATTGGAGCTGCTTTGATAGTGACTCTCCCCACACGAGCAGGGATTTCAGCTTACCAAATCTTTGTTCTTCTGGTGTATTGTCTAGTTTGAGCAAGTTGAATAGTTGAGTACACCCCGCGTGTGGACTAGGGAAAAAAAGAACTTCTGGTGCTTCTTTGCCAATCCTTGCATACGCAGATTTGATAGCTTTTTTGGCTTCTTTAAAATCGATCGACTTCGTTAAGAGAGTGCACCGCTTCTGTAGAAGCGATCGCAACAAAGTTAGATTAAGGATTGGATTAACTCGGAGATTCAGTTTGGTAAGGTTGGTTAACTCAGAAAGCCCACTCAAGTCGCTAACTTGATTACTACTGAGACTCAGTTGGGTGAGGTTGGTTAACCCAGAAAGCGGACTCAATTTGGTAATTTGATTACCACCGAGTTTCAGATGGGTGAGGTTGGTTAACCCAGAAAGCGGACTCAATTCGGTAATTTGATTGTTGTAGAGATGCAGTTGGGTGAGGTTTATTAACCCAGAAAGGGGACTCAATTCGGTAATTTGATTGCTATTTAGATGCAGTTGGGTGAGGTTTATTAACCCAGAAAGGGGACTCAATTCGGTAATTTGATTGCTATTTAGATCCAGTTGGGTGAGGTTTATTAACCCAGAAAGGGGACTCAAATCGGTAATTTGATTACTATTTAGATCCAGTTGGGTGAGGTTGGTTAACCCAGAAAGCGGACTCAAGTCGGTAATTTTATTGTAATAGAGATTCAGTTGGGTGAGGTTAGTTAACCCAGAAAGCGGACTCAAGTCGGTAATCGAATTGTTATGTAGATCCAGTTGGGTGAGGTTGGTTAACCCAGTAAGGGGACTCAAGTCGTTAATTTGATTACTACCGAGATCCAGTTGGGTGAGATTGGTTAACCCAGAAAGTGGACTCAAATCGGTAATTTTATTGTAATAGAGATTCAGTTGGGTGAGGTTGGTTAACCCAGAAAGCGGACTCAAGTCATTAATATCTTCACCAAGAGACAGTTGGGTGAGGTTGGTTAACCCAGAAAGCGGACTCAAGTCGGTAATCCAATTGTTATGTAGATACAGTTGGGTGAGGTTGGTTAACCCAGAAAGCGGATTCAAGTCGGTAATTTCATTACTGCTGAGATCCAGCTCCGTGCAGTATGAAAGTATCAGCTCCGCTTCATAGCAGTCCCAAGTGTCAGCTTCCTCTAACAGCACCTCAACTGTGTGTCTGGCTGCTTCTGAGAGGGTATTTTTGTGCAAACACCAGTCAGCAAAGCTGTTAAAAGTTGTATTTTTTATTTGCTGTGGTTCAAACATTTATCACCTCTTAACTGAGATTTGTGTTTCTTAGTTAGGTGTCAGTAACCAGCAACTTGTTAAGAGCGCCAGTCTTTTTCAGCTTGTTCTAGCACGTAAGCGGAAACAGCTTGGATTTCTTGTTCGGTTAAGCGGTCTTTGTATGCCGACATATTGTTTTTGCCGTTAGCGACGATGGATGCGATCGCATCCGTTGAATCATATCCATTTTTTTTTAAAGCTTTTAGTTGCAGATTTTTCCCCCGTCTAATAATATTGCTGCCATTGATATGACAACCAGCACATTCGACGCTGAAAATTTTGGCACCATTAGCTATATCTGCCGCTAAAGCATTTGGAATAAATGCAATGGTCAGCATTACTACCATCAATATCGCGATTTTCACTAACTTATTCAACATTATTCCCCTAATCTTTAGCTAAATTAAACTACTTTTAATTATCCGTGCTTTCTCCATCAGATGATTCACTGTCTTCCATTGCTTCCTGAAGAAACAGCATAGCCAATCTGTTGTAGGTGCCAGCACCAATAAACTGCGGATAAGTGTGAGAACGGCTATATACCCATACCACATCTTCACCATCAAGAATTCGGATATCTTGAAACAAACTTTTGCACTTTGGTTGAAGAGACTTAGCGGTATTCAATGCGTCTGTCCATCTTTCAAACTCTTGAGAGAATCCCGGCGTTATTACTCTAAACATAACTTTGTGCTGCTGGGCTTTCTTAGTTGGTCATTCCTCAAAGTGACTCAAAGGAAGCCGAAAATCCTTCCAGGGTTAAACTCTCGTCTTGGAAGGCTTCCGCGTCCCCCACATCTTCAACGTGGTATTCCATGAAACGCTTACCATCGGGCATTTTTTTGGAAGAAATACAAGTATTTTGATACTTGTCTGCGATCGCTAAAAATTCTTTCCCATGTCGTTTCCAGCCATCGCCTGAGCAGGTGACAGTTAGCAGCCACATAATTTAATCTCCATTAATATTGTTCTGGTTGCAGTACACCCTGTAGATGTAAAAGGGTATTTTACTGCTGAGGTGCAATTACTTTGGCGCTGTTAGTGGAGTTATCCCAGACTATCCAAGCCAACTTATTGTCTAAATTATCGGAACTATTTGTGACCTTAAAATATATCTTTTCTCCGTTTCTAGGTTCAACCGCAAAGTCGGCTTTTTCAGCGTAGACTACTTTAAAGCCTTTGTCTCTAAGACAATACATTGCCCACGCTTTTAGCGTGTGTTTTTCTGGCTCAAATTTTATCGGAGGCTTGGTAAATATTTCCTCGATTACCTTAAATAGCTGCTGCACTGGTTTAACTCCCATCAGGCACTTTTCTTATCATCAGCGACAAAGGTAAGACTTTCAAGCTTAAATTTATTCTGGATCGCAGCGGATCTCGACGAGAAACCCATCTGGATCGTAGAAGTAAATGCCTCGTCCGGTAGGGCGACTAACGGGGCCATGATCGATCTGCACTTGATTTTGCTTTAGCACCTCGACGGCGCGGTCGAACAATTGCGGATCGATGTCAAAGGCAAGGTGATTGGCGCGGGTAAAGGCGCGATGGGGGTTTTCGTCTGGCGGTAACAGTTCCGGTTCCCAAAACAGATCGAGGACGGTGCCATCTGGGGTGACGAAGTTGGTCACTTTTCCATCTGTCACAAGCGATCGCAATGTGGCGGGAACTTCTTCGCCTGTCAGTTCGTGTAAACCAAGTATAGCTCCGTAGAAGTGACGGGAAGCTTGCATATCTTGAACGTTCAAGGCTATGTGGTGTACTCGACGCAGATTACCTGGGGTAAGAGCAATATTCTGAGATTGAGGGCTAGAAAGCATGGTAGTAATCGCAACCTTTCATTACTTAAGATAGAAGCTAGACTTTTATCTTTAATTCTATTATTTTAAATTAAAAATTAATTATGCAGTTTGATTATTCTCTAGATTTTAAAAATATCAATTTTCGCGATCGCCCTGAACTTTATCGAGTTGGCAAGGGCGAACAGGGAGTGCTTTTGGTGGAGCCATACAAAGCCGAAATCCTTCCCCATTGGCGGTTTAAAACTCCGGATATCGCGAGGGAGTCTAGCGAAAAAATCTACCAAATGTTTCTTGACTATCTGGAGCAGGATGATTTTATTGGGGCGGATATGGCGCGGAAGTTTTTACAAATGGGTTATACGCGATCGCGCCGCTACGCCAATCATAAAAGTGGCAGAAAATATAAGTCAAATCCTCAAAAAGAAGATTCTAAAGAAGCCCAGGTTACAGCCAGAAAAGATATTTTACCAAATGAAGTAGACCCGGTGAAAGCTGAATCGGCGGCAATATTCAAAGAAAAATGGATGCTAGCCAAGACAAATGAGAAGTATTTACAGCTTTTAGCAAACCATAAACAGATGTACGAGCAAGGATGAAATAAAAACAAACCCCAGCGAATAGAATTCGCAACCGCACCAACCAAGTCCGCCTGCGCGGGCTGTAGAGACTCGTGTCCCTACAAATAGATTTAACACCTGTGTATGCAGGTTTTTTTTCTTCCAGGGCAATTCTAGTTTCCCCAAGGTAAAAGTTAATCCTTTATGTCAGTTCAAATATTGACACACAATCAACCGAACTTTTTCGGAACCGTTCTCTACATTGGTGTAGTACACAATTAGTTTAGCAACAACAATCAAAATGCGTATTCATCGTCAATCAATGCTATTTGTCAGCTTATCTCTGACAACCTTGGGAACAATTACTTCGGCTAATCACGTCATAGCTTTATCCCAATCTTCTGCCTCAAGCCAAACAGTCACAACATCACAGAAAATCCTAGCCCAATCAACGCAACTTCCCTCTAAGTGTGTCTACGACACTAGAAAAACAGTGCAAACTGTGAAAAGTCAAAAGGGGAAGGTGACTCTGGTTGCTAACAATTATGTAATTGTTACCGAAGGCGTTAATGGAACAAGATTTGTTACTTGCAATCTTCCCGATGCTTTCAAAACGGAGGGGAAAACAATCGTATTCAGCGGTGAAGTAAAAGAAATCTATCCTAATGAACGTTTGGTGGCTACACCGTTTAAAATTACAGCGATCGCATCCAGCACCCCAACCCCAACCCCAACCCCAACTCAGTCTATTCAAAGCTTACCCAATGGTGACTACAGATTTTGTAGCAAGTCGCCTTCAGCGGACACAGGTAACGGAGATACAGGCTATTGTTATGTATTCAATAAAAGAGGAAATCGCCTAGTCGGAGACTTTTACGATTCCAGGTCTTTGGGCGAAGTAAGCGCCTGTGTTAGTGGTACGCTCAACAATAAAACTGTTCGCGGCGAAGCTATAGAATTGGTAGGAGATATTGGGAACCGCAATATCCCGCCAAATTCACGAGGAAATAGGCTGGTTAATTGGGATAGCCAAGGTTATTTGAAAGTTGCGAGAGCCACTCAAATTGCCAGGAATGCTACCACCGGGAGTAGAAAAATTCGCTATCGCGATGCTGTACTCAAATTAGATGGTTTTTATCGCTATAGCCAATCAGCAAAAGGCGCACCCACCAACTGTCTTAACCGCTAATCAAGGTTACTTGTAAAAGTAAGCGATTGAGAATGCGATCGCTGTAGGTTGAAACTTACAACAAAACCCTACCATTGCTTAAAATGGTAGGATTTTGTTGCTTCAACCCCACCTAAACTTTTATTTTTTGACAAATAAAAAGGAGGTACCGCAGCACAGGTACCTCCTTTTTATTTACTTAATCTGGTCAGGAGCGATCGCTTATCCTTGAGGTGGTAGCAAAACCATATCAACGACATGGATAACGCCATTGTCAGCTTCGATATCCGGTGTCACAACCATCGCCGCATTCACCTTGACTCCGCTAGAAGCATCAATGGTGAGGTCTGAACCTTGAACGGTTGTAGCTTTATCCAGATTGACCACATCAGAAGACATCACTTTGCCAGGGACAACGTGATAGGTCAGAATTTTGGTCAGTTCCGGAATATTCGCCAGCAGAGAATCTACTGTTCCGGCGGGAAGCTTGGCGAATGCCTCATCGGTTGGTGCGAAGACTGTGAACGGCCCAGGCCCTTTGAGGGTGTCTACTAAGCCCGCAGCCTGGACAGCAGCGACTAGGGTCTTGAAACTTCCAGCGCTAACGGCGGTATCTACGATGTCAGCCATTTGTTGCACCTAATCTCTAAAAACGTTTCTTTAACAAATGTAAAGGACTTTTAAGTTTTATGATGTCGTCCAAATTACATTGAACAAAAACTCGTTCCCCCTCGACAGGGCAAGGTTTTGAGTCAAATAAGTATGTCCTTAGAGAGAAGACAATAGCTGACAATTGTTGTTTTTGTTACACTAGCGCTGGCATAAGTATGCTATCAATGACGTGGATAACGCCGTTGTCGGCGAGGATATCTGCTTGGAGAACCTTAGCATCATTGACTTTGAAGCCACCGTCGATTTTATCAATTCCGACAATGCCGCCCTCAACTGTTTCAGCGGAATCTAGTTCAACCAAGTTGTCGGTTCTGACATCGCCAAACAGGACGTGATAAGTCAGAATTTTCTTGAGTTTGGGGATGTCTTCCATCCAAGAAGTGATGGTGTCAGAGGGAATCTTGGCAAAAGCTTCATCGGTGGGTGCGAAGATGGTGAAGGGGCCAGGACTTTTGAGAATATCTAATAAACCAGCAGCTTCAACAGCACTCAGCAGGGTTGTGAAAGATTCGGCGTTGGCGGCAGTTTCTAGAAGGTCAGCCATGTGTTTTGATGATTTCTAAGTATGTGTCCTGTTTAGGGATACAGGTTAGAACAGCAAGAGCGCATCTTTCTGGAGTTGCAAGTGAGAGTGAACTAGCGCACACCTATCGGAGTACCGATTAGGCGTGGGCTTCTGTACTCACGGGGGAGTGCCAAAGATTAGACTTTCGTCCCAGCTTTGGTCTTACCTCCCCTCCTACAGCAGAGACGGCTGAACCATCCGCCTTGAGCATTCTGATTCCCTCTGCTCTAATATTTATCGCTGCGTTTCCATCTCGGTCATGATGAGTGGCACAGTGAGGACAAGTCCACACCCTCACATCTAGCGGCATCTCACATCTCTGGTAGAAACAATTAGAGCAAAGCTTGGAACTGGGGAACCATCTATCAATTTCAACCAACTTTGCACCTGAGCGTTCTAGCTTGTAGGCTAAAAAGTTAGTGAATATTCCCCATCCCACGTCAGATATTGCTTTGGCCAAATTGTGATTGCGAACCATGCCCTTGACATGAAGGTTTTCTACTATGACAGCTTGGCTATCGCTGACCAACTTGTAACTAAGTTTATGTAGAAAATCTTGCCGCGAATTGCTAACTCGTTCGTACACTTTGGCAACAACTTTCTTGTATTTATTTCTGGAGTTACTTCCTTTTTGTTTACGGGCTAATTTTTGTTGCTTGCGCTTTAGATTATTTTCGTGTTTGGCAAGATGCTTTGGATTGTCGTATTTAGACACTTTTTCGCCGTCAGTAACGACTGCAAAATGTTTTATTCCTAAATCAATCCCGTAGATTTTTCCCAGATAATTAGACAGGTTTTCACCTTCCACCGTCGGGCGTTGTCCGCCAGTGCTAACAGTCAAAATAGAAGCAAAGTATTTCCCAGACGGAGTTTTACTAACAGTAACCGTCTTGATTTCTCCCTCAATAGGTCTATGTATTTTGGCTTTGACTATCCCGATGTTACCGGGTATTTTCACATTGCCATCTACAATCTTGACGTTTTGAGGATATTGAATTGACTGTTTACCGTGCTTAGATTTGAACTTAGGAAACCCAGCACGTTTGTCAAAAAAGTTTTTGTATGCCGTCGTCAAGTTGAGGGTTGTCGCTTGTAAAACTTGACTATAACATCCTCCTAACCATTTAGTTTCTTCGGCTTTTTTGAGAGTGGGTAGAAGTGCATTGAGTGCTGAACGCCCAAGTCCTTTACCCGTTTGCCCATAAGTCTCAATCGACTTATTCAAAGCATAATTCCACCACCAACGGGCAGAACCGAATGTTTGAGCTAATTGTATTTGTTGCTCTTTGGATGGGTATAAACGAACTTGCACTGCTTTGTGTAGCACTCAATATCACCTCCTTGGTTCGCTGATTCTACCACAATATATAATTTGCGATAAAGTCTCCGACCGAAATATTTGGGGATTCCTCATCGACCTGTTTGGTGGTTCGGCTATGCCTCACATCGGTCAGAGGTCAATTCCTCATCCCCCGCCTTATATCCCGCCACTGATTCGGAGTACCGAATACAGTGGGGGACTTACGGCGATTAAGTTAAATTGGTAGCGATCGCAACCACCATAGCCCGTACCCTAGAAGGGTGGAACCGCGCAAACAAAGCCCGCCTGCGCGGGCTTTGTTTGTTTAGCCGTGACTTTATAGCGTTTCTCAGTTGGGTGGAATATATCGCGGTTGTTTTGTTTTCGCCACCTTGGTAGGGACATGGCAATGCCCATTGGTGTCAAATTAAGCCCTGGCGACTGGAAGTCGCGGCTACAAAAACGAAGTCCGCCTGCCTTGGCTGACGAAATATCAAGGTTCTTTTAACCCGCGCAGGCGGGTTTTGTTTGTGTAGCTGCGGTTTCAACCGCCAAGCTAACGTTAAGTTGACGCTGTAGGGGCATTGCCATGTCCCTATAGATGTATCGCACCCGATGGAGAATTGCTTTAGTAGTCGGCGCAATAACTCAACTACTCGAACGAATACCGCGCTGCTGGAGTTGCTGAATAAAGAAGTCTTCCAGGGAGGGACGAGAGAGGTTCATGGCAATTAGCTGGGCGTTCATGATGCGGAGGCTAGCGAGAAACTCTTGGGGTTCGCCTTTTAAATGACCGTACCAACCGTCATGGTCAAATTCTAGATCGGGTACCCAGCGTTTGAGTATATCCAGGTTGCCGCCTTTGCCTTTGACGTGGTAGGCTTCGGCTGTGCCGAGGAGGTCGTTGAGGGAACCGCCGCAAATTAATTCACCTTGGGCAAGGATGGCGACGCGATCGCATATTTGCTCGACTTCCGCCAAAATGTGACTATTGAAGAAAATTGTCTTGCCTTGCTCTTTGAGAGATAAAATAATCTCTCGCATCTGGTAACGCCCCATCGGGTCGAGTCCAGACATCGGCTCATCTAAAAATACCAGTTCTGGGTCGTTGATTAATGCCTGAGCCATGCCAACTCGTTGTAGCATCCCTTTAGAATACTGACGCATCTGCTTCTTCCGGGCGGAGGCTTGGGCTAAACCAACTAAGTCTAGCAGTTGGGGGATGCGCTGACGTTGCACTGAGGCGGGGATTTGAAATAACCCGGCGGCAAACTGCAAAAACTCCCAACCTGTGAGAAAATCGTAAAAATAGGCGTTTTCCGGGAGATACCCGATGCGTTGCTTAACGATGCGATCGCCTACAGGTTTTCCCAGCAAGAATCCCCGCCCAGAAGTCGGGCGCACAATCCCCAGCAGCGTCTTCAACAGGGTAGTTTTTCCGGCACCATTTGGCCCAAGCAAGCCAAAAGTTTCTCCCTGATACACTGTCAGAGTGCAGCTTTTTAAGGATTCGATTTTTTGATTCATCCAGAAGCCAGTACGATAGACTTTTCGCAGTTGAGAAGTTTGCACCACTGGTTCGCGGTTGACAGTAACGAGTTCCCCTGGTTTATCGACAACAGTATCCATATCTATATCAACGACATATCGCATTCTCTACAATATTATTGATTCCCTATTTTGCGGACTTTCCTATCAGTCTGGAATGATCGGTGATATCAGTCCTCGACCTGTTATATTTCTTAGGGATAAACTGGGCGGATGCTTATCTTAACTGAAGCCGAGTTTCGAGAATCGGCAGAATCCTCGCTGCGTCTGGTTTTTCTGAACGACGACCCGTTTAACCAGCGTTTTGCACCGAATGTCCCGGCGCGAAGGATAATCTACGAGTATTTCTACCACATAGAACCGCCGCTCATAGATGCTGTAGTTGCGGCGGCTTCCAGTGTGGGAGACACTGCTTGTTACCTCTCAAATCTATGGCGTAATAAAAAACAAACCGAACGCCCCAATCACTGGTATATCCCTTTTTCTGAGATTTCAGCTTACATAGCAGCCGATGACAAAGTGTTTAACAATGCTTTGACTTCGGAGAATGTTCTCTACTCGCCTCAAGGAAAATGGGGAGTTATGATGTCTCACGAGCATCACGGTTTACTGGCTGGGACGCACGAGTTTATGGAAGAAATTGGTCAGATGATACCAGACCTCGATCGCCAGGTGTATGGGTTCCTAGATTATTGGAAATTCTGGTATAGCCAAGGTACCAGTGCTGATGTAACTTGGCTACGGGGATTATTAACGCAGATTTACGGGCGAGAAACAGCAAAAACCATGTTGCGAGAAGCAGGCTTAAAGTCTATCTGGCGAAAATACAGTTCTGAACTTCCATTAACTTAGACTGGATTTAGGAGTATTTAACAAAAGAGAAACTAATGGATCGTTCAAAAATAGTTGCAATTGTCGCTGGGGCGATTTCTATAACTCTAGCTCTTGCCTACCTGCTGCTGGTACAGTTGCTAGACTTCCGGCGGGAGATGATACCCGCACCTGTAAGTATAGTGCCGCAAGCAGTGCAAGTTGCCCAAATACCAGTCGATTTGGGTGTAGAAATCTCGTCTACACCGTCTCTACAACCGGAAGGTAATGTCTAATCGCAGTTACGGCATCCTGGGAACGGGTGCCTTGGGCGGGTATTACGGTGCTAAACTGCAACGTGCGGGGCTGCATGTGCATTTTTTGTTGCACAGCGACTATGAACACGTTTGTCAGCATGGTTTAGTTGTGGAGTCTCCAGACGGAGATTTCACCCTGCCTCATGTAAATGCTTACCAAGATGCTGCTAAGATGCCACCTTGTGATGTGGTAGCGATCGCTCTCAAAACTACGCAAAATCATCTTTTACCTCAGATGCTACATGTTGTCAAAGATGATGGCGTTGTCTTGGTTTTGCAAAATGGTCTGGGTGTTGAGGCGGAAGTTGCCGAAATTGTGGGTTCGCAACGTGTCATCGGCGGGTTGTGCTTTCTCTGCTCTAATAAGGTAGGCGCAGGACATATCCACCACCTTGACTATGGCGAGATTAAGCTTGGCGAATATACGCCCGATTATAGTCCCGGCGGGATAACTGGGCGAATGCGTCAGATTGCCAATGACTTTGAAAATGCTGCTATCCCTATCCAACTGGCTGAAGATTTGCTGCTGGCGCGTTGGCAGAAACTGGTCTGGAATATTCCTTACAACGGTCTTTCTGTGGTTCTCGATGCTACCACAGATGAGTTGATGGCGGATAGTCACACCTGTGCTTTAGTTAAGCAATTGATGGATGAAGTCGTGACGGGTGCTAAAGCGTGTGATCGCATTATCCCAGATAGCTTTGTGCAAAAGATGCTTGATTACACGCTGAAGATGAAGCCGTACCGCACCAGCATGAAAATAGACTACGACGAAAAGCGACAGATGGAAGTAGAAACCATGTTTGGCAACCCCCTGAGAATTGCTAAAGCTGCGGGTGTTGATTTGCCGCAAATCGCTATGCTTTACCAGCAGCTAAAGTTTTTGGATGCTAAAAATTGCCACGATTAGAGATTTTCTTGAGCAGACAGATTTCCATTATTTAATCGTACATTATTTTCCGAATAAGACAAGTATTAAATAATACTTAATTATGAAAAAACAGCCTTTGGAAAATCCTATTTTTACTGTCGAAAGCGTTCTGTCAAAAGCAGAGTGTGCCGAGTATATCGCCTTGAGCGAGAACATTGGCTATACTCCTGCTGGTCTCACTGTAGGACAGGATGAATACCTAATGGCTCCATCAGTCCGAAATAACGATCGCGTGATTTTGGATGATGAAGAGCTTGCAGCAAGTTTGTGGTGTCGTGTGGAAACTTATGTTCCCAGGATCGATAACTGGTGTGCAATTGGGCTTAATGAGCGCTTGCGATTCTACCGATACGATCCGGGTCAGCGCTTCGCACCCCATCGCGATGGTAGTTATTGGCGAACAAACGGCGATCATAGCCAATTGACTTTTATGATTTATCTAAACGAAGACTTTGAGGGAGGTGAAACTCGGTTTTTCTCACCCTACGTCTCTATAGTTCCAAAAATGGGTATGGTGTTGTTCTTCATCCATGAACTAAAACACGAAGGCGCACCCGTCATTCAGGGTCGGAAGTATGTTTTGCGGTCGGATGTGATGTATACGTATTGTGAGAAAAGGGAAATCGAGGGAAGTTGACTTTTAAAAAAGGCCGATGCTTTTTTCTACTTGCTCTGCCAGCAGTGGTTAAATTACCCCCTGTTGGTAAAAAATACTCCGATAACAACTAAGGCACCTCCCAAGAGCAGAGTAGCAGTTAGTTGCTCATTTAATAAAATAGCGGCTAATAAAATAGCAGATACTGGCACCAAATTGATGAAAACTGAGGCTTTGGCAGCACCAATTGCTTGAACACCCTCGTAGTACCAGTTAAAGCCAACAGCAGAACCCAAAAAGCCTAAATAGAAAACTCCTAACCAAGCTGTCAGAGAAATTTGACCGAAGTTTTGAGCCAGTCCTTCCATCCAAGCTGGAAAAAACAAAGCGATCGCTCCAATTACACAAGCATAGGTGCTTGCAGCCAGAGGAGAAAGTTCTTTCATGGCTAGTTTGCCGATAAGCGTATATGCCACCCAGCTAAAGACACAGCCAAGTAGAAAGACTTCTCCCCAACCTAAATTGCCAGCTAGGAAGTTTAGCAGATTGCCTTTGCTAATCACTACTGTCGCACCTAGCAGGGACGTGAGAATCCCAGTTAGCTTCAAGGGAGTGAGTTTTTCTTTGAAAACAATGGCAGAACAAAGGGCGATAAAGACCGGGTTGAGTGCAACGATTAAAGCAGCGCGGCTGGCAGTTATAGTCTTAAGACCTAGAAAAAAGAAGGCATTATAAGCGAAAACTCCAGTTAAACCGAGTAAAACAACTTGCAGGATTTGCTGTGGCTTGAGTTTGGGTAAACTACCTTCTTTGTGGGTAAACAAAAGCAGACAAAGGGATGCGATCGCAAAGCGACAGAACGCTACTGAAAATGGTTCCATGCTTTGTACTACGATTCTTCCGGCAATGAAAGTGCCACCCCAAATCAAAGCCGTCAACGCCAGCTTTACATAAACTATCATCGTGAAAACCCATTACCTGTTATTGATGATGCTGGTCTGATTCAGGTTCATGTTGTGGTTCTTTAGCTTCTGTCAAAGGTTTGACGACGCGGGCGATCGCTTCTTGTACAAACGCCTTCACAAACTCATCTTTGCGATTGAGTTGAAACTGTCGCTGCACAACTTCGGTAATGCCGCCGTCACCCCAATCTTGATCGTGGCGGAAGTATTCAATGGAACTTTTACCAGCAATGCGGGTGAGGTAAGCTGCGGTAATGCCTTGAATTGCTTTTCCAATCGGATAGGCGGCGACACTGAGTTGCAGTACCCTGGAGAGCAATTCTATCGCTCCTTGAACTATTCCCAAACTTGCCAAAGTTTTCCCCAGAGAAAGCGCTAATTCGCGCCCGCGATCCATATTCAGTTCGCAACCGTAAATTTTGCCAATTTCTACCACCATTTGGGCATTTACGGCAGCAGTTGCCAACAAATCTACCACTGGCAAGGGAGTAACCGCGATGACACCTGCACCAATCCACTGATAACGTTCTACTATTTTGTCCGCTTGTCGGCGGCGCTGGGTATCAAGTAGTCGTCGCGCTTCTTCTCCCAGTCGCTGAGATTGCAGTAATATGTTGTCTGCTACCAAGTCTTCACCTTCGGCGCGGAGAACAATTGCCATGCGGCGGATTAAAGGCATGACATCGGGTTCGGGTTGGAAGGTTTCTCCGGTTTCCAATTTTGCTGGTTGAGGATTGGCAGAAATTGCAACGACATCAGATGTGGAGATAAATCCGCGTACTCTTTCTCGGAGACGGGCGAGTATGGTTTCTTTGTCGGTTTCTCTGTAAAGATCGGTTTTATTGAGGATAAGAAGCGATCGCTTGCCAATTTCCGCTAAAGTTCGCAGCGGTTGATATTCCGATTGTCGCAAGTCATTATCTACCACAAATAGCAATAAATCGGCTTCCGTTGCCAATTGTCGCGCCAGTTGTTCTCGTTGCGTTCCCGCCACACCCGCTTCTAAAATTCCTGGCGTATCCGTGACCAGAATTTCCCGATTTAATCCTTTCAACTTGAGAACGTAAGTTTCCCCTACCTCTGTTGTACCCATTGGCGCGTCTACTCTGCCCACCATGCGCCCAATTAAGGCATTTACCAGAGAAGTTTTACCAGCGGAACCCGTACCAAAGACGACTACCAACAGTTCCCCACGAGACAAGTTTGCCTCAATTTCGCGCGATCGCTCTAGTAAAGCTTGCTTAGATACCTCATCCTGAATTTGCGCTACCTGCTGGCGCACAGCTTTAAGAGTTTCCTCAGCTGCTTCCGTCTTCGCTTCCGGAACTTTCGGAAGTCTGCGGCGTGATGAGCGTTTTGGCTGCCCAAACAAATTTACATAATATATAAATGCGCCAATTATCGCCCCCAATAACACAATCACCAACAATAACAGCAGATTCGCCAGCAGGGGGGCTGTGAAGGAAATTTGAATATAAAGCCGATATAGAGAGTTTATCAGCCACAGCATCAGCCCCAGGATTAAACTGAGGCCAACTAATAGCGTTAATAAGCGCGACAAAGGCATGAAGAAGTTTGGTAATTTACTTTAAATTTTAGGGAAACAGCGGCGCAATCAGAGCTGTCAGGAAAGCAAATTCAGAATCTACACGGATCTTCTTGCCACACCGTACTGCCATAATAAGCCTGAAACTCAAAAAGCGGGTTATAGTATCAAGCATTTCCCTGGGCAAATAGTCGGTGGTGATGGGTGTTGAATAGGGGATGACTTGTGAAAACATGACGCTTGCTAAGCAACTTACCCGGTAAACATACCTTCGTATCGCTCACAGGAGTAAAATCGTGACTTCTAAGCGTGACACCAGAGAGACTCAGCTACCCTTAAGCAAGTGGATCGCTCAGTTGAGTCGTCGCCTAAGTATTAGTAACAAAATCAGTTATGGATATGCGCTTACCCTTGGCATTGTTGTTGTAGGAACAACTGCCGGATTTACCATTGGAGATTCCTTTGAGCGAACGGCTAAAGAGCAAGAAGAACACGCTCACCAAGAAATACGTCTTCTGCATCGCTTGCAAACGGGCATAATACAGGCACGAACGCATCAACAACAGTTCATCCCTTTGATGGATGAACCAGAAAAATTCCAAGAAGAATATTCGCATTTTCTGCACCATGCCGCTGAGATTACTAAAGTATTTCTGGAAGTCAAATCTTTTGAAGAGCGTACCCCTTTTAAAGACGATCCCAATACTGAGGATATAGAACAGTTTCTGCACACCTACGAAGATGTGCCAGAAGTTTACTTTCAGCAGATAAACCAACTTTTAAAGCAAATCGATCCGCTTAATATAAAGTCAGGGGAAATTGATGCCGCCCAAAAACTACTTTTGAAGTTTACGAATAGCTCTGTAGCGCTTAAATTTGATGGTTTCTCAGATGATTTAACGGAGCTAATTCAATCGGCTTATCAGCAGGATGGAAAAGCACAGACTGCCCTAATTGCTGCGGAGACAATTCGAGTGCAGATCATTGCCACAAGTATATTTTTATCAATTGTATTCGCTGCCCTTTGCGCTGTTTTTACGAGTCGCGCGATCGCGCATCCTATTCTAGCAGCAACCGATGTTGCTGAGCGCGTCACCAAAGAAGCAAATTTCGACTTGCAAGCACCAGTAACAACTAAAGACGAAGTTGGGGTATTAGCCACTTCCCTAAACCAGCTAATTCAACAAGTCAAGCACCTTTTAGAAGAACAAAAAGCTGCCACACAAACCCAGCTGCTTCAGAGTGAAAAAATGTCCAGTCTCGGAAGAATGCTGGCGGGAGTTGCCCACGAGATAAATAATCCCGTTAACTTCATCTATGGCAATATCATCCATGCTAGTGAATACATTGACGAACTGATATCACTGCTAGAAACCTATCAAAAGGAGGTTTCTAATCCTTCCCCAAACATTCAACAGCAAGCCGATGAAATTGATATTGAATTCCTTAAAGAAGACTTGCCTAAGCTATTGCAATCAATGAAATTTGGAGCAGAACGTACTAGGGCAATTGTTCTTAGTTTGAAAGATTTCTCTCGCTTAGATCAGACAAAAGCCACCTTTGTAGATTTGCACGCCTGTATCGATAGTACACTGCTAATTCTAAACCATCGTCTCAACAAGGAAATCGCGGTACAGAAAAACTACGGCGATATTCCCCCAATTGAAGGTTATACAAGTTTGCTATATCAGGTATTTATGAATTTGCTGAGTAATGCAATTGATGCTTTGGAAGAAGTAAAAGGGTTGCAGGAAATAGTCATCTCCACAGAACTCATAGACAAAGACTGGGTTAAAGTAAAAATTTCTGATAATGGTTCTGGCATTGCTCCAGAAAATCAGGGGAAAATATTTGATACTTTCTTTACAACGAAACCGAGAAGCGTTGGCACTGGTTTGGGTTTATCGATTAGCTATCAGATTGTCGTAGAAAAACATGGCGGTAAGTTGAACTGCCTTTCCCTAAGTGGGAAAGGCACAGAGTTTGCGATCGCTTTACCCGTCAAACATGAACCTAATAAAGCACCAGCTTAAGCAATTATCTGCTATTAGTTAGAGGCGATTGCCTCCGAAAAGTGAGAAATTTGAAAAGGTGAAAACTCAGTACAAAGAAAGATTATGGGACTTTTCGACCAAATTTTGAATGCCATCGACGATCCGAATCAAGCAGCCAGTCCGGGACAGATGTCTGGTATTTTCAATACCGTGCAGCAGGTGAGTAATAGCTACGGTGCCGATCCTTCATCCGTTCAATCTGCCATGTCGATTGTCGGAAACTATGTTCGCTCTGCTTTACAGCAAAAGCAAGCTACCCAAGGCCCTGACCAAGCGGAAGCCTTCGTCAATCAATATAGCGGGTCTTCTCCCAACCCTCAAGCCGTAAACGCCCTTTTTGGTGCTTCTCAGGTGCAGCAAATCGTCCAAGCAGTTTCTCAAAGGACAGGATTGAATGCTGGCATGATTCAGCAGATGCTGCCAATTTTGGTTCCCTTGGTGCTAAATTTCTTACATACTGGCTCCCATACTCAAAGTGGGCGCGGGTCTAATCCTGTGCTGAGTGCCTTCTTGGATGCTGACAGAGATGGGGATGTCGATATCTCTGATGCCATGAGCTTAGCCGCTCGCCATTTCATGCGATAGTCAGGCGATGGTAAGGTAGCGATTGTCTGGAATGTCAATCCCGCAGGAGGCTAACTGCTTCTATTCTTCTGGCTTTTCCTCAGAACTAGGACGCCGGATGTAAGCATCCCTTGGTTTACCATACCGTTGTCGCTTTTGTGAACCAATCTTAGGTTGCTCCTCGGCTTTTTCTTCAGGAGTTTTTGCAGGGCTTATCTGCGGTGCTACATCATCTTTGGCTCTTGACCAGGAAACTACCCAGCCTCCAGCCAAACCACCAATCGCCCCAATAAAGATACTTAAAGGTACTGGGTAGCCCAGCAAGGAAAAGCTAACCAGGAAAAATAACCAATACTTCAATGCCGAGGAAAAACCCGCTGAGATTCGCGCAGTGCTTTTATTAGTCATTAGTTATTAGTTCACGGCTAATGGCTAATAGCTAATTGCTAATGGTAATTGACAGTTATATCCGGGAAGTCGCAGGCAAGATGCCTGCGCTAGTATTAGCAATTAGCTATTGAGTGCTAACTAATTTAATTGTGACTCCCAATCTTGGGTTGTGTCTAAAGTTTTCACATAAGGTTGTTCGGACTCGGTGAAGGGTTCAGCTGCGGCTTGTTGTTTAGTCAGTAGGTCAGCGGTAGCATCAGAGACATCTCCCGTGCGAGAGGAAACGCGACCTTGGCAAACTTCCATTGGTGCGGTGCAGTGGAGAATTGAAAGAGGCAGCTGGTGGGAATTAGCCCCAGCGATCGCATCTTGTCTCAACTTCTTTTTATCGTACTTTGCATCGAGAATCACCGACCAGCCAACACTTGCCAGCTTAATTCCCAATTCCAACAAGCGGCTGTAAGTCTTCTCAGTCATTTCGGCTGAGTAAAGGTCTGCTCCGCCTTGCTCGTCCAATGGTACGCCCGCAAGGTGTTTTCTCACCGCATCCGAGCGAATGTGAATTGCCCCCGTGTGCCGCGCTAGGTGACGCGCTACGGTACTTTTACCAGAACCTGATAGTCCTGACATCAAAGTTAGTTTCCCTTGGCTGGAGCCGCTTTGAGCGGCATACGCCGGGGACGGCGATCGCGTATATTCCCAAGCCAGCTGATAGTATTTCGCCGCTGTCACCGCAGCAGCTTCCTTATCGGCTGCGGGAACAGAGGGATCATCCAACAAGAAAGAAGTCACCTTAGCTCTGACATAGGACTGACGGCTCAAGTACAAAGGTAAAACCTGCAACCCTTCCCAATCGCCAATCTGCTCCACATAAGTATTTAGATAGGCATTGCCCAGGTCAGGACGCGATCGCGCATCCATATCCATCACCGCATAAGCAATGTCAAACATCACATCCACAAAGCGGAAAGGTTCATTAAATTCAATGCAGTCAAACAACAGAATTTTGTCTTGCCACAAACAAATATTTCTTAGATGCAAATCCCCGTGGCATTCCCGAATCCAATTATTTTTAATTCTACTGGCAAAAACTTCTTGACCAGAGGCAAAAAATTTATCTGTATACTGCTGAGTTTCCTCGTAATGTTCCTGAGTTTGAGGGCCACCAATATAACTGGCAGTTTGCCGATAATTCTCATCAATCGCATCGCGAACCTGGGGAATTTCGCCAAACTTGCGAATATAATCATCCGTATGGGCTTTTTCATGGAATTGGGCAACAATCCGCCCCAAATCTTCCATATATTTTTCCGTCAGTTCGCCCCGCTCAAACATATTGCTAAATAGCCCTTCCTGCGGAAACTGGTGCATTTTTAGTACATATTCTACTGCATCAGTACCGCCCAATTGATATTTTTCCCCAGCCTGACTAATCGGCAAAATTTCCAAATAAATTTCCGCTGCACCGCGCTGATTCAGACGAATTTCTTCCTTACAAAAATGGTGCCTCTTCTCCAAAGTCGAGTAATCCAAAAAGCCAAAATTCACTGGCTTTTTAACTTTATAAACATAATCGCCAGTCAACAGCACATAAGAAACGTGGGTTTGAATCAGTTCAATTGGTTCTATCACGGGGTGCGGATAAAAACCTGGTTGCAACATCTGCTGAATCAAAGGGGGAAAAGAAGTCTCAGTCATATTTGTTGTGTTTTTAGCGTCTTAGCGGTTAAAAAAAAGCCAGGGGTTAACCCCTGGCCATACAGATTAACGAAAACTGAGATTTTGCACCAGTATCAAATCGAGGTGCCTCAATATTCTCATTCCTGGGCTGAGCCTGGGAACGAAAGCTGGGAGGTGCCTCCCCCTGGTTGCGAATGGTGCAAGATGTCAGAAAAACCAACCTCAATTATTCGGATTCAGTTGCCTCTTCAGCATCTGTCGCTTCAGGGGTGATTTGCGGCGGGAGAACGCTGACAATCACTTGATCTGGCTCGCCTGAAGCTGTAACGCCTGGAGGCAAAACCAGTTCATTGAGATGCAAGGCATCCCCAACCTGCATATTAGAGACATCAATTTCAATGGAATCTGGAATGCTTTCAGGCGCACATCGCACCTGAATTTGTGTAAGCACGGGGTCTAATAAGCCGCCTTCTTGCTTGACACCAGCTGCCTCTCCCACAAAATGCAATGGCACCTCAACATCCAGGTCGCCATGAGCAGCGACCGCAAAAAAACTGAGGTGGTAGAGAGAGTTTTTCCAGGGATGTTTCTGGACTTCTTTTAGCAGCGTCTTACCACTCCAAGAGATTTCAGGAATGTTGAGATCGATCAGAGTGTTGTTAACAGACGACTCTCTGAGTAAGACTTCAGCCTTTTTGACAGGCATGGTCAGGGAAAGGGATTCAGTTCCTTGGTGACCGTATAAAACTACTGGGATTAACCCACTGCGACGAAGCGCATTTGGTTTGCTGCCTTCGGGTCGCTTTTGACATTCAACTGTAACTTGCATTTTCGTGGTTTGTTAGGTGTTCAGGGGAAAAAGCTAATTGCTAATCGCTCATAGCTAATTGCTAATTGGTGAAGTCTTCCGATTAGCCATTAGCTATTAGCCATTAACTATTACCTATGTGATGTCACGGGTGTGCCATTGGCGTGTAACAGCGCCCGCTTGGGACCGTGGATCGGATCTTCTACTATAATCGTTTGATCGCGACTAGCGCCGAGAGAGACGATCGCAATCGGGACATCCATCAACTCTGCTAGGAATTTCAGGTAAGAAAGTGCCTCTTTGGGTAAGTCTTCCAGAGTGCGGCACTCAGCGGTGGATTTTTGCCAACCGGGGAGGGTTTTGTAAATCGGCTGACAATTGGCAAAGTGACGGGCGTTGCTAGGAAAATCTTTCGTCGTTTCGCCATCAATCTCATAAGCGACGCAAACTTTGATTTCCTCTAGTTCGTCCAATACGTCCAGCTTAGTGATGGCCAGACAGTCCAGACCGTTAATGCGGACAGCATAGCGACCAATCACAGCATCAAACCAACCGCAGCGGCGTTTGCGTCCTGTTGTGGTGCCGAATTCAGCACCGCGATCGCATAACATTTCCCCTACTACTCCATCCAGTTCTGTAGGAAATGGCCCTTCTCCCACTCGTGTTGTGTAAGCTTTCGCCACCCCAATCACGCGGTCAATCATTGTCGGCCCTATGCCAGTTCCCACGCAAGCTCCACCTGCAACTGGGTTCGAGGACGTAACGTAAGGATAAGTCCCGTGATCCAAGTCTAAGAGCGTTCCTTGAGCGCCCTCAAACAGAATATTTCGCCGCCGCTGAATGGCATCGTAAATTTTCAGGGAACTGTCTACCACATGGGGACGCAAACGCTCAGCGTACTCTCTGTACTGAGCAATCACCGTCTCTGCATCCAACGGCGGTAAATTGTAAAGCTTTTCTAAAATGACGTTTTTGTACTCAATCGTCCAGCGCAGTTGCTTTTGCAACCCTTTTGGATCCATCAAGTCTAAAATTCTAATTCCCGTTCGCTCCGACTTATCTGCGTAAGTCGGGCCAATACCGCGCCCGGTCGTGCCTATTTTATGAGTACCCCGACGCTCCTCGGATGCCTGGTCAATCATCCGATGATAAGGCATCGTTACATGGGCAGTCTCGGAAATCAGCAGATTCCGGGTGGAAATATTCAGAGCTTGCAACTGATCGAGTTCTTGTATCAGCACCTGCGGATCGATGACCGTACCACAGCCAATAATGCACTCGGTGTCAGGATACAAAATTCCAGACGGAATCAGGTGCAGCTTAAATGTCTGACCCTGCACCACAACGGTGTGTCCAGCATTGACACCCCCTTGGTAACGTACTACGACATCTGCTGACTTGCTCAGTAAATCGGTTATCTTACCTTTGCCTTCATCGCCCCATTGGGCGCCAATCACAACTACGTTAGCCAAGGGTTTATTAAAAGTGCTAGAGTTTTCACAAATTACAATTATTAACAGATAGTGATATCGCTGTCAATACAAAGTTAACAATTCGCAGTCAAGGGTCTGCCTTGATTAAATGCTCGTTAACGAAGCTCTTGGCGGCTCTGCCTCCCGATTCTTGTTGCTTGTGTTGCAAAATGTCAAGCTCATATCAACTAAACCGCAAACGACTAAATAGAAGAGAATCAAATGTCTTTATATGCTGAACTACACCGCCATCTAGGCGGTTCGGTCGTACCTCGCGTTCTCTGGCGATATTTCCATCGCAGCGATCGCGAGCTGGCGCAACGCTTTCCTGAGTATCCTGAGTTTGAGGAATTTTACACGCGCCCCCGCAATACTCTTGATGAGTATTTAGAACTGCATACGCTGGTAGAAAGTGTCCAAACAGCCCAAACGCTGCCTTACTTTATCTATCGGCTGATTCGGGGTGCTTACATTTTTGAAAATCTGGCATATTTGGAGTTGCGCTATACGCCTTATCTCCGAACACCAGACCATTTGAGTCAGTCAGAACGGATTGAGAAAATGGCGGAAATTGTCGATATTGTAGGCATTTCCAGCCGAGTGCCTGAGTATCCAATTGTCACCAGCCAAATCTTGTGTATGCACTCGCGGTTGCCTTATGAGGTGAACCGGGCGATTGTTGACTTGGCTTCCCAGGCTAAGGAGTATGTATGTGCGGTAGATATTGCCGGGGGAGATGCCCACGTAGCCGAGCGTTTGGATGAATTTGTGGGATTGTTTGAGTATGCGCGGAGTCTTGGCATTAAAACCACCGGACACCTGTTTGAAACTTCATCTGGCTGTTATCCCCAACTGCTACCTTATTTGATGCGAATTGGTCACGGCATCCAAATTCCCCTAAAATATCCAGAATTACTGCCCGAAGTGGCTCAACGCAATCAGTGTTTGGAAGTTTGCCCGACCACATACCTGAAAACAGGCACGCTGGAAGATATGCGCCAACTGAAGCTGGTTTTCGACCGCTGTTTTGACGCTGGGGTAGACATCGCCATCTGCACCGATAATGCTGGCTTGCACAACGTGCGTTTGCCCTTTGAGTATGAAAATCTGCTAACTTTAGATGTGATTGGTTTTGAGCAGTTGCAAGCTTGTCAGGAAGCAGCTTTCCGCCATGCCTTCGCTTGGCCTTACGCTCAGCGTCCCGCCTCTATTTTGACAGGGTTGCTGCAAACTGAATCCGGCGATACTTTAGCAATTGGTGGGTAGGAAAAAGACCTAACCCTTAGCCCCCTTCCCTTTCAAGCGAAGGTGAAATTAAAGCCCCTCTCCTTTTAGGAGAGGGGTTTGGGGAGAGGTTAACACCCTTGTAGGGAAGAAGTAATCATTGGAAAGAGGAACAGACAGAATTAGCGTCTTCTGCCGCTTGAACCGAAACCCCGACTGCGGCTAGGAGCGCGCGATCGCCCACCACTGCCAAAACTTGGGCTTCTCTCGGCACGGCTGGGAGTAGATCTATTAGAACGGCGCAGAGTGCTAGTACCGTAACCTGATCCTGTAGCCCGACCGCTTCCGGTTGCAGGTGTTCGGCGCACCGTTGGTTGATTGTAGGAAGGCGATCGCAAGCGTCCAGTAGTCCGGAGAACTTGACGATTGCGTACAGCTGGTGGCGGCGCTTGGTAGCGAGTTTGGTATTGCTGAACCGCTTGCCCATAACTGCTGCCATAGCCGCCGTAGCCTCTGAGAATGCCTCCTGGTTGGTAAACTGGCGGCACATAGTAACGCGGAGAAAATAACAAGCTGCCCACAGCTTGACCAGCCAATGCTCCCGCAAAAGGAGTCCAAAAGCTAGGTTGCTGACGCACGACTACGGTTTGGGGTTGACCTGTTTGTGGGTCGGTTCGAGTTTCGGTAACGTTGTGAATGTATTCAATTTTGAAGTCTTCTGGTATGTGTAGAGATGCCTGACCGTTATCCATCTTCAGATAACCTTTTTGTCCAGACTTAATTTCTTCGTCGGTCAGACGAGCCATCTGCAAATCTGTATTGCGATAAACAGACGGCGTGCCAGGAGGGGTATTGAGCAACATTACACTATATTCCCCATTGGCATCATTGTAAGTAGCCTGTTGTACGGGATATTGTCCCTCACTTAATCGAGTTTGAGTGGACGTTGTGTTGAAATCCCGATTTTGAGATTGGGTAGGAGGAGGTGTTGGCGCACCACAAGCCAATGTGGTGAAACACAACGTCATGGTCATTAAAAAGATGGTAAATTTTCGCAACATAAACCGGGATAACAATTTGGGATTTTCGATGCAAGGATTTTGGATTTATAAATTTTTATTTTTAAATTTGGGATTTTGGGTAAATTGTTATACTCAACAATCTATAATTTTTCCCATCCACCCCAATCTAAAATCCAAAATCGATTAGAGGGGAATCAGTTCTGGAAAATACTCCAACAGTTGATCGCTTGTCAATTCATCGCCCAACTGTGCCGGAGAGAAATGAACTTGAATAGCCCGCAATTTTTCCTGATAGTGCAGATTTACCAAGGCTTTTAAACCTTGTTTGAGCGCATCAATATTTGCCAGGTCAGTTTCCAATTGCGGTACTTCACCCTCGTAAGCCACTGTAATCATTACAATCAAGTTCCGGGTTACAGGCAATGATAACGGTTCATTTCCCCTGCTAGGATTTTGACTGAAATCAGGTTCGCTTAGATAGCGTTCGGCAGAGTCAGTGAATAGTTCATTCACATAGTCTCCGGCTTCACCTTCATCCCAGAAAACATCGCCTTCATTCGCTGCTGATTGCCAGTAAGTATCGTTTTGTAATAAATTCTGGCAAATTTCAACCAATCCTTCCCCTAAGATTGTAATGTCGCCGTCGGCTTCGACTGCCTCCCTAGCGGCACGATTGAGAACTCCCAGGAGAGGCGCAACCTCTGCACCTGCTAGGTGGATAAATATACGACAGACCGCAAAGCGGGTTTTGCCACTGATTCGATTAAAGCGATCGCGCCAAGAAGAAGTCATGACTTGCCACCAACTGCAAACAATACTCACCTGAGTATATTTTCTACTTTAGGGGGCGCGTCGCCGATAGCCTTCTACCAAGAGAAGTGTTATGGGGTTTGATAGTTGGGTGCGTTAAGGGGGATCGTTTGGCTAGAATTTCCAACTCATAAGGGTTACTGACACGCTGACACCTTCTGCTTTAGGATTCTGGTACACCTGGATACTGCTACTCTCAAATTCATCCACAGCAGCAAGTCCTTGGCACAAATCAGGTGTTCTGACTCCAGTTGCAGGGGTAAAGTAAGCCTGCGATCGCTTGTAACTCTGGGAAATAATTAAAAGGCTGGTTTAGCAAGACCAAAAGATCGACATTGCTGTCTGCGATCGCTTGGTTACGAGCCATTGAACCATAAACAATCAAACCAGCCAAGCGATCGCCATAGTAATCTGCTAAAACTTTTTTACATTTTTCTAAAAAATCACTCTTTTGTGCTTTGGCACTAATTCAGATTCATTGTGTATAAAAAAAGATAACTTAGATGCGGCACCAATAAGGTTATTTCATATATATTCAACATTTTAGCCTATTGATTTACGTGTTTCAACGGATAGAGAAATGTAAAACATATTGATATTTTAAGGTGAATGCAGCAAACCAAACACATTGGGGGATTTGTGTCTGATACAGCCTCAGACAGGAACTTGATTGATCTGAATGTATTGCCTCAAGATACTTGCGAACAAAGTAAAGATGTACTGGGATTATCTGACATCTCTTTAAAAGGCAACGTTTGGGAAAAGCACCGAGCCAATGCAGATATAGTTTCTAAACACTATGCTGGGGCTGGAGATGGTAGCTTCAATCGCTATGCTTATCGGGTGAGTACCTGTTCCGAGTGGCTGGAGTTTCGATTAGTGCCACCATCGGAAGGTTCTCTCAAGTTTAAGCTATCAAATACTCGATTTTGTCGGGTTCGTCACTGTCCGGTTTGTCAGTGGCGGCGCAGTCTCATGTGGAAGGCGAAGGCTTACAAAATTCTCCCGAAAGTTGTCACTGATTACCCTAAATACCGCTGGCTTTTTATTACTCTGACCGTAAAAAACTGTCAGATTGAGGATTTACGGACAACTTTGGATGGGATGAACAAAGCTTTTAAACGATTGACTGAATTGAAGGCATGGCCTGCAAAAGGTTGGATAAAGTCTGTAGAGGTTACTATGGGTCGGGATGGGGTATCTGCTCACCCACATTTACATATTTTGGCACTGGTGCAGCCTTCATACTTCAGTCATGGCTATCTATCGCAGGCTAAGTGGGTAGAACTTTGGCAGCAGTGCTTGCGGATAGATTATAAGCCAGTTATCGATGTCAGAGCGATCGCTAAGCATCACGACCCTACGCTGCTAATCCCTGAAATCCTCAAGTATCAGGTGAAAGAGTCAGACTTGGTAGCAAATCGGGAATGGTTTCTAGAGTTGACCCGCCAGTTGCATAAAACGAGAGCTGTTGCTCTTGGGGGTTTACTGAAGCAGTATATGCGGGATTTGGAGTCGGTACACCAAGACCTCATTAGGGAGGATGAAGAGAGTAATGAGGTTGACGAGGGGAGTTTGTATTTCAGGTGGGAAAGAGAGTTGGAGAAGTACAAGATAGAGGGATATTAGAGATTAGTCAAGATAGTTGCTATCAGGGAGATAGGGTGGTTTAAGGCGACTAAAGAACGTAGAAGCCGATTTTAGAAGGTAGAGAGTATAAGCGGCATGACGATGGTGGGGATATAGGGTTGCAAGGCGCAGGTACTCAGAAACAGGAGCAATAAACCAATAAACTGTTCCAGAAGGGTAAGGGGTTACATCAAGAATGTGAATAGTATGCGAACGAAGGAACTGAGGGGTGGTTGTGAAGGAGCGAGGAACAAAAAGACGACCAACAGGAACACCAGAAAACTTATGAGAATTAACAAGAAATTCGGGAAACATAAAAACCTCATCCGAGAATTCAAAAGCAGCAATAGCGCTTAAAAAACCACAAAAAAGCATCCCAAAATAAACCGGAATGCAGTAAAGCATCAAGAATTCGCGAAAGGGGAAAAAATTGAAAGGAAAATACCTAATAAGACTTCCCCTCCCTTCCGGCGCGGCAGCGCACACCACCATCTCTTGGGAAAGCGAGTAATAGCAACACAGAGACTTCGATGTTTTCCGGCGCGAGCCGGTTGTCTATCAGCGAAGCGAGTAATCCGAACTAACATCAACCAAAGCTAAGCGAAGCGAGTAATCCCAACTGACAACCTAGCTGGGGAGTGCCGAAGAAGCTAGATGTGAGTTGCGAGGAGGATAACTTAACTAGAAACTGAGAAATAACGGCGGTGATGAAGTTGTAAAAGAGGAGTAAATAAATAAAAAAAACTATAAAAGCAAATAGACCCTGGCGAATTACATTCGCGGCTACACAAACAAAGTCCGCCTGCGCGGACTAATAAATTTTAACCCGCGCACCATTCGGGTAATGCCAGGTTAGCTGCGATTACCAACATCGCGAAGTTACAAAAATGAGATGCACCCGAAGCGATCGCGTCAATCATTCATTCATTGTGTCAAAATCGGGAAACACTCTAGATAAATCGAGAGACAAATCAGGGAAACCTGGTAAAGTAACAATAGTATTAGATAGAAAAATTTGCTTGCTGGCATAACCAAAGTTGCCTTGCAAGTCTTGATAAGGTTGACTATAAACTTCTAAGCAACTTGCTACTAAATTGAATATCCAGTAGTCAGAAATTCCAGATTCAGCGTAGAGAGATAATTTCACTTCCTGGTCATACTTAAGCGTAGAATCCGCAACCTCAGCTACGAGTAAAATATCAGATGGACTGGGATGCCCCGATAAATAACGATCTGGACGATAACGTGCAATTACTAAATCGGGTTCAGGTTCGCTATTAGGAGGTAGGATTATTGGTTCTCGTCCTCGGACTATTGCTTGTCTTTGCAATAAAAACGTGACTTCGCAAACCAAACTTGTATTGCAAACGGTGTGGGGGGTTCCTTTAGCTACCATTTGCATCAGTTCTCCCTTGATTAACTCTAGGCGGTCATTTTCGGTGAGGAACCCCAATTCAATGAGGCGATGATATTCCTCTAAAGTAAAACGTTTAGGAGTAACAGTGGTGATAGTAGCCATAAGGCAATTAGTGAGAGATTGCGATCGCATTTAACGACCAGTTTACCTTGAACAATTTTGTCGCTGATACGCCAACTGGGTTGCTAACCTGATCGCTGCTTTCATCGAAGTAGCATCAGCAATTCCCTTACCAGCAATATCAAAAGCTGTACCATGATCCGGTGAGGTGCGGATAAAGGGAAGACCGATAGAAGTATTAACCGCACGGTCAAAAGCCATCAGTTTTACTGGGATTAAACCTTGGTCGTGGTAAAGTGCAAGATAACCATCATGAGCAGATGAAATGCCACCAAACCAGGCTTGACCAGGCTTCACCCACATGGTATCTGGGGGAATCGGGCCGTCGAGTTGCAGGTGCGGACGTTTTTGGCGTTCTTGTTCTAACCAAGGAATTAACCAGTCTATTTCTTCTCGTCCGAGTTGTCCTTGTTCGCCGCTGTGGGGATTTAAACCCGCGATCGCAATCTTTCCCTTTTCTATCCCAAAATCTTCCCGCAAGCACTTGTCCAGTAAATCTAGTTTCGCGGTCATCAACTGCGGTGATAATGTTTCGGCAACTTGACAAAGTGGAATATGTGTAGTAGCAAGTAAAGTGCGGAGCGTCCAGCCAGTATGAGGCGATCGCGCTACAAACAGCATTCCAAATTTATCAACACCAGCGCGGATGGCTAAAAGTTCAGTTTGACCGGGGTAATGATGTCCAGCAGCTTTCCAAGCAGACTTGGCGATAGGTGCAGTGACGATGGCATCGAACTCGCCGGAAAGAGTGCGTGCGATCGCAGTTTCCATATAAGCAAAACTTGCGGCACCACTGGCAGCATTTCCAGTACCAATCGTAATTTCCGAATCCAGCGGCACATCGATAATAGATAACTCTTTAGTCTGCGAAGGCAGGCTTTGTTCAGATAGCGGCGACTTCAGTCCGGCTTGCAACAGCGCAGAGGTGCCAACCACTGTAATATGGCAATCTTTAGTGACATCCGGATCTGCCAGCGCCTTTAGCACCACTTCTGGCCCAATTCCGGCTGGATCTCCCAATGTTACAGCCAACCGGGGACGAGTTTGCTGTTGTGTGAAATTGGTTGAACTTTTTGTAAAGAAACTTGTCACAGCTTTCAGTTTAAAATACGACTAACTTTAAATTCACCAACGTTGGAGTTTGCAAGCAATGACCGAAGAGATTGTCAAGGCAGCTATATTGTCCTTTTCCTTGATTTTAGTGGGTCTGGGCATGGGCTTTTTGTTACTCAAAATCCAAGGCGGCGAAAACGAGTCCCTATAGGGGAAAATTCTTCATTCGCACAAAAGGCGACACGCTTAAAGCCGCGTGTCGCCTTTTGCGGTACTTGTTTAATTTTATAACTCGCCTGTGGCATTGCCATGAGGCGAAAATTTCCTGTTTTTACAGTGGGGAAAAGCACAGATAGCCCGTATGTTACGCGATCGCATCCGTCGTGCCATTGATCCCAGCTTCCCGGCTTTTGTAAACTTTCTTAGAGTTAAACCAGAGATTTCTGATAACATCTTATAGAAAGATTAAGATTCCTTACTAATTTATCTAGATGACTGTATTAATAGTCGGTGCCACCGGCACCTTAGGAAGACAGGTGGCTCGTCGGGCAATAGAAGAGGGCTATCAAGTACGCTGTATGGTACGGAGTGCTAAAAAAGCCGCATTCTTAAAAGAATGGGGCGCTGAACTTGTACCAGGCAACCTCTGCGAACCTGAAACCCTCAAAGCTGCCCTCAGCGGAGTAAACGCTGTGATTGATGCAGCAACTTCTCGCCCCACCGACTCCCTGAGTATGAGACAGGTAGACTGGGATGGCAAAGTCGCACTGATTCAAGCAGCAGGGGCAGCGGGTATTGAGCGTTTTATCTTCTTCTCAATTTTGGATGCCGAAAAGTACCCCAATGTGCCGCTGATGGAAATCAAGCGGTGTACAGAACTTTTTTTAGCCCAATCAGGATTAAATTACACAATTTTGCGACCAAGCGGCTTTATGCAAGGGCTAATTGGTCAATATGCAGTGCCGATTTTGGATGGGCAAGCGGTGTGGGTGACGGGTGACACCTCTCCGATTGCCTACATGGATACTCAGGATATCGCTAAGTTTGCAGTTGCAGCTCTGCGGCTTCCGGAAACAGAAAAGAAATCTTTTCCAGTGGTCGGATCTCGTGCGTGGGGTGCATACGAAATCATCCGCTTGTGCGAACGACTTTCGGGGCGGCAGGCAAAGGTGTCGCGGATGCCTCTGGGTTTACTACGTGGGGTTCGTTCCACTGCCCGCTTTTTTGAATGGGGCTGGAATTTAGCTGATAGACTAGCTTTTGCCGAAGTTTTGGCTAGTGGCAAGCCGCTAAGTTCCTCGATGGATGAAGTTTACCCTGTCTTCGGGATAGACAAAGAGGAAATCACAACCTTAGAAGCTTACCTGCAAGACTACTTTAGTCGAATTTTGAAAAAACTTAAGGAAATAGATTACCAAACATCCAAAAATAAAAAGCAGAAGAAAAAGATGCCTTTTACATTCTGAGCTAAATTTACAGCAGTAGGGTGGCATTGTCCACCATACTAATTACCAATCCCAAGTTAGTTGCTTACTTGTTAATTTTTAGTTATTAGATAACTAAAAACCAAGATAAACAAATAGCAAATAATGAACCATTACCGGACTCGAAGCGTGCCTAAAGCAGGGATTATCTACAATGACATCAAACCTGTAGCTTGTCGTGCGGCAGTGGAGTTGAAAGACAAGCTGGCGGCAGATGGTTGGGAAGTTTGCATGGCAACGGGTTCCGGTGGGATTTTGGGTTACTCTCGACCGGGTGGTCCAGTTTGTCATACACCGATTGATTCGTTGGCTCCCCCTGGATTTGATGCCGAGATGTCCTTTGCGGTGGTGTTGGGGGGAGATGGCACAGTGTTGGCGGCATTTCGCCAAGTGGCACCCTGCGGGATTCCCTTGCTGGCAGTAAATACGGGACACATGGGTTTCTTAACTGAAGCTTATGTGAACCAGTTGCCGGCCGCCCTGGAAATGTTGAAGACAGGGGAATTTGAAATTGAACAACGGGCGATGCTGTCGGTGCAGCTGTTTCGGGATGATTGCCTGTTGTGGGAAGCGCTTTGTCTGAATGAAATGGTGATTCACCGTGAACCGTTGACGAGTATGTGCCATTTTGAAGTGGTAATAGGTCGTCATGCGCCTGTGGATATTGCGGCAGATGGTTTGATTATCTCTACTCCGACTGGTTCGACGGCTTACTCGTTGAGTGCTGGAGGGCCAGTGGTGACACCAGGGGTGCCGACTCTACAGTTGGTGCCGATTTGTCCGCATTCGCTGGCATCTAGGGCTTTGGTGTTTGCTGATAGCGAAACGGTGACAATTTTCCCAGCTAATTCTAATCCACTGGTGATGGTAGTCGATGGGAATGCAGGGTGTTATGTGTTGCCAGAAGATCGGGTACAGATGCAGCGATCGCCTTATTCGGCTCATTTCATTCGCCTGCAACCACCTGAGTTTTTCCGGATTTTGCGGGAAAAACTCGGCTGGGGTTTGCCTCACATTGCTAAACCAACATCGGTTGAGTTGCCATAAAAGCTAATAGCTAAAGGCTCAGAAAGCCTTTAGCTATTAGCCTTTAGCAAAAGTTAACATAAATAAGCCGGAAAATCTCCAGCTTTCGGTATCCCCCCTCTGATAGACTTCTAACTGGAATCGCCAGATAAAACGTCGCCAAATCAAGCACTTGGGAGGACAGTCTTCGTGGAAAATACGCTGGGATTAGAAATTATAGAGGTAGTTGAGCAAGCTGCGATCGCATCGTCCCGATGGATGGGCAAAGGCGAAAAGAACACGGCTGACCAAGTAGCCGTGGAAGCTATGCGGGAGCGGATGAACAAAATTTATATGCGGGGTCGCATTGTCATCGGCGAAGGCGAACGGGACGACGCTCCCATGTTGTATATCGGGGAAGAAGTTGGCATTTGCACCCGCGAAGATGCCAAAACTTTCTGCAACCCAGATGAATTGATGGAGATTGACATTGCCGTTGACCCTTGCGAAGGAACCAACCTGGTTGCCTACGGTCAAAATGGTTCAATGGCAGTGCTGGCGATCGCTGAAAAAGGCGGTTTGTTTGCAGCTCCTGACTTTTACATGAAAAAGCTGGCAGCTCCGCCAGTGGCACGGGGTCATGTAGATATTAACAAGTCTGCTACCCAAAACCTGAAAATTCTCTCTGAGTGTCTGAACCGCTCGATTGAGGAACTGGTGGTAGTAGTGATGGATCGTCCTCGTCACAAAGAGTTGATTCAGGAAATCCGGCAAGCTGGTGCCAGAGTGCGCCTGATCAGCGATGGTGATGTCTCTGCTGCTATCTCCTGCGCCTTCTCTGGTACTAATATCCACGCTTTGATGGGAATTGGTGCTGCACCAGAAGGCGTTATCTCAGCCGCCGCCCTGCGCTGTCTGGGTGGACACTTCCAGGGTCAATTGATCTACGATCCAGATGTGGTGAAAACAGGCTTGATTGGGGAGAGCAGAGAAAGCAACATTGCGCGACTCAACGGGATGGGTATCACAGACCCAGACAAAGTTTACAACGCTGACGAACTAGCCTCTGGCAAGACGGTTCTGTTCGCAGCTTGTGGCATTACCCCTGGAACACTCATGGAAGGTGTCCGGTTCTTCAAGGGAGGAGCAAGGACTCAAAGCCTGGTAATTTCCAGTCAGTCGCGCACGGCTCGGTTTGTGGATACTATCCATATGTTTGAAGAGCCAAAGCAGCTGCAATTGAAGTAAGACGTTAATGACTAATGGCTAATGGTTAATTAGCCATTAGCTATTAGCAATTAGTAATTAGCAATTAGTAATTAGCAATTTAGCAAATGAATATTGCAGTCGTAGGTCTTAGCCATAAGACAGCGCCAGTTGAAATTCGGGAAAAACTCAGTATTCCAGAGGCAGCGTATGAAGGTGCGATCGCCCACGTTACCAGCTACCCTCATATTCAAGAGGTAGCGATACTTAGCACCTGTAATCGTCTGGAAATCTACATCGTCGCTCAAGAGACTGAACAGGGAGTCCGGGAAGTTATCCAGTTTCTCTCGGAATACAGCAAGTTACCTATGCACCAGTTGCGGCAACATTTGTTTATGTTGCTGCACCAAGATGCTGTAATGCACTTGATGCGGGTGGCAGCTGGGTTAGATAGTCTGGTGCTAGGAGAAGGGCAAATCCTAGCTCAGGTGAAACATACTCACAAATTGGGGCAGCAATACAAGGGGATCGGCAGCGTCTTGAATCGTTTGTTTAAAAGTGCGCTCACCGCTGGGAAGCGCGTCCGCACCGAAACCAGTATCGGTACTGGGGCAGTCTCGATCAGCTCGGCTGCTGTAGAATTAGCTCAAGTTAAAGCTCAGAATTTGGCAGCTTGTCGGGTGGCAATTGTCGGCGCTGGGAAAATGTCGCGGCTTTTGGTGCAGCATTTAGTTGCAAAGGGAGCCGTCCACATCACAATTCTCAACCGCAGTTTGGATCGGGCGCAGGAATTGGCGCGTCAGTTCCCAGAGGCCCAGTTTCAACTGTATCCGCTGTCAGAAATGATGAGCGCGATCGCCCAATCGGATTTGGTGTTTACCAGTACCGCTTCTGTGGAACCGCTATTGAACCGCTCAAAGCTGGAAATACACATAGAGGCGCATCGGTCTTTGATGATATTTGATATTTCCGTACCGCGCAATGTGGACGGGGATGTCAAAGAAATGCAGAACGTGCAGGCGTTCAATGTGGATGATTTGAAGGCGGTAGTGGCGCAAAATCACGAAAGCCGTCGCAAGATGGCAATGGAAGCGCAAGGGCTGCTAGAAGAGGAGGTGGATGCCTTTGATGTCTGGTGGCGATCTCTGGAAACTGTTCCAACCATTAGCTGTCTGCGCGACAAGATGGAAACTATCCGCGCCCAAGAGTTAGAAAAAGCTCTATCCCGCTTGGGGACTGAGTTTGCAGAAAGACATCAAGAAGTCATCGAAGCACTAACTCGCGGAATTGTTAATAAGATTCTGCACGATCCGATGGTACAGTTGCGATCGCAGCAAGATATCGACGCCAGACGCAAAGCGATGCAATCGCTGCAAGTATTGTTTAACCTGGATGTAGGTGAACAATTTAGCTAATAGCCAATGGCTATGAACAATTAGCCATTAGCAATTAACATAATGAATCGAATTTTCCGATTAATTGTACTGCTACTGGGGGTTTGGCTAGGTTTCGATCTAGTCGCACACCTAGTAGCAGATGTTTTTTGGTTTCAGGAAGTCGGGTATTTAGCGGCGTTTCTTCTGAGGATAAAAACTCAGCTGTCGTTGGGTGCGATCGCATTTATCGTTACAGCAGGCTTTTTACTGGGCAATTTATATCTCGCCCATCGTCTCAAATATCCCAACGAGATCCCTCCAACCCTCCTAAAAAAGGGGGGCTTTTCTCCCCTCTTTTCAAGAGCAGCTAGGGGGGATCAAATCTTAACCGAATATAGGGGAGAATCCTTTTTTTCACCCAGTCCCCAATCCCCAGTCCCCAATCCCCAGTCCCCAACCTCCAATCCCCAATCCTCAGCACTGAAGTTGCGATCGCTTCTAGTAATCACCATCGCCCTCAGTTTGCTGATTGGGTTAATGTTGCTGCACTATGGTCAAATAGCCGTCAGCTATTGGCATCCCAATCTCAACTTGCCTAATATATCTCCACCCGTGCCAGTGTGGATTCAGCCAGAGTTAATTTTGGTTCAAAGTCGGAAGATACTATCTAACAGCTGGCAGATAGTTGTAGTGTTGGTATCGGCGGCGCTGGTTTTTAGTTTTCCGCAGTTTTTGGTAACAGCGATCGCTGTTGTTATAAGTTTATTTTTTGGGCTGGTTCTCTCAAGTCACTGGGCGAGAGTTTTACAGTTTTTCCATCCCATAAGTTTTAATAGCACTGACCCCTTATTTGGACGCAATATCAGCTTTTACGTATTTAATTTGCCAATTTGGGAGTTGTTGGATTTTGGGCTTTCCGGACTATTTTTGTATTGTTTGGTAGCAGTAACTCTGACATACTTAACCTCCGGAGACAGTATTAGTCAAGGCGTATTTCCGGGATTTTCTAAAGCGCAACTGCGGCATTTGTACGGACTGGGGGGATGTTTATTTAGTGCGTTGGCGCTGCATTATTGGCTGTCGCGCTATCAATTGTTGTATTCCACCAGTGGTGTTAGCTATGGTGCCAGTTACACTGATGTCGCAGTGAAGTTGCCGTTGAATACAGGTTTGAGCATTTTGGCAATAGCGATCGCGCTTTTGCTGTTTTGGCGAATAAGGCAATTTAAACTAAAAATTTTAAAATTAAAATTCTTTTTAATTGCATTCTTAAGCCTTCATGTTTCATTTTTCATTGTCTTACCCTTCGTAGTACAACGCTTAGTTGTTCAGCCTAACGAACTCCGCCGAGAAACACCTTTTATTAAACGCAGCATCGCTTTCACACGTCAAGCATTCGATCTAGAGGATATTGAAGTTCAAACTTTTAATCCCACAGATCAACTCACCGCAGCTGATTTGCAGAATAACAATCTAACTATTGATAATATTCGCCTTTGGGATACGCGACCACTTTTGCAAACTAATCGCCAGTTACAGCAAATCAGACTTTATTACAAATTTCCCGATGCTGATATCGATAGATATACTTTAAAAAGTGAGGTTATTGCTCCAAAAACGCCCCCAACATCAAGACAACAGGTACTCATCGCTGCACGAGAATTAGACTATACCGCCGTTCCCCAACAAGCACAGACTTGGGTAAACGAACACCTAGTTTACACTCACGGTTACGGTTTTACCCTTTCTCCAGTAAATACAGTAGGCCCAGGTGGACTACCAGACTATTTTGTAAAAAATATTGGCACGGAGGCGGGTGAAGCTGGCACTTTAGAGACATCTAGCGAAGCAGTTCGAGCTAGTATTCCTATTGAAACGCCTCGGATTTACTACGGTGAAATTAGCAACACCTATGTAATGACATCAACAAGAGCTAGAGAGTTAGATTTTCCGAGTGGCGACGATAATGTTTACAATACTTATGATGGTCGCGGCGGTATTTCTATCGGTTCTTGGTGGCGGCGGTTGTTGTTTGCCGAGTATTTGAAAGACTGGCAAATGTTGCTGACGCGGGACTTTACGCCAGAAACTAAGTTGTTGTTTCGCCGCAATATTAACGAGAGAATTCGAGCGATCGCGCCTTTTTTGCGATACGATGGCGAACCTTATTTGGTAGCTGCTAATACTGGCGACAGCGAGACTGAAAGTTACTTGTACTGGATTGTGGATGCTTATACAACAAGCGATCGCTATCCCTACTCAGATCCAGGCAAGTATGACTTTAACTATATGCGGAATTCCGTGAAAGTCGTCATTGATGCTTACAACGGTTCTGCTAACTTTTACATTGCCAATCCTACAGACCCAATCATTAATAGCTGGAGTGCTATCTTTCCGGGACTCTTCAAACCCTTAAACGAGATGCCAGCTACCTTACGCAGTCATATTCGTTATCCGATGGACTTTTTCAACACCCAATCGGAACGATTACTAACATACCACATGACAGACCAACAGGTGTTCTACAACCGCGAAGATCAGTGGCGCATTCCGATGGAAATTTACGCCGCCGAACAGCAAGCAGTAGAACCCTACTTTCTAATTATGAGACTGCCAACAGCCCAGGAAGAAGAATTTATCCTGCTGTTACCCTTCACTCCCATACAACGCAATAACTTAATTGCTTGGTTAGCGGCGCGTTCCGATGGTGATAACTACGGTAAGCTGTTACTCTACCAGTTTCCTAAGCAGGAATTAATCTATGGAACCGAGCAAATTGAAGCGTTGATTAACCAAGATCCGGTTATTTCCCAACAGATTTCTCTGTGGAATCGTCAAGGTTCAAGAGCAATTCAAGGGAATTTATTGGTAATTCCAATTGAAGAATCGCTGCTTTATGTTGAACCACTTTATTTAGAAGCAGAAAGAAACAGTTTACCGACTTTAGTGCGCGTGATTGTTGCCTATGAGAACCGCATCATCATGGCAGAAACTCTCGATCAAGCACTCCAGGCTATCTTCCAACCAGAAAACCCGTCAACTCCTCCAATTATCCGTCCGGTGGAGGAGCCAGCTTTATAGCACCAAAGACACCAGCAGCGATTTCTACCTAGAGTACGGTATCGGACAGAACAACGATTTTCACAATTATATACTAAAGACAAAAGGCTGGCGTAAAGGTGCAACAAGTCTATTGCTCTTGATACGCGATCGCTACTACTAAAACAAGTTAAAGAAGTCGCTATTGAAGTAGATGTACGCATACAGAACGGAAATTGAGGATGCCGTAGAGCTTTTGCAAGAGCAAGTAGAAAGCTTAAAGCAAGAGCTGCATTACAAAGAGTTAGAACTGCAAGAGATACAGCAAGAATTGATTTTTACAAATCAGGAGCTATGTGCTGCACTCACAGTAAAGCAGCTAACTCTTGATGAGGCTAAGGAGTTAGCTAAAAGCATTTTGGCAAGCCAGAATATTACTGGCGAATCTCTGTCTGAACTCCTCAGTGCTATCTATGGTACTCCAGTAAAAGCCGATGAGTTGCAGCAAATAGACACAGCAAGTTCTATTACTTGTCTGACAAACGCTGAGCCTAATAATGCACCTAACCCTCTCAGGGGAGGTGAACTTAGAGCTAAGTTTACATCGCTGGCAGAGCAAAGTGATAAACTTCAAGCTCGATCTAACAAGCTTAGACAACAAGCTAATGAAGTTAAGGCTCACTCTAGAAAGCTCAAAACTCAGCTTCATGAATGTGTCAAGAACGTTAGTTAGCGCTCACCCTAAAGGATGGCGCTACACAAACTCTCACCCGGCTACGGGTACTTTATTGTAATAAACAGCGGCTTGCAACCGGATGAGTGTAGGCGCGCCTACACTCATCCGGCATTTTTACAGCATCTTCTCAAGAAATTGCTGAGCGCGATCGCATTCTGGATTTGTAAAGAACTTGCTAGGCGGTGAATCTTCCGCCAGCATCCCTTTATCCAAAAACAAAATTCGATTGGCAACTTCTCGCGCAAACCCCATTTCGTGGGTGACAATTGCCATTGTGATCCCAGTTTTGGTAAGGTCTTTCATCACTTCCAGCACCTCTTTCACCATTTCTGGGTCGAGTGCGGAGGTGGGTTCGTCAAACAACATGATATCAGGCTTCATTGCCAAGGAACGCGCGATCGCTACCCGCTGTTTCTGTCCCCCTGACAACTTAGAAGGATAAACATCAGCCTTTTCTGCCAAACCAACTTTACTCAACAATTCCATTCCTTCTCGCCGCGCCTCCTCCGGCGAAACATGTTTCACCTTTTTTGGTGCATACGTCACATTAGAAAGGACAGTTTTGTGAGGGAATAGATGGAAATGTTGAAATACCATTCCGACATTTTGACGAACTTTCATAATGTCAGTTTTTTGCGAGGTGATGTCTGCTCCTTGGATGTAAATCTTTCCTGAAGTTGGCACTTCCAGTAAATTCATGCACCTCAAGAAAGTGGATTTACCAGAACCAGAAGGCCCAATAACTGCCACAACTTCCCCGTGTCCAATCTCTGTAGAAATTCCTTGCAAAACCTTGAGGTTGCCAAAAGATTTATGCAAGTTATCAACCTTAACTGCTGCGTTGTAATCTTCGTTCGAGTGCATAACCCCCCCATGTTAAACTCATGACCATTAAATAGTAAATCGCACCTGCAAATAGCAAAGGTTCAAAGTAGATATATTGTTCGGCTCCCACAATTTGGGCGCGGCGTAACAAGTCAGTTACACCAATTGTAGAGACTAATGCTGAGTCTTTCAGTAGTGCAATACTCTCATTTACCAATGCTGGCAAAATGTTTTTTATCGCCTGTGGCAAGATAATATCCAGCATCATTGGTTTGTAGGGAACGCCAAGCGATAAAGCTGCTTCCCGTTGTCCTTTGTCAACTGCCAGAATACCGCCGCGAATTGTCTCAGAAATGTAAGCACCTGAGTTGAGAGTAAAGGTAATTACACCTGCTAACAAGGCGGGGATATTGTAGCCAATCAATTGAGGCGTTGCGTAATAAACTAAAGCTATTTGCAACAGTAGTGGTGTGCCTCGAAAGATAGACGTGTAAGCTGTGGCGAACCAAACCAACGGCTTGAAGGTAGAAATCTTAAACAACGATAGGATTGTTCCCCAGATGAATCCTAAAACTGCTGAGATAGCAGTAAATTGAAGAGTAATTAATATTCCCTTTAGAATGAAAGGAATCCGGGGTGTTATCTTAGCAAAAGCTAAGCTGGAACTACTAGCTGGGGTTTCAGCTTTACCATTGTTTTCAAACCACTTTTTCACCAACCTGTCTATTTCCCCGTTCTGTTTCATTTCTGCCAGAACGCGGTTGAAGTCATTGACTAGCGGCGAACCTTTGGCGAAAGCGATCGCGCTCCCTGCTTCTCCAGTATTGGGAACAGTATTAAATTCCAAATCTGGGTTATTGGCGATAAAACCTTTGGCGATCGTATCTTCGATAATTGCAGCGTCGATACGATTTGATTTAACTTCTTGGATGATCTCCCCAGTCTTGTTTAGTGCGACAAGATTTGCACCTTTTATTTCTTTAGCTGCTTTTTCTTGAGTTGAACCCAATTGAACGCCGACTTTTTTCCCGGCTAAACTTTCAGGTGTGGTTAGGTTGCTACCTTTTTGGGCAACAATTGTGTTTTTGGCTTCATAGTAAATATCGGAAAAATCTACATTTTGCCTCCGTTCTGCTGTCGGTGTCATCCCAGCCATCGCAAAGTCGGCCCGACCTGATTGCACAGCAGGAATTATGCCGCTGAAATCTGTATCTTTAATATCAAGTTGAAACCCTAACTCTTTGGCAATATAGTTGGCAATATCTACGTCAAAACCAACAATATCAGCGCTACCACTAGCAGTATCTCGAAATTCATAAGGTGGATAGTCCGCTGACGTGACCATCACAAATTTTTTACCTTGATATTGGGGCGATTGTCCTAAGACGCGATCGCTTCTCCAACCTCCAAAAACCAAACTTATCGTCAGCGCGACAGAAAATAGGATGAAGAAGAGCCATTTCCTTTTTGGCATGGCTAGGAATTCCTTAATAGTTTTGATTATCAACATTTAACCCTTTAACTATAGGATGATTTCTACTATCTTAAGGATGAGATTTTATTAACGAAAAGTTACAATTTCATAAGTAATAAAGGGCGAATAGAATTCGCATCTACACAGGCTAAACCCGCCTTCGCGGGTTTCAAAAGTCCGCGTTAGCGCATAGGTAGACTTTATCTGTGTAACCGCGAATTCTATTCACCAGGTATATTTGCTTTATCCTAAAAAATGAAACTTGTTCTTACCACACCAATCACAGCATCAGGATTTCGATCGTCATGGTTAGGCGCTGTTAGCCAAAACAAACCAGGAGTAATCGAAATATTTTCTGTTAACTGATATCTGTAAAAAGCTTCGATGTGATATCCCGTATCGCGATCGCTTCTTTGTCCGGGAGGTAAACCAATAGCCTGCGCTAAAGCACTATTGCTAGTACCAGTTAACTTAGGCTGCATCCCTAACACGATACCGCCCAAATTTCCCTTTTTCCCCAAATCAGGGAAAGCCAACGTCACTGCATAGTTCCAGACATCTGCATCCCCCTTGATATTACCAACAGCGCGGGCGGCAGTGTAACCCACCCAGCCGCCGAGTTCAAAGCGGGGACTGAAGCGGTAATTAACTTGTGCGCCGTAACCATTACCCACCACGGGATTACCATCAGGATCGGTGAGATCGATGACTTTGGCGGCGTTGCTACCTGCAAGAGTATCGACACCAAAAGCTTGAGAAAAAGAGTTAAGGTAAAGCAACCCAACTTTCAAGCGATCGCCACTATAAACCAATTGTGCAAAAGCACTGTAACCACCATTAAATATACCTGAATCTTTGCCTGGGTTACTAGGCCCATTAGGCGTGTCTTCACCAAAGTAACCAACGTCTAAACTAATGGCTTTGCTAAGGGCATAATTTGCCGCAATACCTGCTCGATTTCCCAGTGGAAAATACACAGGATTGACTTGACCAAAGTTAGAAATAGCACCAGTAGATGTATCGATAAAAGGAGTAATTGTATCCGTAACATACGACGGATCAATTGTCCCAGCTTCCAGATAAATTCTTATTTTATCTCCTACTGGAAAGCGGTACTCTAGCTGACTGATTCTGGCATCACTATTTTGAGATACGCTACTAGGAGTAAAGCGAGTTTCGCCTGTTAAACCTGGATCTGGCCCTCCGCCAAATGTTGCCCCAGTGTCAAACTGTCTCAAATTAGTTATTTGAAAACGAGTTCTTAAACGGTCTTTTCCAGTGAAGCTTGTATTAAAATCGATGCGAGTTCGATGACCGATGGTAGCATTGTTTACGTCGCTGGCATTCTCACCAAAAGCAGCGCCAGTATAGGTTATTACTTCACCGCCTAGTTTGGTGGTTGTGGAAAATTGGTTAGCTTCTATTTCGTTGGTTCTAGCTTCCAGCACATCGACTCGACTCCGTAGTGTTGCCAGTTCTGTGCTAAATTCATCAATCAGCCTTTGCAGCGTAACTAAATCTTCTTTGGTGACAAAATCTGCGGTACTGGCGGCAATTAATTTCTCAATTTGCGTCAAACAAGCGTTTACCCCAGCGGCAAATTCATAGCGACTCAAAGCGCGATTTCCGCGAAAAGTGCCATCAGGATATCCTGCAATACAGCCGTAACGTTCCACAAGACTTCGCAATGCTTCATAAGCCCAATCTGTCGGCGTTACATCCCGCAACTGCGACACATTGGTAACTTGATCCATCGTATCCGTATCTTTCTCGGACGGGGAAACTGATGGACTATCATCGCTGTACTGATTAATTTGTTCTAGGGAAGTGTCTATTTCTAAAGAATCTGTGGTTTGACCAGTAGCTTTTGCTTGGGTAAAATTGACAATTAGCAACGTGTTGACTAGGGCAGCTATACCAAAAGGTATCTTCCCAAAAAGTTTCCGCATAGTCTCTCCTGACACCTAAGTAGTGCATTGATGGATAAATTAAACCCTTAATGCAAAAGCTTAGAATATTTCTCACCCGTCAGTCTAAATTAGTATGAATCTACATTTAAGGCACGTTCACACATTGTTATTGTTTATACCGAATTGAGTAAAATTATTATAAATATTACATATTGTATTTTTTCCAATATATAGGCACATTCTTCAATAAATATTTATTAATTTTAAAAATAATTAAACTTAAGCCATAAGATAGATGAAGGAAAAATAAATATATAAATTATAAAAAAAAGGCAAAAGAAAGAAGAATTAGACAGAACAATAGAAACCTAGTAAATAATCTTCTTTTGCCTTTTGCCTTCCCAAAAGGCTTACTGCCCCAAATAAGCTTCTAAAACTTCTGAGTTGCGCTGAATTTCTATCGGAGTACCTACAGCAAGATTGCGACCTTCCGCGAGAACCCAAACGCGATCGCATAGTGACATAATCACGTCCATATTGTGTTCAATAATCAAAAACGTCATCCCCTCGCGATTCCATTGGGTGATGTACTCGCAGATTTGATTAATCAACGTCGGATTCACCCCCGCAGCTGGTTCATCCAACAAAATCAACTTCGGTTGAGTCATCAGCGCCCGCGCCATTTCTAGCAGCTTGCGTTGTCCGCCAGACAGCGCCCCTGCGTAGTCCTGCGCCTTCGCAGCCAAACCCACAGATTCCAGCATACTCATCGCCCGTTCCCGCAGTTGCTTTTCTTCTTTAACAACCAGATGCGGCTGAAGCCAGACATTCCAAAAGTTCTCGCCAGTTTGCTTCTGCGCCCCTAAGAGCATATTTTCCATCACTGTCAGCCGCGACAGCACCCGCGCCACCTGAAAGGTGCGAACCATCCCCATCTGGGCGATTTGATACGGCTGTAAGTGTTCAATAGGTTCGCCGTCAAAAATGGTTCGCCCTTTATCTGGGCGAATAAAATTAGACAAAAGGTTGAAAAGAGTAGTTTTGCCAGCACCATTTGGGCCAATCAGCCCAGTGATGCTACCTTGAGCTACACTAATTTCGGCATTATTCACCGCCCGGACTCCGCCGAAGCTTTTGCACAATCCAGTAGCGGCTAATAAAGATATTTCTGTTTGGGGTTTTTGGTATTCTTCCACCACATCAGAACTGTTTTCGACATGGTGGCTACTACCGTTTAAAGAATCATCAGAAAGCGAATTGGGCGGAATGTGAGAATTATTTGCCAAGGGTCAATTCCTCTTTTTTACCCAAGATACCTTGCGGTCGCCAAATCATCAGCAACATTAAAATTAAACCAATCAGCATAATTCGCAACGCCCCCAAACGCGCACTATCGAGGTTAACAAGTCCGGGAAGGATAAAGCGAGTTGCCTCGAAATATGCCGAGAAAATAATTGCTCCTAGTATAGTACCTAGATTGCTCCCAGCACCGCCCAAAACCACGATTGTCCAAGCGTTGAAAGTAATTAGCGGCTCAAAGTTAGTCGGGTAAACTGTTTTCAGATACCAAGCATAGAACGAACCAGCGACACCCGCGATCGCGCCTCCCAACATAAACGCTTGCAACTTGTACCAAAAAACATTCTTTCCTAAAGCTTTCGGTATTTGCTCATCTTCCCGGATAGCTTTCAGCACTCGACCCCAAGGCGATCGCACCAACCTCTCTAGCAGCCAAAACGTCAGCCCTAACACCAACAGGGACAACACCATCAACCCAATATTCAGATCCAGTGGCAGAGAATCTAATGGCAGCGCATACCCCGATCTCCCTACTGAAGTACGAGCTTGCACCCCAAAGCTGCCAAAAGTCAACTCCTCCTCATTCAGCGCCACCAGACGCAGCAACTCGGCAACCCCAATAGTAACAATCGCCAGGTAATCCTCCCGCAACCGCAGCGTCGATAAACCAATCAACAGCCCCAACAGCGCCGCCACAGCTGCACCAATCAAAACCGCAAAAATCAGCGGTACGCCTTTCATACTCAACAATACTGTGGTATATGCACCAACAGTCATAAAGGCAACGTGTCCAAAATTAATCAGCCCCGTAAAGCCCCACTGTAAATTTAACCCCAGGCTAAACAGCGCAAAGGTCGCAGTAAAAGTTACCAAAAAAATTAGATAGCCAATCATGTCACGCTTGTGAAACGTAATGAAACAATGGACTTGAGACTTTAGACTTTAGACTATCTAGAGTCCTCTAACAAGGGGCAACCGTTTTATGAAAACAGCACCCGAAGAAAGAAGATGTTAATTTGTTCAGTGGTATTTAAGTATGAATTTTGTCAGAGGCCGGTTACAACGCTTAATTGCTAAGATGCCTAAGTTAATCGAGAAACTAACTGATGATAACTTGGAAGACACTTGGCAAGTTCTACAACAGGTTTATTATGACCTCTATATGCTCAAAGCCATCCAAGAGTCGAAGCAAAGCGTACAGCCAGGGGAAAGCCTAACCCGCGAAGAGGCTATACGTATGTTGCAATTCCCCTAAGTGTTTCCATCACCGGGGAAATGTGTTTGGCAGCATGAAGAGTGCAAAATAAATTGGGTGTGCCGATTAAAATAAGCTAAAGCTGGAAAGTGAAACTAGAAGTGCGCTACGCCCGGTCTTTTTTGCGCGACCTTAAAAATTTAGAGTACGCGGCTAGAGAACGCATCTATGAATTCGTTTTTGAAGAGTTCATGCGGATCAATCAAATTTATGACCTACCGGAATTACAGCGACTCGGTTCCGATACCATTTTCTACCGCTTCAGTATAGATGACTATCTGATTGCAATTGAGGTGACAGGGCATATTGTTAAATTCCTGCGGGTTCTGCCTAAACCGGATTTGTAAGTTGGGGATTGGGGATTGGGGACTGGGGACTGGGGATTGGGAATAGGGAATAGGGAATAGGGAATTGGGGATTGGGAATTGGGGATTGGGAATTGGGGATTGGGGATTGGAACGACTCTTTCTTCCCTAGTCCCCAGTCCCCAGTCCCTAGTCCCTAGTCCCTAGTCCCCAGCCCCCAGTTTCTTCTCTTAGGGACACGAAAAGAAATTCAGAATTTCACTTCTGGGTTGTTTCGGCACAAATACCGAATTTTAGACTGTAAGCACAGAAGTAATGCGATCGCTTACCTTACACTTGTGTTGACTGAAAACACGCTTGGTGAGATTCGCTTATGGATGCAGTGGCACTTTGGCAACGGTACCAGGATTGGCTCTACTATCACGAGGGGTTAGAATTTTACCTCGATATCAGCCGGATGCGGTTTGATGATGAGTTTGTCCAATCGATGCAGCCGGGGTTTGAGAAGGCGTTTAAGGAGATGGCAGAATTGGAGGGAGGCGCGATCGCTAACCCTGACGAAAACCGCATGGTCGGACACTACTGGCTGCGCGATCCCGACTTAGCCCCGACCCCGGAAATAAAACAACAGATTGTCAAAACTTTAGAAAAAATTGAAGCCTTTACCCAAAAAGTCCATAGCGGGGAAATTAAACCCCCCAACGCCCCCAAATTTACCGACATTATCTCCATTGGCATTGGCGGTTCAGCACTTGGCCCTGAGTTTGTCGCCGAAGCCCTAGCGCCAGATTTCCCACCCCTGGCAATTCACTTCATCGACAACAGCGATCCTGCTGGTATCGACAGTATCCTCAACAAACTCAAAGACCGACTAGCCAGCACCCTAGTCTTAGTCATCTCCAAATCTGGGGGAACGCCAGAACCGCGCAACGGCATGATTGAGGTGCAAACAGCCTTTGCTGCTCAGAATTTGAACTTTCCCCCCCAAGCCGTCGCCATCACAGGAGACGGCAGCAAATTAGACCAGCAGGCAAAGTCAGAAGGCTGGTTAGACACCTTCCCAATGGAAGATTGGGTGGGAGGAAGAACTTCGGAAATGTCAGCCGTGGGGTTGGTTCCAGCCGCTTTGCAAGGCATCGATATCCGCGCTATGCTTGCTGGTGCAAAAGAAATGGATGCTGCCACCCGCATCTCCAAGCTGAAAGAAAACCCAGCGGCATTGCTTGCCCTCAGCTGGTACTTCGCTGGCAACGGCAAAGGCGAAAAAGACATGGTGGTGTTGCCTTACAAAGACAGCCTGCTGCTATTCAGCCGCTATCTACAACAGCTGGTGATGGAATCTTTGGGCAAGGAAAGAGACAAGGACGGCAATATCGTTCACCAAGGCATCGCCGTCTATGGCAACAAAGGCTCAACCGACCAACACGCCTACGTCCAGCAGTTGCGAGATGGGGTTCCGAATTTCTTCTTAACCTTTATTGAAGTGTTACGCGATCGCTCTGGCAACTCCCCAGAAATAGAGCCTAGTGTCACATCAGGCGACTATCTATCTGGTTTCTTGCAGGGAACGCGACAAGCTCTTTACGAAAATCACCGAGATTCTATCACCGTGACGATTGGGCAAGTCAATCCCCGCATGGTGGGAGCGTTAATTGCATTGTATGAGCGGGCTGTTGGATTTTATGGAATCCTTGTCAATATCAATGCTTATCACCAACCAGGGGTAGAAGCTGGTAAAAAAGCTGCCGCCACCATTCTCGACTTGCAGAAACAAGTTTTGCAAGTCCTACAGGAAGAAGGCGCTGCCCTCTCTCTTACCCAATTGGCACAGAAAGCTGGTGCTTCCGATCAAGTTGAGGCGATTTACAAAATTCTGCGGCATCTCCATACCAACCACCGGGGTGTTGCCTTAGAAGGCAATTTCGCAAAACCAGCAAGTTTGATGGTTTCCGCTACCTGAACCCTACCCGCTCCCCGTCCACGGGTACCGTGTATACACAAGTCTTGAGTCTAGAGTCTGGGGTTGTAGATCCCCCTTGCATCCCCCTTTTTAATGGGGACTTTGACTCCGATTTCCCCCCCTTGAAAAGGGGGGTTAGGGGGGATCGAAAGCTGTAATTGCTAACCACAACTATTTGTGTATACACGGTAGCCCCGTCCACGGTAAAGGGGCTAAGAAAAGCTTCATTCTCGTTCCCAGATGTACTCCTGGGAACGAGGAGCAGGAGGTTCAGCCTTCAGTAAAAATCAGAAATTAACAACTTCCCATTTTTAATCTTTCAGTAAACTTGGGCAAGTCAGAACAAACACATCCCGCGTACCTTTACCAGAAACTAGCGGTTGGATAGGAGTAGTGTAGTGAAAAAACTCGTCATCATTGACTAATAGCAAGTCCCCTGGATTGAGGATTTTATGAAAAACTGGACTCTCCTTTTTGGATTTATACAGTTCGGTTTCCCCACCTTGAATATTGTTCCTATCCACAGAAAATATTCCGACAAAATCAGTGCCATCTCTATGAATTCCTTCAGGCGCTGGGTTTCCATAATTATCCGGCGAACAGGTAGTTCGGATTTGATGAACTCCAATTTCAACAGCTTGTTTGTCGAGTTGACAGTAATCAATAAAAGCCAACACCAGCTTTTTAAAATCCTCAAGCTTTGTCATTGCATCATCGAGTTCGGCGAACTCTCTTTTAATGTCCCCCAGTAATGGATTGTATTTTTTGCTTTGGAACAAGTAGCCATGAGGCAGCTTGATTAACTCATCCCCCAATACTTTGAAGCGAGATAACCGTCTAAAGCGATAATTACCTTTGATATAAGGGTCAACGGGAAGATTGGTAAAGAATGGCTTAAACTCCTCAATGTTTACTGACTTGACTTTGTGCAAAGTAAACATCATGGCATAAGCCAAATTTTTGACTTCAGATAGCGTTTGCATAGCTTTTTCTCCAATAAGCATTGATCCCTATATATCCAGCCTCTTTATGAGGACTCTATATCAAGCATAGATTCAGAAAAATAAAAAACTATTATATTTGATACAAAACTCATATAAATTTTTGATGAAGCTGCTTGCCATTTTGTGTAGCAACCCTAAATGATTCGTGAAGGTGAGATACTCGACTTCTCCAAAAAGTCGGGGATCTGAAGAGCTGGCTCACAACTCAAATAGGATTGGTATATAAAACTTGCGGTTATCGCATCTTTACGCCTAGTAAAAAGCTTTAAGACCGCACCGCATGAACCAATGCCTGGCACGCTTTTAAAAAGATGCCCACATCCACGCCTAGCCCGACATACTGAACCCCAGCATCAATCCACTGCTTCGCGGTTTCCGGATTATCGGCAAAGGTGCCAGCAGCTTTCCCAGCGTTACGGATGCTGGCAACGCATTTCTGCATCAAGTCAATAACCCGCGAGTCGCCTACCTGTCCGGGAATTCCCAACGACTGCGACAGGTCATAAGGGCCGAGAAATATAACATCGATGTGGGGGACACTGACAATCTCTTCGATGTTTTCCACGCCGCGCCTGCCTTCGACGTGAACGACAATTAAAGACTCTTGGTTTAGCCGATCGGTAATTTGCGTCCCTGCCGACCCATACACGCCAGCCCTGGTGTAGAATGATAGACCGCGAGAACCAAGAGGGCTATACTTGGCACCACGCACAACGTCTGCTGCGTCGGCTTGGGTTTCAATCTGAGGCACCTGGACACCTGCACTGCCAATGTCTAGCGCTCGTTGGATTTGTGGCACGTCATTCTTGCTGATGCGTATAATAGGTGCTAATCCCACGCAGTCTGCTGCACGGCATAGGTCTTCGGCAACTAGCGTGTTTAAGGCACCGTGTTCCATATCAATGACAGCGAAATCAAATCCGGCGTGTCCGCAGATTTCAATAAATGCGGGATAGGCGCAGTTGATAAATGGGCCTATGACGACTTCGCCCTGCTGGAGTTTTTGTTTGAGTCGGTGTTCACGCATCCTCAGCTTTTACCTCAATGGGTAGAAAAGTTGCCTAAAACTTATAATGTTTTAATCTTATAAATAAAATTGACTTATTCTAGGGGTTAAGTACGCTGTTTCCTGTTTGCCATGCCTTTGCTCATCCTGGTTGCCGATGACGATCCAGGGATTCGTCTTTCTATTAGCGATTATCTGGAGCTTTCTGGCTATTCGGTCATTACAGCCGAGGATGGTCAAGCCGCACTCGGCTTGGTTGAGAAGTATCATCCTCATTTGCTGGTGACAGACATTATGATGCCTCGGATGGACGGCTACGAACTGGTGCGGCAGCTTCGTCAACGTCCAGCCTTCCGCTTGCTACCTGTGATTTTTTTGACAGAGCGTGCCAGTACCTCAGAACGGATTCAGGGGTATAAGTTGGGGTGCGATCTTTATCTGCCCAAGCCGTTTGAACTGGAGGAGTTGGGGGCGGTGATTCGCAATTTGTTGGAGCGATCGCAAATGATCCAAGTCGAGTGGCGATCGTTCATCCAAGGTGGAGCTGCACCAACACAAGAAGTCGAAGCTTCTCCGCTTTCTCCACCTGTTGCTTCCGTGACACTCAACCTCACTCAGCGAGAACAGGAAGTTCTAGATCAACTCACCAAAGGTCTATCTAATGGCGACATCGGCAACAAGCTGCACCTCAGTCCTCGGACGGTGGAAAAGCACGTCAGCAGTCTGCTGAGAAAAACGGAAACCAACAACCGATCCGAATTGGTGCGTTTTGCTATGGAGCATCATTTGGTGGAATAGTCAATACTTAATAGCTAATTGTTTAAATGCCATTAGCTCTAATGTGTTGCAGCAGCCCCTCACAGGCATCTAACAGTAAATCTATGACTTTATTAAATCCTTCCGGGCCACCATAGTAGGGGTCAGGAACTTCCTTGGCGGTATGGTGGGTGCAGAAGTCACACATTAGCCGCACTTTGTCCTGATACTTGAGAGCTGGATCAAGGGAGAGGATATCTTGGTAGTTTTCTCGATCCATTGCCAAAATTAAATCAAATTCCTCAAAGTTTGACTTTTGAAATTGCTGCGCTTGACCCTGAAGCATAATTCCACGCGCCTTAGCGGCTATTGCCATGCGTCTGTCTGGAGGACTGCCAATGTGATAACCTCCAGTGCCGGCAGAATCGCAGCTAATGCGATCGCTTAAACCCGCTTGCTCAATCAAATGGTTCATCATGTTTTCTGCCGCAGGCGAACGGCAGATATTACCAAGGCAGACGAATAATAACTTGTAGGGCATATGGTAAGATATCTACTTTTGTACTCTTATGCAGTAACGATTCCCTGAATACCGCACCAGCATTTAGGGAAAAGTCTGTTGGCACAGCAAATTCATCATAGGTTGTCATCTACCACGCTGTTAAGTTTAGCAACGAAATTGCAGCATAGCGCGATCGCTTGCCGAAGGCAAAAGGCAAAAGGCAAAAGGCAAAAAAGAATAAATATTTACCTTTGCTTTTTAACTTTTAACTTCCCTTGTTCGTTGCTCATTTGAGGTTCATTACTTGATGTTTAAAAAGTCCGGCTACAGCTACAAATCTTACCAAAAACGCCGCCAGCCGCCTCAGCTTCTCCTCGTACTCCTAGCCCTGCCCCTATTCTTGATTTTTCTAGAATTGCTGGCACGGGTTTTTGTGGGTGTCGCAGGCAAAAGTCCCGAATTGGCAGCCTATGAAGGCGAACCACCAGAAGTTACAGCTTACCGTCTTAAGTTCCTCGATCAAAACCAGCAACCCTTCGACGGTCTACCCAACTATGGGCATCTGATTGCTAATCGGCGTTTATCTGTAGGATATGAGCTGGCTCCTAACCAGAAGAGCAAATTTTGGCGCATTAACCAACAGGGTTTTCGTGACCACGAAGCGGTTCCCCTAGCAAAACCCAAAGATGAAATTCGGGTTTTCGTTTTGGGCGGATCAACCGCCTTTGGTCACATGAATTTGAGTAACCAAGAAACCTTCGCTAACAAGCTTGAAGGGAGCCTCAATATACGAGTAGCCAAGCAAAAAGCGGCTCCGGAGAATTTTCGCCCAGATTTTTTGCCTTACTACAAGCCAGAACGAATAAAAGCGCTCTCCTTACCGCTACGGATTCGCGAAGGCAAATATCGCGTCATCAATGCGGCAGTACCAGGCTATACTTCTGGCAATCAACTAGCTCAATTAGCGCTCCAGATTTTGCCTTATAAGCCGGACGCGATCATAGTTTTGGATGGGTATGGTGACTTAATGTTGCCCAGCACCGAAAACGAAACAGATATTCCTCATTTAGACAAATTTCTGAACAATGCGCCAGGGCATCTAGGGTTCGTGCTGAGCCACGATATTAAGCGCTGGCTAAGTCAAACGTATCTAGTGAAAGCAACGCAGTATTGGGTGTTGAAACCGCAGCCATCGGTAGATCAGCTGAGTATGGCGGTGAGTGAGGAAAGTTTGCCTTTAGAAGAACGTTTGGCGGCTTCGCCAGCTGAGTTGAAGCGTCGGGTTGAGCGCTATAGCGATCGCATGAAGCAGATGGCTATTTTGACAGCACCGGCAAAGATTCCTTTGCTTGTAGTTACTCAACCCGAAATTACCGGGCGCTCAACAAGCAGTATGTCGGAAAAAGAGCGGCAGCTTTTGGGCGAACTAGGTTCAACCTACACTCAACGAGTCAAAGACGGTTATGTACAATTAGCCGCAGCCAATCAGCAGCTAGAGCGAATGTATGGGCAAAATGTGAAAACGTTGAACTTCTACCAACTTTACGATAAGTCTCCCCGTCAGGCTTTCTCTGATGCCGTTCACCTGACGGATGAAGCTAATACAATCCTGGCAGATAGACTCTACAAAACTATGTTGGAGTTACCTCTGCTTCAGATTGCAACTCAGAAGCCGAAATAGGGATTGGGGGCTGGGGGCTGGGGACTGGGGACTGGGGACTGGGGACTGGGGACTGGGGACTGGGGACTAGGTAAGCCTTTTTCCTCTTTCCTCTTTCCCAATCCCCAATTCCCAATCCCTAACTACATCGGTAGATCGAGTCCACTGGTGAGTTCTTCCATGCGCGATCGCATGGTTGCTGTGGACTTCTCGTAGGCATCTTTCATCGCCGCCGTCACTTGTCCGGAAAGGGCTTCTGCCCCCAGATTGTAGGCATCTGCTGAAATTTCTACCCGCAGAGGTTCTTGATTACCGCTCAAGTAAACCTTGACGCTGCTATTGTCGTTAGTTCCCTCAATCTCCATTTGCTCCAGTTCTTCCTGAAGCCTTTTAGCACCTTCTTGAACCTGCTGGGCTTTTTTGAAAGCTTCGGCTAGTTCTTTCATTTTGCCTAAACCGAAGCCGAATCCTTTTTGTGTCATGACTATTTAACGCTGTATTAGTTGGACTTGCAAGTCTATCTTGATCTTAGTATTGTTGAGGCCGTGCGACATCTCTACACAGGTTGAAAGTCACCTAGGATTTTCACTTCCGGCTCTAAAGACAGTGACCAGCGATGTTCCACTTGCTGCTGAATATAGCGGATGAGTTGGAAAATATCACTAGCTTTGGCACCGCCGCAATTAAGGATAAAGTTAGCATGGCGCTGGGAAACTTGAGCGCCGCCAATTTGGTATCCTTTCAGACCAGTTTGTTCAATCAACCAAGCCGCCTTGTGGGGGTTGGGATTGCGGAAAACGCTGCCACAGGAAGGCAAGTTGTAAGGTTGACTGGTGCGCCGTTGCTCTAGATGTTTGCTGGTTGCTGCCATAACGAAGGCAGGATCTGCTCCAGGCTGAAGCTTGAAGGTTGCTTGGGTGACTAAGCGATTGCCTCCTTGCAGTATTGAGGTACGATAAGCAAATTTGAGTTTTTCCGGGGTAAGAATTTCTATTTTCCCGTCTGGTGAGAAGACTTGGGTGTTGGCCAAAATATCAGCAGTACAGCTAGTGTGAGCGCCCGCATTCATCACTACTGCGCCGCCGACTGTACCGGGAATGCCAACTGCCCATTCTAGCCCTTGCCAACCGCGTTCGGCTGCTTGCCATGCGAGGCGGGCTATCGGTTCTCCTGCACCTGCACTCACTAGACCCGTTTCGGGGTCAAAGTGAGTCTGACGGAGATGGCGAGTACAAATAACTAAACCGGGAAGCCCATTATCACTTACCAGTAAATTTGAACCAGCCCCCAACAAAGTGATCGGTAACTCCTCAAAATTAGCCCATTCAAAACTGGCTTGCAGTTCTTCGATGCGACGGGGAGCCACGTACCACTCGGCGGGGCCTCCGACTCTGTAAGAGGTGAGTCGGTCGAGAGGTGCTTGCGATCGCAATAAACAATCAGTTCCTGGTAAGTAAAGGGGTGAAGATTTCAGGGATTCTTTGCTGGGGTTAACAGAAGCGTCCAAAACGCTTGGTGGATCATAGGAAAGAGTCATATCAATTCGCTAATGAGAATGCCGAGACAGCTGACACCACGGAAGAAAGGCCATTATTTATAAGTCATTGGTCATTAGAAAAGCTGGCTAATAACCAATGACTTATGACTATTAACTACTTCCTTCTTTTTGATAGAAAGCCATGACCTCTGGAATAATTTGATTCAGGTTTCCCGCTCCCAAAAACAGAGCCAAGTCACCTGGTTGAAGGATTTGGGTAAGCAACCTACTGATTTCGGGGAGAGACGGTTGGTAGTGAACATTGGGATGATGGGTTGCAATTAATTCTGCCACCTGTTCACCGCTAATCTGCCCCAAATTTGGTTCTCCCGCGCTGTAGATATCACTGAGAACAACAATGTCGGCATCCTTAAACGACTGTGCAAATTCTGCCAAAAAAGCGATAGTCCGGCTGTAGCGATGTGGCTGGAAGATTGCCACAATCCTGCGCGGTGCTTTGACTTGCAAACGTGCTGCCCCTACCGTGGCGATGATTTCGCTGGGGTGGTGGGCATAGTCATCCACAAAGCAGATGCCATTGCTCTCGCCGCGCAGCTCAAATCGACGGCGTGCGCCCTCGAAGGATGCGATCGCTTGTGCAATTACCCCAAAATCTACACCCAATTTGCGCCCTACAGCTACCGCCGCCAGGGCATTGCTCAGATTGTGCGCCCCTAGCAACTTCACTGAAAGCTTCCCTAAAATTTTTCCTTGTTCCCAAACTCTGGCCTCTGTGCCGTCAGCTCCATAATTAATCTCATCGACGGTGTAATCAGCTCCAGAGTCCCGCCGCAGGCTATAACTAATTTCCGGTTGCAAGGAATCTTTAACTACCGCGCAATCGATGCAACCTATGACACTTTTGCACCGAGAAGCGAATATCTCGAAGGTGTTAATCACTTCTTCGAGGCTATCGTAGTGGTCTGGATGATCCAGTTCAATGTTTGTCACTACCCCAATGGCAGCTGAAAGTCTAGATAAAGAACCATCAGATTCATCTGCTTCTGCAACCAGATAGGGGCCTTCTCCTAAACGCGCATTGCCTTCCCAGGCATTTACTTCTCCACCTACCACAATTGTCGGGTCTAACCCGGCTTTTAGCAGCAAATACCCAATCATGCTACTAGTTGTGGTTTTGCCATGAGTACCAGCGACCGCAATACTCTGGTAATCCTGAATCAAAGCTGCCAGTAAATCCGAACGATGAAAAATCGGACAGCCTAAATCAAGTGCTGCCCGATATTCAGCATTTGCCGGATTGATTGCTGTGGAACAAATCACTTGCGGCAAGGTCATCGACATTACTTTCTCATTCGTAGATGACCATCGACCGCCAGAACGGACTTGTCCGTTCTTCTCTGGTTCCAAAGAAGATTCTTTTGCGTCGCTTATGCCTATAACTGCCGCTTTCTCCGCTTCAGTGTCTCTACTCGGTTGAAAAAATTCTAAGTTTGAGGCATCTTGACTACCAAAAATGTGAGCGCCAACTGCCTGCAAACGCTTGGTAATATGGCTCGAATGAATATCCGACCCAGATACAGGCAACTTACGTTTAGCTACAACGTAGGCGAGAGCTGACATTCCAATTCCACCAATGCCGATGAAATGAAATGGCCTCCCGGTAAAATCAACTGTATTCGGCATTTTAGCTCCTTACACACCACACCACATCCAGGCTGCACCGATAACACGCGCTATCATATCAAGAATTGATTTTTCTTGATACAACCTTGCCGAGATTTACAATACAATCCCAGAGCGCAATTCGATAATAAGAGTATTTTTGTTTCACGCAATACCCGCACTTCAAGAGCGTAGCACTAGGCACCCTAGTTAGATTAACTACACACTAGGTTATTCCTGACCCAGTAGCTTCTATCATGAGATGGTTTTTATCTTTACTCGTCAAAATTGCTTACACTCCGGAAACTTCTTGAAAAGACTAACACCATAGTTGGTTGCAGTTCATCCGAGTTTTCACTGTTGGACAAAGACTATGGGAGACAAGCTGGGTTGGCTGTTGTATTATGCAAAACTGGGGAATTTTGGGTGGCACCTTTGATCCCGTTCACTGGGGACACCTGTTGATGGCGGAAACTGCCTTAATTCAAGCGGATTTGGACAAGGTGATCTGGGTACCAAGTTTCTCTCCTCCCCACAAACAAGCGATGGAATTTGAGCATCGTTCCTCAATGGTGCAACTAGCGATCGCTGACCATCCCAGCTTTGCTCTGGCACCTGTAGAGGCAAATCTCCAGTCTATAGATTATGCCATCCACTCCCTGAATTACCTCCAGTCTCTCTACCCCCACACCCACTGGCATTGGATTATTGGCATGGATGCCTTCACAACTTTACCCCGTTGGTATCGCCGTCAGGAACTTATAACAATCTGTGACTGGTTGGTGGCACCGCGTCCATCAACTCATGTCCAGCTAGATGACACCCAGGTTGCTCAACAGCTGGCTCTCCAAGGTATGACGATTCGCTCTTCGTTGCTTGCCATGCCAAGTGTGGGCATTTCATCAAGTTTGATTCGGCAGTATTGCCGCCAAGGACGTTCGATTCGTTACTTAGTCCCGGAAGCTGTCCGAATTTACATTGATACCCACAAACTTTACTCAAATTGATCGGCTAATAATGTTCTTAAACTTACGCAACATTGAAACCGATTGATTTTGGATACACAATCCCCAATTCCTCAATCTAAAATCCCAAATTGCTTCGCTGAGAGTTTATGCCGCCAGAATATTTTTGTTTTTTGTGGTATTTGTTATAAAAAATAGATAATAGTCATTAAGAAGAGAGAATAGAAGTAAATAAGCTAACAAAAGCTTATTATGAGCAATTATCATATAAAAAAGCTGAAATAAATTATTTCGATAGAAATTCAGGCTAAAAGACTGCTTAACCTGATGGTGTACAGGGTGATTTGAACACGGATGCCCCAGTTCTTAAGCAGACTCGAAGCTTCACAAAAGAGCGATCGCTATGCTGCCAAGTTGCTGACGGCTGTTGAACTTGGGCGATCCCTACTGGCTTTTCAGACCAGCAAAACTCACCTACTTGAGTAGAAAGCAATACCTGCTGATCCCCCAACATACTTAATTGTGCGAAGTCTTACCTGACCAAACATCGAATTGTTCAGCAGTTAGCGCTATGTATGAGCGCCCTTTGCGATATGATTGGGGTCATCAACAGGAAATTACTGTAGGTCAAAAGACAGAGGGCAAGTAGCAGTGATTAGAGTAGCGATCAACGGTTTTGGACGCATCGGACGTAATTTCATGCGATGCTGGCTGGGTCGGGAAAATAGCAATATGGAAGTCGTTGCCATCAACGACACTTCCGACCCAAAAACTAACTCCCACTTGCTGAAATATGACACCATGTTGGGAACGTTTAAGGCTGACATCAGTCACGATGACAACTCCATCATCGTCAACGGCAAGACGGTAAAATGCACATCGGATCGCAATCCCGAAAACTTGCCCTGGAAAGATTGGGAAATTGACCTGATTATCGAATCAACAGGCGTTTTTACCAGCAAGGAAGGGGCATCCAAGCATTTAACCGCTGGAGCAAAAAAAGTTTTGATTACCGCTCCCGGTAAAAACGATGACGGTACCTTCGTGGTGGGTGTCAACGATCAAAACTACGATCACGATAAGCACGTTGTTATCAGCAACGCCAGTTGTACCACTAACTGTCTGGCTCCCTTTGCCAAGGTGCTTAATGACAACTTCGGCATTATCAAAGGGCTGATGACCACAACCCACAGCTATACTGGCGACCAGCGTTTACTAGACGCTTCTCACCGGGACGTGCGACGGGCAAGAGCAGCAGCAATGAACATTGTCCCCACCACAACAGGTGCGGCTAAAGCAGTGGCTCTGGTGCTGCCAGAACTCAAAGGCAAGCTGAATGGTCTAGCTCTGCGGGTTCCGACACCTAATGTTTCTGTAGTGGATTTGGTGGTCAACGTTGAGAAGAAAACGTTCGCCGAAGAAGTTAACCAAGTTCTCAAGGACGCAGCTGAAGGTCCCTTGAAAGGCATTCTGGAGTACAGCGACCTAGAGCTTGTCTCTTCAGATTATCGCGGTCACGATGCCTCTTCCATTGTGGATGCCAGTCTGACGATGGTTATGGATGGTGACATGGTTAAGGTTGTCGCATGGTACGACAACGAGTGGGGTTACTCTCAGCGGGTTGTAGACTTGGCTGAACTGATGGCTAAGAAGTGGAAAAGCTAAGAGTAATTAGTTAGTCGGTAAGTGCTTTTGCATTACAACTCGAATCTGTCGCTAAAAGTGATGAATTTTCTGCTGCAATGCAAAAGCCCATACAGTCAGTTTTAACTGCTGACACCAGATTAATAACTAAAATGCTGAAATCCTTGGTTGAGGGTGAGCGGTTTGTCGGGATAGACACCAGAGGAGTCTACTAACAAGACGTTGGCTTCGGTAGTAATTCCAATAACAGCTGCTCCCTCGCCTAATCGTTCCACTAATATCTGGGCTTTTTCTGAAGGTAGGCATAAGACAAGTTCAAAGTCTTCGCCGCCATATAAAGCCCAGTCCCAGGCTTGCTCGTTTGAAACCATTTGGCTGAGAGCAGCTGGAATGGGAATCGAGGCGCGATCGCATTTTGCACCCACTCCGCTACATCGGCAAATTTGCACAATTGCATCTGCTAAACCGTCGCTGCTGTCCATCCCAGCAACGGGGATGGGGGATTGGGAATCCAACCACAGGAAAGGCAAGACATCTAGGCGAGGTTTAGGGCGCTGGTGCGCTTGGATTAAAGATACTTTCTCGGCTTCGGTGAGATTTTGACCGGATTGTGGGTTCAGTAACAATTCTAAACCCGCTCTTGAGGCTCCGTGAACTCCGGTGACGACAATAGCATCTCCAACTTGAGCAGATGAGCGCCGGATAATACGATTTGGGGAAGCTTCACCAAAGGCGGTAATTGCTATTGTATTGACTGGCGAACGGCAAATATCGCCGCCGACAATAAATGTATTGTAATGTTGCAAGCATTCGGTTATTCCCTGATAAAGTCGCTCCACCCAGGTGACGAGTGTATCGCTTGTAAGACTTAAACCTACAGTAATTCCCAGTGGAGATGCGCCCATTGCTGCTAAATCGGATAAATTGGCAGCAGCAGCACGCCAACCAGCATCTTCTGGGGATGTGGTGCGATCGCTAAAATGGGTTCCATCCACCAGCATATCTGTTGTCACTACCAATTCTTGACCCGGCTGAGTTTTCATTACAGCCGCATCATCTCCCACGACTTCCGCCGGACAGAAGCGTTGCAATCGTTGTAATAAACCCTGTTCCCCGATGTCTCGAATTTTCATGGAGTTTTGACGAACCGCAAAGAGGAGAGTGTGTTCAAACAAGCGATCGCACCCTGAGTAAATACTAAGCGCGATCGCTAAAATATACCCATACTTGTGTCGTGACTACCAACAACTTTCTAGGCTTACTCTCAAAATGACCACCACGCTAATTCAAAATCCACAATCAGTTCTGCTGAGTAATGTTAGCTGGCAAACTTACGAATTTCTGCTGAAAGATGTAGCAGAACAGCCGGGAATTCGTCTGACTTATGACCGAGGCTTGCTAGAAATTATGACTCCATTAGATCCCCATGAAGGCTACAAAAAACTTTTAGGACGTTTCGTAGAAACTCTGACTGAGGAATTAAATATTAATATTCGCAGCTTAGGTTCGAGAACTTCTAAGCGTGAGGATTTGCAGAGGGGATTTGAACCGGATCAGTGCTACTACATCCAGAATGAACCGATTGTCCGAGAACTAGAGCAAATCGACTTAAATCAATATCCACCACCTGACTTAATCATCGAGATTGATATTACTAGCGGTTCTATTAATCAATTTGACTTGTATGCTGACTTTAGGGTGCCGGAAGTCTGGCGGTATGACGGAAGACGCTTGAGATTCTATCAGTTAGAAGAGAAACAATATTTAGAACGCAATACATCTCCTACTTTTCCTTTTCTCTCACCATCCGAAATTCTGCGGTTTCTGGAACAGCAAAAAACTGTGGGAGAAACAGCAATGATTCGGTTGTTCCGCGAGTGGGTGAGAAGTCAAACGCAGTAGGAGAATTGGGAAAAAGCGCGATTGCATCCTCATCTCTCCTCATGTCCATTCATTATCTGAAGGTGGCAAACGCAGTTTTGGGAAGCGGTAAAAAGTATCGCCATCATTATCAACTTCTGGCATCGCACCTAATAACTGTATCTGACGATCCAGGTATTGCTTAGCCACTTGAGCATCTACTCTAGCTGCTGCTGCCAATTGGATCAGAGAAATGCAGCTATTTTGAGCTTCTAGTAATTGATAAAAAGCATTTTCTAGCTGTCTTTGTTGCTGTTGCTGCTGCGAGGTACTATGAAACAACATAATTGCCATTACACTCGCGGCGACTACAAAGATTACTTCAAGAATTGGCATAAAGTTCTTAGCAAGTAGGGTGGGCAATGCCCACCCTACTTATAACTCTACATATCAACTAGATGTTTATCCTACTTGTGGCTGAACTAGATTTTTCGCCCCTTGGATGACCTTCGCAGATTCAACCTTGTCACCTGCTTTCAGCTTTTGCAAGACTTCTTTGCCTTCAGTTACATAGCCAAAGACAGAATATCGCCCATCTAAGAGGTTGCGTCCTGCTGGGGTCAGTTCTGGTTCAAACAAGAAGAAGAAGAACTGGGAAGAACCACCATCGGGTTCCCCTTCAGGACGTGCCATCGCAACCGCACCGTAGGCGGAAAAGGGAAGCACTGGCTGATCGCGATAACGTCCGGCATCTTCTAAGGTAATGCCATAGACGGGTTCTTGGTCGCCTCTGGCTAGCACTTCTAAGGGGACATTGCGGTACTTGCCAGTTTTTGGGTCAATGAAACCTTGATCTGGCCCTGGTGGATCTCCCACTTGCAGCACGTAGGACTCTTCGGCGCGAACAAACTCAAGACCATCATAGAAGCCGCGCTGAACTAAATCGACAAAGTTACCAGCAGTCACGGGCGCACTGTAGCCGTCAACCACTAGGGTAATGGTGCCTTGATTGGTTGTCACTTCCACGGTGGCGCGACCTTTGAGTTGAGGCAGGTTGCTGTACTCTGATGGCACTTCGTAGGGGAAGCTTTGCACCATCATTTCTTCCAACTGTCCCACCATGTCGAGCAGTTTACCGCGCTCAGTCCAGATTTCTTCTTTATCTTTGGCTTCCACCGCCTCTCGAAGCTGGGAGATTTGCTGCTTCATGTTATCTATGAGGGCAAGGGCTTCGGGTTTTTGCGACTCTGGGATGTTGGCGAGTAATTCGGAAGCGCGATCGCTCAGAATCCGATCTGCCCTGGTAATATCGCTAGTGATGGGACTCCAGCGTTTACCTCGCAGTTGGTTAGCGATATCTTCCAAACTGCTTTGCATATTCCGTATTTCTTGGTTCTCAATGGGTAGGGCATACCGTAGCAATGCTTTTCCGTCTGTGATCGCATTTCCAGATGGCAACCCACTATCGCGGACACTTTTGGCTGATGTGTCCCACCAAGCAGCACTAAGTCCTACTGAGAGAGTAATCAGCAGTAGCGCTAAGACGCTAGTTTGAGCCAAGCGCTTGCACCAATTGAGTATAGAACGGTTTTTTTGAAGCATAAATTAATCCCTGGGTGCTGCCAACCAGTTACGGCGGAAGCTTTCGTCAGCTGAAAAACTCCATTCTTAATCTTGCCATACGGGTGTTCACTAGGGACTGGGGATTAGGGATTGGGGACTGGGGACTGGGACTAAATGCTGAGTTATAGCAATTTTATTCAGGCACGGAAAATTACCATCTCCACCAGTCCCGGTTTCTTAAAAGTTACCGGGTTTCTTGGCTTTCACTAATCATTTAGGGCTGCTATAGCAATCCGAACCAGAGTTGTAAGACACTAGCCCTTTAGATGCCCGACTTCCTAGAGAAGTTGGGCATCTCGCCTTCACGAATTATTTAAGACTACTATCTTAAAACCGCTATATGAGATATGAGATATGAGGTATGAATTCATATCTCATAACTTTTCCCCAATCCCCAGCCCCCAGTCCCCAGCCCCCAATCCCTAATCCCCAGTCCCCAGTCCCTAGTGCGGTAAAATGAATTGCCGATTGTTCTCCCCAAGATAGAGATTCATGATTTCGAGTAACGACTTTAGACCCGGTGTCACGATTGAATTAGATGGCGCTGTGTGGCGGGTGGTGGAATTTCTCCACGTCAAGCCAGGGAAGGGTGCAGCGTTTGTGCGGACGAAGCTGAAAAATGTGCAAACAGGTAGTGTGGTGGAGCGCACCTTCCGGGCTGCTGAAACGGTACCGCAAGCCAACCTGGAAAAGCGCACGATGCAGCATACCTACAAAGAGGCCGACCAGTTCGTGTTTATGGACATGGAAACCTATGAGGAAGCTTCTCTGCGAACAGATCAGATTGGCGATCGCGTGAAATACCTCAAGGAAGGCATGGAAGTGAACGTTATCCGCTGGGGCGAGCAGATAATGGAAGTAGAACTACCTAACTCGGTGGTGCTGGAAGTCACCCAAACCGATCCGGGACTCAAAGGAGATACTGCTACGGGGGGATCAAAACCAGCAATTGTAGAAACTGGCGCTCAGGTAATGGTTCCTTTGTTTATTACTGTCGGCGAACGAATTAAGGTTGACACTCGTACCGATACTTATCTGGGTCGAGAAAATGCCTAATACCATTTTGGATTTTGGATTTTGGATTTTGAAGCGATTTTTGAGGAGATGGATTCTTCCCAAAACATCGCGTGATTTTGGATTGTCAACTAAAAGCCAATACACAAGTCCAGAATTTGAAATCCGCAAGTCTCAAACAAAATGGTATAAGTCAGAGGAAGAATTAAAAATACCAAGTTAAAAATTTCGCTTTTAAAATTTTTAACTTGGCATTTTTAATTTTTTTTCATCCTTCATTCTTCATTCTTCCCGTCATGTCAATAGATTTCAACGAACTCCGCGAACTGCTGGCGGCGATCGCGCAAACCGATATTGCGGAGTTGACATTAAAAAGCGCTGATTTTGAACTTACGGTGCGGAAAGCGCCGCGCTTTATCGCTCCGGTTGATCCACCTGCCCTATCAACAAGCGATAGCCCCAGCGTTGCGCCTCCCACCCAAGCAGCGCCTATTCCTGTGCTACCTAGTCCGGGTATTGAGGTGCCTTCCCGTGCGGCTGCTCCCGTTGCTGCTCCCAATAGCGATCGCAAATTACCAGAGGTGGCATCCCCAATGGTGGGAACGTTTTATCGCTCTCCGGCACCCGATGAACCTGCATTTGTTGAGGTAGGCGATCGCATCCGTACCGGGCAAACAGTCTGCATTATTGAAGCAATGAAGCTGATGAATGAAATTGAGGCTGAAGTGTCTGGTATTGTGATGGAAATTTTGGTTCAAAACGGCGAACCCGTCGAATATGGGCAACCCTTAATGCGGATTAACCCAGAATAATTTTCCTGTTTCTAGATTGCAATTCGAGGTGCGATAAATGTTCAAAAAAAATCTTGTTTTTTCGGCTACTTTTGTCTACGATCTAATTATCTAATAATTGCATTTTTATAATGGAAATATTGACGTTTATTAACAAGTGCAAATATTTCCATTATTTAATATAATAACCCAAAATAATAATATAAAAAGGAAACGAAGATTAGACAAGAACAATTTATTCCATATTTAACTAAGTATCTTTGTGCTTTAGGCAATACGGTAAACTTTACCTACTAAAATGTAACCCAACGCAGCTGATTGACTGACAAATCTCGGATGTGCTACTACGATTTTTCTGAGATATGATCGTTTTCAAACCCTCTGCACCTACAACTTCTTGAAGTACCTGGCAATCGGTAAAAGCCCAAAACCCAGCTTTTCATAGGTACAACGTGCTGGGGCATGGCCAGGATCGCCTCCAGTCTCGACCATAGCAACGGACATCCCAGCAACTTTCATCCAATCAAGAGCGAATTGCGTGAGAGCGGTGCCAATGCCTCGACGTTGATAGTCTGGATCGACGGCGATCATGTAGATTTCACCCATGCTGCTTTCCGAGTGGAGTTTCACCGCTACAAAGCCCACGGTTGAACCAGAGTCTATCGCAACCCACACCTTTGTCTCTGCATCAGCACAGACTTCCTCGACAGCCTTTTGCTGGCTTACACGCCAATCGTCGGGATAAAATGCTCGGTACACGTCAAAGTCCATCGCGTTCTGAATCGAATCAAAGACAGGAGTCCATGCCAGAAGCGAAAGACGAATAACAGCATCAAGTTGGCGGGGGTCGTATGGTTCAATTTGCATTTCGGTATGGGCTTCAGAAGACGGGGTATCAGTAGCATCACAGAAAATCGGGGTAAGCCGTGTTACGTGAATGCGTATCGTTATACCTATGATATTGCCAGGGCTGGAATCAGAATTTTGCCACGACTTTAGTTGTAATACCTTTTTTTTCGTGAAGCGATCGCTCAAAAAAACAAAAGTCAAAGTCGGCTTGACTCTTTAATTTTTGTTTTGTTGATCAGTATAGTTCATTAACTCAGTATCTCTGAGTCATTTTGCCATGCCTTAGCCTAAACTCCAGAATTTAAAAAACCGCGATGAGTTAGGGCTTGATTGTTAAGTTTCGCCCTCAAGCCCTATTAGTAAAAGTGCGATCGCAGTTGAGCGATACCATTAGCCGTCAAGTGCGATCGCGCTGAGGAGGAAACTTTAGTAGGATAAAGCTGAACCGCCGACTTACTGCAATAGCTGGAAGTGCTGATGTTAATCTCTATAATTATTTAATTTGATGGCAGGTTGATATGATGCAACCCCAGACAAGCCAAGAACAGGAATCCCAGAGGCAGGTGGTAGAGTGGGAACCGCCTATGCCACCTACAGATTTAATTTTTGATGATGGTGAACCCTTGGAAAGCAATCTCCACCGCATTGCTATGAATGTCCTAATTCGCTCAATGTTAATCCCATTGGCTGACCGCAATGATTACTTTGCGGGGGGAAATATGTTCGTTTACTACAGCAGCACTCAAGTTCGTAATCGAGACTTCCGGGGGCCGGATTTTTTTGTAGCGTTGAACGTGGATGGTAGAACCGACCGCCAAGGGTGGGTAGTATGGGAAGAAAATGGTCGCTATCCCGATGTAATTGTGGAGCTGATGTCGCCCTCCACAGCGGCGGTAGACACGGGAGTGAAGAAGGATATTTACGAGCAGATTTTCCGTACCCCGGATTATTATGTGTTTGACCCGTTCGATCCCAATTCCTTACGGGGGTGGCATTTGGATGTTAATCAACAGTATCAACCCCTAATACCGAACGAGCAAGGATGGCTTTGGTGTCAGCGATTAGGCTTGTGGTTGGGAACTTGGGAAGGAACGCTGGAGCGAATTACGGGGGTATGGTTGCGCTTCTATGACCAACCTGGTAATCTTGTCCCCTTACCAGAGGAGGCGGCGCAACAGCAAGGAATCGAGCAAGGCTTACAGCAAGGCGCTTTGCGACAGTTGTTGCGTTTACTCACCACTCGCTTTGGGGACGTTCCTACTGAAATCGAGCCAAGATTACAAACACTTGATTTGAATCAATTGGAAGATTTGGTAGAGGTAGCGCTGACGGCAGGCTCTTTAGAGCAATTCGTCAATCAATTGTAAAATTATCCGCTGTTTGAGCCTGTTTTCTGTAGGGGCAGGGAAACTCCGCCCCTATGAATGGCAAAGCAAAAACTACAGTTTAAAATTTTCCTGAAAGGTTTGCCTTGTGAGTGGCTGATCTAGTTCTAAACCTTCACCCCCCAAAACGTCTAAAGGTTTTCCCTCTACATTTAGCCAAACCTTGGCATTGGGATTTTCACTGGTGGCTGTATAGAGAACCTGTGCCACGCGACCTGTCATTGAGGTACTGCCGCCGCCACTGGTAAACTCTTGGGATAGATCCACATAAACACCATCGTCCCGAACCTTCAAACTTCTGAGCTTGGTTCCTTTGGGAATAGTGCTGCTGTAACCCGGATCGGTTGGGCCAGCCAGCAAACTATTGAAAGCCTCATTGAGAGGAGCTTGCGATTTGACTGCGGCTGCTGCTTTGACCTGAGTTGGCACCACCTCAATATTGTTGCCACTACTTTTGAGCCAATAGACTTCAACTGTCTTCTGGGCTGCCTGGGGCTTAGTCTGAGACGGCGTGGGCGACTCTTGGGCGATGGGAGCCGGAGAGGTTGTGGGAGACGTGTTTGGATTTACTGCCTGCGGCTCTTCTGGAGCGCACGCCGCAAAAACTAGCGCCGACATACCGAGTGCGATCGCGATCGCTATCCGGCGGACTGGTTGTTGAGCTTGCATATTAATTTCCCTCCTTAAAGATTTATTGGGATTTTTGTGAGGAGGTTTTGATGAGAAATACATTTGAAAGGGGCGCTGCTCCGGAAAAACCTAACGCACACTAGGTACAGCAGTTGGCGCTTTTACTTTCACAAATGCTGCTACCTCTAGCTGTTCCCTATTTACATCTAATTTTAGGATTCTAAGAGCGATCGCAGCATCATCCAAGGTACTGAGATCCAATCGGTCATTCAAAGTGGACAGCAAAGCAGCAACCACTGGGGGTGGCACTGGCGTATTATTAACCAAAACCGACGGCTCAATTAACTGCAACTTAGTTTCTTCGGCAACACTCACCCCTGTCTCCACCGATACACTCAGTTTATCCGCTCCCTGTTCTTGTAATTCCAACTGCAAACGCACTCGGTTATTCCCCAAAAGTTCTATCTTGGGATTGACAAACTCATAACGTTGAACTATAAGTTCAGCTGAACTGCCCAAAAGACGGCTTGCCAGTTTACTCAAACGCTTTGTTACAGCAGGTGAGAGTAAAGCTTGATTAATATCCTCCTGCGTGATAACTAAACGCAATCCCCCCTGTAAAGGTTGCTCTAGTAAAGTCGTCACTGGAGCCTTTCCCCGCTTTCGCAAACGCGCTACATCAATGTCAAGGGGATCGGTTTCTAGTTCCAAAGCAGCAATTCTGATTTCTGGCGTTAGCCAGAACCCCCGCCCAGCAACCCGCACTCGCTCGACTTTTCCTTGGACAATTTGATAGTTGGGGGCGTTGTCGATGCGGACTTGCAATTGCTCTACTTTATCAAATCGGGAGCGGATGGCGCTCTCTACTGTGTGATCAAGAGCTAATCCAACAGGTGAGACCAGAGCTAGTATCCCAGACAAAAAGATGGCTATAAGTTCCATTAGTTAATATTAATTATTTAATTCTCATCCCCAGTTAGAGGCTGGGAATGAGTATTGATGTGCTTATGAGACAGCGGTAGAAATCCACTCTTTTAAGGTAGATACTACTTCCGAAAGGGGAATTTCCTGCGATTTATGGGTGGCTCGTTCGACGATTTCCACTTTGCCATTATTGAGCGATCGCCCTGTCACCACTCTATAGGGTATCCCAATTAAATCGGCATCTTTAAACTTTACCCCAGCGCGTTCGTCGCGGTCATCTAATAATGTTTCAATTCCCGCTTCATTGAGTTGAGTGTAGAGTTGTTCAGCAGCTTCGACTTGTTTGGTGTCGCCTGTGTTGGGAATTGAAATGATGACTTGATAAGGCGCGATCGCTACCGGCCAGATAATCCCATCTTTATCATAAGATTGTTCTACCGCAGCCTGCGCCAGTCTCGACACGCCAACACCATAACAACCCATTACTAAGGGTACTTCTTCACCTTGTTCGTTGGTGTAAGTTGCTCCCATTGCTACAGAATATTTGGTGCCTAGCTGGAAAATGTGACCGATTTCAATTCCTCTGGCAGTTTGGAGAGTTTGACTGGGATCGTGAATTGCGCGATCGCCTAATCTTGCCTTTCGCACATCCAATACCATTTCTGGTAGCTTAAATTGCTCACCCCAATTTGCCCCGACTCCGTGGTAGCCACTTTCATTAGAACCTGTGACGAAGTTCTTTAAATTAACAGCAGTTTTATCAACTAAGCGCACAAACTTAGGATGTATTTGCTTATCCCCAGTGATGTAGTCATCAGTAATATCAGGGGCCATATAACCCAAAGGTAGAGGTTTTGCCGCCCATTTTTGCTGCGCTTCTGCGTCTGGTATCGTCAAGCCGATGATAGTTTTCCCGCCATACTGTGGTGCTAACTTCGTCAACTCATTTTGCAACTTGACTTCATTAACATCTTGATCTCCTCGGATACTTACCAGCACCAAAACTGTCATGCCATTGTCATAAACAGTTTGGTAGAGGACATTTTTTACAAGTTGGGTAGGATGACACTTTAAAAATTGGCACAGTTTATCGATAGTTTCTGTTCCCGGCGTCTCCCGTTTTTCGGAAGTTGTAAATGAGGATTCTTCCGCATCCGGTGGCAAAGAAACAGCCTTTTCCACATTGGCGGCGTACTGTCCATCTTCGGTGTAGAGAACTTCATCTTCACCCGCCTCAGCGAGTACCATAAATTCTTGGGAACCAGAGCCACCAATAGCGCCGGAATCAGCTTCTACCGCTCGGAAAGCCAAACCGCACCGTCGCAACATATTGCTGTAAGCTTGGTGCATATCCTGATAAGTTTTCTTCAGGCTTTCCTCATTGGTGTGGAACGAGTAGCCATCTTTCATGATGAATTCTCGTCCGCGCATCAAACCAAAGCGGGGACGAATTTCATCCCGGAATTTGGTTTGCAGTTGGTAGAGGTGCAGTGGTAGCTGACGGTAGGAGCGAATCATATCACGAGCGATCGCTGTAATTACTTCCTCATGCGTCGGCCCTAATCCCAATTCTTGTTTGTGTCGGTCTGTGAGGGCGAACATGATATTCTCAGCTTGGGTGTAAGTATCCCAGCGCTCCGATTCTCGCCATAAATCTGCTGGTTGCAATTGTGGCAGCAGACACTCTTGAGCGCCTGTTGCATTCATCTCTTGGCGCACGATTTGGGAAACCTTTTGCAGCACTCGCCACATCAAGGGCAAATAGGCGTAAATACCGCTACCGATGCGACGAATATAGCCTGCACGGAGCAGTAATTTATGACTGGGGATTGTTGCTTCCGCTGGATCTTCCCGCAGCGTAACAAAAAGCATTTGTGACAGTCGCATCAGTGGTTGCCTCTACAGATGGGAAAATTATTATCTAAGCTAAGTCTAGGATGTCTAATCGCAAGTTATAAGGATAGGACATTGCCAGATTTCATGATACAGGCTCAACCACCGCTAGAATTTATTCCGCCAGCTTTCAATCCTCTAGTTTTACGCTCCGTCCAGATGGTGCTACCGTTTTGGATGCGATCGCATACAGCAATTACTCAAATTCAAGCCGACAACGTGGAGGTTTTGGTTGATCTGTATCGCCAATTTCAGGACAGAAAAATCCGCTTCCTAATGGCATTTCGCCATCCCAACGCCGAAGATGCGCTGTGCATGGCTCACTTGATGTGGAAATTGGTGCCACAGGTAGCACAACAACAAGGCGTATCCCTGCAAAATCCCCTACATTTCCACTTTATCTATGACCGGGGAATTCCTCTATGGGCAGGCACACACATGGGCTGGATCTATTCTCGCTTAGGTGGCACCCCCATTCATAGAGGCAAAGCAGACTGGTTAGGGTTAAAGTCGGCGCGTGACTTGTTTGCTAATGGTCAGTTTCCGATGGCAGCTGCCCCAGAAGGTGCCACCAACGGTCACAATGAGATTATCAGCCCGCTAGAACCAGGTATCTCTCAATTAGGTTTTTGGTGTGTTGAAGATTTGCTTAAAGCTGGACGCTCCGAGCAAGTTTTAATTGTGCCAGTGGGAATTAAATATCGTTACATCGAAGCTCCCTGGAAGTCTTTAGAAAAGCTTTTAAGCGAATTGGAAGCATCTAGCGGTTTAACTGCATATGCAGATGCTGAGCGTGATGTTTTAAATCCTCATCTCTATAAACGCTTGTATCGTTTAGGGGAACATTTACTCTCATTAATGGAGGATTTTTATACTCGGTTTTATCATAAAAATCTGCCAAAGAATGAAGCTTTGGAAGCTCGACTTCAAGCTTTGATGGATGCGGCGCTACAAGTTGCAGAGCAATATTTTGACTTACCGCCCAAGGGAAGCGTGATTGACCGCTGTCGTCGCCTAGAGCAGGCTGGTTGGAATCACATTTATCGAGAAGAATACAAGAATATAAAAGCGCTGTCTCCCTTAGAAAGGGCATTAGCTAATCGAATAGCTGACGAAGCAAACAGTCATGTATGGCATATGCGCTTGGTAGAAACTTTTGTGGCAGTTACAGGCAAGTATGTTATAGAAAAACCAACCGTAGAGCGCTTTGCTGAGACAACTTTACTTTTATGGGATATGGTGACTCGCATCAAGAATAGTAATCCTTTTGAACGCCCTCGTCTTGGCAATCAACAAGTAGAGATGACTATCGGGCAACCGATATCTGTTTCAGAACGTTACGCAGTTTATCAAGAAAATCGTCACGGTGCCAAACTTGCTGTAACCCATTTGACTAAAGATTTGCAACACGCGATAGAGAGTTTAATTTAGTGAAATCCTAAGGAATTTGTAGCTTGCTTGGGCGTAGCGGTACGCGAGTGTTAGCCAACAACTTAAATCTTACCGGATGTAGGGTTTTGTTCCAAGAAGCCAATCTATGTTCTTATCAATTAATAAGCCAATCGTTGGGTTTAGCGTTGCAGCGTTGGCAAGGTAACTACAAAGGTATTGATGCTACCTGGTTGCGTTGGGCAACTTTGGAGGGAGAATTGCTACCAACTCCGGAAGAACAAGAACGCCTGCGGGCAGACTCGGAACGCCTACGGGCAGAGCAAGCAGAGTCTCAGTTGGAGCAGACGGTACGCAACTTACTGGCAGAAGGGATGGGTGTAGAACAAGTAGCTCGGTTAACTGGTTTGTCTGTAGGGCAAGTAGAGGAACTGAGCAGTTAAACGCTGTAAATTAGCAGATATTACCTTATCTTACTTGTTTAAATTCTAAGAGCGATCGCCTTCTGAGATTTTTTTTAAGTGTTGCGCGATCGCTTACTTTTTCATATCTTCCTTTGGTTATAAATTTATAACTTATCTACCCTCTCGTTGATGGATTTGTCTTGGGGATCGTAATCTATCTTCAGCGGGGTTAAACCATCATCGATTATTAGTTAATTTTCTTTAAGAAAGCGAAAAGTAGTTTTCGGAGTAACTGCGGAAACTAAGCAATTATTGATTTTTTGGAGGGCATTATGACATTCACCACTACGGGTAGCTACGACAAAGGTAAAGAAGCTCTTAAGGGCTTGAATGTAGACGATCAGCTAGCATTGCTGTGGTTCGTTTACACCAAGATGGGTAAATCAATCACACCAGCGGCTCCAGGGGCTTCTGGCTCTGAAATTGCACAGGGATTGTTCAATCAAGTTAAAGAACTTTCCCATGAAGAACAGCTGCAAGTTCAGCGTGATATCGCTACAAATGCTAATACTCAGATTAGCCGTGAATACGGCTCTTTGAGTCCTGAAACTAAGCTAGCTTTCTGGTACTTTTTAGCGCAAGGAATGGACAGCGGTACCATCATTCCTATGCCTCCTAATTATGAACTTCCTCAAGAAGGAAAAGACTTGTTAGCGCAAATTGAAGGCATGGATTTTCAGCAGCAAATTGATTTCTTACGTGGCGCTGTATTACCTATGGGTGCTGAGGCTGCGCCGGGATCTGATATCTAGAAAGATTAGTAAATGTCGGGCTGATTCCTCTCAATCATCCTCCGCTAATTGGGGAAGCAATTAGCGGTTTTTTTGACTTTTGCGATCGCCCTTTAAGGTGGCGCTAGACAAACAAAGTTAACAGAATAGTAGGTTGGGGAGCCACACGAAAAGCATATTTTTCTACGCCCTTACGAGTGGCGTTTGAGGTAACGCAACAAACGCTTATTATTGCATTTGTTGCGTTTTGCTATTTCGGTCAGCCCAAATACAATTGTTATGAATTGGTGTTCTAGTGCTTACCGATAGCTAAACTCAGCTTCTCTTGCTGTGCGTCCCACTACTTCCGGCGCATCTACAACTATACGCATTTGGTCGCAGTAAACTGTTACCAAAGGCTGACCTAAGCCTAACTGGGAGAAAGGACTAATTGTAGGTACTTCCAATTTGCCACTAACTGCCTTTAGCTGAGACTCTAATCCACTTTTGAAAAATAGCACATTGGAGTCTAGGGTACTGAAGGCAGATCCGGTTAAGGGTTGTCGCCACCAGGTAGAAAGGGGTAATGGCGTGTTTGTGTAACTGAGGCTGCAAAACTGCTTATCGCCTTGACGGACAGTGACAAGAGAATTGTCGCCTTTTTGCCACGTAAATTCAGCTATTGCTTTGGGTAGTCCCCAAATTTCTCGTCCACCAGCAACAGAATCAGAATTGTCTACATAAATATGGGAAACCCAACCGCCCAATTTTCCTTCATAGCTGACGATACCAGGGACAACAATTAACTCGCTGTACTCTAATACTGAACCTGTGCCGTAATAGGATAAGTAAACCCCGCCTAGTGTTTTTCCTGGGAATACAGAGACGATTTCAAACTCTGGGGGGATGAAAGGACGCGCTTTGGGAATATCTACCAAATGCAAGGTTTGTAGTGCGTAACCTTGAAGCGTCCAAGGTGCCTGGGGATATGTCATTTGAAACTCCTAAAATCGTATTTAATTTTATTAAGACTTTTTTCTAAACAAATAAACATCATCACGTCGATAGGTTAATTGAAATTGCGGTGCATTTCTGAGTTGATTGACAAAGTTGGCGGCAAATTCTCGATTACCAGATCCGCCGGGATAACGCACATTCAGCAAGACATACTCAAAGCCTGAGAGGTCAGGGGGTGGTGGATTAAAATCGTCAACGAACTGGATCAGGCGGCGGTGGGTTAAATGGGGGACAATTCTGTGGGTAGTTAAGACACCATCAGAAGTTTGAATTTGCGCGATCGCTTCCCGCGTTGCTTGCCAATTATCTAGCGAAATCTGATATTTTGACCAAAAATACCCATACTTTGCTAATGCTAAGAAAGCCAGTAGCGACCAGAGAATTATCGTCTTTCTATTTTTCAACCAACTACGATTAGCAGCGAGACTAGAAATTACAGCCAGCAGCAGAAAAGGCAAAATTGGCAAAGAATACTGATGAATTAAATCCCGTTGATGGGGTTTGTCGGAAAGAATGTTTAACATGAAAGCGGGAATAGCACTCACCAAAGGAGTTAAATGCTGCGGTGAAAGACCCCAAATTAACGGCAAAATTAAAAGTATTAAATAGTTTATGGTATTAATTGAGAATATTCTTCCTAACACTAACTCTGGCTTAAATACTAAATTTCTTGCAATGTCCAAAACTGAGTTGCCGAGATAACTGTAACGTTCCACTGCTGCGGCTTCGCTGCTGCTGAAGAACGGAATAACCACCTGAGTTGCAATGAGGAACCAGGCAATACCAGCACAGAGGGCAAAAGCACCATAGAAACGTTTCTTCTCGAACACCAGCAGCCAGAAACCCATTGCCGCTACAGTTAGAGATAAGACAGCTTTACATCCCAAAATAAAAATAATACTTAAACAAAACCACCCAATTTTACTTTCCCTAGCACACCATACCGCTGCTAAAAAGACCGGAACCGCCATAACTTCCGGGTGAAATTCAAATAAATTAACATTAAAAATTAGCGGGTAGAGTAAATACGCTGCTGCCATTGCTACGCATTGCGATTGTTTTAACCCCGCCTGATGTGCAAGGTGCCACATCGGTAATGCACCCAAAGATAAGGCAACAGCTTGGACTATCAATAACCAGTGAACATTTGGGAAAATTTTGTAAAATAAAGCCAGCGGATAAACTGCCCAAGCTGCATGGTTTCCCATATGATGAAAGCCAAGAATAGAAGAAATTGGCGGCTTTCCTTGACTCATTAAATAAACCACTTGATCGTAAATTCCCAGGTCAAAAGCCCCCGATTGAAACATTGCGTGTCTAAGACTGCTACACGCAAATAAAATTAAGATACTTATGCCGATTGTTAGCGCCACAGCACCAGGCTTTAACAGTTTTTCTTTCATAATATGTTTGAAACGCTTCAGGCACAGGGTAAATCTCTCTTGATCCCTTATATTATTAGAGGAAATTTCCACCAATTGCTTTGATAGCTTAATTGCTGAATTAATCGAATCTTCACCCTGCCCAGAGGTGTTGGGCAAATCTAATAGATAAACTGGCAAGAAAGATGGTGAAAAAGCCGATTGTAGGGTATCCCCAACGCGGATAACGGGAAAGTAATAAACCAAGCGCGATCGCTAGTGATACAATTCCATAAGCAATCCGACCAATTGACCAAGTACCTCCAGAGTTAAAAATTAATCCTAAGCCACAAAAGCCATAAATTACTGTTACCAAACTCAACTGCTTGCGTAAGTGCCATAACAAGTAGCCGCCGGCTACTAAAGCGACCGTATTAATCAACGGATCGCCTGCCACGAGCCATAAAATTAACCATAACAAACAAAAACCATATCTAACCTTAACCTCACCCAATTTTTTCCGAAATCGCCACAACAAAAAGCCACTAGCGACAATAATTAAAAATAGCAGTGGATGTAAAGGGTCTACAATTGAGCCTTGTTTCCAGTTCGCTGTTCCCACCGAAATTTGCATCAGCATTTTCCCCCAGCCTTGCCAATCAAACCCCACGTTTGGTCGCCATCCCCGCTGTGCATTGACAAACGCTAAGGGGTCTGCAAAACGAATCCAGCAATATAAACTAAACAGCAGCAAACCAACTGCGGTAGCTAAACTGGAAACGTAGGCAATCAGGGGTCTGCGTTGTCTCCACGCTACTATCAAAAAAGCGGGGATAAGTGCTATCCCAGTTGGTCGAGTTGCAGTTGCTAATGCACCGCACAAAGCTAACCAAAAATACTGTTTTTTATCAAATGCTCTCAAAGCGGCTGTACTTAGTAACAGAAACAGCCCTTCTGTATAAATTACCGTTCCAAATAGAGAAAAAGGACACCAAGCGAGTACAGCACTTGACCACCTTGCAGCACTTTTCCCATGATGTTCTTCTACCCAAAGGTAAACAATAATTATTGCGCCCAAAAAAGCAAAATTGTTTACTAATGTTCCTACTACTTCAAAGGGTAAGCCAAAGAGCATTATTCCACGAACAATTAAAGGGAATAGGGGAAAAAAGGCAACATTATGCCCTTTTCCATCATTGATATATTCGTAGCCAGTAGTAGCGATCGCGCGATAATGTACACTATCCCAATAATCGAAAACTCCCCAGCCAAACGTAGGCGCAACCCCACCTGGTGGAGCCGGAAGCAGCGGAGCGATCAATATCATTGCTATCAAAATCACGAGTCTGCTAATTAGCCACATTCCCACTGCAAAGATGAAAGCATTGTTTAAAAAAGTTTTTTTTGTATCAATTGTTCCAGCTTCATTCATGAGTTATAGCCTTAGTTAAATTCCTGGGGTGGTCAACATCCACTCCCCGATGCACTCCGAGATAGTAAGCCAAGATTTGCAGGGGAATAACTGTTAGAAGGGGAGAGAGTAATTCGTCTACTTCAGGTACAGACAACACATCATCAAATATTTCAGACTTGATGGATGTTACCCCAATTAGGCGAACACCACAAGCCTTTGCTTTCTGAGCATTTGCAAGGACTTTTTCGTAAACGACACCAGGCATAGCGATCGCTACCACAGCAACTTTAGAATCTAGGATGGCAATTGGCCCGTGCAGAAATTCTCCACTGTGATAACCTTCGGCGTGAATATAGCTGGTTTCTTTTAGTTTCAATGCTCCCTCTAAAGCAATGGTAAAGTTAATACCTCGCCCTAATAAAATCCAATTTTGTGTTCCCTTTAATTCTTGCGCTAATTTTTCAATGTCGTCTTTTTGGGTTTGCAAGATTATGTCTATTTTGGCAGGAATTTGTCGTAATTGTGCCATGATTTGATGGAATTTTTCGACCGGTAAAATTTGACGGTAGTAAGCCAAATCAAGAGCTAAACAGTAAAACGCTATCAACTGAGCTACAAATGTTTTTGTAGCAGCGATCCCTACTTCAATTCCTGCCTGCGTATGGATAGTATGATCTACCAGTTTCTCTAAAGAACTTCCTGTTTTATTGGTAATTCCTAAAAGTCGCTGCTTCACGCTACGATTTTTTTCTATTTCCAACGCAGCGAGTGTATCTGCGGTTTCTCCGGACTGGGTAACGCCAATGATAAGTGTGTTAGCAGTTGGGGGCGGTGGTGCAGGGAGCATCCCGGTTTTGCGCTTTTGAGCATCAAACGGATATTGATCCGTTAAGGTAGGCGCACCGAAGCTTAAGCATTTGATTAACATTTTTCATCAACCACTGCGCTCCTGAAATTTTCAACCTTCTATCAATTTGTTTTACTGCCGACTCTACA
>NZ_JACJPF010000069.1 GCF_014695915.1 Trichocoleus sp. FACHB-40
TACTACCCACAACGGATAACGGGGTTGGGTGCGGAAATCTCGAATTTGTTGCAGATGCGCTATCAAGCTCATTACACTAACGTAGACAACGACTACCTCTCCATTTTCTTCATGCTCTTTTTTCTCTCACCAATGAATCAGCCCTGGGATGCAAGGGGGATCTCCACCATCTAAGCGTCTCGATTATGACTTTTCAGACATCCTCTTACGGGGATTGGGCAGGGTGGTTTCATACAACCCTTAGAAAATGTCGAAAATTGCGACATTTTGTAGGGGCATGGCAATGCCATGCCCCTACTGTAGGTAGGGTTGAGGGATGAAACCCAATACGCATAAGCATTTGTCAAGTGAGGTTCCACGGGGCCTAACCTATGTTCTGAATAAGGGGCTTTTTGAAAGTTGCAGATTGAATAAGTAATAACTTTGGTAGCAAAAATTGCTTAAAATCAAGCCTGAGCATTAATTCAGGCACTTACTCTCTGTGATATCTCCTCAAAAGCCTTCCGGGCCCCAAATTAATCCTTCTCAGTCCCATCCAGTTCAGCAACGTGTTCCCTGGCTGTATGCCTTTTGGAAGTTTTCGCGACCCCATACGATCATTGGCACTAGCTTAAGTGTGGTGGCATTGTACTTGATGGCGATCGCTCTCAGCACCACTAGCGTCATCGGCGATAGCGTGGTGCAACTGTTGGGAAGTTGGATTGCGTGTTTGGGGGGCAATATTTACATTGTGGGGTTAAATCAGCTGGAAGATGTAGAAATTGACAAAATTAACAAACCCCATTTGCCCATCGCAGCCGGTGAATTTTCCCGGCGACAAGCTGTAATAATTATCGCTCTTAGCGGTACTGTAGCGTTGCTTTCTTCGCTGCTGCTGGGGCAATATTTACTTTTGACAGTGAGCATTAGTTTAGCAATTGGCACAGCTTATTCTTTACCGCCAATTCGATTAAAGCGGTTTCCATTTTGGGCAGCGTTGTGTATTTTCACTGTGCGGGGGGTAATTGTTAATTTAGGGCTGTTTTTACACTTCAGCTGGGTGTTGCAAAAAGAACAAGTGATTCCCATACCAGTCTGGGCGCTAACCTTGTTTGTATTGGTGTTTACGTTTGCGATCGCTATCTTTAAAGACATCCCCGACATGGAAGGCGACAAGCAGTACAATATCACCACTTTTACAATCCAGTTGGGTAAAGCTGCTGTATTTAATCTCTCTCTCTGGGTAATAACTGTATGTTACGTCGGGATGATTTTAGCGGGCGTGGTGAAGCTTCCTTTGCTAAACGCCACCTTTGTAGTCATTACTCATTTATTAGCACTAGCCTTGCTGTGGTGGCGCAGCACAAGGGTTGATTTACAAGATAAGGTAGCGATCGCATCCTTCTATCAATTTATCTGGAAACTGTTTTTCTTGGAATATCTAATTTTTCCCGCCGCCTGTCTTTTGGCGTAAGAAAAACACTGCCTGATAATGGCGCGTTACACAACGCTTTTTAGTCCGCGTAGCGAAACCCAACATACATACAGATGAGCCGTGAAATTTATTTCCGGCTCATAGCTTAAACCCGTTAAAACGGGTTAAAATCAATACCAAGCAAGCATTTGAGGGCGTTGACATGGACTTGATATTTCAGCCGGAACTTTAGTTCCGCGCTTGCTCGCAAGGCAAAAATTAAGCGCCATCCATCCAAATTTGTTTAATTACAATCTTACAAATTAAAGTATAAAGTGAGGAAAAAATGGGCGAAAATCAAACAATTTATTTTATTGCTACGGCTGTGGTTGGTATTATTTTAACCGGACTTGGTTATTTTATTTGGGAGACAATTACTACATCAAATATATTTGAAAAAGGAGTAAATCTTTATAAACAAAAAGATTTTGCAAGCGCCGAGGCAAATTTTCGCCGGGTGATGGAACGACACCGTACTAATGATATGGCTCGGTTGTTTTTGGGAAATTCGCTGATGGCGCAAAACAAACTTGATGAGGCTACGCCTGTGTTTCGGGAACTGACGGAGAGATCGCCCAAAAATATAGATGCTTATTTGAGGTTGGGAGACGCTTTGATGAAGCAAAATAAGTTAGAAGAAGCGATCGCAAATTTGCAAAAAGCTAGAGAATTATATAAAGCACCGTCCCCAGAGCAAAAACAGCTCGAAGACTTAATCGAGCAAATTAAACTAAACACGCCCACACCGTGAAGGGTGAGGCTACACATATAAAGCCTGCTCTTATCAGGCTTTATATGTGTAGCCTTGCGTTGTACAAGCTTTGTCTGTTCGCCCTTAACTTTAGTCGTCCAGCTTAAATCCAAAATTCAAAATCTAAAATTGATATGACTGAGCATATCGGCAAAGTATATCTTGTAGGCGCGGGGCCAGGAAATGTTGCTTACCTCACCGTGCAAGCGCAACAACTGCTTTGTGAGGCAGAAGTTTTAGTTTACGATGCGCTCATCGATGAGCAACTGTTGCAACTGGTGCCAGATGATTGCCAGAAGCTGGATATGGGCAAGCGGGGAGGAAAACCTAGTACACCGCAAGCAGAAATTAACCAACTGCTGGTGGAAAAATGTCAAGAAGGTAAAGCCGTTGTGCGTCTAAAGTCAGGCGATCCGTTTATTTTTGGGCGCTGTAGTTCCGAAATTCAAGCATTAATTGCCGCCCGGTGTCCATTTGAAATTGTGCCGGGAATTTCCTCAGCTTTAGCAGCACCTTTACTAGCAGGAATTCCGCTGACAGATCCGGTGATGAGTCGAGGTTTTGCCGTAGTGACAGCCCATGAACCAGAAGCCTTAGACTGGAAGACACTCTCCGGGATGCAGACGCTAGAAATATTGATGGGCGGACGCAATTTAGGTGAAATTGTCCATCAGTTGCAGCGATATGGGCGATCGCATTCTACACCAGTCGCCGTTATTCGTTGGGCGGGAACTGCTGAACAAAAAATCTGGATAGGGACTTTGGGCAATATTGTGGAGAAAACCAAGGGTGAATCTCTTTCTCCCACAGTAATTGTAATTGGGGAGGTAGTTGGCTTGAGAGAATATTTGCGATCGCCTGAAGAAGACACAAGGCGATCCCCCCAACCAAAAGGAATTACCAATTCCCAAGCCCCAATCCCTAATCCTCAATCCTCCATTCCTATGTTTGGTAAAACTATCTTGGTGACGCGAGCAACCGGACAAGCAAGTGAGTTTTGCGATCGCTTGCAACAACAAGGCGCAACAGTAATCGAAATGCCTACTCTGGAAATTGTGCCGCCTTCCAACTGGGAGGCTTTGGATAATGCGATCGCGCAAATTACTGACTACTCGTGGTTAATTCTCACTTCCACTAACGGCGTTGATTACTTCTTTGAACGCCTAGAAGCACAAAATAAAGATGCTCGTGCCTTAGCAGGGGTAAAAATTGCTGTAGTCGGCAAGAAAACCGCCCAAAGTTTAAAACAGCGAGGTATCAACCCAGATTTTATTCCCCCAGACTTTGTGGCAGATTCCCTCGTAGAAAACTTTCCAGAAAATCTCTTCGAGAAAAAAGTTCTGTTTCCCAGAGTCGAAACAGGTGGAAGAGAAGTTTTAGTGTCGGAACTACGCTCTTTGGGTGCAGAAGTGGTAGAAGTGGCGGCATATCAGTCTCGGTGTCCAAAAGCAATTTCTCCCCAAGCTCTCCAGGCACTACAGCAGCAGCAAGTCGATATAATTACCTTTGCCAGTTCTAAAACTGTGCAACATTTTTGTCAATTAGTAGGCGAAATTGATGAATTGCCGCTCCAGAATGTCTGCATCGCCTCAATTGGCCCTCAAACCTCAAAAACTTGTCAGGAGCTTTTGGGACGAGTTGATGTGGAAGCGCCAGAATACACTTTAGATGGGCTGCTGGAAGCGCTACTAGAGTGGACTACAGTGTTAAGGAATAATTCTTAAACAACTCTTAATCTTGCCACTGTTAAGGAAATTTTGTTAACTTTTGGGGTAGTCGTGCTACCTGCACAGAACACCTGAAGAAAAAAGCATGGAAATAGTATTAACTAATACAAAATATTAGTTTTTTCATCTTGCTCCTTCAGCGGAAAAGGTTTAGGGGATGAAGTAGCCTATGCGATCACTTTTAAGATCGTTAAATGTTATCAGGGATACGGCAGCATCCAGGTTGGGGACGATGACGAGCCGGCTGGGAATAGGTAACGCATACGCAACTTCACTGCGATCGCGCCTGCTGCTGCTGGTTCTGCTGGCTGTCATTCCAGCGTTTGGGCTGACGCTCTACACACACTTGGAAGATCGTCATCTGGAAAAAGTTGAAGCCAAGAAAAATGCCCTGCGGCTGAACAGGCTCGCTACCGACAATCAAGAGCGCTTAATTGAGAATACCCGCCAACTACTTACTGTACTGGCGCAACTTCCCGAAGTACGCCAGCAGGATGCCAAACTGTGTAGTAAGTTTTTGGCTTCTCTGCGGCAAAAATATCCAGGCTATGGCAATTTGGGTGTTGTAGAAGCCGATGGCGATGTATTTTGCAGCGCTCTTCCTTTTAAAAAGCCAATTAACTTAGGAAATCGCCCGTGGTTTGTGCGTACTTTCAAAGAGCGTAACTTCGCTACTGGTGATTATCAAATTGGTCAGATTACAGGCAGACCAGGGCTGGTTTTCAGCTATCCTCTACTTGACGAGAAAAGACAAGTGACAGGGGTAGTTTATGCCGCCCTGGATTTGCGATCGCTAAGTCAATTAGTTAACACTTCCCATCTGCCGCCCGGATCGACTTTTACCGTTATTGACAGCAACGGGACAATTTTAGCCCGCTACCCCAACCCAGAAAAATGGATTGGGCAGTCTGCGCCAGAAGTACCGTTAGTCAAAACTATTCTCAAAACACAAAAGACAGGCACCGTTGAATCTATTGGCTTGGATGGTATATCGCGCTTGTATGCCTTTGCGCCGCTTTCTGGTGTTTGTACAAATAGCAGCGATCGCTGTAGCATTTACCTAACCATTGGCATTCCTAAAACTGTTGCCTATGCTGAGGCTCAAGGAAGGCTGAAGAGAAACTTATTTACTTTAGGGTTAATTGCGGTATTCGTAGTCATTGCCACCTGGATAGGCAGCGACGTATTTATATTGCGGCGGGTAAAAGCGCTAATAAAGGCAACGCACCGCCTCGCCAAAGGCGATTTGAGCGTCCGGACTGGCTTGGCTTATGCTAGCGGAGAATTCAACCAGTTAGCTTATGCCTTTGACACGATGGCGGCATCGTTGGAAAACTCTTTTAAAGAACGCGAATCAGCAGAAGCAGCTTTGCGAAAAAGTGAGAAAAAGTATCGTTCACTGGTTAATAGTCTGCCACAAGTGCTATTTCAAACCGATGAAGCTGGACATTGGACATTTCTCAATCCTGCGTGGACACAACTTACTGGCTTTACTATTGAAGAAAGCATTGGGAAGAATTTTTTAGATTATATTCATCCCGAAGAGCGCGATCGCAACTTACAAGAATTTTCTTCCTTAATTTCACAGGCAAAAGAATCTTTTCACAATCAGGGAAGATATATTACCAAAGATGGTAGACATTGTTACCTGGAAGTAACCGCCCAATTAACTCTAGGTTCCGATGGTAGAATTAATGGCACCAGTGGCAGCCTCACCGACATCACCCAGCGGAAAATCGCGGAGTCAGCTTTAAGGGAAAGTGAAGAACGCTGGCATCTAGCATTGCGCGGCAATAATGATGGAATTTGGGACTGGAATATCAAAACTAATCAAGTTTTCTTTTCAGCTAGATGGAAGGAAATGCTAGATTATGAAAATGATGAAATTGCCAACCATTTTGATGAATGGATCGGTCGGGTACATCCAGATGATGTTGACTGGATGCTACAGCTTTGCCAAGATCATTTGGATAAGAAAATACCATTTTACGTCACCGAGTATCGCCTAAGGTGCAAAGACGGCACTTATAAATGGATTTTAAATCGCGGTCAGGCGCTGTGGGATGAAACAGGTAATCCCGTGCGGATGAGTGGTTCGCACACAGATATAAGCGATCGCAAGCTTGGAGAAGCAGCACTTGCAGCCAGTGAGGCTAAATTCCGTTCGCTAATTCAAAATAGCTCAGACATCATCACTATTATTGATGCTGATGGCGTAATGCAGTATCAAAGTCCCTCTGTTGAGATAATTTTGGGATATAAATCAGAGGAATTAATTGGTAAGAGATATTTCGATTATGTTGATCCTGAAAAAATTAAGTATGTTAAAAATAATTTGCACAACTTAATTGAAAACCCTGGCTTAGCCGTATCGATAGAATACAGATATCAACATAAAAACGGATATTGGCGCTATTTATCATCAAGATGCACTAACCTCTTTGCTGACCCGGCTGTAGGTGGTATTGTTGTCAATTCTCGCGATATTACTGAACGCAAAAATGCTGAAGAAGCCTTGCGAGAAAGTGAAGAAAGATTCCGCAATATAGTCGAAAATACTAACGACTGGGTGTGGGAAAAAGATATTAACAATGCCTATACTTACGTCAACCCGAAAGTAAAAGATATTCTGGGTTACGAGCCAGCCGAGATTCTGGGAAAGAGGCTTTTTGAGTTGATGGAACCGTCAGAGGCTGAGCGATTTGCTCAATTGATGGATTACTTTACCTCACTCAGACAACCGTTCTCAGAACTGGAAAAAACGTTACTTCACAAAGATGGTCATCAAGTTATATTCGGAACCAGCGGTTCTCCAGTCTTCGACCATCAAGGTGTTTTTCAAGGTTATCGTGGTATCGCTCGTGACATAACTCTTGCCAAGCAAGCGGAAGCGCTGATAGCCGGACAAAAACGTTTACTAGAAATGATTGCCACGGGAGTGCCACTCCTTCAGGTGCTGGAAGCTTTGGCGCAGTTTATCGAGGAACAGTCTGGTGAAGGGATTAGCGCGATCCTGCTTGTTGACAAAAGTGGGACAAAATTGCTGAATGGAGCCGCTCCTAGTCTTCCAGGCAGCTACACTCAGGCAATAAATGGAATAGCGATCGCTCCTAATGTTGGTTGCTGCGGTTCGGCGGCGTATTTTGGTAAACCAGTTATCGTTTCGGACATCGAAAACGATCCCTTGTGGACAGAATTTCGCGATTTGGCATTATCTAATGGATTGCGAAGCTGTTGGTCGATGCCAATATTTTCCACCAATGGCAAGATACTGGGGACTTTCGCCATGTATTACCGCAAAGTTCGCCCCCCCAGTGCCGAAGATTTGCAACTGATCGCAGTAGCAACGCAAATGGCAGGAATTGCGATTGAGCGCCAGCAGTCTTTGGAGGCGTTGCGAGAAAGCGAAGCCCGGTTTAGGCGGTTGGCTGAGTCGAATATGTTTGGGGTATTTTTTGGGGATATTAACGGTAATATCGCCGAAGCTAACAACGCTTTTCTGTCGATGGTCGGCTACACGCGGGAGGAGCTTCTTGCAGGTAGAGTGCATTGGGACGTATTGATCCCCCTAGAATGTCGCTCTCTGAATGAACGAGCGATCGCAGAAATTAGAAAATCTGGCTCTTGTACCCCTTTCGAGCAAGAATACACTCGCAAAGATGGCAGTTGCGTCCCCATTCTATTCGGCATGGCACTTTTGGACGACTATACAGATCGGGTTGGCTGCTTTGCAGTTGACTTGACAGAGCGCAGACAGCTGGAAAAAGCACTAGCCGAACTTTTGGTACTTGAGCAGCAGGCGCGTACAGACACCCAAGCCAGCGAACAACGCTATCGCCTTCTAGCAGACGCAATGCCGCAGATCGTCTGGACTGGACAGCCGGACGGCTTTCTAGATTACTACAACCAGCGCTGGTTTGACTATACAGGAATGACGCTGGAGGAAACTCAGGGGTGGGGATGGCAACCTGTGCTGCATCCGGACGACGTACAAAATTGTCTCGACACTTGGAATCATGCAGTGCAGACGGGCGAACCTTATAAAATTGAATATCGCTTCAAGAGAGCATCTGACGGAAAATATCGCTGGCACCTCGGTTGGGCGTTACCATTGCGCGATCGCAATGGCAATATTATCAAGTGGTTTGGGACTTCTACGGACATTGACGACCAGAAGCGGGCTGAGGAAGGATTGCGTCAGAGTGAGGAGCGCTATCGTTCTCTGGCACGCGCCACCTCGCAGATAGTCTGGGCTACCAACGGTCAAGGTGAGATGATTACCGAGCAAGCTGATTGGACAGCTTATACTGGTCAATCTGAAGCCGAGATCAAGGGCTGGGGCTGGCTAGAAGCCGTTCATCCCGACGAGCGCGATCGCGCTTCCCAAGAGTGGTTTCAAGTCATCCAAACCAAAAGTATCTATAACACCGAGTTTCGTCTGCGGGGTGCCGATGGTGATTATCGATACTTCAATGTCCGTGGCGTTCCCTTATTATCAGAAGAAGGTGAAATTCGCGAGTGGATTGGCACCTGCACCGATATTACAGAAAAAGTGCTTTCCCAAGAAGCAATTAGCCAGCTAAACGCCGAATTGGAAAAAAGAGTCATCGAACGCACCGCCCAATTAGAAGCAGCTAATAAAGAGCTAGAAGCTTTCTGCTATTCTGTCTCTCATGACTTGCGTAGTCCTCTGCGTGCCATCAACGGTTTCTCGCGGATCTTGCAGGAAGATTATAGCGATCAACTCGATCCCGAAGCCCAACGCTATCTGCAACTGGTGCAGGACAACGCCCAGAAAATGGGCGACTTAATAGATGATTTGCTCAGTTTCTCCCGGCTGTCGCGCCAACCGCTAAGAAAACAGCCAGTAACTATTCTCCACATAGTGCGTCAGGTACTCGCAGAACTAGACCAAGAACAACAAAACCGTAATATTGAAATTACAATTGGCGAACTCCCCATTTGCCAGGGAGATCCAGCCTTACTCAAGCAAGTTTTTATCAACTTACTTTCCAACGCCTTCAAATTTACACGCGATCGCGAAATCGCCCAAATTGAAATTGGCTATAACGGTCAGTCATTAACTAATACCCAAGAACTAATAACTAATGATGTTTATTTCATCAAAGACAACGGTGCAGGCTTTGATATGCGCTACGCCCATAAACTCTTTGGTGTCTTCCAACGGCTACACCGTGCAGAAGAATATGAAGGAACCGGGGTAGGTTTAGCGATCGTACAACGCATCATCCACCGCCACGGCGGACGCATCTGGGCTGAATCAGCAGTCAACGAAGGTACAATTTTTTACTTTACCCTTACAGGTGCTAATGGCCACAATTGAGAACCCAAAGGAAATCTTGCTAGTCGAAGACAACCCTAACGATGTGGAACTCGCACTTTTGGCCCTGCGGAGAAACAAAATCTCCAATCACATCCACATCGCCCGCGACGGCGAGGAGGCGCTAAACTTCATTTTCTGTAAAGGCACCTTTGCAGACCGCAACCTTAACAACAACCCCAAACTGATTCTGCTTGACTTAAAACTCCCCAAAATTGATGGTTTAGAAGTTTTGCAGACCATCAAATCCGACCCCCAAACCCGTAAAATTCCAGTAGTAATACTTACCTCATCCTGTGAAGAGTGCGACATGGTGGATAGTTACCAACTCGGTGTCAACAGTTACATCGTCAAGCCTGTAGACTTTGAACAGTTCACTGAAGCTGTGAGGCAGTTGGGGTTGTACTGGCTAGTGTTGAACCAGTCGCCATTCTAAAAGTCAGGGCGTATACCATTTTCAAGGCAAAGATTTTGGATTATTAAAATCGAATACAGTACAAAATTTTAGAAATTGCCGAGCCGACAAACCTAAAACCATATTGTACTGTCAGAAGCACAAAGGCTATAACGAGTGAAATCTTAACCATGAATTTGCATACATCACTTCAGAACTCAGACATCAGGCCGCAAACGTCAAAACTCAGACATTCTTATCAACAGAAGGCCATCATGTCAGTTCCGCTGAAAGTTTTACTGCTTGAAGACTCACCAACCGATACTGAACTGACTCTGCACGAACTGCGTTGGGCTGGTTTTAAACCAGATTGGCAGCGCGTAGATACAGAAGCCGACTACCTGGCCCAATTGCATCCCGATCTTGACTTGATTCTGGCTGATTACACCTTGCCTCAATTTGATGCTCTCAGGGCGCTGGAACTTTTGCGATCGCGCAATCTAGACATTCCCTTCATAGTCGTTACTGGCACAGTTAGCGAAGAAGTGGTAGTAGAGTGCATGAAACACGGCGCAGCTGATTACCTGCTTAAAGATAGATTAGTGCGACTGGGGGCGGCGGTATCGCAGGCGCTGCAAGCGAAACAAATGCGCGACCATAAGCGGCAGACTGAGGCGGAAAAGACACGATTAATCGCATCCCTACAAGAAAGCGAACAACGATTTCGAGCGTTAATCGAAAACGCCACCGACATTATTCTGATTGTTGATGAAAATGGTGTTTCACAATATGTTAGCCCTTCTGTTGAGCGAATTTTAGGATATTCACCAGCTAGGGTGATTGGCAAAAGCGCTGTAAAGTTTGTTCACCCAGAGGATATAACTCTGGTTAATCAAACATTTGAACGTGCTATGGAAAATCCCAGCGTTAGTCACCGACTACCTGAGTATCACGTTCGACATACCAACGGTTCTTGGTGCGTTTTTGAGGCTGTCACTACTAACTTACTGAACGATCCAGCAGTAGCTGGGATTGTAGTCAACTGCCACAATATTACCCACGCCAAGCTTGCCGAGGAACAGCTGCGATACCATGCTTTTTATGATTCCCTGTGTGGCTTGCCTAACCGAAAATTGTTTCTAGATCGTTTGGCAAGTCGCATAGAGCGTGGCAAAGAACACCCAGAGAGTTTATTTGCTGTCTTGTTTCTGGATTTGGATCGCTTTCAGATGGTCAAATACAGTATGGGACACTTGGTAGGCGACCAACTGCTGATTGCTACGGCTGGCAAGCTATCAAGCTGTCTGAGTGCTAGTGACACGCTAGCCCGGATGGGAAGAGACGAGTTTGCTATTCTGCTGGACGATATTCACGATGTAGGTGATGCTATTCGCATTGCCCAGCAGATCCACCGGAAGTTGGGGGAGCCTTTTAAACTGAATGGGCGCGAGGTGTTCACAACTACCAGTATCGGAATTGCTCTGAGTAAAACTGATATAAAAACATTAACAAGTGAGACACCAGGAAGTTCTTCGGTTTCCTCTTTGTCCTCGGTTAATCCTCATTACTGCCTCCTCAGCAGTGATGATGACCTGCCTCAAGATTTGCTGCGGGCGGCGGATACGGCGATGTATTACGCCAAGGTACAGGGCAGAGCAGGTTATGCTGTGTTCGATCCGGTGATGCACACTCGTGCGGTGGATCGTTTGCAGTTAGAAACGGATCTGCGACGAGCGATCGCTACCCATGAATTTCAGCTTTACTATCAGCCAATTGTTTCCCTATCTACAGGGAAAATTAGTGGTTTTGAGGCTCTTGTACGCTGGTTTCACCCGACGAGGGGCATGGTTTCTCCATCTGAGTTTATCCCAGTGGCAGAAGATACTGGTCTGATCGTCCCCATTGGTGCATTGGTACTTGAGGACGCCTGCCGTCAGTTGCGTGTTTGGCAGATGAAATATCCCGATTTTACGGATGATTTAACTATCAGCGTGAATCTTTCTAGTGTCCAATTTAGGCAACCAGGTTTAATTGAGCAAATTGACGAAATTTTGCAGGAAACTGGTCTTGATCCTAGTTTTTTGAAGTTAGAAATCACCGAAAGTACCATCATGGAAAATGCCGATTCTGCTAAAGCTTTGCTTGAGCAATTGAAGGCAAGGAATATTCTATTGTGTATTGATGACTTTGGTACAGGCTATTCTTCATTAAGTTATTTGCACCGCTGGCCTATAGATACTTTGAAGATTGACCGCTCTTTTGTCAATGGTATCGGCATTGAGGCTCACAGTCGGGAGATTATCTGGACAATTGTAACGCTGGCTGGCAATCTGGGTATGGAAGTGGTTGCAGAAGGTGTGGAAACTGAGCAGCAGTTGACTCAGTTGCGACTATTGAAACGGGAATGTCATTATGGGCAGGGATATTTGTTTTCTCGACCAGTGGATAGCGAGGCGGCTGTGAAATTGTTTGCGTCAGAGTTGCGATGGTAAAACAATTAAAAATTATCGTTTTTAGTCAGATACTGGGAATACAATTCTGGGAATGGCTAAGAAGAAATGAGGCTCTAGCGTCATGCTCCGACATTCCCCGTCAGAGATTGGGAACGAGAGTATAACTAATGAATAATGACGATAAACGGCGGATTATTGGTTTAACTGGGGGCATCGGGACTGGCAAAACTACGGTTTCAAATTATCTTGCCAGTGCCTACAATTTGCCGACTTTGGATGCAGACGTTTATGCAAGAGATGCTGTAAAAGTTGGTTCGACGATACTGAATCTGATTGTTGAGCGCTACGGTTCAGATATACTTCTACCGGATGGAACCTTAGATCGCGGGCGGTTGGGTAATGTTGTTTTTAACAACTTTGGGGAACGTCGGTGGCTAGAACAACAGATTCATCCTTTTGTGCGCGATCGCATTGTCGAGGCAATTGATAATTTTAATCTACATCCCACGGTGGTATTAGTGGTGCCTTTGCTGTTTGAAGCTGGAATGACTGATTTGTCTACAGAAGTGTGGGTTGTAAGGTGTTCGCAACAACAGCAGATTCAGAGATTGATTCAACGCGATCGCTTAACTTTTGAACAGGCGCAACTTAGAATAAACAGCCAGATGCCAATAGACCAGAAGTGTGCCAAGGCTGATGTCGTTCTTGACAACTCCTCCACTTTAGAATTTCTGCTCCAACAGGTAGACGCAGCCATAAAAAGTTTTGAATGTTGAGTTAGAGCGTTTCTCAACAGTGGATTTTCAGTCATTGACAGGCTGATTCAATACTTGGGCAGCTTTAGTGCAATGCAAGTGCCAGGTTTTCCCTGTCCCCAACACTTACAAAATGAAACCACCCTGTAACGCAATACTTCTCGGAGGGGGGTGGTTTCATACAACCCTTAGAAAATATCGAAAATTGCGGTAGGGGCATGGCATTGCCCCTACCGGAAACCAAAATCAACGTTACAGAATTTTCTCTGACGGGGTTGTTACTAGCTTCGGAGTTCGTTGAGTTTGGCTCTTAGTGTCTCTATTCTTTTACGGTTCACGCCTAAATCAGACTGTCCCAGGCGGGAAGCTGAACGGACGTGGATGGTTTTTGCGGCATCATCGACATAGAATTCCACATCATCGACAAACCCCATGAGTTTGGTGGTGAATTCCGCGTAGAGGTAATTGTCGGTTTCGGCGACAATTTTGGTTTTAGGGAGAGACTGGATAACTGTCTTGAGATCAGCGATCGCTTGTGCGGCGCTAGAGTTGTAGGCAAGAGGCTCGATTTTATGTTCGCTATCCTGGCTTTGGCTGTTGACACAGTTGGGCGTACTAGGACATGGCGCTAGTTTTCCTGACTGTACACCTAGATTTGTGGGTCGTTTTCCGGCAAACACGGTCATTCCTCCTAAAAAAGTAGTTGCCCCTATGAAACAGATAGCTGCTAAACATAAGGATATGAAGATTACAGGCCAACGTGACTTACTGGGGCTGACATCCATGAATGAATTTTCTCTCAATTCGTTACTAGAAGACCTGAAAAACCCTGATGAAAAGGTGCGCTATGATGCTACGGCTGAGCTTTGGCGCATTTGGTTTTATCAAAAGGGAGTAGCGGGTTTTGAAATTTTACAGCGATCGCAGGCATTACTTGAAGCAGGAGAGATTGCCAAAGCCGAAGATTTACTTAGAGAAATCATCGCAGCTCAACCTGATTTTGCCGAAGCTTGGAATAGACGAGCCGTACTTTACTATATTCTCAGGGATTATAAAAAAGCTCTTAAGGACTGTCAAATGGCTGTCGAGCTAATTCCATTTCACTTTGGCGCACTGCATGGTATGGGTTTGTGTTATCTCGCACTGGAAGAATACAGTGCTGCTATCGTAGCTTTTAGAAAAGCTTTGGAAATTCAGCCTTATGCGCTAGAGAATCAAAGGTTAATTTTAGAGTGTACAGCAAAATTGAGTTAACGCGATCGCTTCATTTTCATCCCTGTAGACGGTTGACACGGATTAATTTACCTGTCATTTCCTCAGCAGAAATAGCCTTATTAATGCACGTCGCCAGCCTCTCCAAGTTTTTATCGTCTGTGCAAGTATCCTTGCCCTAACTTAATCTAAAAAGGGCAAATATAATTTGGGTAGTGGTATAGAAGTAGTGATAAATTCACTTTCACCCCTACCGTACAAGGCTTTGAGCATTGAATATCACTATCTGTTTACCACTACCATAATTTGCATATTCTCACACTAAACCCGCCTACGCAGGTTTCAAAATTTGGCGCAGGCGGGTTTTGTTCGTCTTGCAACTTTCGACTACTAACTTTGTGGAACCGCAGGCGGTGTCACAGAAACCGTCCCACTTCCGGGGGAATTCTTCCCTTTCAAGTAGAATCCCGCCACCACTAACAAAATAATAACCAGCGTCCCAATTCCAAGGGGGTTAGGAAGCCAGAACACAGCTTCGATGTGGTTTACCTCGCCTGGATTCAGCTTCCAAACCAGTTCATGCCCTTTATCGGAGACAACTGGGGCGATCGCAGTGGTAGAGTTATCAACACTCTTAGCACCCCAAGGAGTTTTCAAGCTAAAGTCTAAATCAAACAGCGAACCGGGACTAACTATAACGTTACCGTCAGTAGAGAGAACACCGAGCGATCGCAAATCCAAATCGTAACTCAAACGATTTCGCACCCAGAAAATAAAGTTACCCTGAGTCAAACTCAAATTAGACTTAATCGTTGGTAAATCCGTCGCAGGTTGGGAACCCTTCTTCACTGGAGGATTAAAAAACTCATTAAACTTCTCCTCCAACTCCCGACCACTAGCAAACGGAACCGTCAGAATAACTTCCTCTTTCGAGATGCGCTTAACTTTCCCAGAAAGTTGCTTTGCGCGACTCTCAAGACTATTTAACCAATCCTGCGCCTGTTCGCTGCTAAAAGCCGTCAGCTGTTCCCGCAACTTAATATGCTGTACAATCTCCCCTTTATTCGGACTCTCGAAATTCACCCCAGCATCATACTGAACGCAACCCGAAAGCAAAAGCACCGCCAACAGCATCACCCAGAGAACCCGCATCCTCGCCAACACATCGCCAAATTCCAACACAGCTAACCTCACTCTTTCTCCTCCTTGCTCTTTGTTCTCTTCGCGTCCTTCCTTGTGCGCTTCATTTACCCATGTCGCGCCGCCACACCCAAACCTTCAAACAACATACAAGGCAAATAACTACCGCCGCCAACCCATTCGGGCGTATCTCCTAAATCCACCAAATTTTTAAAAGCCTCAAAAATACTACCAGCCACCATAGTATTCTTCACCCGACCGACAATTTTGCCTTTTTCTACCTTGTAACCTAAATCCAGGTTTACTGAGAACTCTCCCGCCAGTTGATTCGACTGTCCAGCACCCAAAACCTGATCCACAATTACCCCTTCATCCATATTGGCAATTAAATCAGCCGTAGAAGTCTTACCAGGAGCAAAACACAGATTCACCAAATCTGGGCTAGGACGAGACAAACCACCCCGGAAACCGTTACCAGTAGACTCGCAACCAGCCCGTGCAGCCCAACGACGATCCCAATAAAAGCCGCCTACAGTGCCTTGCTCGATAAACACCTTGCGACTGGTGGGCGTACCTTCATCGTCAAAAGCGCAGGCAGAAGCTCCGATGCTGGGATCTTCAAATAACGTTAAACGCTCGTCAAATAGCTTCTCGCCCAGTTTAGCTGCCAATGGAGAGGCTTTTTGGACAACGGATTGACCGGAGAGAACCGTTTTAAATAAGCGTCCGATGGCACCTGCGGCGGCTCTGGGGTTGAACAAGACAGGGAAAGATCCACTTTCAATTGTTGCTGGCTGTTCTGCTAGAGCGTACTTTTGCAACAAATCTTCCAGAAGACGGTTATAGTCGGGAACGCGATCGCGGGCGACATCGAAGCTGTAAATTTGGAGAAAATCTTCCCCGCGTACTAAGTTACCCGAAAGGCTGGCGCTGACAATTTGGCTGCTGCGTTCGGCGTAGACATCAGAACTGGTAGCAATTTTAATGTTCCCTTTCCGGACGTGGAAGCCGACATCTACCAGGATATCGGGATTATAGTCGTGGATTTGGGAAATTAAGCGATCGCCTACTTCCACTAATTCTTCAGTTGCTGGTGGTGTGTAGGTGGTTTCTGGTGCTGTCACCTGCATTACGCTGGCAAAATCAAACTCAGAGGGATCGCCAATTTCCGACGTTTGCACGGCAGCATCTACCAAATCTTCCAGCCGCGTCAAGTCTGTGGAACTGGCAAAACCCAACTTACCCTTATGCAGCACCCGCAGCGCTACCCCTCTCAAGGCTTTGGTTTGCAGAGATTTTAAACGATTGTTTTCAAACTCAACTGGTGTGTCAGAGCTTGATAGATAGTAAACTTCAGCGGCATCGGTTCGCCCCTTTGCCAATTTCAGAATTTGCTCCACCGTCGCATCAGTCACCATCTCAGTTCCTCCAGCTTCACCCATAATCATCTTAAATTAAACCCACACGCTCGCAGCGTGTGACTACACAGACACTGCCCGCACAACGCGAGCTATAGATTAGCTTGCGTTGCGCGGGCTTCGTTTGTTCGCCCTTGACTTTAGTCGTCAGGCGTTTTTACTTCTAGTTATTCTAGTAGGTATAGATTAATTTTTATTTCACCGAATGGCTAATTCAACTCGATTGGAAAACCAAGATATTAAATTTGGCATTTTAGACCAAGCACAACAAAAGGCAATATATACTCTTGCTTTATCTAAAGCCCACTTTAGTACAGCAACAGTTTGGGGTTATGTGCAATTTATAGTAGGAATACCAAATACTATTATTTCTGCTATCGCTGGAGCCTCAGCTTTATCACAATGGCAAGATAGTAATATGCTGGCTGGAATGTTATCAATTTTAGTAGCCATACTAACGGCGATATCAACTTTCTTAGACCCAAGCGATCGCGCAAAAGCTCACTGGCACGCGGGAAATCAGTTTCAGCTGCTTAACGATAAGTTCCAAATATTTATAGATTTTGATGCGATCGCTGGGAGTTCTCCTCAAGAGCTTAAACAAAAGCTAGATATACTAATAGATGAATTTTATAAAGCCAGAAAGGAAAATCCTGTAACTCCTTACTGGTCATGGAAAAAGGGTTTAAAAGAAGCTAAACAAGAGCAGCGTCAAGTGTAGATTCTAAAGACGCGATTTCTCGCGTCCGTAAAAAATACGCTCCAAAGGAGGTTTACAAACTCCACCACGCTAAGGAACCCAACGTCAAAATGATAGCAATCAGGGCAACCCAGATAAAACGATTGTCTTGGGTATTGACTTTGCTCAAGTCAACTGGTTCCAGTTCTGGTTCTGGACGCTTACGGGGGGTAGTATTGGCAGGCTTAACATTGCTAGCGCCCCGAAATTCTGCCTGACTCTCAGCCAGTGCAGTTAAGTCGGGAATCTCACTCAACCATTCTGGACGCCTACTTAATTGGGGAGCTTCCATAATGTAGAGTAGGCGACGGCTTTGCTTGCTGATTTCTGGATCGGGATGATGAAACAGCTGTTTCAACAAAGCGATCGCTTCCGTCCTTTGTCCAGCAGCCTCATAAGCCGTCACCAGCCAAATCTGCACTTCTCCCCCCAGTCGAGAGTTACGAGCCACAAGGCTACTCGCCTTTTCCAAATGCTGCACTGACTGGCGGTACTCGCCACGCTCAAATGCCGTTTTGCCAGCCTGGTACTGGGTTTTAATGATATCTCGGTTTTCTGAATTCACTTTGCCGATGTCATCTGGAGTGAACTTTTTTTCAGTTTTGTCGTCAACGCCGACAGCCCCTTTAAATTTTAGCGAAGGGGTTGATCCTGAAATCAAAACTACTGCGATAATTTGCCTTCACCAGGGTTTTATCACAGAGGGGGTGGGGACTGGGGACTGGGGACTAGGGACTAGGTAAGACTTTTTCCCAATCCCCAATCCCCACCCCCAATATCACCCATTCAGGTGAATCAGCTAGGGGAATCTACTTAGCTTTGCCAGGGCGTACCTTAAGAAGTAATTCAAGCTTTCATATCAAGTTACTATCCAATAAATCGGGAGCTAAAACCATGCTCAAAGCAATAAATCTGTCTCAAGGTGGATTCAATCGGCTTTGCCTTGCTACCCTGTTAGCACCGTTAACGCTAGGATTCGCCATGTTAACAGGAGCGAATTCACCCGTTAACGCCAGACCCTCAGTAATTATACGGAATCGCCCTACTTACGTAATTCCACGGCCATCAACTGGCAACTGGATTTACGGCAGTCCCATCCCCAGTCCGATTCCTGTAAACCCAGTAACGGGTTTTTCTAACAATTACTATTCGGATTACTATCCGGGTTACTATCCGGTCAATCCGGGCTTTTCTGTCAGGGTCAATGGGGGAGTCTTCAGTTCGCCACTCATCCGAGTGAATCCACGGTTTGATCATTTGCGCCCGATTAACCCAGGGATTATTAGACCACGGGTATATCAAAGACCTTTTGTTTCGCCAAGGCGGATCATTATTCGTTAGGGATTGGGGATTGGGGACTGGGAATTGAGAATTGGGAATTGGGAATTGGGATTAGGGATTGGAAGGACTCTTACCCAGTCCCTTCTTCCTAGTACCTAGTCCCTAGTCCCCAGTTCCCAGTCCCTAGTCCCCAGCCCCCAGTCCTCAAGCCATAAACTCGGAAGCGATAATCATCGACCCGATACCAGCGTCGGTGAAAATTTCTAATAGCAGTGCGTGGGGAATGCGACCATCAATGATGTGTGCAGCGTGAACGCCTTGGGCAAGACTACGCACGCAACACTTCACCTTGGGAATCATTCCCCCGCCGACTACACCAGCCTCAATCAAACGCCGCGCTTCGCCGATATCTACCTTGGGAATCAGGGTGGATGGGTCTTTGTAATCCTGTAAGATTCCTGCTGTATCTGTGAGCAAAATCAACTTCTCTGCACCCAAAGCCGCCGCAATTTCTCCAGCTACGGTGTCAGCGTTGATGTTATAAGCTTGCCCAGTTTCATCTGCCGCAACGCTGGACACTACGGGTATATAACCGCTATTGACCAGAGACTGCAAAAGCTTGGTATCTACACTGGTAACTTCCCCAACAAAGCCAATACCCTCGGCACCTTCTGGGCGGGCTTTGAATAAATTGCCGTCTTTGCCGCAAAGTCCTACAGCATTCCCTCCAGCCCGGTTAATCAGGGAGACGAGTTCTTTATTCACCCGACCGACTAAAACCATTTCCACAACATCCATTGTGGGAGCATCGGTGACGCGCAGACCATTTTTAAATTGTGGCTCGATTCCCAGCTTATCCAGCCAAGAGTTGATTTCCGGGCCACCGCCATGTACTACAACTGGGCGCAAACCGACGCAGGATAAGAATACGATGTCGCGGATTACTTTGTCTTTGAGCGAGCTGTCTTTCATGGCAGCGCCGCCGTATTTGACGACAACGGTGCGACCAGCAAATTGCTGGATGTAGGGTAGTGCTTCGCTTAGCACTCGCACCCGCGTGGCTTCAGCCTTCAGGATGTATTCGCTATCGTTGATCATTACTTGGCAGAATCAGGCTAGTTATTGTTTTTAGAAGTTTAGAACATAGGTGCCTCTGCGAGGCGTTTATTTGCAGCTGTTTGAAGATTCAATATTTCAATCCCTAACCATAATTTATACCTCTAGTCTAAGTAAATTCTACATCAAATTAGGGATAGGTTTAATGACCGTTATTGCTTTGCGGCCGCTTCTTGAGAACTGTGGGAATCGCTTCTATGATTTGCTTGGCGATTTGTTCGGGAGTTTGCTCTTGGCTAATGGAGATTTGCAGGTCTGCTTGCGCGTAGAGCGGCTGGCGTTGGTGGCAACGGTTTTCCAATTCGGTAGCTAGGTCAGCGTTTTTTAACAAAGGTCGGGTGGTATCGTTTTGCAGACGGGCGACTAAAAGTTCTACTGGTGCGTCTAACCACACTACTAGACCGTATTGCAGATAGCCCCAATTTTCTAGGCGCAGGATAATGCCGCCGCCAGTGGCGATCGCTAACCTGGTAAAAGCTGACATTTCCTGTAGCACTTTGCTTTCCATCTGTCGGAAGCTGTCTTCACCGTCACTGACAAAAATATCGTTAATGGATTTACCAGCAGCTTTCTCAATTACGCTATCGGTGTCCACAAAACCGTAACCCAGCTGCTGGGCAAGTAATTTCCCTACGCTGGTCTTCCCAGCACCCATCATCCCCACCAGATAGATATTGATGCCCTTGAGCGATTCCCTAACTTGACGATTATTGTTTTCCATATCTATAAATATTAAATTCTACAAGCGATCGCTTCGCCTCGGCTAAGAGCCTACGCTTTCACACTTTCGCAATCAACTCCAGAAAATAGAATTGGTCTTTTACTTCCCCATTACCTATTACCATATATATCAAAATTTTGTAAGACTACCTCTTTCAAATTTCGTAGTGAAGGTTGCCACTTTTCCACCAATCCACCCCGCACACAGCTTTTCACCCAAGGATGCAAATTATATCGTGGATTGTGTATCTCCAAATCTTGTAAATCTTCAATTAAATACCATCGTCGTAGCTCAGCGATCGCTATGTCCAAATCTTCTTCCAGGAACTTCCAATCTCTAGACAAATCTGCTCTGCTGACGCTTACATCGCTCCCAGCTATATAACGCAGTATGGTCTGTGCTGGCACACCGATTCGTTGCCAAGTTGGCTCCAGACAGAAGCGATAGAATGTTTCAAGTGGTCGGCTGGTTGCTGAAAGTTCCGACAATACTGGCTCAAGTGTACGAACGTGAAAAATACGCCCCACCAAAAAATGTAGTGCTAGCGGTGCGCCGCAAGAAAACTCATGCAATTGATGTAACTGTTCATCACTTGCCTGGCTAAGTATCGCTAGATTATTGTATTTTGCCTCATCAGCTAACAAAATGTGTGACCATTTTTCTTCAAGTCTTGGAACTTCAATTAATCCTAAGTATGGAGGTTTTATCCTAAGTCTGCTGGTTAACAACGCTCGGCTGGGGTTAAGCATCTTGACAAGATTCCCCACAATATTCTCAATTTGTGCAGTTTCAGCGTTGTCTAATACGAGTAGCAGCTTTTCTTCTCTAAGACGCTGGTGAACTTGCTCTACAGGGCAAGCTAGTTGATATGCTATTTCCTTGATAAATTGCTGCCAACTAAGAGATTTAAAAGGCTTTTCAAAGCTAATATAACCATCAACTAATTCGCTTTGTCGAGCCGTAACCCATAGCACATCACTAAAGAGATTTCTTTTAAGTGCTTCTTTGGCAACAAAACTCGCAGCTTCCGATTTCCCATACCCCGGACTGCCAGTAAGCGAGAGGATAGATACTTCATTCGGATCGCAAATCCGCTGCAATATTTCTTCAATTAAGTTATCTCTTCCCCACACACTCCGGCAGCGAGTATTTGGTATAAATACCCCTATCTGGCGTTTTGAGTTCTCATTTTGTGGCGTAGCGGCTGACGTTTTTAGCTCTGGCTGCGATGAAGAACATCCGACAACAGGAGTTGCCAACGAGCAGTTTTGAGTAACTACTAACTCCCTATCGGTTGTGTCTTGAACCTGCTGGTATAAGTCTATCCATTCATCGTATGAACAGTTGAGTAACAGTTGACATAAGCCGTTGGCAATCCGATATTCGCAGGTGTGGCGACTTTCTGATTCCAAAATAGCTCGTAAAGCTTGGCGTGATGGTTCAGGTGTATCGAGTTGTTTCCGCCACGCGCTTAAAAAGTCTTGTATTAGGGCCCGGTTGCCATTTGGCTTATATCTTTTTTTAAACTCATCATGTAGCTTTTGCTTCAAACTCCCGGATAAATAAACGTTACTATTGCCTCTTTTGATTTCAGATGCACCAGTCATAATAAATACAACTAAATCTTATTAAGACTCTGCCTTAAGTAATAACATTGGATTTCTATAAATTAATCCAATGTTATTAATATATCCGCTTATGAAAAGTTTATGTTAACTTTAAATTTCTTTTAAATTAACTTTAAATTACTGTAATCTACATTCAGTGATGCTACTGTTGCTTAATAAGGCTAAATCGTAAAATCCCAGTAATTCCACTTAGGTTGACAAGTTTTTGGGGGTGCTACCCATGAAGAGTAAAGTGATTAATATCCGTGAAGTTGTCCAACAGGCTATGACGACGGGCTATCTTACCATCGCAGCCGAGGAGCAACTGCGGAGACTTCTAACCACGAAGTATGGCTTTGAAGATTTCAAAGCCTTTATGAAGTTGCAGCAAGCAGCAATGGAGGGTCAGGTTCGCCAAGAGTCTCGCGAATTAGCGCGACAAAAGCAGCTTTCCCGGCATTTAAGAGCTTCATAGCGAGACAAAAATCCGGATGGTTGAGGTTCATAGCTTTCAAAAATCCAAAATTAACTATTGATGACTCCTCCAAGAATTATTTTCCTATGCCTCGCTGGGAGGATTAATTAATACTAGGCTGATTAAGAAAGCAACAGATTTAGCAGTTATTTCTCCCTAAACCTACTCAACTAATTTTTCTGCTAGATACGCTCTGACTACTGGTAGCAGCGTGAAGTTTGTTAAGTTTTTCTCCAGAAGCGATCGCCTCCGCAAAGATTCAATTGCTTCCATCTGTTCCCGTTTCGATATTCCTGGTGCAATCTCCTCTTGCAAGGCACCTACAGAAACAGACTTGTGACGAATTGCCAGCCAGTACATTACTTTTCTTTCTATATTCGATAAGCGCTCAAAATGTATATCTAGTAAATCGCGGACATCGCCAAAAACCACAATTTCTTTTGATAAAAAGTCTGTAATATTACCGTTGAAAATATCTTTGATTGTCGTTGCTACAATTTTGAGGATTAACGGATTACCGCTATAACGGTTAATTAAAACTCGGCATTCTTCTGGGTTGCCAATCAAACCTTTGAGTTGCAACAGTTCTTGTGCATTGGATGCTGCCAAACCCCGCAATTCAAGACAGCGAACAGGTAGGTTTGCGCCTTCGAGTGCGGCAATTTCTTTGGGTTTTTCCCGGCTGGTGAGAATGCAGCAGCTGGGATGGCGTTCTTCTCCTAAGCGTCGAAATAGTTCTCCATACACCTGATATTCGTAGCTATAATAACCAGCATTTTTGCCACTGCATAAAACCGCTTCAGCTTGATCCAGAATCAGTAAACAGCGGCGACTTCGGATATAAGTCATCAAGCGAGAAATTGTCACTTCTGCCGATAGGCTGTCTACTGTTTCTTGTCCTTGAGACAGAAATTGAATCAAAGAAGCCACCAGATCCTGAATCGATGGCGCATGACGAAGCGATCGCCAGATGACAAACTCAAAGTTTTCGCTTATTTGTTCTGCCAACTTTACAGCAAGAGCAGTTTTACCGATTCCCCCCATGCCTAGCAACGCCACCAAGCGGCAGCTGTCGTTAACAATCCACTGTTCTAAAGTTGCTAGTTCTTCTTGAGAACCATAGAAGTCTTCTACATCTATAACTTCTTCCCAATCTTGGTGCTGATCAGCAACTACTGTAGACTGTAACGTCTCTTCTGTCTCGCTTTGATTTTGTTCTGGCAAATTAACAGATTCAGTTTTATATCCTGCTTTGGATAGCAAGTTAGTAACGCGGCTCCAGTTCTTTATCTTTATTGTGTCGCCAGTCTGACGAATTAGAAGTTCCTGAATATATTTATATAATCCATTGGATAAATAGACTCTAACGGCACTCGAAGTGCGACTTTTGTAGACAGTATCTGCAATTTCGGCAGGAGAGTAACCACACAGTAAGCCTCTCAAGAATTTTTTTTCAACTGGTGTCAGGCTTCTACCTTTGGCAGAAGCTAAGTCTATGTATAGTTTTTCCAGATTCCAGTTATTTGCCGCCTCTTGAAAATCAGCTTCCTGTTCATTAACAGTTGATTCCATTACCCTGCGTTGCCATCCCAATTCAAGATTGCCAACGCCTGATTTTAACTGATTAATTATGAAATACTAACGAACTAACGATAAAGTTATAACGAATTTAATAACGTCTGTTAGGTGTAGTTTACGGAATCTTTTAGTTATCCTTAATTTTATGGAGACTTCATCGAACTTTCATCTAAACTTTATTAAATATTTACAGGGTGTGGAGGGAAAAGGAGATGAGGCTACGGTTTTCCTTGAGTTTAGACAGTTGTGGCAGTTTCAGCTACGTAAGTGGTATCTTTCCCCGTTCTCAGATATGGCATCCGCAAATCTACTTAAGCGAGTTGAGCATTTAAAAAATCGGTGTTTGCTCTTGACGTTTTTCTAGGTAATAACCACATGATGCTAATCCGTGAACTTGTCCAACAGGCTCTAGCCATCGGCTACTTAACGATAGAAGCTGAAGAACAACTGCGACAGCTGCTCAAAAAAAAGTATGACAGAGAGGATCTGAACGCCTTTATGACCTTACAGCAAGCGGCTATGGCTGGACACGTAAAGCAGCAATCCCGCGAACTACTACGCTCATAAGCATTTGGGATCTTGAACAAATCAAGCATAGAACAGTGAAATTGTCAATTCCGATTAGGAGCGTGGCTAGGGGTCACGCTCTTGGCTTGTCGCTGCGCCAATCATCCTCAAAGTTGTCTTCGTCCTCATCTTCAAATCCCCAGTCATCCTCATCCTGATTGGTTTCCGGGGTGGGTGGTTGATAGGGCGGCGTAATCACGCGGTAATTGGCGTCATAAACCGCCTCAGTTTTTCCAACGCCGGAATTCTTTGGTTCCCGGTAGCTATAAGAATAGACTGAGCCAGCTCGTGAGGCGCTTTTTGGTTCTTGCCTAACTTCGTACCTCGTGCGGTCTTCTTCGGGAAAATTTTGAGGACTGGTGTCTGCGGCGGCTGGCTTCTCCTCAAAATCCCACTCATCGTCATCAGTAGTGCTGGTATCCTCTTCCCAGTCATCTTCATAGGACTCGGTGTTTTTAGTTTCCGGTGGTGGTGGAGGGGGAGGGGTGTAAGGGGTTTGTTGAGTATCATCCCCAGTTTCGCGCCGTCGCCAGTTAGAACGAGTTGATTCGGCTTCTAGTTTTTCCAGTTTGCGGATGCGCGATCGCAAAGGACGTTGTTGCAGATAGCTGAAAAATTGCAACAAACCGCTAACGATCGCGCCAGATGCGATCGCTACTATTATCCACACCGCCAGAGGTAGCGCCTGCGTCCTCGCCCCGAAAAACACTATCGACAACGGCGACAAGTTTTGAATGGCAAATAAAGCCAGAGTTCCCAGCAGCAAAAATACCAGCAAAATCCGCATAATCTATTAAAAATGAGAAATTAAAAATTAAGACTATCTTAAATTTCTATTTTCCTTCCCAGCGGTTGATTGGGATGCAATCAATGTCCAGCTGGTCTAAAGCACGAGCTACAACAAAATCCACCAAGTCTTCAATATTTTGGGGATTGTGATACCAAGCCGGGATAGCTGGAACAATTCTAGCGCCTGCTTCTGCCAAAGTGGTCAGGTTACGCAGATGAATCAGGCTGAAGGGCGTTTCTCGCGGCACAATAACAAGTTTACGTCCTTCTTTGAGTTGTACATCGCTTGTCCTCTCCAGCAAGTCGGAACTCAAACCCGCCGCCAGCTTTGCTACGGTACTCATACTACATGGCATGATTACCATTCCCAGTGTGCGGAAGGAACCGCTAGCAATATTAGCTCCCACATCGCTCCAAGGGTGACAGCGTAGTTTACCTGCTAGTTCTACCCCCGCTTGCTGTCGCCAAAATTGTTCCTGTTCTTCAGGGTTAGGAGGCATTCGGATATTTTGTTCTGCCTGCCAAACTATATAAGTAGATTTAGAGGCAACCAGTTCAATGCTGTATTCTGCTTCTAGCAGAAATTTCAAAGCACGGACAGCATAAATTAAGCCAGAGGCACCAGTGATGCCTAAGATTAGAGGCAAAGTGTTTTTAGTCATTAGTTATTGGTCACTTCAAGTACGGCTAATGGCAATTAGCCATTAGCCATTAGCCATTAGCTATTAGCCATCAGCTATTCATCCATTTCACCCAACTCGCCGTTTTCTGCCTCTATATCTTCATTGCTGGCTTCGCTACCGCCGCCGACGATTACAAGGTCAATTTGTTGACGGTAGTAATCAACGCTTTTAACTTGGACTTCCACGCGATCGCCTAATCGATAAGAAACGCGGCTCTTACGTCCTACAAGGCAGGCGTGGCGGGAGCGGAACTCATACCAGTCATCTTTGAGCGAACTGACGTGTACCAGTCCCTCCACCAGCAAATCTTCGATTTCCACAAAGAAACCGTAAGATTGGACACCAGTAATTAACCCCTGGAAAACCTCCCCGGTGCGTTCCTTCATCAACTCAGCTTTTTTGAGTCCTTGGAGATCCGCTTGGGCATCTATAGTAAGCTTTTCTCGCTCGTTGAGATGCACAACCAAACCAGAAAGCTGCGCTTCCAACTCTTGCTGCGCGTCTGGTGGTAAGACATTCCAGTTGATATTACCGTGAGAGGAACTATGGCGGAGATTCACGCTATCTTTAGCACGGGTAGTACGGCGATCGCGTCCTTTCTCAAACATCTCCAGCAAGATCCGCGAAACCATTAAATCTGCGTAGCGCCGCAAAGGTGATAAACAGTGAGTGTAAGGAACATCCTCCTGTTCCCCCGCACCCAAAGCTAAACCAAAGTGAGAGCCACCACTCGTGCTGTAAGTACACGGTTTAAGCGTTGACTGCAACAGATATGTCAAAACGCGCTCCGACCCTGAAGTGGCGAACATCTGAGTAAAACGTTGATAATCCCGTGGTGTCACTACATCTTCCTGTTCCAGACGTAGATCCATCCTCAGATTGCTTGCCAACTTCATCAATTCTTGGACATCCTCTGCATCTGGGGGTGCTTGGACGCGATAAATTGCAGGTAGAAACAGCCCTTGTAGGTGAGAAGCTACTGCTTGATTGAACAGCAGCATCAACTCCATTACCAGAGAACCAACTCCCCCCGAAACTACGATTGCTCCGAGAGTTCCTTCATCGCTGTAGTGTAATTGAGTACCAGGCAGATTTAATTCAAATCCTCCCCTAGCAAATCGTTGCGCTTTCACTGCTGGACTCAGCTCAAAGAATAACTGACTGAGCATTTCCATCACTGGGGGGTCGGCATCCTGATGGCGCTCCAAAATCGCCTCAGCTTGTTGGTAACTAAGCTGCGCGTCCACCTGGATGACGCTGGGGTGAATCTCATACTCCACCAACTGCCCAGAAGCTGAATCTATGGTAAATATGACTGAGAGGGCTAACCGATCTTGACCAGGCACCAAAGAGCAGCGACTTGCGATCGCATCCGGTAGCATTTGCACCACCATATCGCCCAGATACACCGTCATTCCCCGCTTGCGGGCTTCCCGATCCAGCGGCTCGTCCGGCTGGACGTAGTGGGCAACATCAGTGACGTGAATGCCTAAGTGCCACTGTTTATCCTCTGTTTTCTCCAAGGTGATGGCATTTTCTTGGTTGTAACTACCATCAGGTGCAAAGGCGAGGGTCAACAGAGAGCGTAAATCTTTACGCTGCTTTAAATCCTTTTTCTCTAGCTTTTGTGGCAACGCTTCGGCTTGTGACAGCACATCTGCCGGAAAACTCTGAGGCAAATCGTGCTTACAACAGACAATATCGGTGTCAGCTGCTGCTTCCGCATTGCTGCCAAGGATGCGAGCGACTTTGCCTACTGGCGGTTTTGTCGCCAAGGGGTAGCGCAGGACTTCTACGTGTACCAGGTAATCAATAGCATCCGCCAGGTTCTCGGCTGAAACCAGGTCAAGTTCAAATAGTAGCCGATCGTCTAGGGGAACAGCGCGAAAACCGGTTTCGTTTTGCTTAACTCGTGCCAATACCGAGGGATTTGCACGTTCTAGAATTAGCCGCACTTCCCCTTCTGGACTTCGCTTGCGGTTTCCTTCTTTGGTAACTTTTACCAGTACGCGATCGCCATTCCAAGCTGTCGAAAGATGGCTCTCCCGCACATAAATATCCTCAGAACCCTCTACCTCCTGAATCGCAAAGCAAAAGCCCTTACTGGAACAGCGCAGTTTAGCTTCTACCACGTCTTCTTCATAGACGCGCCTATACTTACCACGCTCTTTGATTAGAATTCCGATTCTCTCCAAAGCATCCAGGGCGATCTGTAGTTGATTCAGACTCGCCTCATCCTGGCAACCCATTTTTTTTTCGAGTACCTTGGGAGCCACTAACTTGTCATCAGAAAAATTTGAAAGTAGTGTAGCGATTGAAAATTCCATGTACCTATGAGTTTGCCTCCGCCATAAAACAATTCTTTGTCCTTAGTTATTAGTCATTAGTGCTTAGTTTCTAGTCTTTAGTGCGCGCATTTCTTGTCCAAAGGCCATGACTAATGACTAATGACTCTTCGTCTTTGTGTTTTTACCCTGATGTGGCAGCTGCACATCCGTCGTGTTGTTGTTGCTGCCTTGCTGTTAAGTTTGTTGTGGCGCGTTTTTCACCTTACAGTAAACAAACAACCGTCATCTCTAGAGAGTGCGATGCGATCGCATAAGAAGAACTCAAGCAGAAGACTTTAGTCTTTCTCTAGACGTGCTTTGAAACACATTTAGACAGACTTTGAGCAACAGACGGCTTAGTTTCCTAGTCTTGTACCAGACGTGGATTTATCGCGTCTTTTAAGTCCGCACTTGGGCGCTTTTGGGGTACATCGCTCTCTTCACCATTCTGGAATCCCCCAAGCAGCTTGTGTAAAGCAGCTGTCCTGAATAATATCTCCGGTTCTAATCGGCGTTCAGAACCAACCAGTTTTTACGAGAGTCGGTGCTTGACGACGAGAACGACGAAAGCACTTTGACCCACTGCTTTTTTCCTCTGCTGCCAACCGCTGTGAAACGGACTCGGTGACGAAGCGAAGGTAGAGGGCAGTAGAGAATGGTTTTATACCTAGCGATGAACAGTCTCTAATTATTTTAGTTTCTTTAGGCACTAAAGAAAATCCGTTTTCTTAGCAGCGTACTATACTTAACAAAAGATGGGAGCCACAACATCCCACTAGGTTTAGGGGTGGGAATATTTATGTTTTCTCTATTCCGAGTTCGTTATCCCTTAGGTAGCCTGTCCACCGAGTTACTGACCATTCACGAAGGAAAGTATGTGGTTCGGGCAGTTGTTCAAGTCGAAGGTATTACCCTGGCGACAGGTTTGGCGGCGGCTCCAGAAGTTGAGCTGGCAGAAGATAAGGCAACAACTAGAGCGCTGAACCTGTTGGGAATGGCACCAGCAACAGCAACACAGTCTGCTGCACTTGAAGCGCCGATAGAAACCCCCAAACCCGAACCAGTCATTACGCAAGAGCGCGTGGTACAGCCGAACCCGATGGGAAGTCCCGCTGAAACACTCAGCGTTAATGACACCCCTGAACTTTCTGCCTCACAACGACCCCGTGCTGCTGTACCTTCTCCGGTAGCGTCACTCCCGACTTATGATGTCGTCCCGTTTGCAGATGATGAGTTTTCTCCGGCTCAAAGTGAGCTGTATGAGGAGGATGCCTTTGTCGAGACACCGGAAGAGGTTTCTGGAGGGTTGTTTGGCAGTCAGTTCAATTCTCCGGGGACAAAGCCTGGTTATCACTCCAGCAATAACGTCAACAGCGCCAGAAAAGTAGACGATTTAGGCGCTCCCACGACCGCCGATATGTCATGGGGTGGCACAACTCCGGCTGGCGAGGAAATTGACTTGCGGGATGCGATTGGCAAAATTACAATCAAGCTCAAGGAATTGCGCTGGAATAAAGATCAGGAACGCGATTATCTAGAGCGAAGTTTCGGCAAGCGCGATCGCAATCTACTAACAGAAAAAGAATGGCTGAAGTTCCTAGACTATCTAGAAACTCTATCCCAAACTACTCACGAAATTAAACGCTTAGGCTGGAATAAGGATCAAGGACGCCAAGGACGCGATTATTTGCAGCGTACCTACGGCAGACCAACTCGCGCCGAACTCAACGAGGAAGAATTGCTGGAATTCCTGCATTATCTTGAATCTCAGCCAACGCCTGAAAATTAAAAAGGCCCAATTGGACTCGGGATTAGCTTCCTATTGTGTCCCAAAGCAGGCTCCGAGTCTGCTTTGAGCATTTCTAGCTTCTGGCTAGAAACGAGATAGGGCTGGGCTAAAGTAAACCATAGTTCAAGGGGGAGCGAACGAACAGCGTAGCTCTTGTTCGCTCCCCCCTAACAGAAGTATGATTTTTAATTGCTGGCGCTCATCGCCGAGGGAGTGCGGTTAATCACCTGGTCAATCAGTCCGTACTGCTTTGATTCCTCAGCCGACATGAAGAAGTCCCGCTCCGTATCTTCCTCGATCCGCTCAATAGGCTGACCTGTATGTTGAGCCAAATACTCATTTAAGCGACGCTTGTGGTAAAGGATTTCCTTAGCTTGGATCTCGATATCCGTGGCTTGACCTTGAGCGCCGCCTAATGGCTGGTGGATCATAATCCGGGAATGGGGCAGACTCATCCGCTTGCCTTTGGCACCAGCGCTGAGGAGAAAAGCGCCCATACTGGCAGCTAAACCGACGCAAATGGTGCTGACATCGGGGCGAATTTGATTCATCGTGTCAAAAATGCCCATGCCTGCGGTGACAGAACCGCCGGGAGAGTTGATGTAGAGGTAAACATCTTTTTCCGGATCTTCGGCATCGAGAAACAGCAGCTGAGCCACGATTAAGTTGGCGAGGTCGGAGTCAACTTGTTGTCCCAAAAAGATGATGCGTTCGCGCAGCAGCCGGGAGTAGATATCAAAGGCGCGTTCGCCGCGACCTGATTGTTCGATTACGGTAGGAATCATTACGCCAAGCCTGTTATCGTGATTTTTCTTAATTTTAGCGATTAGAATGCTGAAATCTCCTGGGCGGGTTTCCGTATGCGTTGCGCGATCGCCTTAAAAAACACTGCCAACTCTAACCAGAGTCCCCAGAACCGATAGGATCAAAGTGGCGCTATGCCGACGCGATTGTTTTAAAACTGCACTTTCTAGTACACAACATGAACCTGGTTGCACTTCAGAATGGGTTGGATAATATCTCGTTTGCTGTCCTGTTTGTCACGATGCTGATTTACTGGGGAGGGGCAGCTTTTAATAACATTCCTTACCTACCAGTATTGGGAACATCGGGGATGGCGATCGCGAACCTCTGCATTGCTGCTTTACTGAGCGCCCGTTGGCTGGAAGCTGGCTACTTCCCCTTAAGCAATCTCTATGAATCCTTATTTTTTCTGGCTTGGGGGATTACCACAATTCATCTAATTGCGGAAAATATGAGCAAGAGCCGCTTAGTGGGCGTTGTCACTGCACCTGTGGCAATGGGCATCACCGCTTTTGCCGCCCTGACTTTGCCATCAAGTATGCAGTCGGCAGAACCGTTAGTTCCGGCGCTAAAATCTAATTGGCTAATGATGCACGTCAGCGTCATGATGCTCTCTTATGCAGCGCTGATGGTGGGTTCGCTGTTAGCGATCGCTTTCCTTGTCGTTAGTGGCGGGAAAAACATCGAACTTCGCGGCAGTTCCGTAGGAACTGGTGGATTTCGCAGTAAGGACGAAAGCGATCGCCCCTACCGTCTACAAAAAGTAAGCGATTTGGTACTTCAACCACAAGGGGAAGCTAGCAACTCATCTTCGGTCAACAGTGTTTTTGAAAGCAATGGCAGCGCCAAAACCGCCGTTCTCGATTTAGCCAACCCACAAACCTCTCAAAAAGAGGTAATTAATGACGCTTCCATCCTGTCGCCGCAGCGCCTGAATCTCGCCGAAACCCTAGATAACATCAGTTACCGCATCATCGGCTTAGGATTTCCCCTGCTGACAATTGGGATTATCGCTGGTGGTGTTTGGGCAAATGAAGCTTGGGGGTCATACTGGAGTTGGGACCCCAAAGAAACCTGGGCACTGATTACCTGGCTGGTATTTGCTGCCTACCTCCATGCCCGCATCACCAAAGGCTGGCAAGGGCGACGACCAGCAATTTTGGCAGCAACAGGATTTGTAGTAGTCTGGGTCTGCTATCTTGGGGTCAATCTGTTGGGCAAAGGACTCCACAGCTACGGTTGGTTCTTTTAAGCTTTTTGTTTGTTGGCGGAAAGAACGTTGGAAGGTTGGAAAGTTGTTAGAACCTGACAACGTTTCAAGTTGACAACTTGACAATTGGCTGACACCTGACAACTGACTAATCACACTTTGAAAAAATTAAGCCGGGGGAGATAGTTGTGGATAATCAATTCGACTCATTATCAAAAGGCGAAGTTCTCTCTGTTGATGATGCTGCCCAAATTTTAATTGGACACCGCACCTTCAGAGTCGGAGAATTCGCAGAAGCCATCAGAACCCAATTGGAATATGGGTTAGGTGGATGGACAGAAGAAAAAGATGGTTGGTTTAGCGAACAAGGCATCTCTTGTGAGGTGCTGAGATTTGGTTCTAACGGCTGGCAAAAAGGAAAAGTGAGATTTACTCTGGAATTTTCTCCTGAAGATTCAGATGCACCACAGCCACCAGCTAAGAGAGCGAGCCAGCCAGTACAAGTACAGGCACCGCCACCAGCAGCCATCGAAGAGGATGAGCTAGTCGCAGCACCGACAGCCTTTATTTATGAAGAAGAGGTCATCTTGGTAGAGGGGCCATTCGCTGAAGATGAGCTGGATTTATCAGGGACACCAGTTTTCGCTGAAGATGAGCTGGATTTGGCAGAGACACCAGTTTTCGATGAAAATGAGCTGGATATGACAATTTCACCAGTTTTCGATGAGAATGAACTGGATTTGTCAGGGACACCAGTTTTCGATGAAAATGAGCTGGATATGACAATTTCACCAGTTTTCGATGAGAATGAACTGGATTTGTCAGGGATGACAGGAATGCAGGACGATGAGCTGGACTTTCCAGAACTATCCCAAAACAATGAGCCGGAAGACAACGCAGCCGACTCGCTACTTGACGATGTGTGGCAAGACATGAACCAGGGTAATTGGCAAAATCAATAACATTATTTATAGCAATTCATAGGGATATGGTAATGCCATGTCCCTACCAAGGTGGCGATAACGTCAGAACCGCGATATATTCCACCCAATTGAGAAACGCTATAAGATGTGAAGCGATCGCATAAGCGAAAGTAGCCTTAGACTTCAGTCTGAGGCTACACAAATTCTTGAGAAGCGATCACGAAATTTATGTCTTGTCTATTCTCGTTCCCAACGAGGATAAAGCAGGCTATAAGCTGGCAGTGCGATACTTTGAACATATAGTTACCAACACATCTGTTGTTTATGGAGCCATACTCTTTACCCACAGAGCTGATTTTGACGCATCCACGTCAGTCTCTCGGCAACCTCGATCTAGATTGGACACCGCAACCGGGTAATTATCTAGATGTAGCAGGTAAAACTTACGCTGTTTTAGAACGTCGCCACCGCTACCAGTACAAGGCGGGACGCTATCGATTACATAAAATCGCGCTTTACGTGCAGTCAGCGCAACGTCCGACAGAGAAAAGCTTTGTTAAGGGACGCTGGGTAATTGGGGATGCCAGATGCCGCTTTAATGCTCACTCAGAACTAATTCGCTGTGCGGTTAATCCAGAGGGGCCATGCGATCGCTGTCGTTCATTTGAAAGTGCTGAGTGCTAAGTGGGAAAGAGTAAGCAGTTATTTACTCATAACTCAAAACTCTCCAAAACTTCCCCCACCGCTAAACGAGTGCCATTGGCAAAGTCCCAACCAGACTGAGCGCGTTTTCCTGATAGCTGCACTTCCCGCAGTAGCAACAGTCCATCCCCGGTTTGAACAATGGGCCCCATTCCCTTGACAATATTCACCACTTCACCGGGATGAACTGAAAGGGAAGATAAGGCTTGGCACTCCTGCTGTAACGCCTCTAATTCTGGCGGCAATGACCCATAAGCCGAGCTAAGGGGAGCAGTAGCGATGATTTTGAGAGGATTACCCCGAAATCTCGCCACACAGTCCGGGAAAAATCCTCTGATTTGGTTGTGTAATGCGATCGCTTCTTTCGACCAATCGATAGAATAATCCAGCTTTTTAATCAGCGGCGCATATGTCGCCTCAGAAGCATCTTGGGGGATTGGTTCAATTTCTTGATTCAGCTTCCGGAGAGTTTCCACTAACAAATCTGCTCCCACACCAGCCAGCCTTTCTTGCAAATCTTGGGCATTGTCCAAAAGCCCAATCGGAGTAGAAGCTTTCAAGAGCATAGCACCAGTATCCATCCCCGCATCCATCAGCATCGTCGTGATTCCGGTTTCTATCTCGCCATGATAGAGACACCACTCGATCGGGGCAGCACCCCGATACTTCGGTAAAATCGAGCCGTGTACGTTGATGCAACTTAATGAAGGCATATCCAGAATTTGTTGGGAGAGAATCTGCCCGTAAGCAACAACCACAAACACATCAGCCCCCGTCTCCTGTAGCTGGGTAAGAGTTTCCTCGTCTTTTTTTATCCGCTGGGGTTGCCAAACTCTTAGCTGATGTGATAAAGCTACACTTTTTACTGGTGAAGGCATCATTTGATTGCCGCGTCCCCGCCGCTTATCCGGTTGCGTGACAACCCCCAAAACCTCAAATTCTGGATTGCTTAATAGCCTTTCTAAAGTCGGTACAGCAAACTGTGGGGTGCCAAAAAATATTACTTTCATTTAATTGGGGATTGGGAATTGGGAATTGGGAATTGTTAAGTAACTATGTAGAATTTATTACACAACCTTGCCTTACTACATAAGGCTGTCAATAGGATTTGATGTGTAATTTATTTCGCCTATCTACTTGTAGCAATCCTAAATCATTCATGAAATCTTCCTTTTCTTCCTAAGCCCTAACGCGCTGGCTCCGCCAAGGCGGTTAATTAATCTTTATTACTCATTTATTATTGCTATAATTCCTTACTCAACAACTGACTAATGATATCAACTCCGTGGAACTGCCCATAATAAAAAAAACTCTAGAGAGAGTTTAGCGGAACCCAAAGTCGCCCATTTCCTAATAGAACAGAGGTTTACTTACAATAATAGATAATTGTCCAGACATAATATACCTAATGGTTAATAACTATTAATTCAATTCGGCGGTTGCGCTGTCGGTTGATATCGCTATCATTAATTACCAAGGGAAAAGTTTCGCCATAGCCAATAACAACCATACGGTATTGCTTACCCAAAGCGGTAGATAAATACTGTTCAACTGTTCTAGCGAGTAAAAAGGATTTTTCGGTATTATCTTTGGCTTCCCCAGCGTCATCAGTGTGGGCAGCAATATGAATTGTCGCATCTTGGTAATTACGCAAATCAGCGATCGCTGCGTCCAAAATCACGGGTGCCTCTGGGAGCAAAACCCTTTCATTATCTTTAAATAAACTATCGCTGGGCAGTGTTACTTTCACGGCATCCAATGACAATCCAGACACAGAGGTATTGGGGAGGCTTTTGCCTTGAATTTGCCCTTCGATGGCAGCTAATCGTGCTTCTAGGGGAACGTTGGCGCGATCGCTACCAAGTTGAGTTTCCAGGTTGCTAGTGCGATCGCGTATTCTCTGTAAATCAAGCTGCAACTGTTGTAACTCAGATTGTAGTTGTTGTCTTTGCTCTATGCTGAGCTGTGACGGTATCATCCTAACAGCACTTGATGGCTGCGGCTGTTTGAGGCGTAGCACTCTGACCACCAGAGGCACTTCTGCATTTAAGTCAGGAAATAACGTGGCGACAACAATACCAAAAAGTCCAGCCAAACCACCCCCAGCTAGGAGTAGCAGTAGTCGCCACCCTAAAGCCTGTATAAATCGACCCTTGCCCCTAGATTGGCGAGGGGAAGTATTAGCCTTAGCAAATGTTGCGTCTTCTGTCACCCGTTTTTCCCACTTTCCTCCACAACAGAGTAGCACTCGCTAATGTCAACGAGGTTATTCTTTTATGCTGATGTGTATCTTCTCCCTCTCCCTGTTTGTGCTGCATGACCCCTGAAGGGGGATTTAAGGTCAGATAATAAATTTTTTAAAATCTTTTGTCATTTATGCCGGGTTTTATGACATATACATATACGTATAGGGACGCTGCACTGTTCCTTAGGCGTTGCTCTTCACACAAGAAACGCTGTTTAGCAACAAACCCCTAATCGATGTTGAAACGCCTCTTCCGCTCAGTATGGTTTTGCCCTGAACCATACCTTCCTCTCTTAGCGGCTGCGCTGCTGATGGCTCCTAGCTCATTTGCCTTGGCTAGCACAGCTGCGTCTACAATCGCACGTCCCTCACCTATGCAATATCCTCAGTCGTCAAAGGAAGTTCGTGAAGCTGCCCCCGAAATGACTCCCCAAATAGCTCAACTTGGAGTGCAGATCGATCCCCTCGATAGTCCTCACCCCATCCCCTGGAATTGGGTATTGACAACCCATACGGAAGTCAGCACCAAGGCGGGTTCTGGTGTGCGCTACTATCGCAGTCCGTCCTTAGTTTCTCCGGATGGTCAGTACGCAGCCTACAGTCGGATTAAGATGGAGGTGCAGCCGGATTTATTCCGCTCCCGCGTTACGAGTGTGATGTTTTTGGAAAATTTGCGGACAGGGGACTTAAGGACGATTTCAGCATCTTCTCCCTTGGCTGACAATCCTTTTGTCAGTAACGAAGAAGCCGATATGCCAGGGATAATCGCCATTTTGATCCCCGTTTCTTGGTCTAAAGAAGGCGATCGCATCCTAGCACGGCAATTTGAAGGTCTGTTTAGCACCTCTGATGCCTCTGACTACGCCGTTGTGTGGGATCGTAAGCAAAATCGCACTACCACAATTGCGCCAAATAGGAATGATTACAGCAACGCTGTCTTGTTAGGTTGGAGTCGCACCAATCCCGACCAAGTTCTCTTTCGCGCTGGCGAATTGGGCGAGGAAAACTGGCCTTTATGGGCTGTTGATCTCGATGGTCAAACCTTAGCCGCCATCGAAGATCAACCTTTGGTGTTTGGTCAAACAATTACCCATTCCTGGGCAGGGCCGCAAGCTCATTACTAACGTTTGGAATTTTGAGTTTTGAATTAATATTAATTCAAAACTCAAAATTTTTATGTTTTTGCTTAGATATTTTTATAAATTATTTCTATTAACAAATTGCGGAAAACAAAACAACCCAAAAAGGTATTATTAATTATTCTTTTGCTTCTGAGTCTATTAATTGGGACTTCAGGAGGATATATTTATTATACCCTAAAAAGTAATTCTGCTAAAACTAATATATCTAATTATGAAATATACATCAAAAGTCCATTCAATCAACCAAATTATTATCCAGCAAATCAAAGGATTTCATCAATTTATCAACCCGTTAATTCGTGGACGGGAAGACTTATATTGCCATCAAAAGAGCAGCGACAAAAAGACGATTCGGTACTTTTTGAAGTGCAAAATGCTGATTCCACTCATCAAAATCTAATTGGAAAAATTGTCAATTTGAAGTGGAGTGGCGACCCAGAGGTGCAAGAATTTGTTAAAACTGTAACGCAAGATGTAAGTTTTAACCAGACAACTGAAAATAGTAAAAAATCAGGAAATTTGCATCCTGATAGATTGAACAATTGGCAAAGGGTTGGCCCTTTAGAGTCCCTAGCGGGGGCAAACCCTCAAGATAATATCATCGTGGAATTACAAAATCCTGTTGTTGTATCCAACCCCAACGGCGAACGCCCATCTTTGATTATTACTAAGGAACCCGTGCAAGTCGCGGGTCGAGTTTATGGTTTGGTTAGTATTATTAAAAGAGAAGAAAAGAACAAAGATAAATTTGTTGTCCGTCACTTTAATAAAACATCAAAACAATTCGATGGCATCCTAGAAACTATCCGCATCCCTCAAGTGCCACCTGACCGCAATGGGATTACCAGATCGACAAATCGCGTGCTGGAAAAATCTCCTTTTAATTCAACAGGTTGGTATATTTATGGTGCAAAAGATGCCGATGGTGTCTTTGTGACACAAGCAATTGAACCCCGCGCCCTGATGCGACTGCAAGCGGATGAAGTTTATGTAAATCAGAGGGCAATTGCCTATATTAATAAGATTTGGAAAGGTACGAAAAGGCAAAAGGGAACTGCAAAAATTATTTTACTAGAACCCAATAAGCAGCCAATTACTCCCCAATCTTTAATAGATACTCCTTGGCGCGAGGGAGATAAGGCGATTGTGATTCATACTTATGGGGGAATAGGTGGGAAAAAAGCTGAACCAGCACCTTTGGGTTTGGTTACGGGACACTTCGCTTATGGTATTGCCAAAGTAGTGCGCGATCGCATAACTTCAGAATTACGCTTCGACATCGAATATCAGCAAATTTATGCCCATAATCCTGATGGCATCGTTGCTGGGGCAATTAAATGGTCTAACTACATGGGAGATTTACAGCGGGGTTGGCTAGGGAATCGACCAGTTTCCGACATCATCGTTAAATTCGATGCTGTCACCCAGGATTATGATTTTGATGGCATCAAGCTGTCACCAATGGATGAATTTTTGCGGCAGCTAAACATCATGATGGCACGCTATCGAATTGGTGATGGTACTGGCGGATCGGTAGTGACACCAGCAACTTCTTGCGTACAAGATGCAAATCAGGCGCTTTTTGTGACAATTAAGCAGGTAGAGGAAGAAGTTAAATCTAATCCCCGCATTCAAGAATGGTTACGCCGTCATCCCCAAGACACCCAAACTCTGAGATTTAAGCAGCTAGTCAAATTGGGCCGCAACCTTGAAAAACAATTAGCACCCTTGGGAATTATCCGATCAGACTGGGAGAAAAACGCCGAAAATTTAGCAGGAACTCGGACAACAGACGACACCCTTACCACCATCTTCAAGGCGCTGACAACTTGGCGCACAATGTTACCGCGACGAGCGCATGATGAAATTGCTACTATATTGTTAAAAAATGGTGCCACATTGTGGGTAATTCGTACTAATCAGGTGGGAGGATTTAATCCAGATATTGCGCCTGTTGCCCCAACAGCAATTTTGGGTCATCGCACGAATTGAAAGAATTGTGGGTTATAAATTGCAAAGCCTTAAGTAAACCGTATTGATTCCTAACTCCTCACTCCTTAGTTTTCCCACGCTCTTTTTCTAATAAAGACTTGCGTGGATCGCTGCGGCGACGATAATACCATGTGGCACCCCCAACCAGGATCGCCGCTAACAGCAGCGCCCCGATCAGAGGCAAAAAATCACCCGTTCTCAACGCCCGCAAACCATAACTACCCAACATTACAAACGGCAGCACTCCCGGAACCGTTCCCAGAATTGTTCCCAGAAGGTAGTCCCGAAAGCGGACTGACGTTAAACCAGCGGCAAAATTGACTAAGCCGTAGGGAATAATTGGCTGTAGCCGAACGGCAAACATATAGAACAATCCCCCCTGAATCATCTCCGCATCGATGGCAGCTAAGCGCCCAGCCAGCTTTCGGGCAACAAATTCGCGTCCGACCGTGCGCGTAAAGGCAAAAGCCACTACAGCGGCAATCACAGCGGCAATAGTCGTCCAAAGCGTCCCCAGCCAAGGGCCAAAAATTGCGCCACTGGTGAGATTGAGTGCTGTTGAAGGCAATATTAACAGCGTTGCCACGGTATACAGGGCGATATAAATAATTGGTGCCCAGATGCCAGCTTTATTCAGGCTTGCCTGAAGTTGCGCGGGATCGATGCCTCCCAGCAGATATACTGCGATCGCAGTCACAATAATGCAGACGAACGTAAGTAGGAAAATGCCGCTTTTAAAATTCAACATTTAGGGATTGAGGATTGGGGATTGGGCAAAACTTAGAAATTAGGATTTATTAATTCACAACTCTTACCTCTTAGCTATTCCCTATTACCAATTCCCTCTTCCCTATTATTTTTAAAGCCATAAGCGTCTCGCACTAAATAAAGCGGTCGTCCTTTGACTTCTTCGTAGACACGACTAAGATACTCGCCAATGATACCCAGCGTTACTAGCTGAATGCCTCCCAGAAACAGAATCGCTACCATTATGGAGGCATAACCAGGAAGATCGACCCCATAGCGTAAAGTCCGATAAATTAAAAAAGTGGCGTAGAGAAATGAAATTAGGGAGATGGTAACGCCTACGTAACTCCAAACTTTCAAGGGGAGAAAGCTAAAAGAGGTAATGCCATCAATGGCAAAGTTCCACAAACGCCAATAGTTCCAGGTAGTGGTTCCTTTGTAACGTTGGGGACGGTCAAAAAGTACGGATGTTTGCTTAAAACCTACCCAGGCAAATAATCCTTTCATAAACCGGGTGCGTTCTGGCATTTGCTTGATGGCTTCAACCACACGCCGATCTAGCAAGCGAAAGTCTCCGGTATTACGGGGGATGGGAACGCGACTCATTTTGCCAATTATTTTGTAGAAAGCGTTGGCTGTCGTTTGCTTTAGCCAGCTTTCTTCTCCACGCGATCGCCTGGTCGCATAAACTACATCATAGCCTTCGCGCCATTTTTCCACGAGTTCTTTAATTAACTCTGGCGGATCTTGCAGGTCGGCATCAATCGGCACCACGGCGGCACCAGTAGCATAGTCGAGTCCGGCGCTGAGGGCAACTTCTTTGCCGAAGTTGCGGGACAAGTTGACTACTTTAATAACTGGATTACGATGATGATGTTCAATTAAACACTTCAGGGTATTATCCTTACTGCCATCATTGACGCAAACTATCTCATAGCTAGTGTCCAAGGTTTCCAGCACAGATAGCAGTCGTTCAAACAAATAGTCAATATTTAGCTCCTCGTTGTAAACAGGAACTATTACAGAGAGTTCTACAGAGTTTATATCTGAGGACATATAAAAAAACACGACAAGTTAAGATATGTTAAGTTTCATCTAGCTGAGCTAAATAACCTAAATTCTCCTTTTTCCAGTAGGATGCTCGCGCTAGGGTTTATATACCCCTGCGGCGCTGGCCGCTGTTCGATGTGGCTTTAAGGAGCGCGATCGCGATCAAGCGTGTAGTTAGGCATCCTATAATCTGGAAGGCTGAAAATTCGGGTATGCCGAAGTTTTATCGCCAATCCTGTCCACCAGACAACGGGGAAATTACCAAAATCCAGACGCTGTTAACTTTGCTCTACGCGAATATACGGCCTTGTGGAGCTTAGAGCCAAATGTTAATTTCTGTCTCGGCTTAAAAAAACAAAAAATTATTTACCTTGGCGACACGACTTACCTGAATAAAGATTATCATTTTGCTTTAAGCTGGCTTGGAATCTCATGAATCGAGTTCGCTCCTCCCACACACTCGATTTGGTGGAGTTTCATGGCGAATTGGTCTGTTACACAACCTCACTTCCTTTTGCCCGTCCCCTTGGGTGCATTGCAAATTCCTGAAGCCCAAACAGCTTCTAAGAATACAAGCACTAGCCTGATTCGTTTATCTCTAGTGATTCCTACTTATAACGAAGGTGAAAACATTGAGTACATAATTCAGTTATTGAGTCTGCTGCTAGATGCAGTTCTCCCTAATGCCTACGAATTGATCGTCGTCGATGATGATAGCCCAGACCTTACCTGGAAAGTTGCCCTGTCACTCGTCAGCAAATATCCCCAACTACGGGTGATGCGGCGAGTCGAGGAACGGGGACTTTCTACTGCCGTGATTCGCGGTTGGCAGGTAGCGAGGGGAGAAGTGTTAGGCGTGATTGATGGCGATCTCCAGCATCCTCCAGAGTTGTTATTGCAGCTGTGGAGCAAAATGCAGCGCGGAGCAGATTTGGCAGTTGCCAGTCGTCATGTGGAAAACGGCGGCGTAAGCGATTGGAGTATTGTGCGGCGGTTTTTGTCCCGTGGGGCGCAGTTAATTGGGTTAATGGTGCTGCCTGGGGTAGTTGGTCGCGTTTCTGACCCGATGAGTGGATACTTTTTAGTGCGCCGCGACTGTCTTGCTGGCAAAATGCTCAATCCGCTAGGTTACAAGATTTTGATTGAGGTGCTGGGCCGAGGAAATATCAGTTGGATTGCCGAGGTAGGCTACGTGTTTCAAGAGCGGCAGGAGGGGATGAGCAAGGTAACTTGGAAACAATACGTGGAGTATTTGCGACATCTGCTGAAGTTACGTCTTTCCCTGTGGCCTGTGGGTCGGTTTATTCGCTTTGGTGCGGTGGGTTTAAGCGGGGTGTTTGTCCATATGGCAGTGTTTTATCTGTTGCGTAGCGAGTTGGAATGGGGATTGACTCGCAGTGCAGTGATTGCTGCTGAAGTGGCAATTATCAATAATTTCTTGTGGAATGACCGCTGGACGTTTGGGGATATCAGCAGTCAGCAAAAGGGCTGGAGCAAGCGCTTTAAAAGGTTGTTGAAATTTAATATTATCTGTTTGGCAGGGCTGGTGTTGAATGTGACAATTCTAAATTTGCTGTTTAATTTGTTGGGAATCAACGAATATATAGCGAATCTGATTGCGATCGCTACTGTCACATTCTGGAATTTCTGGATTAACCTCAAACTTAGCTGGCGGGTGACGGAAGTCAGGTAGTTACGAGTTAGGAGTTGGGAGTTAGGAATTAAGAATTAGGAAATATAAATTATGAGTTCTAACTCAAAACTCAAAATTCAAAACTCAAAATTCCCAATCCTGCTGCTACTGGTGTGGATAGGAATTGGAACTGGCTTGCGCTTGATGAATCTGGCTCTTAAGTCGCCTTGGACTGATGAGTTTTCTACGCTCACTTTTAGTCTGGGCAATAGTTTTACGGGCGTTCCTCTAGATCAAGCGATCGCTCTCGATACTCTTCTGCAACCGCTTATACCTAGCCCAGCAGCAGGTATAGGTGATGTAATTCATCACTTACTTACGGAAAGTAACCATCCGCCACTCTACTTTGTCTTAACTCACCTGTGGCTGCAACTGTTTCCTCCTGCCGTCAACGGAGGGATGCAAGGATTGGTTTCTTTGTGGGGGGCGCGATCGCTGGCTGCGCTTCTGGGTGTAGCCTGCATTCCCGCTGTCTACGCACTGGCACGGTTTGCTTTTCGCTCCCAGTTAGTCGGGCAAATGGCGGCGGCAATGATGGCGGTTTCTCCCTACGGCATCTTCCTAGCGCAGGAAGCTCGTCATTACACTCTGGCAATGTTATGGGTCATTGCTTCTTTGGGGTGTTTGGTGGTCGCTGTAAGGCACATTCAGCGTCAGAAACCGCTGCCAATCTGGTTGGTGCTGGTTTGGGTAGGGGTGAATACTTTAGGTATTGCTAGTCATTATTTCTTCGCACTTACTTTGTGTGCGGAAGCTGTGGCGTTAATTGCCATAGTTTGGGGAGGAATGAACCGCATTAGCGTTAGCGAAGCCATGCGCGATAGCGCTTTAGGCGCGAAGAACGCAAAGGAAAGAGAGGAAGAAACAGATGCAGTTGAGAATGTGAAACAAGCTTCCCTTGAGAAAGGGGATCTGTTTACTCCTCGGTTTCTACTTCCATTGGTTGCGCTTGCTGCGGGTACGCTGGCGGGGGGATTAGTTTGGGTGCCAGTATTTTTGCAGAACAGTTATGGAGGTAAGCTTACTGAATGGATTCAAGGCGATCGCGTCGGTCTTGCTTGGCTGAGTCCCGTGTTTCAGGCGATCGCCGCTTGGATAACTATGATATCTCTGCTACCAGTGGAGGCAAGTCAGTTACCTTTAGTAATTGCTTCTGTGGTGGTGATGGTGATTTTCTTTTTCTGGGCGCTACCGATACTATATCGCGGTCTAAAAGTCCAGCGGCAGCGCCATCAAAATACTTGGTTATTTGAGGTTTTCGTCTGGAGTGCGATCGCGTTGTTTTTCGTCTTTACCTATTTTCTCGGTATCGATCTCACGCGGGGCGCACGGTATAACTTTGTCTATTTTCCGGCTGTAATAGTGGTAGTAGGAGCCAGTCTTGCCGCTTGTTGGGAAGATAAAGGAAAAACAGCCGTTGTCCTAGTTTGGCTGATCGGACTTTTAAGCGGAATAACAGTAGTCAGTAATTTAGGCTATCAAAAATATTATCGTCCCGACCTTTTAGCGCCAATAATTCAACATAATTCTCAAGCGCCCGTGCTAATTGCCACCACCCGCAAAACCCACGTACAAAATGGAGAAATGATGGGAATAGCTTGGGAATTTAAACGTCAAGGTTTGCCACAAAATCCCCAATTTCTCCTAGCCCATCAAGACAAAAATCCCAAAACCTCAACAATTGCCTTGCAAAAAATTTTAGCTACTTTGCCACGACCCCTAGATTTGTGGCTAGTAAATTTCCACGCACCAATAGAATTAAACGGATGCGTTCAAAACCCTTTATCTTCTCCCGCAGTCGATGGCTACGACTACAAACTGTATCGCTGCGAAAAATAAGAAGAGTGTTGGGTTTCGTTACTAACTTCTTCCTTCGCGCTCTTTGCGTTTAAAGCGCTATCGCGCATGGCTTCGCTATCGCTAACGCAGTTCATTTCTTAATCCTTATTCCTGCTTAATAGACTCAGGAACACCAACCGCTGATAAACCAGCGATCGCTCGCAAATTCTGACAACGAATTAACTCGGTAAAATTCAAACTAAGACGACCTTCGATGTTAGCCACAGCTTCAATAGCAGACAACATCTGTCGAGCAGCTTCAGCTTCAGAATAACCGCGCCTAATCGCCACCTTAATTGCCGCTTCATCCGCATCCAGTTGCGACTGAGAACTGCGAGAATTGCGGAAAATTTGGGAAAGTGCGATCGCGCTCATTCCTCCAGCCACCACCACACCCACAGCATCCCCCTGCACAAGTTCCACCATCGCCCCTAAAACCCCAGCCAGCGTAACACCTTGATAAACGTCTGGCTTGAACCACTTAATGCTTATTAACCAGGAAACAGTCCGTAAAATTAGCAAATCTCTCTGTGGCTGAGACAAGCGCCGCCACAAATCGAAATTGATGTAAATTGTTCGATCCTGCGTCCAAGGTTGGGGAAAGGGGCTATCAATCACCTGCGGTTGCTGCGGTTTGCTGACAATTTTCGTCAACATCCGACCAGATGCAGGCATCACATCTAACAAGCGGCGAATTTCAGGCTCTGGATTCATCTTTTAGGAGCTAGTGAGAAACTAAAGTAGGCACTGCCCACCCTACTCAAAACTAATCTAATTTTGGGGTACAGGAGATGGAACTGGCGACGCAGTAGGTTTCGGTTGCGATCGCTGCTGATTTGGAGTATTGGCTTTGGGCGCAGCACCCGTAGGTTTAGGCGTTACTTGGGTCGCTGGCTTAGGAGCATTAGGAGCAGCACCAGTAGTAGGGCGGGGCTTTGCCGCTGGGGGCTTGGTGGCGGGTGATGCCGTCGGTACGGGTGCGACTTTGGGGCTGACTGCTGGTGCTACTAACGGGACGGGAGAAACCGTGACACTAGGCGAAGGCGAAACCGCGGGGGTGACAGGAGCGATTTGGGTGGGGGAAGTTTTGTCACCGAGAATGCTGGGATCTCCGGTGTCAAACACACCAGCCAGACAAGCAATCATCATCGTTGCCAAGGTGCCGATAAACAAAGCTTTCCAACCGAGTTCGGAAATATCTTTGCGCCGCGAGGGAATCAAGGCAATTGTGCCGCCTACAAAAATTCCCACAGATGCTAAATGAGCAAATCCCGAAAGAGCGTAACTGACGATTAAGACAGTGCGATCGCTTATTGTTCCCGCCGCAGCTGCTTCTGCCAATGCTTGATAAGGAGGAATTGCAGTTTCTAATAGTCTGCGCCCAATAATTACCGAAGCCGTCCAAGATTCACTAAACGGAACACCTGTCAAGATAGTTAGGGGATAAAACAAGAAGCCTTGAATATTTGCCAAAGTGACAACTTTAAATACATCACCCACTGGGCCTGGTAATGCTCCTAACCACCCAAAGAATTGATTAACTAAAGAAACCAAACCCAAGATTAGAATTAGCACAGCGGCAATGGATACTGCCATTTTCACCCCATCTAAAGCTCCCACAATTGCGGCATCTAGTGGGCTGATTCGTTCGATGGGTTCTCCCGCTACGGTTTCCTGTTTAAACTCCTCTTCATCTCCAAACGCCTCAAGCTCTCTAGCGCTTTTCTCGGTAGGAATGCCACCAAGAGTTAGAGGATTTTCTGTTTCTGGGACTAAAATTTTCGATAAAACAAAACAGGCGGGAATCGCGATAATCGATGCTGATACTAAGTGTCCCAGAATGTTCGGAAAAACAGGCCTTAAGAAACTAACGTAAATTGCCAAGGTCGATGAAGCAGCAGTTCCGAAACAACAGGACAGAATGGCGCATAGTTCTGAGCGAGTCATTTTTGCCAAAAATGGCTTGACAACAATAGCCGCTTCAATACCTACAAAAATATTAGCGGCACCGCTGAGGGCTTCGGCTCCACTCAAGCGCATTGTCCAATAGAATAATTTGGCAAAAATGTTTGTAATTACTTGGATGACACCAATGTTGTAAAGTAGCGCCATCAGTCCGGAGAAAAAGATTACTGTGGGTAAGGCGCGAAAGGCAAAAATATATCCCAGATTGATTGGTGGATCTTGACCGGGAACTGGGACAATATTTCTGCCAAAAACAAATCTTGCGCCAGCGTCAGCAGCAAGAAAAACGCCATCAAGTAAGCTAGTAAACCACTCCAGCGCTGTGCGAGTTGGTGGAAACTGAAACACTAAAAATGCTAAAACTAATTGCAAGCCGATGCCCCAGATGATGACGCGCCAGGGTATAACCCGTTTGTGTTCTGAAAACAACCACGCGATCGCGCACAATCCAAATATGCCCAGAAACGAGATAATGTTGAGATAAGACATGGGCGAGAGTCCTTACTTTTATACAAAGTGCTTCCCATTCCGCCTTTTGTTAAAATTTTGGCGTTTTTCGACTTTATTCCCGCCTTCCGGGAGATGACACAATACACCCAAGACAATAACTGAAAATGAGGTGCTTCGGTACTACTACAGCCTTAAAATAAGCGCAGAATACTAAAATTTATTCAAACTTAAGACATTTCTTAAAGTCAGGGAAGCAAGTTGACTAGACCAGTCGCAGACTCGTTATCCTGAATCTTCGGCAGTTAACCACCAGCAAATTCAATAAATGGAAGCTTTTGACCCAGTTCCTCCTCAATGGATTGAAGCGGCGATTCACGCCCACGATTTCTGCTGTCCCAAATGTCGCGCTGACTCTAGGGAGCAAGCGCGGGTTTGGATAAACAGGCGATCGCCTGTGATGACCCCAGAGTATCGCAGAAAATGGCAGGAGTTCTATCAGTGCCAGTGCGGTTCTGCGTGGTGGGCGTGGAGTAGCGATCGCCCTCCCTCAGACTTGGCAAAACGCGACCGTCCCCCAATTGACGAATAATGCTTTAGGAAGTAGCGCGATTTCCTACGGGATAGCTACTCCTTGAGAAGGCTACGCGAACGCTGCACGCATTCTCTCTCGTTGTCAGCGCGATCGCATGATTGTGTCAGCCTGATGGAAAAGAGCGATCGCATTCTCTCAGGTTGTCAGCGCGATCGCATGATTGTGTGATTAGCAGGTGCGATCTCCTCCCCACCTACTACACACCTTCCAACCGCAGAAAATGCACCCGTCCCGATGCTTCACCTGCGACAATCGTTACTCCATCCGGCGCGACAGCACAGCACCTTAACGGGCCATCACCACTGAAACTGGCAATAATCTCCCTGCGATCCAAATCCCAAACTTTGAGAGTGTTGTCCCATGAAACAGAAATTACTCTCTTGCCATCTGATGTCACTTTGGCAGCATATACCTGGTCGGTATGACCAATGAGGGGGAAAAGTTCCTCTCTTGTTTCCAGATTCCAGACCTTGAGAGTGTTGTCTAATGAAGCAGAAATTATTCGCTTGCCATCAGGTGTTACTGCTACAGCATTTACTGATTCGGTATGACCAGTGAGGGTAAAAAGTTCTTCTCCTGTTTTCAAATTCCATACCTTGAGAGTCTTGTCAGATGAACCAGAAATTACTCGCTTGCCATCAGGTGTTACTGTCACAGCATATACTTTGTCGGTATGACCTTTGAAGGTGATGATGTCCTTTCTTGTTTCTAGATTCCAAACTTTGAGAGTCTTGTCAGATGAACCAGAAATTACCCGTTTACCATCTGGTGTTACTGCCACAGCATTTACCGACTGACTATGACCTATGAGGAGAGAAACTTGTTCTTTCGTTTCCAAATTCCAGATTCTGATAACTTCGTAAAGTGAACCAGAAATCAATCGTTTGCTATCGGGTGTCACTGCCACAGCATTTATCCTGCTGATATGACTTTTGAAGGTAAAAAGTTCCTTTGTCGTTTCCAAATTCCAAACTATGAAAGTTTTGTCCTATGAACCGGAAATTACCCTCTTGCCGTCTGCTGTCACTGCCACAGTAATTACCTCATTACTATGACCTGTGAAGGTGCAACTGTCTTTTTCCTTTGCCGTTTCCAGATTCCAAACCTTGAGAGTATTGTCCAATGAACCAGAAATCACCCTCTTGCCATCAGGTGTTACTGCCACAGCTTCTACTGAGAATGCATCACCTGTAAAGGTGAAAAGTTCCTCTCCTGTTTCCAGATTCCAGACCTTGAGAGTGTTGTCAGATGAACCAGAAATCGCCAGTTTGCCATCAGGTGTCACTGCCACAGCATTTACCCTATCGCGATGACCATAGAGGGTGACAACTTCCTCTCCTGTCTCCAAATTCCAAATTTTGAGAGTGTTGTCAGATGAACCAGAAATTACCTGTTTGCTATCGGGTGTTACTACCACAGCATTTACCTCTCTGTGATGACCATAGAGGGTGACAACTTCCTCTCCTGTCTCCAAATTCCAAATTTTGAGAGTGTTGTCATCTAAATCAAAAAAACTACCTGAACCAGAAATCACCCGCTTACTATCAGGTGTCACTGCCACAGCGTTTATCCTGTCGGTATGACCTTTTAGGGTGAAAAGTTCCTCTTTAGTTTCCAAATCCCAGACTTTGAGAATGGTGTCCCAAGAATCAGAAACACTACCTGAACCAGAAATCAGCCGTTTGCCATCAGGTGTCACTGCCAGAGCATTTACTGACCAGGTATGATCTTTTAGGGTGAAAAGTTCCTCTTTAGTTTTTAAATCCCAGATTTTGAGAGTGCCATTAGCTAAACTAGCAATTTTCCATTTCCCATCAGGTGTCACTGTCACCTCATATACCTCGTCAGTATGACCTGTGAAAGTTTTTAGTTCTTGTCCAGTCTCAAAATTCCAGACTTTGAGGGTTTTATCTGATGAAGCTGATACTACCTGTTTACCATTGGGAGTGATAGCGACTGCCGTAACCCTATCGGTGTGACCGATGAGGGTGCGTAGCAACCTGCCATCAGGTGAGATCAAGTTAGGTGTTAAGGGGCGCAGCCAGTTGGATTTCCTCTGCCTTGCCTGTTCCAGCATCGCCTGAATTTCTGGTGCTTTAAAGGACATCAAACGCCCCAAAAATTGCCCTGCCAGTTGGGTTGTGTCTTTATCAAACACATGCGCCGACAACCGAAGCGCCCCTTGAATTAATCTCAGAGTCTCCGCTTTTTCTCCAGAGAGCAAGACATCAGGATTGAAAGCCAAATCGTAATCCTCAATAAGCGGCTGTACCCCCAAAGCAGAAACTTTCGCATCAATGAAATCGAAATCAGCCAGGAGACGGTGCAATCGCTCCGCTTGGAGTGTTTCAGCTAGTGTCCTTGGTAAAACCTTCAAAGTACATCGCTGCCTATCCGGCGGCATACTAGCTAACCGGACACGGAAATTACTCATCCCCATATGCCCCCTTCCATAGATCATCTGCAATCTCAGCCTTAATGCTCTGAAGCGCCACTCCAGCTGCTTGAACAATGTCCTTGCGATACAGAAAATCGCAGAAGCTTGAGTGATAGATGCTGTAACAGGTTTGACTATCAACCTGCTCCTTGCGTAAAAACTGCTCCCACTCGTCAAGTACCTCCTGCACTGTGAAAGCATCCTTTTTAACAAGGTCGGTAAGTAGCTCACGGGACAAAGGTTCGCGGAATTCCCCCAGAAAGTAGACGATGTTTATTTTGGTGCGCGGTAGCGGCTTGGCAGCCATGCCCATGCGCCGCCAGTGGTCTTCATAGTAAGCCTCCAGACCTTGCGGCAGACTCTTGATGCTCAAATCTCCGTACTTGCCGTTCTTGATATCCGGCAGCACGTATTTGAGATACATGAAATTGTTCTCGCTCTTGTTGGCAAGCTGGGTGATGAACTTCTCCACCGTCAGCCCCTTTTCATAAATCCAGGCCTGTAGCTGCGATGATTTCTTTATCTCGCCCCGAATGTAAGTCTGGATGTCTTGCAAACTTTCAGCTTGGTACTGCATCAAGTCAAACCGATGCGGAGGCGTGTTAACGGTTAAGGGTAGAGTGCCAGGTCGCTGCGTCATCACGAAGTAGACACCCTTATGCAAGGTAGCAGGCAGGTAGAGGAGATTTGCACCACCTTGGTCAGCCCGCTCCACCTCATCCAGCGCGTCAATGGCTATTACCAACCGCTCACCTGTTTTAAGTTTGGCACTGACTTCACCCAGCAGTTGAGCGAAAAATTGACCGTCTCGCGTGGTGTCAGGTGGTAGCGAGGAGTAGGACAAATTGTAGCGGGAGATCAGTTGGGTGCAGACATTCTTGAGGAATCGTTCAACGCTGGTGATCCCTTGGGAACGAACATTGAAATGAGCCACACACCCAGTCTTCTGAACGTATTTGGCGAGAATAGCGCTTTTGCCGATACCGGGTTCGCCTTCGATAATAAAGTAGCCGTTGGGCTGGTTGGTCAGGAAGTTCTCTATTGCCTCAAACACAAATTCACGCCCGACAAACCCCTCCGTCTTTTCCTCAATTAGCTTCTGCTGTTCCTTGTCTTCAACCTGAGTCTTCTCTTGCAGTAACGGCACCACTTCCTGCATCAGCACTTCCATCTTTTTTGCCGCCTCCTCAGCAGAGATAGCACTGAGCAACTGGTAAATCCTATCCAGTTCCCGGTAAGTATATCTGGGCGTAAAATCTTGCAGCTTGTTCCAGTCTTTCAGGCGTGGGTGCGCCCACTTGCGGCGTACATCTCTCAACTTGAACACCAAATCAATATCGTTGCGACTCAGGACAGACTCAAACACCTCTTGCCGTTGGTTGATAATCACCTGAATCAGCGCTTGGGAATCCTCCAGATTGATGCGATCGCTTTCAATGTGAAACTCTTTATCCCCCAGGCATCCCTTAGCAACCTCTTCCCAGCCATCGCCATGAAACTTTTGCATTTGACCCTCGACAAATGGCTGGAGTCCCTGAGCGAGATATATCAATCCTCTGCCAACCCGCTCGTGATTCCTAAGCAGAAGCTCTTCTTGTTCCCTGTCAAAAGGCTTCCGAGCGCTCTTAGCCATTGGTCTGCTCTCCCTCATCGCAACGGTCAGCTATCTAATCCCATTGTGACCCAATCATTATGGCTATCTTGGCATGGGTTGACCTTTCCAGAAACACTCTCAATAAAGAGCGATCGCATCCCATCCCTGCCAAGCAAGCTTTAAGATGAAGATGTATTAACAACGCGCTTATCGCTTCATGGACTGGAAAGAAATATCCGGTAATTGGGTACTCATTCCCCCACATCCGGTGGGAATTGTACATTTTCTTGGGGGCGCTTTTGTCGCTGCTGCACCCCAAGTAACCTATCGTTGGTTACTCGAACAGTTGGCAAAAGAAGGCTATGTGGTAATTGCTACGCCGTTTGTGAATACGCTGGATCATAGCGCCATCGCAGGCAATGTCCGCCTCAGCTTCGATAGCGCCCTGGAACAAATGCGCTCAAAAGGTTTACTCCGACGGCGATATCTCCCAATTTACGGAGTCGGACACAGCATGGGCTGCAAACTGCATTTGCTCATGGGTAGCCTTTTCCCAGTTGAACGGGCTGGAAATATCCTGATTTCCTTCAATAACTACGCCGCACGCGATGCTATCCCATTTGTAGAGCAATTTAATTTTAATAATGCCTTTTCTGTCGAGTTTACGCCTTCGCCCGTCGAAACTAACAATCTCATCGCCCAAAAATACGGCATTCGCCGCAATTTATTGATTAAATTTACTAACGATAATATTGACCAAACAACTATCCTAAGCGAGTTGCTGCAAACCCGCTTTCCGGGAATGGTGGCGATGCAGATGCTATCAGGAAGCCATCTAACACCTTTAGGTCAAGATGTTAACTGGAAATCGGGAAAAGAGTTTACAGCCTTTGATGCTGTTGGTCAGTGGGTGAAGCAAGAAATTGTCTACCGAGAGCTAAATCTGCTGAAAAAAGAAATTGGACGCTGGCTACAACCGTTCTCGCCAGCTTAACTATTTCTGCCAATTTACTTTATAGCGTTTCTCAGTTGGGCGGAATATATCGCGGTTTTAATGTCCGGTCTACCTTAGTAAGGACATGGGATGGCCATGTCCCTACAGATGTATCGCACCTAGCCCTGGAATTGCTATATTGGCGGTACACTTGCGATTTTCTGCGATCGCTCCAACCCCAAGAGTAAATTGGCGCGATCGCATATGTTGCATCACAAAGAAAAATTAATATCACTGCACCATTGGGGGTAAGCCATCTCCCTTTTCACCTACAAATGTTACCCGGCGGTCTACCCCTACATCAAACTGCCAACTGTTGTAACGGGAATTGGCTTCACCCCATCTAGATTCAAAAATCACAGTGTAGCCTCCTCTAGACTTACGGGGATTAACCACTGTCGTCAGCGTCATAGGTTGATTGCAATTCTTCATCAGCGCTGGGGGAGGGGGTGCGCCGCAGGTATTGTAACCAGTTTGCACTGAACCGGGTTTATCGGGCCATGCGTCAGGACTGCCGCCGACTGATAAGGGGCCATAATAAGCATAAATGCGGGGTGGAGATTTTTGCTTGTTTGCTGCTTCCTTGGCTAACGCGATCGCAACACTTACAGTAACTTGTCTGTCCATGCGCTTCCAAGTTGGACGTTGCACAATTATCTGAGGATTTGGTTGCAGGGGTAAAACTGGCGTAACTGCGCTGTATAGGCTTAAGAGTAAAGCCGGGAGGATCATACTTTTGGCACTCAGTGGCAGATTGTTCTTTTCTATACGAGTGCCAGATATCTACTAAAGTTCCACATCTCCAATGCTTGAATACTGCGTAGGGTGAGCATTGCCCACCCTACGCATACTTTTGGTATTGGTAATTTTATTACCAATACCACTAGCCAAATTACTTCATATTAACGGCATCTCACAACTCAAATAGGATTGCTATAGAAATGAACAATAATAAATTGTGCTTTCTTTTGTTCAGCGCCAAATAGCCGCAAAAGTTCTACTAATTTTATGGCTTCTTTCAGCAATGCGGAGGCCCGTCATAGTAGGGAATTAAATTATCCCCTGACTCAAGAATAAACTGAACTTGACGGTCTGTAGCAACATGGAACCACCAATTATGTTTACCGCCCCACTGAGAAACAAAGACTACATTTTGCCCTCCCACAGGTAAGGAAACTGAGGAATTTTTTCGGCAAAAGATCCTGTCCTTTAATTTTTGAATTAAAGTGACCGAATCATTCTGTTTGTTAGCAGCTTCGCCTTCAAAGGTAATTGTAAAAAGGGTTGTCTTAGGGTAGCACTCAGGGGGAATTGGAGTGCCGCCTACATACTGTAAACTTAAAATATTTTCCGAACCAGGGGAATCGGGCCATTCTTCAACACACCCAGCCCGATTCTGATAAATTCGTGGTGGAGATGGAAGCAAATTTGCTACTTGTTTAGCTAATCTAATTGCTTCACTAGGACTCAGTTCTGGCTGCATAAAAAATTGAGGAGGTAGAACTTAATCTACCTCCTCAGTATCAACTTTTCCCGATGAATTACTTCATATTAACGGGAACTTTCAGACCTTCTGCCGAAAGTCTGCCGTCTGGCTGAATGGATTCACCTTCGATGAAGGAACGCAACATCCAAGCCATTTGCTCATGCTGTTCCATCAAGCCGGTGAGGAAATCAGCGGTACCTTGATCGTGGAAGTCATCACCACACTGATCGATGTGTTCGCGCAGATTACGGATAACTTGCTCGTGATCTGAAACGAGGTTTTCTACCATGTGAAAGGCGTTCGGAAGAGTACCCGGATCTTCTTTAAGAGAAGCGTACTTCAGGAAGCCTTCCGCAGTTCCTACGGGATAACCACCCAAAGCGCGAACTCGCTCAGCGATCGCATCAATGCTTTCCGTCAATGCGGTATAGTGTTCTTCCCACAGTTGGTGCAGGGAGCGGAACTGAGGCCCGACAACATCCCAATGGTATTTTTTGGTTTTGATCAATAGCAGGTAAGCATCCGACAGATCCTTATTTAATAAATCCGTCACGCCTTGACGCTGCTCTTCTGTTAAACCTATGTTTAAAGGACGCATAATTGTTGTGTTCTCCAGAGATAGTCACTCTTATCAGTGCAACAAATCTATACAGGAGATTCATCAGCCAAACGGGAGATTCATAGAGCGCTTGGTGTTGCGTGGTTTTGAGTGTAGTCAGCTTAGTTGGCTCATGCTTTAGAAATAGCACTGACTTTGGCGCGGTGCAGAAGTTTCTCTCCTTGGCGGTAGCCGATGTTACGTACTTTCACCATTTCCCCTGGTTGGGCGGTTCCTTCGATGAGTTGATGTAGCTTTTGGTCGTAAGGTAATTCTGCACCGACAGATGCGATCGCTTCCACTCCCCACGCAGCCAGCAGCTTTTCCACCGGACGTACCAAAGGCAGCAATTGCACCGCCGCCATCTGAGGATTCTCCTGGGCTTTATTAGCAGCTGTAGGCCAATACACTAAAAAAGATTCCAAAATTTGCAGACTTGAGTGTTGAAATTCCAGCAGCAAAGTCTCCCGCTGCTGCTCCATCTGCGCCAAAAGAAGCTGGTACTCCTGCTTCAGCGCTTCCTCTACGTTTGGCGCATTCCCAGTCCCCAGTTCCTTCATTTTCCCAAAAATTGTCAGTAACTCGCTTACCGACACTTGCAGCACTTGACTAATCTTGAAGAGTGTTTCTACCCGCATCTGGGACACTTCTGCCAACCGCAGATGCTTCACCTGTCGTTCAGAAACGCCAGCTTCTCGACTCAAAGCTTTAAAACTAGAAATACCCACCTGGTGCATTAAGTCCTGCAACAGCTGGGTGTAATTTTGCTGCGAAGATTGGCTCATCTGAGTCTAAGAATGAAGAATCCCCTGTGCTTTAGCCAGGGGAGTGTCAAAACAGTGAATTTGGCGTTAGTTGCTGGCTACTACTTCTTTTAAAGCAGCAGTAGAAGTTACTGCTGAAGCTTGTAGATGTGCTTCTAAGAACCACAACCGCTTATCAATTACGCGAGAAACTTCCGTGTAAAGGTCAGCAGTATCAGCATCACCCAACTCAGCTGAAGCATCAATGTTTTGGCGCAGAGATTTGGCGTATGGTGCAAAGCGGTCTGATAAAGCTGTGATATGGTCTTTGCCGTCAAGAATATCAAAAGGATACTCTGGCAGCATGGACACATTCGCCGCCGTGCGAACTGTCCCCATTGCCAACCCTCCCAAGGCTGTCACCCTTTCGGCAAACAAATCGATGAATTCTTCTAACTCAGTGGCGAGTTCATCAAAAAGTAAGTGCAACTGGTAAAAATCCATACCTTTAACATTCCAGTGCGCTTGCTTCACCTGAGTTTTTAGGTCGAGGGTGGTTGCCAGGGTTTGGTTAAGAAGCTCAATCACTTTAGACCGAGTTTCTGGGACAATGTCAATGCTGGTCGGGTAGAGACGGGAAGAATTATTCTTGCTGGTCATTATGTCTCGATCCTTGTAGTGAAAGTATAAAAAAGCGCACCTGACGGCTTGTGTAGATTATATTCTCGGTTCATAATTCATGGAAGCTTGTAGTGCTACTCTTGAACAATGAACGTTTTCATGCTCAGGCTAGGTGCATACTCAGAACAGAACGCGGTGCGCGGCGGATGCGGCAACGAATGGTTTCTTGACCTAAACGCTGAATCGCCTCAAATCTATGACAACCTGAAAAACCATAGTATTCTCCATCCACTTCCAGCACGTCGATGGGTTCTTGCTGACCGATTAGTTCAATTGATTGCATCAAAGTTGCCACTTTAGCTGGGTCAGTTTGTCGGGGCAGAGGACGGTGAATTTTTCGCAGGGGTATCTCTTGAACCCTTACCATAGGACGAGTCGCTGTCTCCATCTATCTTCCTTCCTTCTAAATCATACTCGTTATGACTTCGTTTTGCAACCAGCCATTGTGAATCAAGCTGAAGATTCTCGCTCATCCCCTTCGCATTTGTGCCTTGCTTCTAGCACAATAGATGGAGCAACTAGCTACCTAGTTTGAGACTGAATATAGAGTTACATCTATCAAAAAGTCTTCTATCCTCAGATAGTTCATGCAAAAAAAGGGTTACACCTTGAGACAGATTTTGGTACAGACCAAGCCAAACCATCGGAAATTTATTCGTCCGGCCGGGGCGGAAAATCGGTTGAGCCACTGGTCTAGCACCGTCCTAACGGTGTTTTGTCTGGTAGGACTCATGGCGGCGTCAGGAGCGCCGCCAGCTAAATCGGATGTAGAACTGAAAGTAGGTGTAGTGCAGCGGTTTGGTGAAGAACCGACTGATGAAATGACGTTAGCTGCAACAACAGGCGATCGCTTAACTGTGCGTTTTGATGCAGGCGATCGCCAACAAACCCTGCAAGCAAGCAATGTCAAGCTGCAAGTGACAATGCAACCGCTACCCGATCCAGTGCTAGAGGAAAAGCTTGTTCTGGGAACCTACCGCAGTTTTGAGACAGCGGAATATAGTGCTAACCAGTGGAAAGCAAAGGGGATTGAAGTTGAAGTGGCGCAGCCCGAACGCTGGCAGGTTTGGGCAAAACGAGATGTTTACAAAACGCCTTTAGTGCGCCGCTGGCTGTTGCAGAGTCTCAAAACTCAAGGCAATCAAGCTGCCTTTCTGGATACGGAAATTGTGCAGCAGGTGCCAAAAACGTCTTTAGTCGTGGATGGCGTTAAGTACAGCCGCGACAAAATGGAGATTACGGCGGCCAAAAACCTGATCCAGGTTCAAAAAGGTAAAAACGCCAAAAATAGTTTTCTCTACGCCGGCCCCTTGCAGCTGCAACCAAATGCCTACGGCACCTACACCCTAGTAAATCAGGTGCCGCTAGAAACTTATCTGCGGGGTGTGGTACCGCACGAACTTGATGCTGGTGCGCCGTATGCAGCGGCTGAAGCGCAGGCGATTATAGCTCGAACTTACGCTTTGCGGAACTTGCGCCGATTTACTGTGGATGGGTATGAATTGTGTGCCGATACTCACTGCCAAGTTTATAAAGGTCTAACTGGCACAGTGCCAACTACCGACAAAGCGATCGCAGCTACCAAAGGCAAAGTGCTAACTTACCAGAATGAACTGGTGGATGCCCTTTATTCGAGTACCACTGGCGGCGTTACTGCTCATTTTAGCGATGTTTGGAATGGCTCAGATCGCCCCTATCTCCAAGTTGTGGTAGATTCAGCGAACTCTGTTTGGAACTTGTCGCAGTTTCCTTTGGCTTCTGAGCAAAACATCCGGCGGTTCATTAACCTAAAACAAGGATTTAATGAAACTGGCGCGAATTGGTTTCGTTGGAGTCGGTCTAGCACTATTGTCCAGATTACCCAGGATTTAAAGCGTTATCTCCAGAGAACAAAGACTCCTTTTGTCCCGTTTAACACAATTAAGCAGTTACGGGTGGTGGAGCGAAGTCCTTCAGGACGTATTCTCAAATTAGCGGTGCAAACTGACACAGGTGTGATTGAAATCCACAAAGATGATGTCCGCAGCGCCTTTATGGCACCCCGCAGCACTCTGTTCTATCTACAACCTATTTATGGTGCCGACAAAAGCGTAAAAGGTTATGCCTTTGTTGGCGGTGGACTAGGGCATGCCGTAGGGATGAGTCAAACAGGCGCATTCAATCTGGCTAAAGTAGGCTGGTCAAGTCAACAGATTCTCAACTTCTACTATCCAGGGGCGCAAATTCAACCTCTCAACGAGTCAATTACCTTTTGGCAGGATAGATCCCAACAAACCCAGCCCAATTCCTGAAAAAAATTTAGGAGGGACACTCGTTATGGTGTCCCTCCTAAAACAATGAATTGTCAGTAGTCAGTTGTCAGTTGTCAGTAGACATTTGAAGGTTCAAACCTTCCAATTTTCCAACTCTTAACAGACCATTGACTCATCTTATTAATACAGTTCTTCTTCTTGATGGGTCATGATGGTGCAATCAGACTTCGGATAAGCCACACAAGTCAGGACGTAGCCAGCTTCAATCTGATCGTCATCCAAGAAAGATTGGTCAGACTGATCGACTTCACCCGCAGTTATCTTGCCAGCGCAGGTAGAGCAAGCACCAGCCCGACAGGAGTAAGGCAAGTCAATGCCTTGCTCTTCGGCAGCGTCGAGAATATAGGTATCGTCGCTTACATCAATTGTGGTATCCAGACCTTCAGCTTCGTTGATTAATGTAACCTTATAGGTTGCCATGCAGCGTTCCTCTCACTTAGTCGAAATGGCACTAGAAATTTGTAGAGCGACCCTTCCAGCTCACTTCGCTCATGCAAAGGTCTGCTTGCAGGGTTCACTTCCTTTCTGATACTACGGGAAAAATCAGAATCTTTTACACCAAATCAATAAATAGTGTGAATGGTATTCGTAATAAACTTTTTCGGTTCCATCCTAATTACTTATATTTATCAGTGTTATGCTACACCAGTGATACTATGTTCAGTTAACACTTTATCCTGAACATCCAAATATATTTTTAGGGTGAATAGATTAGAGGGGATTATATATGGAATGAATAATAACAATTAATAGTTACATAAAAGCCAGTTATGAAGAAGTCAAATAATAGTGATTTGGGAATATTTTATTGTGTTAGCGATCGCGCCTAATTGACAATGGCAACATCAGTCTCTCATCCTGTTTGGTCTGGTAAGCTCCCGATACGTGTGGCGCTGGTGGGAACCGGATTTGCTGCTAAACTACGGGCGCAAACTTTGCAATCTGAAGAACGCGCCCATCTGGTAGCAGTTGCTGGGCATACGCCACAACAAACAGAGGAATTCAGTCAAACTTACTCTTGCCTTGCCATCTCATCTTGGGAAGAGTTAGTTTGTCGTGAAGATGTGGATATGGTGATAATCTGCACGGTGAATCAAAATCATGGTGCGATCGCGCTTACAGCACTTAACGCAGGTAAACACGTAGTCGTCGAGTATCCCCTCGCCTTAGAAGTTGACGTTGCAGAAGCAGCGATCGCCTCTTCAAAAGAAAAAAACCAACTCCTGCACGTCGAACATATAGAACTACTCGGCGGATTGCATCAAGCACTGCGGCAAACCTTACCTCAAATTGGAGAAATTTTTTACGCCCGCTACAGCACCATCAATCCCCAACGTCCAGCACCCCAACGCTGGACATATCACCCAGAACTATTTGGTTTTCCCTTGAGTGGCGCACTTTCCCGCATCCACCGTTTGACGGATTTGTTTGGCACCGTAGCCACTGTCACCTGTCAAGCCAGATTTTGGGGCGAATTGGAAACTAGAGATGGGGGATTAGAAATTAGGAAATCCTTCCAATTCCCCAGTCCAGAGTCCCCATTCTACAAATCCTGTCTTTGCACAGCCCAGCTAAAGTTTACCAGCGGCGTTGTTGCAGAGGTAGTTTATGGAAAAGGGGAAAATCTCTGGCAACCATCACGAAGTTTTGAGGTTCACGGCGAACAGGGAGGATTAATGTTTGATGGAGATGAAGGGAAGCTGATAAAGGACGATGAAACAACGCCAATTGAAGTGGGAGGACGACGGGGTTTATTTGCTAAAGATACTGGCATGGTTTTAGATTATCTAATTGAAGGCACCCCCCTATATGTAACCCCAGAAGCTAGTTTATATGCCCTCAAAGTTGCCGATGCTGCCCGTCGTTCAGCAGAAACTGGGCAGACAGTTTTAGTTTAAACGCTTCCCTCGGTAGTTATAAATAAGTAAGGATGCGATCGCATCTTTTCTCCTCATTCCTGGTTGTCTGGTGAAGAGGGAATAGTGACGAGGTGCGATCGCTCTACGAACAAATAAGGCGAACAATGCCTACCCTACGACTGTTGTCTATTAATTCGTCCTTTTCAAGTTAAAAATAATGATTTAATTCGTAATACCTTCTCGAAATTCTCGCAGTGCTTGAGTATGATTTGCTATGTTGATACAGCGAATTAGTAGAGCTACATCTAGATTGGGTAAAAGTTGCGACTTAGGAACGGTTTCGTATCCCGCATTTCCTAGAGTATAAAACGACAGTTGCTCGTTTACCCAAAACCAAACTTCAGGAATCTTCAGGCGTTTGTATGCTTCTAGTTTGTCAATACCTCCACTGGTGACAATAACTTCAATTACTAAATCAGGGCGTTCTCTATCTGACCCAAGTTCATAGGATTTGTCTGCTTCGCGTTTGACTCGTCCAGATTCGCTTTCTAGGGTCATTGAGCCAGTTGGAGTAAAATCCAAACCCAAGAATTCGAGATATATTTCTAATAAAGCCCCGATACGTTCTTTGATGGTTTCGTGTTTTTTACCCGGCACTTTACGAATCTCCAAGACTCCATCTAAAAAAGACAGCCTAACGCCCGGACGATCGATTAGCTGTTCGACTACTTTGAATTCTCGCCAGGTCAACTCATCAATTAAAATGGGTTCTGCGTCTCGTTCGAGGAGTGTTAATGTCATTAGCTAAACTCAAGTTTAGTTATTGAGTTAATTGTATATTAATATAATTTTAGCAACTTTAAAATAAATGCGATCGCGCCTTTTAGTCTACGCGATCGCATTCATAACCCTAATCTCCTATTATTTTGTGAGGTGATGCATAAGTAAAGAAAGAGCGATCGCCATGTCGGTGAAAAAAGCAAAGGGCGATCGCGTTTTTCACTCTCATCTCCTGTTATCTAGTGAAAAGCTCAATAGGTGAAAAGAGGCGATCGCCTCTGTGTTGGTAAAGTAAGTGAGGTGCGATCGCATCTACACGCCTCATCCTTGGTTTTCTGGTAAAGAGATGAGCAAGCTTTGAGATGCGATCGCTCTGTAAATAAGGATAGATAATGCTCCACTTTCACTTTAGATTTAGTACAAGCTTGCCCTAATAAGACTATTAGTCTTGCATTAAGCACGCAAGTAATAAGCGAATGGGGTGAAGTTAAAGCCTCCGCCGCCCTTATTGATATTGCGCCGATGTGTAAAAGCTTGGTTGTCAATTACCCATGCAACCTGATTAGCTTTGTTATCCCAACTGACAAAGACATAAACATGCGCGGGAACGCCTTTACCAAATCCGCCTTCCTGAGTGAATACAATATCTCCAGGCTGAAGTGTTTTTGAGTCAGTAAATGGTTTCCATCCTTTACTTCGTAAGTATTTAGAGAAAGATACAGTCCAGAGTGAAATATTTGCACCATCGAGGTTAGTTTTCGGAACATGATAACCAGACAGTCTCAGAGCGCTTGAAACGAAGGCTACACAACCATTTTTAGTTGTTCCAAACCAACCCATCACATTTCTGTGAACTGCATCATAGTTTTTTCTTTGGCTGTAGAAATCATGAAGATGTTTTGTGATAGTGTCAGGAGATATAGACTGCGGTTTGAAAAGTGGTGGTGTTACTTCAGACCAGCCGGGAATTTTTTTGTGATTAACCCCAGCTTTCCAGGTTGCCAAATCAACCTTTCCAGTTTTAGGTAAACCAAGATCGTTCTGGAATTTATTGGTCATGTCTACAGTTGCTCCATCCATGCCTCCAGTGATCGGAAGCGGAGGATTATAACCACAACCATTGAGAATGTTTTGCCATGCTGCTATAGAACCAACTGTGCTGGGATGGAGTTTCTGCGGCTTGGGATTTTTCTTACTTTCAATTGGTGGTTCTACTTCAGACCAGCCAGGAATTTTTTTGTGATTAACTCCGGCTTGCCAGGTTGCTAAATCAACCTTTCCAGTTTCAGCTAAACCAAGATCATTTTGAAATTTCTTGGTCATGTCTACAGTTGCTTCATCCATGTCTCCAGTAATGGAAAGCACTGGATAATAGCCACAGCCGTTGAGGATATTTTGCCATGCTGCCACAGAGCCAACTGTGTCCGGCTCAGACTTGTTGGTCTTAAAGCTGACTAACCCTCTATGCTGCAATTCATAGAGTTGAGCCATGCAACCGACTTGCTCGCTTACTTTATCGCGGTCGAAAACGCCATCCTTGATATATTTACCCTTCTCGTAATGGTTTGTGCCTGAATAAATATAAGGACTCCGACTAGGTGGTGTCGTGTCGCGTCCTGCGCCAGTTCGGTGTCCCCAACCATTAAACCCCTCAAGAAACCAAAAGATAGTGGGAAGATCCCATGACACTATTCCTGTTGCACCGTCATACTCAAGCGCGTCCATAGCAGACTCCTCCCAGCTAAAAGGCGGGGTTCCCTTCTCAGGTTTGCCTTTCGGTTCATTAATAGTACGGGCAGTGAGCGGATCTCCATTGTGAAGGTGAGTTTTAAAGTTAAAGGTCGATTCCATACCATGAATGACTGCAATCACATACCAAGGGACACCCGTTTCATCTGACACTGATTGATAAACCGCCTGTTTGTCTTGAATCTGATTGGCATACTGCTTCAGAGCCTCCTTGTAGTCTGGGTTGATCTCACATTTTTCCCATAGTGTGAGATATTCATTTTTCAGCTCTTCATTTAGTTCCATACACGCTCCTATTTAATTGGCGAAAGTGAACTCTCGAACTTCTTGTCTTTTCAAATTGATAACCTACCTCCGATGCCCTGTCGGTGAGAAAAGGTGAGTTACTTTTGTAAGGGTTTGTAAATTTATCAGTTATCACTCTATGGGGAAAAGGGAATCGCGTCTTTCACCCTCATCTCCTGTCGTTTGGTGACGAGATGAATAGGTGACGTGGTGCGATCGCTCGGCAAATTAGGTGGAAAATGCCCACTCTAGAACTCATCCAGATATTTCTTCACCCATCTCACAACCAAAAGCTGTAGATACCTAAGCGATTATTGTTGAAGGCGCGAGTGCTATCAGTTCACTGAACGAACCATTGAATCGATTGCCATCTTCGTTAGGCGTTGGAATACCTGGCACTTCAGTAGTATCGGTATATTGCCAGAAAGTCCAAGTTGACCACTCGTTTGGAATCAATGGTTTTTGTCTGTTTGTGTAGTGAGCCACCCATAGTGGATAGCTAGAGAAGTCCTTAACACCAGACATAAACCCATCCCAGAAACCAAAACTGGTGTAGATAATTGGCTTTCGCTTAATCTCAGTTTCAACCACTTCAATCCATGTACGAACTCGCTTAACTCGCTCACTTTTCTTCAGAGCGTCCCATTCACGTCGCACAGAGTCGGGGAAATGCTCTAAATCTAGAGCAGGAGGCAAATCCTCTGGCTGAATTGGCTCAACACTGGCAATGTAATCAAGAAAGTTACGGGCTTGCTCTTTAGGATCTACAGAAGGTCTGAAGAAGTGATAAGCACCGCGAATAATGCCTGCTCCCTGCATCTGCCGCCAATTTCTGGGGAAGGTAGTAGCTCTCCATGTTTTCCCCTCAGTTGCTTTGGCAAAAGCAAAGGTGAACCCTGCACTCCTGACTTTCTGCCAATTTACCTGGTCATCATAGTCAGAAACATCAATTCCAGGCTCGAAGCCAGAAGCATTAGTATTAGACAAAATAATTGCGATTTCGGTGCTAGAGACTCGGTTACTATTGCTGTCAAGTCCAACGACTTTGATCTTCCGCATTCCGACCCTCTTAAACTCAGGATAGGTTAGAACCCAATCCCCTGACTCAACATTATCGCCACCGAGGTAATACTGTTCTGCAAAAAGTTCTACTCTGACGACTTCGCCTTCTGCCCTTCCTTTGAAAGTTACAGGCTCTCCCAAACGAAATCCTGAGTTATTGGTAGGGGTTGTGATAGTGACAGACATTGTTGCTCTCCTTTTATTCAGGTTGAAAATTCATGGAAGTTGTATCGAAGTATAGACAGTTCCTCTACTACTAGAAGTAGCTTGGAGAATCTCTTTTCGATTTCTCGGAGCAGCACTAACATGAATCCAATTAGGATTTTCTGAAGTACCAAATTCCAGAATAATTTGGTCAAATTCACAATTTTTTGCTATCCATTCAGCAAATGCTCTAGTTCCTACATCGACTGGAATTATATCCGCAGCATATCCTTGTCTGTGGTCACTATTAGAAACTCCTCCTATAAATCTATTGAGGTCTTCTGAACGAAACCCAGAGCTAATTTTCAGCGCTCCTAATGCATCACGTGCAGGTTGAAGAATTTGTTTACAAAGCTTCCGAAGATGCTCAATTTCTCTAGGAGTTGGTGTGTTATCTATATTGTTACGATCTGCTGTGTCAGATTTGACAAATTCCCAAACTTTAAAATCCTCTGTTAGCTGCACTGTCAGATCAATTGGAGCTTTTTTGAGAAAAACCCAAATCTCATCACTAGCAATTAACTGATTATCAGAGTCAAATCCTTTAGCAACAATCTCACGATGACCCGAAGTATTAAAAGGATAGGAAAGAGACCAATTACCGCTGTCTGTTTGGGTTCGACCAAGTAACCATCGATCATCAGCATAAATTTCTACTTTATTAATGTTGTTGTCGGCTGTCCCCTTGAAAGTTATCTCCTTTTGAGCTGATAATTCAGCTTCATTTTGAGGCTCAGTAATTTTAAGCGGCATTTTTGATGTTTCCTCCAGGAGTTGGAATTAGCCTATTCATGCTGACTAATGGAACCGTAGTTACAAGACTAATAAATTATCTTTCCGGTTTAGATAACAAATAACTCATCCCCAATCGCACTGTCAGTAAGAAAAAGTGAGGTATTTTTTGTGAAGTTACGTAAATTTACAGGTAAATTCTCTGAAAGACGGGAAGAAAGCCAGTAGAAATTGGTACAACCTATCAAAATGGCTGGCAATGAAGGAACAAGAGGCGCTTACCTTAGTCGATAAGCTTTTACAAGCTGCAAACCAAGGGCAAAAACTCAATGATGTTCAATCTGTTGTACTTCTGGAAACTTGGGCGGGACGATCATACACAGAGATTGCCAAGCAGTTAGGTTATCAACACGACTACGTTAAACAAGTCGGTTCGCAGTTGTGGCGAAGTCTCTCTCAACTCTTTGGCGAACCAGTCTCGAAGCGGAATATTCAATCGGTTTTGCGTCGCTACCAACAATCGCAACAAGGTAAGCAAGATTGGGGAGAAGCGATCGACGTTTCCCGATTTTACGATCGCAAAGAAGAACGGCGATCGCTAGAAAGTTGGATTCTTGAAGATCGCTGCCGCTTGATCGGGATTTTTGGACTCGGCGGGATGGGGAAAACTGCCCTCTCTGTGAAAATAGCTCAACAGGTGCGATCGCGAAGCGTCTGTGAAGCAGAATCGCAATTTGAATTCCTGATTTGGCGGAGTTTGCAGCAAGCACCGCCCCTAAATGCTTTAATCCGGGAGATTTTGCCTATTTTAACCGGAGAAACCGAAACCAGAGACGCTTCAATTAACAGCTTCATGGCACAGTTGCGCGTCAAACGCTGTTTATTAGTCCTTGATAACGTAGAGTCAATTTTGCAAGGCAAAGAGCGCAGCGGACAGTATCAATCCGGTTATGAAGATTATCGCTGCTTATTCGAGCGAATTGCCGACGAACCTCACCAAAGTTGTCTTGTTATCACCGGACGAGAAAAACCCGGCGGTTTTACCGTGCGGGAGGGGAAAAACTTGCCAGTGCGATCGCTTCCACTCAAAGGACTTGAGGGGGCAGATGGGGAGCAAATCCTCATCGACAAAGGCGTAGACGCAGCTAGCTCGCAACGACGAGCAATTGTCAATTACTTCGGAGGCAACCCGCTTGCCCTTAAGATTGCTGCAACTACGATTCAAACCTTATTTGGCGGTAATATTCAAGCCTTTTTAGCACAAGGCACTACGGTTTTTAGCGATTTGTGGGACTTACTCGAACAACAGTTCGAGCGTTTATCTCCTCTGCAACAACAGATAATGTACTGGCTAGCGATTAACCGAGAAGGGGGAACGCCAGCAAAGTTACAGGAAGAAATCTTGCTCAAAGTGTCTGGGCCAGAGTTATTCGAGGCATTGGAGTCACTTCATACGCGATCGCTTATTGAAACCGCAGACACAGGTTTAACGCTACAACCCGTGATTATGGAGTATGTCACCCAACGCTTCATTAACATCATTGAGCAAGAGATTACTTGTGAGATGCCAGCGGTTCAGCTCCCCAACTTCTTTCAGAAGTCGGGGAGCTTTTTTGCCTTAAAAAACCTTTCATTTTCTACTTCCGACTCGCTACATTATGAAAACCACCTACTTCAGAAAGAGTGTAAAGCGGTCTGCCTTTAACTTCTTCGTAAATTCGTCCAATATATTCCCCTAAAATGCCGATACTTACCAGTTGTACAGCACCTAAAAAGAAAATAGCAACCAGAATAATTGTGAACCCAGTTAAAGGCGATTGGGGGACGAAAATCCGCCAATAAATAACTAGCAAACCCATGAAAATTGCAGCAACAGCGGCAAGTAAACCTACATAGGTGGAAATTCGCAACGGTACTTTAGAAAAGGATACTAAACCATTTATTGCCAAAGACAAAGATTTGCTGAAGGTATACTTTACTTCACCAGCAAAACGAGGATGACGCTCAAAGTATACAGCTGTTTGTTGGAAGCCAATCCAAGAGCGCATTCCTCGAATGTAGCGATCGCGTTCTGGCATAGAATTAAGTACATCCACTACTTGCCTATCCATCAAACAAAAATCCCCCGTGTCCGTGGGAATGTCTACATCAGCTAACTGCTTGAGAAGGCGATAAAAGATGTAAGCTGTAAAGCGTTTAAACCAGCTTTCTTTCTGGCGTTGGGTACGCTTAGCATAAACCACATGATAGCCTTGTCGCCACTTTTCCACCATGTCAGGAATTAACTCTGGCGGATCTTGTAAGTCAGCATCAAGGATAACTATTACTTCACCCCGGACATAATTTAAACCAGCTGTTACGGCGATTTGGTGTCCAAAGTTACGCGCCAAGCTGAGATAGCAAACTCGCGGATCTCTTTCATGCAAATCTCGCAGCAGCTGTAAAGACCGATCTTTACTACCATCGTTGACTAGAATTAGCTCCGCCTGGTCATCCAACCGCTCCATTAATTCACTTATTCGTCGATACAGTTCCGGCAGAGTTTTCTCTTCGTTGTACACCGGAATTACCAAAGAATACTTTGGTTTCATTGATTATTAGGCATCTCGCCTTTTGACAGAAACAACTCTTAAAATTTTCTCAGAAAAAAAAACTTTTTTCTGGTATTATAGGTTTCATTAATTAAAAATAATATGGTTTTTTTAATAATCGAAATATTAGCTATAGAGATTAACCCAGAGATTCCCATTATTAAAGTATACGTCAATAGGTAGAAAAAGTATAGTAAAAGTTGCTACAAAAAAACATTTTTTTAACCTTCAAATGAAAAGAAAAAGAGAAGATTTTTTTTCCATTTTTAGATACTAGCCTGTAATTTATTGGGAATACCTTCACAACCGCCCGGAATTGTGGATCTAGTTTCCTCGCCTCCCCAAGCACAACAGTATTGACGCTGTTCTTCCGAGAGTTGCTGTACACCTGTGAAATCAGCATTTTCTACGACAGCGCCAGTAAAAATGCCAGTTCTGTAATTAGGGTAGGGGGGTTGAGTGTGACTGCGCGGGGTGGCGGTCTCCACTGATCCGTAAAACAAGCGGGTAGCTTTAAAGTCAGCACCAGCAAGATTAGCTCCGTACAAAATAGCACGAGACAGGTTAGCTTTGACTAAATCGCAGTTGCTTAAATTGGCACCGATGAGATTAGCTTCGCTTAAGTCGGTGCGCCGCAGATCGGTATTAGACAAATCTGCCTTAGCCAGCATCACGCCCAAATCAATGACGCGCACACCGTTGACGCGATCTTCAGCATAACCGCCAGCACCGTCAAAAATGGCTCTCCCTAAACGGCGATCGCGTTCTAGGGGAGTAAGCAATTTCGAGGTTGACAAGAAACGGAGAATTTTCGATTTCCCACTAGAGTCTACACTGCTAAGAATAGCGGCGGTGCGTCCTTCAGCGAGTAACCGCTCTTGAGGCCAATCTTCTAGAAGCCCTTCTTCATCTAATACTAAGTCAGAGATCCCCTGAAAATAAGTATCAATCGTTTGCTGCTGGGTAATAATATTTTGCTGAGCAGTGAGTTCGTTTTGCTTAATCGTCAAATCTCTGGAAATAATATATTGTCGCCAAGCTACATATACAGCTAAAACGGCAATGAAAATTTGCCCGACAGCACCAGTCCATTCTGCCAGAGATCCAATTTCGTCCCATTTTTGCTGGTTCGCCCATTCATTAATGCGTTGGTTGATACCACTAAACTTGAGTAAAGCGAAAATCGATACTATTGCTCCCACAACAGCTACTATGATTGAGCGCTGTTTTGCTGGCACCAACTCATCCAGCAGTGGTTGGGAACCAATCCACAGTACGCGCAGGGAAATCAACCCGCCGACAAGCGCCCCCGATATCCCAATCCAGAAATTATTGATAGATAACCCAACGACGACCAGAGCGATCGCCATCAAGATAATTGGCGATACTAGGGGAATAGAGGGAGTTTGTTTGTTGAGTAGAAGACTCCGCGGCATTTTAGCCAATTGTTGCTCATATTGAGTTTGCGCCTCAGCGGAGGGCGATCGCATCTGAGGAAGTTGGTTGTTTTCAGGGGAAATTTTCCCATTCGGACTATCAGGGACGTTTGTCGGTAAGTTTGACTGGCGAGGATCTGGCGGTGTCGTCATGTGTCGATTTAATTAGCCTAAGATAACCCATGCTTTATTTTTGTGCTTCGTAGCTGGGTTAGTAGCATTTCCATTTGCCTTAGTTTGGATTGTATCACTGACGCTGTGGCGATTGGTACGCGCTCAACTGAGGCTGAAGATAAATTGTGAACGATATTCGCTCACAAAAGCTACAGGCTGCGGTGATTTTAAAAGCGCGATCGCTATTATAAAACAACCAACTTAACAGAAAATAGGAGCATATATGAATACACAATTCGTTGACTCCCTAGTTCAAGTTATTTTAGCTTTGTCACCCGATGAGCGATCGCTACTAGAAGAAAAATTATTTGGGAATATACCCTACGCTTCAGCCCTTGAATTAGCGCACCTTGTTAATCCCTTTACAGACTTCGGTACACTGTGCAATTTGCAGCCAGAAATCACAAGAACGTTTTGGAGTAGTTTAAAAAAAGATGTACTAATCGCGTCCCTATTTTCCTCTGCGCCCTCTGCGCCTCAGCGGTTGAATAAAAGATGCGATCGCGCTACCTACAACCCTAAATCCACCGCCACACGATGAGCGCAAGCAAACCCCGAAAACGCCACCGCATTTAAACCCTGTCCCGGAAACGTACTATCTCCCACACAATAAAGTCCTGGAATAGTAGTTCTATTAAACGGCATTCCCAACAATCCTAATAACTTCCGGCCCGGAATCGGCCCATAAGTGCCATCTTCACGATTTAAAAAGCGTCGATGAGTGCGAGGAGTCCCAACTTCCAGATAATCTAAACTTGCATCTAAGCCTGGGAAAATCTTCTCCAAACGCTCAATAACTCGGCCGGCTGCGGCTTCCTTCTTCTCTTCGTACTCACTAGAAGAAAGTTCCTGCCAATTTTCAATCCAATCCGGCGTAAATGCGTGCAGAATGTGATAACCTTCTGGTGCTAAATCCGGGTCAAGCAATGTAGGAATTGACAAAAAGATAGTGCCTTGTGTCGCTTCCATATTTTCCCAATCTTCCAACAAAATGTGGTGACATTCTGTTCCCACTGGCAAAACATCTGCTTTAACTCCCATGTGCAAACTCAAGAAACTGGGAGATTTTTGATAACGTTTTTGCCACTTCTTCTCAGATGTTGGCATCTCCTCTGGTGGTAATAACTTCTCAAAAGTATCCCAGCGTGTCGCATTAGAAACGATGCGCTTAGCGCGATATACTTTTCCATCAGCCAACTCAACGCCAACGGCGCGATTATTTTCTGTGATAATTTTCGTTACTCTGGCTTTATACTGAATTTCCCCGCCAACTTTTTCCAGTCCTTCCACCAATTTTTGGGCAATTTGTCCCACGCCGCCTTTAGGATAGTTGATACCGCCATAGTGCCGATCTGAGAATACCATCCCGGCGTTAATCATCGGAGTGCGATCGCTTGGCACAACTGACCAGATGTAACAGTCCATGTCGATAAATTGCAGCAGTTGCGGGTCGCTAATGTATTTCCTGGCAATATCACCAACATTTTGCGGCAAGTATTTCACCAAACCCAGACACGCCAATGGATGCCGGAAAAACACCCGCGCCAGATACCGGGGTTCTTCCAGCGATAGCAATTCCATCGCATTTAGACAATTAAAAACCTTCCAACATTCATCGTAAAACTTGCGAATACCCTCACGCTCATGCGGAAAGTTGGCAGTTAGTTCTTGCAAAAATTTTTCATAATCGCGATGAATTTTCAGCTCTAAGCCGTTAGGCAAATGATAGTGAATCTGTACGCTATCGGGAATAGTTTCTAGGCTAACGTTTACAGCTTCCAGGGCGCGGGTGAGCAAGTTGGTAGTACCTTGAGTACCAAAACCAAAAATCATCGATGCTCCCACGTCAAAGCGATACCCTTCCCGTTCAAAGTATCCGGCACTACCTCCGGGAATTAAGTAGCTCTCCAGTACCAGCACTTTAGCGCCTTTCGCTGCTAGCTGGGTTGCACTCACCAGCCCTCCAATTCCAGAACCGATAACAATAACATCAAACGTCGATGCAGCGGAGGTAGGGATAGAAGTTGCAGGCATGGAAAAGAAAGGAAATTACTTAACGTTTCTGAGTTTAACGTCTTATATTACATCTCGCCTCAAAAAAAAATGGGACTAGCTTGCTACTGCACACCCAGCCCCACCTGCCGATCCTTAATGAGAGGAGAACACTAAAAATAAATATAGCCTTGTTGATAATAGATGTCAATACTGTTGAAAATTATTTTCAACAGTATTGATTTCTCCTTGGACGGGATGCCAAACAGAGGCGACGAGAAGAATCGCTCTTAGCGTATGATAGGTCAGGTCTTTGAGCTGGCATCCCTCAGTCAAGATAAGCAACTATGACTCTTCAACTGCGTGTCTACGTTCCTCCCCATCCCCTTATTAAGCACTGGCTGGCTGTAGCTCGCGATGCAGCAACGCCGTCGGTGTTGTTCAAGAGCGCGATGAAAGAACTGGGGCGCTGGCTGACTTATGAGGCAATTCGGGACTGGCTACCGACGATAGAAACGACGGTGCAAACACCGTTAGCTGAATGTCCTGCCACTTTTATCAATCCAGAAGTGCCGCTGGTTGTAGTGCCGATTCTCCGAGCAGGATTAGGATTATTAGAGGGGGCGCAGACTTTGCTGCCTTTGGCTTCGACTTATCATATCGGTTTGGTACGGAATGAGGAAACGCTGGAAGCCAGCTGTTATCTCAACAAAATGCCGGAGCAATTTAATCCCCAAACGCGAGTTTTAATTACTGACCCGATGCTGGCGACGGGTGGGACAATTATGATCGCGATGGCAGAGTTGACTAAACGAGGCATCGACCCAGCTTTGACGCGGATTATTTCTGTGGTAGCAGCGCCACCAGCGTTGCAGAAGCTTTCCTCAGCTTATCCGGGTTTGATTGTCTATACGGCAATGATTGATGAGGGTTTGAACTCTCAGGGGTATATTGTACCGGGATTAGGAGATGCAGGCGATCGCACGTTTGGCACATAAGGGTTGGGGATTGGGAATTGGGGATTGGGGATTGGGGATTGGGAATTGGGAATTGGGGATTGGGAATTGGGAAAAAGTCTTACCTAGTTCCCAGTCCCTCGTCCCTAGTCCCTAGTTCCCAGTCCCTAGTCCCTAGTTCCCAGCCCCCAGTCCCTAGTCCCTAGTTCCCAGCCCCCAGTCCCTAGTCCCCACTCCCCAATCCCCACTCTCCTCTACTCCCCTAGTCGGTAGGCAGGGGGGTCAGCTAAAAGTTACCCTGAAAACAGTTGAAAAAAGATCGTGACGGTAGTTAAAGATGAGTCAGCGCGATGGTTTTGGAAGCGGATTTCTGGCTGGGACTATAGTTGGCGGTCTAGTCGGTGGGATTGTCGGGGCGCTGATTGCTTCTGGACGCACGTCGGAAGCTGATGCCAAAGATGCGTCTCTGCTGAATTCGGGAGCGTCAGAAGCTAAAGCTGGCAAAGGTAGAAAGCGTCAACTCAAAGACTCAGATAGTATTGAATTTGCACGGCGGAGCTTAGAGGATAAAATTGCCCAACTAAATGCGGCGATTGATGATGTCCGGACTCAGCTTGGCAATGTAAATGGAAACGCTGTGGAAATAGAGCGGGAGCGATTCTCTGCCTCTGACGCACTCTCGTCCCTACCCAAAGATCCCTAAACTCAAAGTAGAGCAAATCCGTTAAACTAACTTCAAGTTTCAAGCGTTCACCGATTATCAAAAGGAAGCTTCAACACCAATGAATTCTTCAGCAGATTTACTAATCAACACTATCTCCACCTTTCTGAACATCTATGTTTTTCTGTTGATTGTGCGGATTCTCTTAACTTGGTTCCCCACAATCAACTGGATGAACCAATTGGCTTCTACCTTGAGTCCGATTACAGACCCCTATCTAAACATCTTCCGTTCTATCGTTCCGGCGATGGGTGGTCTAGATATCTCGCCAATTTTAGCGATTTTGCTGCTGCAAATTTTGGCACAGTTGTTTGGCAGCATTCAAATGAGTCCCGCTGGTTTCTAAGATTTTAGATTCAGTCCAAAATCTAAAATTGGGTGTTAGCGGCGAACTGTGCCTGTAAACCCAGCGGCTTTGAACTGCTTGAGCTGCAAGGGAGTCGGCTGATTTGCCGGAACTGAAATTCTCAGTTCAAAATCACTGACTCCAGGCGGCACTTCTTCGATTGAACCCAGGCGCGTCCGGTTTTGCATCACCGAGTCCCCATTGGCATCGTAGATGCGACCAAAGATATCGGCGTTGAGAACTGGCTTATTAGAGCTATTTTGGGCTTTTCCGGTGACTATAAAGCAATTAGCTGCACGACTCGCTCCGGTACTCGTAACCGCCCCTTTGCCTATATCAGCTGGGCAGTCATGGTAGGTAACTTCAGAAAGTTTAATCTGTGTCAGTGCCAGTGCAGGGGGACTAAACAGCAAGCTGAATATCCCAATGAGGCATGACATCACAAGAATAGAGACGGCTCGAAATCGCATAAACCCCACCATGACTTAGGTTTTTCGGTGACATCAATCCTCAGCTTACCGCGAATCTAGGTCAAAGAAGGGACTCTTGGCTGGAGAGAGAGGGAATTATTAATTAGCAATCCTTCAATTAGCACTTGTCTCTTTTTGGCCAAATAAACTCTTACGGTGCCTTGATTCTGCGATAATAGGGGATAAACTCTAAATGAGCGTTCCGATACAGGGCATTGCCACTCAAAATTTGTAGGATAACTCTAGGGAGTGGTAAGAGTCCACTCTGTAGAAAATATTGACATGAATCCATCTGAGATTGATGCAGCTCTGCAAGCAGCATTTAGCCAGTGTGAAAAAATGTTGTGTCCTCTGAGTGAGAAGCAAAAACAAATTTTGCTGCAAGTCGTTGTTGAGGAACTGATAGGTGTTGCGTTGGGTGTTCCTGAGCCTGAGAATGGGGATGGCGATCGCACTAATCCTCTTGCAGAACTAACATCAGAGCAACGCAGGGCTTTGCTGCAATTTGTCAAGGAGCAAGAGAGAGAAAATCGCCCTTGGAAAATCAAATTGCTAAATGACTGGCTGAATAATCAAGACTCTGGAGAAATGCAATTTATTCGCGATCGCTATGGTTTTCAATGGCTAAATCGCATCCAGCCAGTTGACTTAGCCGAGTATTATCAGTTAAAGCTAAAAGTAGGCGATCGCATTGAAGTCTCGAATGGTCTTTGGGAATGGGTGCAAGAAAATGGCCCCTGTAGCCGCGAATGGTTTCCCTGTACGGTGGTGGGAGTTTCTGAGGCAGCAGAGGGCGAGAGAACCTATACTAACTGCATCATCCGCTTTGATAATGGGACTGAGTACGAGATTCAAGGCATTTACGACTGGAACAGCTTTAACTGGCGATGGGCAAATAATTGAAGGCTCTTAGGCAAAAAAAAGAGCTTTTCGTTATTGTATTGCTTGGCGCATTACGTCTACTGGCGGCTCTTTATCTAACCAGAATTTTAGAGCGATCGCGCCTTGTTGGACGAGCATTTCTAAGCCGTCGATGGTGATCGCACCTTGTGTTTTTGCTTGTTGTAGAAATTTGGTGGGGCGGGGCGTGTAAATTAAGTCATAGGCGATCGCGTCTTTCTTCAATCGCGCCATTACACCTGTATCGACGGGAGACTCATCAACTTTGGGAGACATCCCCACTGGTGTTGTATTAACTAGCAAATCTGCTTGAGAAATTAGATTGGGCAGTTCTTCCCAAAGATGGATGCGTAAATTATTAATTGCCAAAGGTGAATCGCTCCAACTCTGTTGAAAAGCGTTTAAATTCTCTGAGTTACGCCCGACAACATGAATAGAACCACAGCCGAGTTTAGCGCAACCTGCAACCACTGCTCGCGCTGCGCCGCCATTGCCTAGAATTACTGCTTCAGTTTGACTCCAATCGCGGTTATAAGCGAAAAGAGGCGCGATAAAGCCTTCGACATCAGTGTTGGTGCCAATCCAACCCTGATCAGTGTTTTTGACGGTGTTAACGGCTCCGACAGCTTGGGCAATATCAGATACTTCTGATAGCAAGGGAATAATTGCCTGTTTGTGAGGGATAGTGATGCTGAAACCAACAACACCAATAGCCCGAAAACCAGCGATCGCATCCTCTAAATCTTTCGGTTGCACCGGGAAAGGCAGATAGATGTAATCTAATCCTAGAGAAGCGATCGCTGCATTGTGCATCTTGGGAGACTGGGAATGCTCGACGGGATGACCAATCACCCCTAAAAGTTTAGTTGTACCTTTAATCAGCTGCATTAAGTAAAAATCGGTTAGAATTATCACTCCTTTAACAATACGTCATTGGGAATTGGCGATTCTTAAGTTCCTAATGACCGATGACTGCGGAAGTTGTATGTCAAAATCAGGATAACGAATACTAGGCCACCATGCTGGGAAGACTACTAGGGGGGCGCTATAAACTAATCGAAGAATTGGGAGCGGGAGGATTCGGCCAAACTTACATTGCCGAAGACACACAGCGACCCGGAAAGCCTAAGTGTGTTGTTAAGCATCTCAAACCAGCTCGTCAAGATCCCGCTTTTTTAGCGATCGCTCGGCGTATGTTCAACACCGAGGCAAAAACTCTCGAAAAGCTGGGACACCATACCCAAATTCCCCATCTGCTGGCATATTTTGAAGAAAATAAACAATTTTACTTAGTTCAGGAATTCATTGAAGGACATCCGCTCTCCGATGAATTGTGTCACAAACAACTGAGCGAAGCTGAGGTAATTGACCTCTTGCAGGATCTGCTGGGCATTCTGGAGTTTGTTCACTCTTATCACGTCATCCACCGCGACATCAAACCGAACAACTTGATCCGCAGGCAGCAAGATGGCAAATTAGTCTTGATAGACTTTGGTGCTGTAAAAGAAATCCATACCCAGCTGGCAACAGAGTCAGGCCAAACCAACATTACAGTAGGAATTGGCACCCAAGGTTATGTACCCAGCGAACAACTAGCGGGTAAACCAAGATACAGCAGCGACTTGTATGCCTTGGGGATAACAGCAATTCAAGCGTTGACAGGGGCTAAACCTTCTCAGTTGCCAGAAGATCCCGAAACCTGCGAAATTATTTGGCGGGATAAAGTAAAGGTTAGCGATCGCTTGGCAGAAATATTAGACAAAATGGTGCGCTACCACGTCCGGGAACGCTACCAGTCTGCCACAGGAGTAAGTCTTGAACTCCAACAACTGCAACAAGATTTATCAGCGCCGACCGATGAAAATCCCTTTGCCAAAACCAGAAAAAGGGTAGGTGCTGTTATAGCGATCGCAATTACCAGTATGGTAGCCAGTGGCTTAGTGCTGGGAGTGCGACAGACGGGAGGAGTAGAATCGCTAGAACTGGCAGCATTCGATCAAATGGTGCGGTTACGTTATTTGACGCGGACGTGGGAAGACTTAGACCGAAAGCAACCGATGGAAGGGCCAGATTCTCGCCTGCTGGTCGTTGAAATCACCGACGCAGATATTGCGGCTCAAGAAAAATATCCTTTAACTGACCGAGTTTTAAATCAGTTATTAAAGAAACTGGAAAGTTATAACCCGCGTGCCATTGGCTTAGATATTTACCGAGATTTACCTGTACCGCCTGGTTATCCAGAGTTAGAGAAGACATTGCAAACAAGCGATCGCATCATCACTGTTTGCAAAATGAGTAATCAGGATAACTCTGGAATTGCACCGCCAAAAGCAGCATCTGAAGACAGCGTTGGCTTTAACGATTTAGTCATTGACCCTGATAACAAAGTTCGTCGCAGTCTTTTGTTTGCCAACGACGACAACGGTGCTTGTAAAACAAGTTACTCGTTTGGCGCTCAACTAGCACTACACTACCTAGAAAAAGAAGGTATCCAAGCAGAAGGAACCCCCGAAGGGCATCTTAAGATAAATTCAACTATATTCAAACGCTTAAAACCCAATTTTGGCGCATATCAGAACGCTGATTCTGGAGGCTACCAGATTGTTTTGGATTATCGTTCCGCTCACAATATCGCGCCGCAGGTAACGCTTAGTGATGTCCTCACAGGCGAGATTAACCCGAATTTGGTAAAAGATCGCATCGTCATTATCGGTGTGACATCAAGCAAAAAAGATAACGCTTTTTACACCTCCTACGGTGGCGGTCGGAAGATGTTCGGGGTGCTGGTGCAAGCACAGGTGATCAGTCAAATCCTCGGTGTAGTTCTGGATAATCGACCGCTGATTTGGGACTGGTCTGAATGGGTGGAAATGCTGTGGATTTCCGGCTGGGGACTTGGGGGAGCAGTTTTGGTTTGGAAAATCCGTCGTCCTCTGGTGTTGATTGTGAGTGGAACCGCAACGCTGGGAGTTATATTTTTTACCGGGTTCTATTTATTTACTCAAGGCGGATGGGTGCCAGTCGCGGCTCCAGCTTTAGCCGTAGTTGCCAATGGCTCGGCTTTCGTGCTGCTGCGGCTGTATCGGTCAACCCGAAAGCACTTCCAAGACACAAAGAAGCGGAAACCTCCTACATCTGCGGACAACCAGCCAAAGGTAGACCCAATTTACGTAGGAGACACGCTCCCACTTCAGGAAGTTAGCTTCCTGTCAGGCGCACAAACAACCGTGGGAGGTAGTTTAGAGTCTCATCAGTGTCAGCCGTATTCGGTCAATGGCACTAAGGGGCAGCTATTGACGGTGAAAGCACAAGAAGGCAATGTGAATATTGAGGTAATTGCGCCAAATGGAGAAACAGTCGGGAAGGTGAGTGAGCGATCGCACTGGCAAGGGATACTACCCACTGATGGCGATTACAAAGTCAAAGTTTATGCGGCTGATGCCTCTGTATATGCAGTTAGTGTGGATGTTGTAGATAATACTTCAGCCGGAAGCACCGCAGCTACAATTGTTAGCATTCACACCTGATCTACCATTTCTCGTTAACGAGACTTAGATAATTTTATTTACAAGCGTCGCAACAGTTCTGGCAACAACTTACCAGGAACTTTAGAAAGGGCAAGATTTTGCCCTTGCAAACCACGTTCGCGATAAAATGCTCGAATTGTCTGCACAACTAATGAAAGAGCAGATTCATAAGAATCAGGTTGCTCGCTAAAGCCTTGCAACGCTTGTAAATGGTAGTGTAACGCTGCCTCTAAATGCTCTAGCTGAGATGTCGTTTCTAAAGAAAACTTCTTATCTGTCGCCATTTGATAATGAGCCAATCCCAGATTATTCTGAGTAGCAGATACATCAAATGTCACTGGAACTGGGGGATTATTGTTGTTAAGAAACTCGACAAGCGCGATCGCACTCTCATAAGCTGCAATACACATCTGTAAATATTGTTGCTGTCCCTCTGGGTTAACTTCTACCTGAGTTGCCAAATGCCAATAAGCCGTACCCAAATTATTCTGCGTCGCCGCACAACCTGCTGGTGCTGACTGCGGCGTGCGATAAGTCAGCGCACTTTGATAAGCCGCAATCGCAAGTTGTAAAAACTCTTCCGGTTGTTCGTACTGGGCAAGATTCCAGTATGCAGTGCCGATATTATTTTGCAGCATTGCCCAGTTAAGGGAATCTCGCTCTGGATTGTAGAATGGAAGTGCCTCGGTATAACATGCGATCGCGCATTTGAGATGCGTAACTGGTTGCTGCTGTTGCGCCAAATGCCAATAAGCCGTACCCAAATTATTCTGCGTCGCCGCATATTTCAGCGGTTCATCTTCTGCGGAACGATAACGCAAAGCTTCCCCATACGCCAAAATCGAATTCTGTAAGTTTTGGGCAGTATCTTGATGACGCGCTAAATCCCCATAGGCCGCCCCCAAGTTATTTTGAATCATGGCGTAGCTGTGGGGTGCGTCGTCAGGATTGAACTTGGTTAAGGCAGTATGATATGCGTTAATTCCTTGCTCCAGATAAGCAAGCATCTCCTGGGAATTCGCAGCATAGCGAGATAGCATCCAATGGAGATTACCCAGATCGTTGAGAATATCAGCAGCTAACGGCGAGGATTCCTCCAACCATGCCAATGCTTGATCGTAAGCCTGGATAGCCGTTATTAGATTTTCCTGGGAAGTATTCGATTGTTCAATGCGATCGCGATAATAATTTCCCAGCCTTAAGTATGCTTGTGCAAGTTCTTCCGGTGGGCGAGATTGCTGTAATTGCTCAATCTCCTGCAAAGATTGCACCGCATCGGCAGGATTAAGGATAAAAGGTGCTTTCTCTTCCCCCTCGCCGCTTATGACGGGCGTATCTGATTCCTTTTTGAAATCCTCCTTCTGGGATGGCGGATTTTCCTGATGGGCGAGGCTAAATTTATCTAATTCACTGCCCAGAATGTGCCACAGATTTTCCTGCGGTACCGCCGTCTCCTCTTGGGGGACACTTTGGCGGGGGAATTCCTGTAGAGAAGTTGCCATCAATGTTCTTAAATCTGAAGCTGGTGCGGGTTCCCCTTCAAACTCAAAAACTCCCGTGTGCCATCGCCAAAACTCAGGTGCTGACGTCTCAATAGCGCGCAACCAAGGGCGAGGCATCCACAGCAACAGGCTAGACTCTAAATTAGGCAGACTGCGCTCAATTGTCTTTAGCGAGTTTAGGAAGAATCCCTGCACCTTCGCTGATTGTTTGGTTAATAACTCAACACCTAAAATTTGAAATCCTGGCGGGTTATTGCTTGGTGGCGGGTGTTGCCCTAACCAGCGATTAATTTGCGCCACAGGATGCGGTTGGCTCAAATTCAAGTTTAAGCTTACCAGTCGCGGATATTCTCTGGAAGCCGGAGGACGGAAGACGGAATTAATTCCACCTGCTTTACCTCTGCTGTCTTCCGAAATTGCCAACTCTGCGTGTAACCGCGCCGCTAGACGATTTCTCAGGCTAATATCATCGCATACCGCTATAAAGATTTGGCGGCGCAAACCCAGACTCAGCGCCTGTTTCAATCGCTGGTAGATTTGCCGATTCACCAAAGAAATTTTCCGGTGAGCGGTATCCGTCACCGTCATGCTGGCAGGGGAGTGTCCGTTAACTTGTGCCACAGACGCTATTGAGGGGCTAGGGAATAGGAACTGGGGGGCTGGGGACTAGGGGCTAAAAAGGGAAAAGTCAAGAATTCTTTTTTTGCCTTTTTCCTTTTATATGATTGCCTTCCTATGGTGGATATACAGCTCTTCTAATTACTGTTGTCTAGCTCAGGATTAAACGAAACTATCGTCTATCAGCCAAAAGGATGAATTCATATTTCACAATTTTCGCTAAGGGCTACAGAAACTAACAGGAGCCGGGTCTGTTTGGGCTATCGGTAGTCAATCCAACTAAACCTGTCAAATTGGTCTTGGGTTTCGCTTCTGCACAAGCTTTACCTACAAGGTTGCTGGATATATTTATAAGTATCTTGGCACCAAACAGCGGCAAGAGGAAATCGCTAAAAGTGATACTTTAACGATGATTTAGGAAATTTTCAGGAGTTGTTTAAAGTGTTTGGATTAGCCGCATAAGCAACACTAACAGCTAAACTAATGTAGGTTTTTTAAATTTAATTTTGCTAAAAATTAAATTATACTATTTATAATAGCGTTAATTAGTTGATTATTTTACAATTAGATTTTGGTAAAGCAGTTTTGACAGGCTCACAGCGCGAGAGGGGATGAAGGCAGTGGCGAAAAGCCGCGTCTATAATTCGCGATCGCGATCGCACCTGGAAAACAGCCTCTTTTAGTCAGGAGTTGGATAAGGGGTAGCACTTTAAGGAATCTCCGATTCTAAAAAAGCGCTTTAAAATTGGACATAGAGCGGATACACCGTTAATTATAGAGTTAAATCCCTGAAAGCAAGTAGATTAGAATTATTTGGCAGCACCGTGCCTACAACAATACCAGAGCTTGATCTAAAGAACCTGTTTCCGTTTGAACTAGACGAATTCCAGTCGGAAGCGATCGCGGCGTTAAATGACGATTGTTCCGTAGTCGTGTGCGCCCCAACAGGTGCGGGAAAAACGCTGATTGGGGAATACGCCATACACCGCGCCCTGCATCGCGGCGGGCGAGTATTTTACACCACGCCCTTAAAAGCACTATCCAATCAGAAATTACGAGACTTCCGCGAAGTCTTCGGCGCGGACAGGGTAGGTTTATTGACTGGCGATGTCTCCATCAACCGGGATGCCCCAATCCTAGTGATGACGACAGAAATCTTCCGCAATATGCTTTACGGCACCCGCATCGGCGAAGTCGGCACCTCCCTAGCTGGAGTCGAAGCCGTAGTGCTGGATGAGTGCCACTACATGAACGACCGCCAACGCGGTACGGTTTGGGAAGAATCAATTATCTACTGCCCCCACGAAGTCCAGCTAGTAGCCCTTTCCGCCACCGTCGCCAACAGCGACCAACTCACTGACTGGCTGAATCGCGTTCATGGCCCAACAAAGCTCATATATTCCGAGTTTCGCCCAGTTCCCTTGCAGTTTCACTTCTGCAATCCCAAAGGACTGTTTCCCCTACTGGACGACTCGCGAAAGAGAATTAATCCCCGCCTCAAACCCAAAAGACAACAAAAAGAAAAAGGCAAAAGGCAAGAAAGCCCCAGCTTAGTTTACGTCCTGGGTCATCTGTGGCAAAGGGATATGCTCCCGGCGATATACTTCATTTTTAGCCGTCGGGGTTGCGACAAAGCAGTAGAAGAGTTGGCTGATATAACCCTAGTCAACGAACAAGAAGCGAAAATTTTAAAACAGAAAGTAGAGGAATTTTTAGCGCGAAATCCCGAAGCAGCGCGCAGTGGCGGGGTGGAACCGTTGCTCCGGGGTATTTCCTCCCACCACGCCGGAATTTTACCAGCCTGGAAAGGTTTGGTAGAGGAACTGTTTCAAGAAGGCTTGGTAAAAGTGGTATTTGCCACAGAAACCCTGGCAGCTGGGATTAATATGCCTGCCAGAACCACAGTGATTTCCAGCCTTTCCAAGCGCACAGACCGGGGACACAGACTGCTAACAGCTTCCGAATTTTTGCAAATGTCGGGACGGGCAGGACGACGAGGGATGGACACTACAGGTCATGTAGTGACGTTACAGACACCATTTGAAGGTTCCAAGGAAGCGGCTTATTTAGCAACCTCTGGCGCTGATCCTTTAGTGAGCCAGTTTACTCCCAGCTACGGCATGGTTTTAAACTTGCTGCAAACCCATAGCATAGAAGAAGCTAGAGAGTTAGTCGAACGAAGCTTTGGGCAGTATTTGGCGACATTGGATCTTAAACCCCAAGAACAAGCGATCGCAGATTTGTCAGCAGAACTGGCGCAAATTGAAAGCATACTTCAGACAGTAGACGGCAAACTGATCCAAAACTATGAAAAACTGGTTGCCCGACTCAAAGAAGAACGCCGCTTACTGAAAACCTTAGAACATCAAGCCGAAGAGATGCGATCGCGCGAAATTGCGATCGCCCTCACTACAGCCTCACCCGGAACCCTCCTCAACCTAAAAGGCAAACACGTCCCCGTCTCATCTCCCATCCCAGCAATATTAGTCGCCCGTATACCCGGTTCCGGCCAATTGCCCTACCTGGGTTGCTTAGGCGCAGATAACCGTTGGTACGTAGTCACCACCGCCGACGTAGTAGGTTGCCAAGAATGGTCTCGCTTATCCGAAGTCGAATCCCTACAGCCACCCCCGGAGATATTCAAAGCCAAGCCTGGACAATCCAAAAGCAGCACAGAAGCCACCGCTGAAATTGCCCGTCAGATTGGATGGACATCCAGCCGCGTTCATGGTTCATCCCAACTAGGCAACGAACCATCAACCATCAACGATGAATATCCAGAAGTCATAGCCCAACAGCAGCGACTCGCCGCAGTAGAAGCACAACTGAAAAATCACCCTGCCCTACAGTGGGGCAACCCTGCCCTCCTGATCAAACGAGCTTCGCGGCGGCAGATGTTGCAAGACCAAATCGCCCAACTGCAAGCCCTGCTTCAAGAACACTTAGCACGCCACTGGGAAGAATTTCTCGACCTGATGGAAGTTTTGCGGCATATGGGCGGACTTGATAACGTAACACCGACACCTTTGGGAGAAGCCGCCGCCGCCATTCGCAGCGATAACGAGTTGTGGGTTGCTTTGGCGCTGATGTCGGGAGAAATGGACGAATTAGACCCCCAACACCTAGCCGCCGCCTGTGCCGCCTTTGTCACCGAAGCACTGCGCCCCGACAGCTGGACAAGATACGACACACCGTCAGAGGTGGAACAATCTTTAGGCAGGTTGCGGACTTTGCGCCGTCAGTTGTTCCAGCTACAGCGTCGCTATCGAGTTGCACTGCCAGTTTGGATGGAGTATGACTTAACTGGTTTGGTGGAAAGTTGGGCATTAGGCGAGCAATGGCCGCAGCTATGCGCTAACACCAGCTTAGATGAAGGGGATATAGTCCGGGTGCTGCGTCGAACTGTGGATTTATTATCTCAGATTCCCCATATCCCCCATGTGTCAGATTCCTTGCAGCGCAATGCTTATCGGGCGATTCATTTAATTGATCGCTTTCCGGTTAATGAGAGTGTTGCTTAGAATTAGCAATGACTAATGGCTAATGGTGCAACTATTAGCCATTAACTAATGACACGGGCTTATGTCGCCTGGGCTACAGACTAAGATTTGCAGGAGCAGCTTGTGTTGAGGAGTGGTTTTCGTTTTTCCGAAAAATGCAAAAGGCAATCCCCCTTAAAAAAGGGAGCAGCAAAAGAAAGAATAATCTTTTCTTCTTTGTTTACTTATTTTTTGCCTTTTTCCTTTTTACTTTTGCCTACTTCTGTTAGTGCCGCACCTGGTGTAATGGGTGTAGTGAAAAGCCAGACAAATGCAACGCAATGGGAAGGTATTACAAGGCGCTTGGGGTTGAGTGGTGTCGCCTACTGTATTGTTGACTTGCAGCAAATTCGACAAGCGGCAGATTTGGCAGGTACGCAGGTTTTATTTTTACCCAACGTTGAAACTCTGAGTGCTGTACAGGTACAAGCGTTACAAGACTGGATGGGTAAGGGCGGGCGCATTATTGTCAGCGGTCCCGTGGGGACTTTATCCCAGCCGGATGTGCGAAGTAAATTGCGATCGCTTCTGGGCGCATACTGGGGATTTAGCCTGCAAAATCCCTCCACCCTCGCCCCCACCTCCGGAAAAAACCAGGGATGGATGCAACAGAACGGACTCGCCGGAATTATTCGCGGCGGCGTAATCATTCCCGCTGGATTAACAAGTCAAACCGCCGCTGTCTGGAAATCCACCGAAAATCCCCCAGCAGTCGTGACTACAGACCGCTCAGTTTTTTTAGGTTGGCGCTGGGGAGTCGATACAGCCTCTGAACCCAAGCTAGATAGCGCCTGGTTGCGGGCATCCCTGACTCGCTACGGGGGAGTCGGGGATGCCCGCAACCCAGCACAACGAAATTGTACGCCACCGAATGCGATCGCAAGTTCTGCCTCCACCCCTGCAAAACCCCCTTCCCCAACCCCAACAAATCGCAGTGCTGCACTTCCCCCCGCCTCTCCTCCATTCCAACTCCCAGACCTAAATGGCGACGGTCTAGTAGCACCTGCTGGACTAGAAGTAAAACCCAGCTCTCAGCCCATCACAGCCTCACAAGCAAGTGCCATGCGTCAAGAGCTAGAAGCTCTCATCGGTCGTTTTGAGAGCGCCCAGCTAGCCGCCAACGCCGTTACAGGAGGATTGGAGAACCGGGGAACCTCAACTCAAAACTCAAAACTCAAAACCCCAAATCCACTTAGTAATGCCCGCATAGCGCTGCAAAACTTTCTTCAACTCGTTGCCCAAAAAAACTACACAGGAGCCAGACAACAGTGGCTTCAGGCGCGACGCATTCTATGGGACAACTACCCCAAAGACCGACCCCAAACCCAGCCAGAAATTCGGGCAATGTGGTTAGACCGGGGTACGATTATTCGTGCTGGTTCAGAGCAGCAATTAGCTAAAATTTTCGACCGACTAGCAGCAGCAGGGTTTAACACCGTCTTTTTTGAAACCGTCAATGCTGGATATCCCATTTACCCCAGTCGCGTTGCCCAAATTAAAAACCCGTTGGTACGTGGCTGGGACCCCCTAGCATCTGCTGTCAAATTAGCCCACCAGCGAGGCATGGAATTGCACGCTTGGGTATGGATTTTCGCCATTGGCAACCAGCGTCACAACGCCCTGCTCAACCTTCCCAAAGAGTATCCCGGCCCAGTGCTTGACCTGAACCCTACTTGGGCAGGCTACGATAACCGGGGGCGCATTTTCCATCTGGGTTCGGGTAAAACTTTTCTTGACCCTGCCAATCCAGAGGCGCGGCGCTACTTAATACAAATGTTGGAGGAAATTGTCAAGAATTATCAAGTTGATGGCGTTCAGTTCGACTATATTCGTAATCCCTTTCAAGACCCTAATGCCGGATATTCTTTCGGTTACGGTACAGCTGCTCGCCAGCAATTTCAGCAACTAACTGGGGTAGATCCAGTTAAGATTTCTCCAAAAGATAGAGACTTGTGGCAAAGGTGGACGCAATTTCGCACTAATGCAATTGACAGCTTTGTAGCAGAAGCATCCAGAAATCTACGCTCTATAAAAAGTAATCTCATTTTGTCGGCGGCAGTGTTTCCCTTTCCTAAAAATGAACGTCTGCAAAAACTGCAACAACATTGGGAAGTTTGGGCGCAACGTGGGGATATAGATTTAGTGGTGCCGATGACTTATGCTCTGGATACAAACAGATTGCAGAGTTTAACACGGCCTTTGCTAAGTCAAAATCAACTGGGTTCAACCTTGATTTTGCCATCTATTCGACTGCTGAATCTGCCGGATGTGGTGGCGGTAGATCAAATTCAGGCACTGCGAAATTTTCCTGCTAGTGGTTACGCCTTATTTGCTGCCGAAAATCTCAATGATAATCTGCAAGGAATCTTCCGTCGTACTCAGTCGCAACAAGCGATCGCATCCCCTCTACCTTATCGTCAACCCTTCAAAGCCGCAGCTGCCCGTTACGTTTCTCTACAACAAGAATGGACTTTTCTAGAGGCAAATAATCAACTTTGGATTAAAGAACCAGCCCTCTCGGAATGGCGTAAACAAGCAGATGCTCTCTCTAAGGCACTCAATCAGCTAGCAGATAATCCTTCTAGAAATAATCTGACAATGGCAAAAGCCTTATTAGCATCTTTTCAATTTCAATTCAAGAAATGGATGCAATCAGAAGGTTTAGAGCAACCTTATCAAGTCGAAGTTTGGGCAAATCGTTTGGCAACTTTAGAAAGATTGTTGCTTTATGGTGAGCGCACGCTGAAGTAAAAGCAAAAAAAATACAAGGCGATTGGAAATCGCGGCTATACGAACAAAGTCCGCCTGCGCGGACTCAGTTCAGCCTACGAAGGCAGGCTTAGTTTGCGTAGTGCCAGACTTTAGCCTGAGCGCATTTTTGCAAATAGGTGAGGCAATCGCCTCACTCTCAGCATTCCTAGAATCTGATTTTTAACGAGAGAATTCTTTCAGGGAGTAACGTTGACAGCCCCTAAAATTAGACCCGTAATAAGTGCAATAGCAATAAAAATGAGTGCTATCAATATCAGCCAATACTGAAGAGTATATAGTTTCCTCAGTTGCTCAAGCGCTATCATTAAATTTTCGATATCGTTTCCTTGAGTATCAGCAATTAACTTAAAAGAAGAGGCGGCTTTGGTAGTCCAGAAGCCAATGAGTATTTGCAAAACTCCATTAATAATGCCGCTGATTAAACCCGATCTGACACTGACGATTCCCCCGATAATTAGAAGCACTCCCAAGGCAATCAGGAAGTAGCTAACAAAGCGCATTTTTTGAGCAAGATCCTTAATCAGATGGTTGTGGGACTGGTTAAACTCGTAGCGATCGCTTTCCACTTCAAACTTCCTCCCCATGAACTGAGATAGATTTTAGGACATCGCTGCCAGATTGCGATCGTAGATATAGAAAACGATAATGCGAAGTGTGAAGCAAAGCGATCGCTCTGGTAAATCTTGAACCGCTCCCAACGCTTCATAATCTCAAATGCGCTGCAAAGAATTTGTTATCCCTTTACGTAGCAAAGCGTGTAGCTTAGCATCAAGACAGTTCTAGCTGCCAACCAAGAGCAGACACGAACCGAGGGGAGCAGAAATTGTGGTAGCAGACTTCAAAGAAACAGATTTAAGGGGATCTCATCTCAAAGGGAAAGATTTGCGGGCAAAAGACCTCAGAGGGGTTAACCTCAGCGAGGCGAACCTGACTTATGCAGACATGATTGAAGCCAACTTGGCTTCAGCAAACCTGAGTGGATCGAATCTGACTGGGGCGTGTTTAAATTTAGCTAACCTGAGCGAGACAAACCTCAGAGGAGCCGATCTGAGTGCCACGAACTTTGTCGGGGCTGATTTGAGCAAAGCAGATTTGAGGGCGGCAAACCTTAAAAAGGCTAATCTCGTTAGCAGCAACCTGGAAAATGCCAACTTAACTAGAGCCAACTTGATTGGAGCAGACTTAACAGCAGCGGATCTCACCGGAGCTATCTTACACCAAGCTATCTACAATCAAGAAACTCGGTTCTCACCAGGCTTTGACCCTAAGCAAGCTTCTGCTTACTTGATTGCCTATAACGTATCGCTAACAGGGGTAAACCTGAGTGAATTGGATCTAAGTGGGGTTTATCTAAAAGCAGCAGACTTGAGGGCGGCAAACTTGATGCGGGCAAATCTGGTTGGGGCAAATTTGGAAAGTGCTAACTTGGCGGGAGCCAATTTAGTCGGGGCGGATTTTAGTAAAGCCAAGCTGAGGGGAATCATTCTGGAAAAAGCTGTCTACACTCAAGAAACTTTGTTTTCCTATGATTTTGACCCACGCGAAGCCGGGGCTTATTTGATTGCTGCTGGCGTATCGCTGCCTGGGGTTAACTTGGGTGGGGTAAATTTGAGTGGAGCAGATTTGCGGGGGACGAACCTCAGAGGGGGAAAGTTACGGGGAGCAAATCTAACAGAGGTAGACTTAACCAATGCCAATTTGAGAAAGGCCGACTTGGAAGATGCCGACTTGAGTAGGGCAGATTTGAGAGGGGCAAATTTGACGGGAGCCATTTTAACTCAGGTAAACTTAAGCGAAGCTGACCTGAGAGGGGTTGACCTGACTCGAACCGATTTGCGGGGAGCTAACTTGAGTATGGCAGACTTGCGAGGAGCGGACTTGACAGGAGCCATTTTAACTCAAGTGAACTTGAGTGAGGCTGATTTGCGGGGTGTAGACCTGACGCGAACAGACTTGCAGGGAGCTAATCTCAATGGAGCAGACTTGACTGATGTTGATTCGAGTCGAGCCACTCTTTGAAAAGGCAAAAAAGTTAGGAGTGAGGAGTTATTAATTTAATTTTAAACAGCGTCTCTAGAGCTGTATCTGCCTATCCAGCCTGAAGGCGTGCCTGTGATCACATACAGACTGCACAACCGTCATTATTACTACCATTACTACCACCACCACTGCTATTACCACGACCGCCGAACAGGGAAAAAATAATGGCTATGGGTATCCACCACCAAGACCACCCTGAAGATTTTCCCGAAGTAGAATTATGTTTGTTCTCAGAAGTTGGGGTTGGAGTGTTACGAGGTAGCGGAGAATTTTCAGCAGCTTGAGACAGCGCTAGTTCAGAATTTGTAGAGTGAATTTTCGGGGGAGAAATTTCTGCTATCAGTAGCGTAGAGCTGCTGATAGTTAGGACTAACATAAATGACAACAGAGCGATCGCTATAAATTTCAGCAAAGGCAAGCGAGGTAGATAAACAGATGGCAACCGACTCAGAGTAAAAGATGGTTTGGCTACAATCCAGTACCGATGAGCGTTGACTCGCGTGAACTGAATATCTGTACTAAATCGGATGTCGGGTGGAGACCAGATATCGGACGGGGGGCGCTGACCAAAGAATTTTTCATAGCTAATCAGCGTCTCGTTATAGAACCTGTAGAAATTCTCCTGTTCGCTAGAACCCCCACGAGTAGGATTGTGGTGCAGTGGTTTCTGTAAGATTTTGGCACAAAACTCATCCCAGTACGATCGCGTGTAAGTCAAGTGCAGATGCCAAACTTGATCCACTTGATCGGAGGGAGTGACGGGATGTTCAGCTATAACAGCAAGAAAGATAAACTTTTTGTATTCGTCAATCACTTGCTGAGTATATTCAACCGTCCATCCGTTTTCTCTTGCCAATCTTTGACTGAAGGGAAAAGCAGCGTCAGGGTCATCAAGGGAAAATTCCTGAATACTTTGGTAAAGTTTTGTCTGCTGGGCGTTCATTGGTGACTCCTTTATAATTTTTACTCACCGATTCACTTTTTTGTCTCAAACTACAACCAGTTCCTTTTGGGTTATGCACATGGCAATTCCTTTCTCGTAGTAAGCCGCCTCGTTAATGAAAACTGGATAAACGGTTGATGTTCCTTGATAAGCGATCGCTTGACCATCAAATGTCAAAAACATTGGCTCGCCTGGTTTAATAGCTTCGTAATCTCTAAATTGAAGTCCTGGGTGGATCATCGCGTGAATTTCCCCGTCTTCATTTCTGGGATAGTCGATTGTCTGTAGGCATTGATAAATTGTGAAGGTATCTCTTGCGGGGAAAGGTGTTCCCCGGTTATAGGCGTCTACAAAGTCTAAAATTGCGTAGATAAGTTCTTCCGTTTGCTGAAATAAACGCGCATCCAACACGCCTTGTGCAACAGCACCCACTTCGATCGCGCAACCGAGTTCGGAAATTGATCTCAGAAACGGGCTATTATTCTCGTCTTTCCATCGATACACCTTCACGCTGGGATTCACGGATTTGAGATAAGCGGCTAACTGAAGGTTGAATGGATGCTTGGTACTTGGAATAATCGTCAGCCCCATGTTGGCTGTGGTCGTGTGCAAATCGATTGTTAAGTTGGTTTGCTCTTTTGGGAGCGATGCCAACCTTTGGTAAATTTCTTTAGCTCGAATTGCTTCATAGTTGGAAAGCTGAGCATTCTCTAAATCCTGTCGGTGGAAACAGCGATTGAGGTCAGTATCAACGTACCGCCTCCCGATTGCATACGCTTTAGGATTCGCCAAAAGTGTAATGCTCTCAAAACTCGCTCGTGCGATCGCCTTGGGAAATCGCTCGAATTTCTTCACCAGGTAAATTCCTGTGAGTTCGTTTCCGTGAGTTCCACCAACAATGGCAACACGTTTGATCTGATTCATATAGAAATCCCTTCCTACCCCAACCACAGCACTGTTTGTTGAGTCAGCCCAGTTGAGGTTTATAACGTCTTGCGATCCAGATTAGCCAAGCTATTACTATATGTCCAATATTTTATTGAGAGGTAAACTATATTTAAAAGATATAGTAGTGGCTAAAAGATGGAACTTCGACATTTGCGTTACTTCATCGCGGTGGCACAGGAGTTGAACTTCACTCGTGCTGCGGAGCGTCTACATATCGCGCAACCTCCCTTGAGCAAGCAAATTCACGATCTTGAAGTGGAGCTTGGGGTGCAACTGTTCGATCGCGCCAGGCGACCGCTCCAGTTAACAGTAGCTGGAGTTATCTTTTTAGAAGAAGCGATGAGCGCGATCGCTCAGGTAGAGAATGCCGTCAAAATGGCGCAACGTGCCAGTAGAGGAGAAATCGGGCGTTTGGTAATCGGCTTTACGAGTTCAATGGCAAACAGCTTTTTGCCAGACATCCTGCGCGTTTACCGCGATCGCTTTCCCAAAGTGGAACTCGTCTGGCGGGAACTAGCAACTTCCCACCAATTGCAAGCCCTGCGAGATCGGCAGCTTGATGTTGGCTTTTTCCATTTAACGTCATGGATGCTTCAAGCAGCGGATTTATGCTTAATGACGATTTGGCATGAATCTTTGATCGTGGCATTACCAGCAACTCATCCACTGGCGAACCAACCGCAAATTTCTTTGAAAGCACTGGCACAGGAAGTGTTCATCCTCCCTTCTCGTCAATTCTCTCCGGTCTTATCTGAACAGCTTGAACATCTATGCCAACAATCTGACATTTCACCTGTTGTCATCCAAGAAGGAACAATGATGCTGACAATCCTGGGTTTAGTTGCTGGTGGCGTTGGAATTGCCTTGCTGCCTGCGAATGCCCAAAATCTTCAACGCAAGGGTGTTGTCTACAAAAACATCGCTGAGTCAACACCAACTATCCCGATGGCTGCTGTGTGGCGACGGGACGATGCCTCAGCTACTTTGCGTGAGTTCTTAGAAGTAACAAAAGAAGTCACGTAAACTCACTCCCTAGCAGTGGGTTCAGGTTGATGCTATGTCTCAACTCAAACCTCCTCTTAGTAAAGCAATAATTTTAGTTAGTAGAATCGAATTTTTATCAAACATTAAATGCGTTATGAATAAATATTTACTCGCCTGCCTAGCCTTTTTACTAATCATTATGTTGATGATTAGCAATCCCCTCCACGGAACGCCATCGGCACCTGATTCTGTGGCGGGATAATGTCGCCGATGATGTAAAAATTGAATTGTACGAAGGGTCAAAACTAGCTAAAGCGATCGCGTCTAAAACAGCAAGTGATGGTGTTTTTGAATGGACACCGGAAACCACAATATTACCACAGTCTGTTATCGGAGTGACAAGTTTAAAGCATAAAAATCTTTTTGGGAGCCTACTGTTAAAGTAGAAACTCCCAATATTTAAAGTCGATTACGCGAATAGCGACTTATTTTTTCTTGCGCGTCCAAAGGTCGGTAAACATCATTGTCATCCCGCCGAAAAAAATAGCGATCGCCATCCCGCCTGCAATTGCATTCATCCAATCAATATTTTCCATTAAATTACTTTGCCAATTTTCATCTAGTCAACGCTACCAGATTAACGCCTCTGATATTGAACGGGGACTGGAGACTGGGTAAGATTCTTCCCAATCCCCAATCCCCAGTCCCCAATCCCTTAGGCAACTTTGGGGATTTCCTTGAGATAAACTCGCAAAAATGGTTCAGCCGCGCCAAGCTTGTACTGTTCCAGCAAGCCTTTGGCGCGGATGGAGATGTTGTCTCCTTCCTTAATAACCAAAGTCGAGTCGTCGCTGATACCCCGCGCTAGCATCATCTCAGTTTCGGTGGGATTATCCAAAACTATAATGTCACTACCGTGGTAAAACATCCCCTCCTTCTCTAAGACATCTTCCCTGTACTCAGCAATCAGCAGATCCAGCTTGGGATTACGCAGCAGGTTCTGCACGTTGCTGTTGTAATCTTTGTTCAAGTTTTTCTCAGAACGATTGACAAAAACCCCTTCGCGACAAACCGCGCCAATTGTCCATTCCGGGTGTCGAATTAGAACATCGTCAATAATTTCTTGGAGTTCTTGAACTGAAATCTTGTTGAAGGTGATAATCGGTAGCCTCGCATCTTTCTCTGATGCAAAGAAGGTTTCCAAAATATGCGAGGGTACATCAACGCTTTCACCCACAGCAGGTTTAAGGTGCATATAAATACCGGGAGCGGCGTTAATCTCGATGATGCCAAAATCACCATTTTTCCAAGATTTTGCTAAGTCGCCAGCAATTACGTCAATCCCAAGGCAAGTTAGATGGAAATGTTGGGCGATGTCTTGCGCCAGGATGATGTTGTCAGGGTGAACGTCGCTTGTCTTATCGATGCTCAAACCGCCTGCTGAGAGGTTGGCAACTTTGCGAAGATAGACAATGCGATCGCTTTCTATTACGCTATCGAGTGACAATTCCTGTTCTTCTAAATACATCTCCATCGCCTCATCGCACTGAATCTTCCCCAGTGGCGAAGTCGGCGTATCTATCCGTGCTGGCTTCCGATTTTCTCGCTCGATCAATTCAGCAATAGTTGAGTGTCCATCACCCACTATCGATGCTGGACGGCGTTCAGTCGCCGCTACAAATCTGCCGTTAACGCATAGCAATCGGAAATCTGTCCCCGAAATACTTTTCTCAACGATTATCTGAATTGGCTGGTCTTTAGGAATAGCATTGAGCGCTCTGCTAAAGGCATATTTCATTTCCTCCGCACTTTGCACATCAGCCGTCACCCCAATTCCTTTGTGACCAACTACAGGTTTAACTGCTACTGGGTAGCCAATTTCTCTGGCTGCTGCCCTTGCTTCTTCCAGCGTGTAAACGATATCACCTTTGGGTACTGGAAAACCCAAAGTAGCTAAGAAAGCCTTACAGTCATCTTTGCGAGTGGTGAAGTCGGAATCCAAATGACTATCGCAGTCAAAAGTTGTGGCTATACCGCGAACCTGTTTTTTTCCATAGCCGTATTGAACCAATCCTTCGTCCCACAGATAAAAGGTAGGAATCCCTTTTTGGTAGGCTGTACGCCACAGAGCGTAAACTGTTGGCCCACCGTAAGCAGATTTCCGAAATATCTCCTGTATCGTCTTGATCTGATCTTCCAGCCGGAAATTTTCATGTTGAGTAATTGCTTCAAACCAGTCCCAAACGCAGTAAACTACTGACCGAGTTGTGCGTGCATGGAGGGATTGAACCGCAATCGTCACAAAGTTATCATTGGGCTTGCTACTCCAGTGGTGGAGGTGCAGCCCCATGTCGAGCTTTCCCACTTCTGAGGTTGTCCGGGCGAAGAGTTGAGCATGGGAATCATAAGTTTCCTCGCCCAAGTGCGGGTAGCGATCGCTAATAATCGCAACATAATCTTCGAGAGGACGCGCTTCTGTATTGTTCGTTACTGCCAAATCAAATACTAATGCCCCTGTCTCCAAATATGGGTTCGGGCCAATGTAATGCTTGAAGTTGAATATGTCGAAGGCATCAGTTTTTCTAGCATTGACTCGGACTGCATCGGTGCTTGTATCTCGGTTCATTAAGTTTCTCCGGTTATCTAAACACCCTTAAAATTTGGAGTTTCGGTTATTTTGAACCTAACCCTATTCTGTTGCATTTTCAGCTATCGCAGGGCATACTCATTCTGAGTTACGTTCCCATACTATCCCAAAGCCTCATCTTGCTTGGGATAAAGCTCTTAACCAACAGATGAATTGTCAGAATATCTTAGCAATACCTAAAAAACCCGTTTTCTCAAAGAAAACGGGTTTTTTAGTTTTGGTTTTATCACCTGATATTGATTAAAAAACCTAAGCGTTATCTACAACCTGTTTTGCTTTATCTTTCAGGTCTTCTTTAAGGTGTATTGCCGCAGCTTCATCCTGCTTCACTTGCCCTTCTACTTGGTCTTTTTGGTCGCCTGTGACATGACCAAGTGCTTCTTGAGCCTTACCTTCAAGGTTTTTAGCAACTGCTTCCGCTCTGTTTTCAATGCTCATTTTTATTTTCCCTTAACAATAGTAAGTAATTTTCGATACCCTATTTTTAGTATTGAATTTTACTATAAGAAATCACCTCCCTCGGAGGGTAGATTATAGGATAGCTACGGGTAGTTAATAGTCCCACCCGTAGCTATAGCAATCCTAAATAATTCGTGAACCCCTATAGGGACACGGCACTACCGTGTCCCTATAGGGGTTAATACTCGTTCACAAGTTAAATAGGATTGCTATATCCTACTTTTTCTTAATCAACAATTGGCTTGCGAGTTTGCAAGTCAAATTTGTAACCGTGTGGAAGAACATGAAGCCTAGCTCCGCAAACTGCCAAAGCCTCATCCTTTAATATTTCGCCGACGTTGCTATGTGTAATCCCTGACTCATCGACAATCGTGACAGCGCCTTCCCCAATCACTTCAAACTTGTTATCGCTGATAGCGATCGCTGTATTCTCGTCAATACCAAAACCCAAGACAGCAGGCTGCTGGGCCAAGGCTGAAATTAAGCGTCCCATACGGCCGCGCTGCAAGAAATGCTGATCGATCACCACCCCAGGCAGAAAGCCCATACCGGGGCCCATTTCGACAACATTAACGCGAGGATTTGTCTCTGAATCTCCTTCAATAATCATGATATCTGGCATCATGGCAGCGCCCGCGCTTGTGCCGCCCACCACGATTCCTTCAGCGTATCGTCTGTGAATAGCGGCATCGACTTCTGTACCCTTAAGATTGCTGGTGATACGAGCCTGATCGCCACCCGTAAAAAACACGCCCGTAGCTTTCTCAATAGCTTCCAACGCTCTAGGGTCGCTTCCATCTTCTCGATTAGCGGTGTCAACGATTCTCACGTCATCGACTCCCAGCCGCTCAAACACTTCCGTGTAGGTACGTCCGACTTCATCAGGTAGCCCTGTCGCTACTGTCATAACGACAATCCGAGCCTGGGTACCGCCAGCGCGGCGAACGAACTCTCGAAGAATCGTGCAATCTCCTTCTTTATCTTCTGCTCCCCCGATAATTACCAATTGCCCACGGGCATTAGTCACGGGTGTGGTTTCTCCGGTTTCCATTTATTTAAATCCCAGGTATCAATGAGGGTGTGAATCGCTTTTTTTGACATGGAAATTCCTAGGAGGTATAAAAACTCCTAGGAAATAGGATATTTGTCAGATTGGCTGTCCTTGTTAATTACTTTACCTAATAGTCGGTACTGGGACTTCTTTCTATAGATATAATTTTCAATGTGTCTGTGTTCAAAATCACATTTTCTTTTTACATGAGGATTGGAAAAAGGCAAAAATAAAAAGGTCAAAAAAACTTTTTTTTCCTACATCCGGAGCAACAAGCATCCCGTCTGTAAATTCCCTCCTCCCCAGTTTCTTCAATTAGTAGAGTAACTTTGCTTCGCCCAATACAGGAGTTTGGGTGCCGAATACTTCGTAGAGGTCAATCCCTTGCTGCTTACCACGAGGTATTGCGCGGTCAATCCATCGGCATCTGAATAACTCTGGTTGACTTAGCTGGGCAATAACGGCATCACTGGCAAGAATTTCACAGCTGTAGACTTTTGTCAATTCTTCTAGACGGGCGGCTGTATTTACCACATCACCAATTACTGTAGAGTCCATGCGATGATCTGATCCTACTGTCCCAATCATCGCAGTGCCTGTGTGAACTCCTATACCAATGCGAAGTGGCTCATTTAAGTTGTACTGTTCGCGATTGGCGTTAAACTCATTTAGGCTGTGTATCATCATCACGGCGGCGGTGAGGGCATCCTGTGAGTGGTTTCCGGCGCGGTCAAAGACAGCCATGATGGCATCTCCCAGGAATTTGTCAATAAAGCCACGATTGGTAGCGATGGTTCGATTCATCCGGGTATAGAAAGCATTCAGCCACTCAAAGGTTTCATTGACTCTTTGAGATTCGGTTATGCTTGTAAATCCCCGTATATCGCAAAATAAAATAGTTAGTTCTTCTTGTCTAGCGTTTCCCAATTGAATTGATTCTACCCCTTTGGGTGCAATGCGTCTCAAGAATTGATCTGGCACAAATAACCGCAGCTTCTCTGAAAGATATTGATTAATCTCCCATGCAGCTGATATTTGCCCCTTAATTTTTTCTTTTACTTGTTCTTCGATTCTTCGCTCTTGTTGTTGCGATCGCATCTTGTTCAATCGCAATGTACTAGATATTTTTTTGATTAATAAATTACTTTTTATCGGCTTAGTAAAATAATCATCTCCCATCATTTCCAAGCCTGTTAACCTGGAATCTTCATCATCCAAAGCCGTCAAAAAAATTATCGGCACCGTTTGCAGATTTTGATCTTCTCGCAACCGACGGCAAACTTCAAAGCCCCCCATTCCTGGCATCATTACATCCAGCAAGATCAAATCAGGCCGAAAATCTTGCACAATTTCCAATGCTTGAGAGCCTGATGATGCCACAAGAGTTTCATAGCCTTGTGACTGCAACAACTCTTCTAGCAGTAATAAATTATTTGGCTCATCATCAACTAATAGAATACGCGGCAGGGGCTTTGTCATGGGATTGACAAGAGATAGAGCAAGTGGCGCCGTCATATAAAACTGCTTCTCCTAGCAACGATTACACTCGCGCCTTAATTTTGACTTGAGTAAATCTACTTAAAACAGTTGTCTGACTTAAGTAATTTTAGTTAGATGCCCCTGACCAATCTTCAGCTTCCTGAGATATTCTCAGTACAACCACTTAGATAAATCCTTTGTGTGGCTGCTGTGTCCGAAGATATATCTGAATCTTATTAACACATTGAAACATACGCAATTGGCGATGACAATTAGTCATCAGATAGAAAGAAATTCAACCCCTTTTAGGGGTTGAACTTTTTGGGAGTGCTGTTCAATAACTGTCCGAAAGCGGCTAAAGATGTTTTGTCACTAATGCTGAATAAAAGATCGGACGGTTGTAATCACAGTATCCAGGTCTAAGGGCTTGCTGATGTACCCGTCGGCACCAGCAGCCAGACAGCGATCGCGATCGCCAGACATTGCCATCGCTGTCATCGCAATTACGGGGACAGATCTCCATAAAGGGTGAGCCTTGAGTTGACGCATAATTTCAAACCCATCCACACCCGGCAGTTGGATATCCATGAGAATCAAGTTAGGTAGCGATCGCGCCAACACATAAGGAGATCGCATCGCCTCCAGCATCGTGCTACCGTCATAAATTAACTCAACCACATAACCTTCTAATTCCAACACATCTGAAATCAACGCCTGATTGAAGGCATGATCTTCCACCACTAAAATCCGTTTAGTATCCCTTGCGGCTAGATTAACATCGCCGTGGGTTCCTACGAGAAATGAAGACGGTTGTTGCTTAGCTGGCATTGGTACTGGCGCGGCTAACTCCTGCGGCACATCAGCTATCGGCAGCCATACCCGAAACGTACTGCCTCGATTTACCACCGATTCTAGAGAAACGGTGCCGCCGTGGAGTTCCGCCAACCGCTTAGTTAAAGCCAAACCCAGCCCGGTGCCTTCATGTTTTCTGGTTAAAGAAGCATCTATCTGCTGGAAAGGTCGAAATAGCAGATGCCACTTATCTTCAGGAATTCCGATACCTGAATCGGCTACTTCAAAACACAAGTAAGGGGTAGTGGGATCAATCAAACTGCGTTCTGGCCGAAATTCTTTTGCTAACTCACTTCCATAAGCCAATCGCCCACTCAGTTTAATTTTTCCTCGATTTGGCGTAAACTTAACAGCATTGGAAAGCAGGTTAATTAATATTTGGCGGACGCGGCGCTCATCTAGAGAAACTTGACCCAGGGAATATTCGAGTTCCAGCGATAGAGCGATTTGCTTTTTCTCAGCACGAGGCTGAATCATTTTCAGGCATTGATTGCACAATTCTGGGATGTAAACTGGCCCCAGGTCGAGTTCTACTTTTCCAGCTTCGATTTTAGATAGATCGAGAATGTCATTAATCAATTGCAACAGGTGTTGACCACTTTCTTCAATCACCCGCACGTAGTTCGTCTGACGCGGGTTCAAGGTTCCGGCGATTTGTCGGAGCAATAGATCGGAGAATCCCAGAATGCTGTTGAGGGGAGTTCGCAGTTCGTGGGACATAGAAGCGAGAAACTCAGACTTGAGTTGAGAAGCCCGTTCTAAATCCTCATTAATTTGGCGCAGGTGTTCTTCAGCCTGCGCCCTTTCAATCGCAACGCCCAGTGTACGACAGGCTGCTAAGAGCATATCTTGTTGGGGAGCGTCCTGAAGTTTCTGCTGACTGCGAGACTCCAGCGTTAACACGCCAATGATGTTGCCGTTGGCGGCAGGAATCGGAAAAATGCCTAGTTGACCAATCCCTGGGTGGCGAAATCCAGGTACTGCTTGGGGATGGCTTTGATAATCGTCAATAAATAGCGGCGATCCTGTTTCTACTACTTGCCACAGTAAACCCTGACCGTAAGGAATTCCTTGATTCAGCAAGGCTTCTATCTCGGCAATTGCTGGTACCCCGTAGGTGGCAATGAACTGGCTGGAAATCTCATTTGTGAGCATACTGGCTCTCGCCTCCCTGCCCTGACCGATGATCACTTTGACATCGCCGAAGGCAGCGCCCATTGTCGCCACTAGGTAGGAAAGTGCAAATTGCCCAATCTCCCGTAACTCACTGGCTGGCTGTAGCCGTTGCGTCATTCCCTGCAAAAAGGTTAAACGCCTCAACTCGGCGTTTAAACGTGCCTGGGATTGTTGATAACCAGTGACATCGCGGAAGGTAAACAGCCGTCCGCCATCGTTGGTTAAGGTGGTGTAAACTTCGAGGCAGATGCCGTTAGCTTGCTCTATGTAAAGGGAAATATTCTCAGTGTCTGGTCTGTTTAGGGCAGATGCGATTTGCTCGCGCTGCTGTTGAGACCAGTAGCCCTGTGCTACGACTTCAGCGAAGACATCATTACAATGTGGCTTACTAGCAAGCCTGTCGTCAGAAAGCCCCAAAATTTCGGTTAATTTGCGATTAAACAATACCAGGTGATGGCAGCGATCAAACAATGCGATCGCATTGTCTACTTGATTCAAAATCAGTTCTTGTTCCTCCTTTAACTGCTGCAAAGTAGCGATCATCTGCTCTGGCTCTATTGTTTTCATCAAGAAGGAAGGGGTTAAACTTTATTTATTTAAATTAACAAAATTTAACACCTTCCTTGAGTGAGGCAAATAACGCATTAATTGTGATCTTAGACACATGGGTAATGTGAAGAAGGGATTGGGAATTGGGGATTGGGAATTGGGGATTGGGAATTGGGGATTGGGAACTAGAAATTAGGAATTAGGAAGAATCTTACCCAGTCCCCAGCCCCTAGTCCCCAGTACCTATTTAAACATTTGTAACTTGTCACGTAATTTTTTCACTCCTACCTGAGAAGTCAATTGAGGTGCAAAAGTTGGCTGTTGGTAGTAGAATCAGAAATTACCCCTACTCCATTCGACGCATACTTTTAAAACCTCACAGTTAGTGATAGCAAGCCAAAAGGCTTGGGGGTTATGATCTCAAGCACTTTGCCTTGAGATCGTCATCTCAGTCCCTTGTTGTTCTTCGTCAAATCTTTGGGTGGGGTGAGATCACTTCTATCCAAAGGTAGACATGATGAAATAGAGAGCAGTTAATACTCAAATGGGTTGGCGTGAAATGAGGTTTGTAGGGCAAACTTTAGATCAGGAAAGTGAGTTTGGTGTCGTTCGTCCTACGTCCGAATTCCAAACTCATGAATCGAAGACTCAAACGACGCTGGGAACTCAAAACTCCATGTCATCGGCTCAAGAAATAGCACAGAATTGGCGAAAAGAGCTGGCATCTGACTGTCCTGAATATAGCGCAGCAACCCACGAAAGTATTATTAGCTGGCTGATGGGCGAGGACTTAGAGCGTTTTGAAACGTTTAACCCAACTCAGATGACAATTGCTAAGCAAGCGATGGAATATCGCTATCGCATTTTACGGCAACGTTATTTAGGAGTGGGGCCAGAGCGTGCCTATCGCAACTTGACTACGCGACTGGGCAGTTTGGTGTTGTTGAGGAATAAAATCCGCACCTGGGTGGCTTTGTCGCGCGATCGCCAGCGAGCAGTAGTGGATGTGTTGCAGGAAGTAATTCAGGAATTACTGCATAGCGATCGCTACATTCAACAACAAATTACCTGGATTACCAAATGTACCGAAGACACTCGTCTTCGTAACTCCCTGCTGATGAGCAGCATTGAAGAATATTGCCTTAGACCGATTCGCAACCAGCCGCTGTTAGTGTACAGGTTTGTTAACTATCTGCGTCGTTCCCAGCGCGGCGGCATGACTCACGTCCCGGATGGAGAGTTGGTGCGACTGGTTTCGGAGGAAGTGACTCCCGATGAAGCAGACAATCCGGTGAGTTTACTGGACGCGCAAGCGGTTTCCCAATACCAAGAAAATCAGGCAATTGAAGAACAAATGTCCATGCGGACAGCTGTTAAGCAGGAATTTCGGAGTTACTTAACTGAAAACGTCAGTAAAGAAGCTGCTGCATGGTTGGAGCTTTACCTGCAAGGAAAGTCTCAAGAAGCGATCGCCAGCGCCTTGAACTTGCAGATCAAAGAAGTTTATCGTCTGCGGGAAAAAGTCAGCTACCACGCGATTCGGGTTTTTGCCATCAAAACTCAGCCAGAGCTAGTCGCAAATTGGCTACAAACCTCTGTACAGGATAGCTTTGGGCTGACACTCACCCAATGGCAGCAATTGTGCGAAAGCGTTACCCCGGTAAGTCGCCAGCTAATTGAGCTGTTGAAAAATGGTAAATCAATGGAAGCGATCGCGGCTGAGTTGAACATGAAAAGCCATCAAGTTATGGGAGAATGGAGCAAACTCTACTTAGCCGCTCAAGCTTTGCGGAGCGATCCCTGAGCGGTGCCGAAAAACACTGGCATTCTCTCCCTATAGTCTTAACGAAACTATAACTATTGACTGGTTTATTGACATTAAACCGCTAATCAATCGCGGTAACTCCATCGAAGGTGCATCTAAGATATTAATCAGGACTTAGATATTTGGAATAGGGACTAGGGGCTAGGGAGGAAAAATTCTTTTTGCCTTTTGCATAAGAACCTTTTACCTTTGTCTTGGCTTTTTTTCCAATCCAATACGGTCTGCTAAAGAATAGTTGTAGGTTAGTCCCTTGGCACCTCACTCAACAGGCATATAGCATTTGTTGGATGAGGTGCTATCCCAACAAATCGTAGGGTTTGGATATTTGGCTTTAAGTGAACCGTGTTGGTTCTCCAATCCCACCTTCGATAGATGTAAACAAATGTTTAGACTGATTGACAAGCTCCTGCCCTTTGAAGCCTGTCTTTACTATCAAATCTTACCCCTGGCCGTAGAAGGCAACTGCCTGAAACTGGGCATGGTGCATCCAGACGATACCGCCACCTTAGACTACCTCCGCCGCATCCTGGCTTACCAGAACTACTCGCTAGAAATCCAGGTAATAAAAGCCGAGGCTCTACAGGCAATGCTCAGCGCCTACTTGAAAAATACCGGCAATTCCCAGCAACCAGCTCAAGATGCCCAAACCCCAACTCCGGCAACCAAACCCTCAGACAGTCGAGTTGGTGAGGAAAAACTGCACAAAAAGTCTGATCGGATAAATCGGGACACTCTACCAACCCTGATTGTGGATAGTCCACAGGAGTTGATACAGGAAATCAATAGCGCAAACGCTCAACCTGCTTCCGGGCCAACTCAAGAAAGACCGACTGGAAAATCAGATTTAAAGCGCGACAACAAAGACACGGGCGCTAGACAAAAGACACCCGTTAGTAAAGAGCGAGTAGCGGGCGCATACCCTTCACCCCATCAGGTTTATGATTCTACAGTTTTAACAACTCTTTCGCCGCAGCAGCTCCTTAAAGAATTGCTGCGGCGGGCGTTGAGCGGGACAATTGATCGGATTGATTGCGAACGGCATCTGTATGAAGGTAACATTCTCTGTAGTCGAGATAACGTCTTACATTGCGCGATCTCAGGGCTGCCTCTGCCCGTTTTGCAAGGAGTTATCGACGAGCTAAAGCGGATAGGAAGCTTACCTTTAATGCCAGTCCAACAGCATCAAAAGGTTGAGATTGAGCGATGTTATCAACAAGAAAGTTTGTTGCTGCGCTTGCAGATTATGCCTTCCCAGTATGGAGATGAGGCAACCCTGCAAGTGTTTCGGGGGCAAGCTTTGAAGGCTTATAAGCAGCAGCAACTCTCAATTCTGTGGCGGGAAGCTTTGAGTATTGGGGAGAAACTTCAGCGCAAGGTGAATCAAATATGCGATGTCTACGGCTCAGACTCCTTGCAGGGCGCTTCATCCGCTCCCATGCTGAACAAAGAAGCCCTCAATCACCTGCTAGAAAGCGTTGAGCAACAGCTCTCAACCCTCAGTCCGTTGCCAAGCGATCGCAAACAGGATGATTCTGTTCGCGTTAAGGGATAAGATGCCTCCTTTGTAATGATAATCTAAGCGTAGGAGACGCTTTTTCCTCAAGGCTCAAGGAAGGATGAAAGACGAAAGTTCAAACCAAGGCGGATGCGATCGCGCGTTTAGCCCATCGCTGCTATAAGAATGAAAGGCAGGCTGTACGGCGACTACAAAAGCCTATATCAAAGAGCGTACCTATTGCGGTAGGGTATTATCTAAGCTAAACAGTGAAACGATTAATAGCCCATCCTAGATAATAGTATTTTCAGAAGTTAAATTAAAATTTCACACCTTACACTTCCTTTCATGCAGACCAAAGCTTTTTCTGAGCTTTTCCCCTTATTTAACACTGCCGCTCCAGAGACATTAGAATGGCTTTTGTCTGTTGCAGTCGATCACGAATACCCATCAGATAGAGCTGTTTTGATGGAAGACGCTTGGGGCAATGCAGTTTACTTTTTAGTGTCAGGTTGGGTAAAAGTACGTCGTCTCTCTGGGGAAGATGTCGTTACCTTGGCGATATTGGGCAGAGGTGATTTTTTTGGGGAAATGGCAATTCTCGATGAATCTCCCCGTTCCACCGATGTAATTGCTCTCTCATCAGTAGAATTGCTCAGTGTCTCCGCCCAGCGGTTTATTCAAACTCTTTTCAAAGATCCGCAATTGCATCACCGAATGTTGCAACTGATGGTGAAGCGTCTGCGCCAAACTAACTTACGATTTCAAATGCGCCATCAGCCTCCAGCTGTGAAATTAGCCAATACTCTAGTGGGTTTGGGAGAAAACTACGGCGAATCCACTGAGACGGGGACAGAAATCTTTAATATCCCCTTTAAAGATTTGGCTAATGTTACAGATATCAGCGTCGAGGACACAACAAAAATTATGGGAAAACTGGATAGTAAAGGCTGGGTCAAGATCAATCCGGCACGTCAGACGCTACATTTAACTAACCTTAAGCAGCTAACCCATCTGGCGGGACGAATTTAGGTAGTAGTCAGGGAAGAGTGGGAAGGTGGGATTGGGATGTTTCCACCTTCCCACGCCGACGGACAACTGGCTAATCGCTACATTAGTTAATAGTTCCCTATAAAAATTACAAATGACACAAGCAACAGCTGTTCGCGATCGCTATCTACCTCAGACAGCACCAAAAATTCATTACCAGGTGGCAATACGCGAACCCGAATCCCATCTATTTGAGGTATCTTTAACTCTACGGGACTGGCAGCTACAGGTTCTGGATTTAAAAATGCCCGTGTGGACTCCTGGTTCCTATCTGGTGCGCGAGTATTCCAAGCATCTGCAAAATTTCTCCGCTTATTCCGGCGATCAACCTCTGACGTGGCGCAAGTTAAGTAAGAATCACTGGCAGGTAGACACAAATGGTGTGTCAGAAGTTACAATAAATTACCGTGTATTTGCTAACGAGCTAACAGTGCGGACAAATCATCTGGACGCAACTCACGGGTATTTTAACAGCGCAGCTTTGTTATTTTATATACCAGAATTTGAGCAACAACCACTTTTAATTACGATTGTGCCGCCGCGCCCAGAGTGGCACATCACAACACCCTTGCAAGTTGCATCTGATTTGGAATTGCCGATTTTAGATTTTGTGGGGGATGTTCGTCAGGAATCAGAAAGTGTCGAATCTAACCAGGAATCTGATTATCCAAAATCGAAAATCGACAATCGAAATACCTTCTTGGCTCCTGATTTTGACACGCTGGTAGATAGTCCCTTCGAGATTGGGACTCATCAGTTGTATCACTTTGAGGTTATGGGAAAACCCCATGAATTAGCTATCTGGGGAAAGGGTAACGCCGAAGCAGAGCGAATGATCCCGGATATACAGAAAATTATTGAGGTAGAAGCTCAACTGTATGGGGGTTTACCTTATGACAGATATGTGTTTTTGCTGCATCTAGCTTCTACGGGGGCGGGTGGCTTGGAACACAAGAACTCTTGCACCTTGAATTACCACCGCTTCGGGTTTCGCGAACCGGATAAGTACAATCGCTTCATGCAGCTGGTGGCGCACGAGTTCTTTCACCTGTGGAACGTTAAGCGCATCCGCCCAAAAGCGCTGGAGGTGTTCGATTATACCGGGGAAAATTACACGCCTTCTCTGTGGTTTAGTGAGGGGACGACGAGTTATTACGACTTGGTGATTCCGTTTCGGGCTGGGATATATGATATTAAGTCTTTCTTGAATGAGTTGGGTAAGGAGATTACGCGGTTACAAACGACACCAGGGAGATTGGTGCAAGCCGCAAGCGAGTCGAGTTTTGATGCTTGGATTAAGCTTTATCGCCCGGATGCTAATAGTGGAAATTCTCAGATTTCGTACTATTTGAAGGGGGAAATGGTATCATTTTTGCTGGATTTGCTGATTCGAGCGCGTCATGAAAATAAGCGATCGCTTGATGACGTGATGCGCCAAATGTGGCAGCAATTTGGGCAAGATGAAGTCGGTTTTACTCCAGAAGAGTTGCAGCAAGTAATTGAATCGGTTGCTGGAACAGATTTGCAGGAGTTTTTTGCTCGATACGTTGACGGCACCGATGAGTTACCTTTTGATGAGTATTTGTCACCTTTTGGCTTGCGCTTGGTTGGGGAAAAAGAGGAACCAGTTGCTTACCTGGGGGTGACGGCGAAGACAGAAAACGGGCGGGAAATGCTCAAATTTGTGGAGGCGGGTTCTCCGGCGCAGTTAGCGGGAATTGATGCGGGAGATGAGTTGCTGGCGATAAACGGTTTTCGGGTGACGGCGCAAAATTTGAGCGATCGCCTGAAAGATTACAATCCAGGTAATACTATCCAAGTTACAGTTTTCCATCAAGATGAACTCCGCACAAGTCTGGTGACTTTGGCAGAGCCTCGTCCGACTTCCTATAAAATTGTGCCAGTCGAGTCTCCAGACGATACCCAGAAACAAAACTTTGCTGGGTGGCTGGGTAGTAATTAACCTCAGTTCGGGATAAGCATTTGTAGACTCAGAAACCCTGAAGTAGGTTGAGGAGAGAAGTTGCAAGCCGAGAGAGGAGTTGGTGATTGTGGATAGAAATTGATGGAGAAG
>NZ_JACJPF010000007.1 GCF_014695915.1 Trichocoleus sp. FACHB-40
TTACTAATTTGCATGGGTACGGCTGAACAATTACGAATGCTCAGTCAAATTCTTATTCCCATCAGTTCCCGCAAGTTTCGCCCACCTAAACACACTTAAAATTAAGCTTATAGCCAGAATTGGCGATCGCCCTCCATTACACTAGGACGAATACCTTGTAACCGCAAATATGCCATACGGTCAGATCCATACAGTGGCATAGGCAAGCGAGGCTCTTTTAACGCTCCATGATGCAGTAGTGTCAGTTTTAAAGTAGTTTCCACGATCTGTTCAATTGAGGCTTGGTGTCCTTCTTGATGAACTGTCAAACGTAGGGGACGCGCTAAACCAACTTTATCTGGAACTTTTGTTGTTACCAGAATTGCTTCACGAGACGATAAGCGAAGTGCTAAACCTTGTGATGGTGCCGTCACCACTTTCTGATTGATATTGTAAAGTCGGGGAACACCAGACTTTTTACACTCCACCAAGATGAATTTAGAACCAATTGCTTTAGCACGTTTTACTAAATAATTAACTTCTTTGCCAACAAAGGATCCATCACGATAAATTAAGACAGTTTTGTTTTCTAATTTAGCGGCTGGTAACAATCGCTCTAGCAGTCGAGGCGGTATTTCTTCACCTTCAATCAAATCATCTTCCAGCTGATAGCGAATAAACTCTCCTTGTTTGCTATAGAGACGTACACTCGCACAAGCATTCATCGTTCCGGATTGCTTTTTTTTGCAAACTCTAGAAATATCCAACCCAATGAAATAATCAGCAACCTCTAAAGGTTCAGCCAGAATGAAAGGTAAATTGCCCAGCTTTGCCAAAATTCCTGGAATTACCTGATGCAGGACATATTGGTAGTTGTTTTGATTACTTAGAGTATCGTCATAAATCATTTGGCTAGCAATCTGACGGCGGAGCAACTGCGAGTAAATTTGAAAATAAAAGCTTCCCTCATCTTTATAATCTGAAGCGCGATCGCTCTGGGGTAAGACTGTCAATACAATGTCAGTTGGAACTTCAACTAATTTATTTACAGCATTCTCAACGGCTGCTCTTGCCTCTGCCACACTCAAGTTACTGACTGACAAAGTTTCTGTATCAATTACATTACTTTTAAATCCGTAACTGTTCAAACGTTGTTCAAGCAGCTTCAAAAATGGGCTTACTTTTAAATCACAAAGTTTCAAAGCTGCAATTCGGATCGCTCTTGATGTATCCTGATACTCAGCATGACGGCGATAAACACCACCTTTAGACAACCCTTTAAGAACTTCACCTCTCTTACCAGTCACCCCTTTACCAAAAAGTAGAGTAGTTTCCTCTAGCGGAATTTGCGGCTTCCAGAATAACGTTGGTAATTGAATACTGTTGATGCTACGCTCCAGTTGAAATCCATAAGCTGTTAAAGCATTTGCTGCTGTTTGTTTATAGGAAGCCAAGAGATTGGTTCGGTCTTTATGGGAAATTTTAGTTGCCTTGAGTAGCTTTCCGTATTCCACCTCAAATTGGTCAGCAGTTTCAGAGGTAACGCAGGGGCGTAAAGCCGCCATAGCATAGTGAAACTGCTTTGGGTTTTTACCAAATTGTACAGCCACAACAGGTTGATTGTTCGGGGCTTCTCGCAGTGCTTGTTTACTGGTTGAACCAGTCGCTTTCTCAAGCAGTTCTTCTCTGTGTTCTTCCATAGTTCCGACAATAGCGATAATTGTGGCTTTACCACCCCGTTCAATCTCTTGAACTTTCAAACCGATTAGAAGTTGTTCAGGGTTTTGCCGATAGGGATGATTTTCGTAGAAATCAGCCAAGTTTTCCTGGAAGACAATACGGCTGCAAATTGTTAAACCAAGCGCGGGCTGTAACTCACCTTCCAATTCGATAGTCTCTGCCCAAAAATCCAGCTCTCTTCTGACTTCAACTCCGTTATCAGACAAAGCAACTGAGTAGTCAAATTTAGTTTTATTCAACACCTGAACAGCTAACTGGGAAAGAATCCAGGGGGTTAGCTGTGGCTGACGCACCCATTGAAACGACAAGAAGCAATCGCCAAAATCTTCCACTTCTTTTTGAATAGTTTCTAAAGCATCTCGCAACTTATCCTGGCTGGGTAGTTCTCTATTAGATGCCGCTAGAACCCAAAAATATGGCTTTTGCCAGATAACAACAGTCTCAGATAGTTTTCGACTAAAATGGTAACTCAAGCGGTTGCCATCCTTACGCTCTATTTCAGGAGTCAGTCGAAAACACATTAACTTGGGTTGTGAGGTTTGTAGCGGAAAAACTTCACTTAAAGATGTGTAACTTTGGGTAGATGCAATAGTATTAGTCATGCAGAAACCTCAAAAGTAGAAAATTTACAAATTGAGTTGAATTGGCAGTTACAGCAAATAAAGCCAGGATTGGCTGGAAAGATTTGGGCAAACTCAGATGGGTTTTCCTTGTAACGGCGTAACTCCTTCTGATGTTGTTGAGCTATCCGTACCAACTCCATTTGAATTGCCTTGAGCTGGGCATCTGTTGCAGTAATTGGATCAGACCACTTATTACTTTCCAAGTTGTAGAATGAAGCAACAGCTTTTTGTTGAGGGTAGAGATAGGTAGCTGCCAAAAGGTAAACAAATGCTTGTCGCCTGTCAAAATCAGATTTGCCTGTTTTGAAATCTAAAATGTGCAGCTTACCGTCTGAATCAACAAAGATGCAGTCAATAGCCGCAAACAAGTTGAAAGAATAGTTGCCATTCTCAATGAGAATTGGTTCTGGAATACCCTCATCTCCTCGGCTAAGTTTGACGATCTTTTTGCCAGCGAGAATAGGATTTTTATAATAGTTTTTTAGAATTTCAATAAGTCGCTGCTGAACTTCACCTGGCTCTTGGCTTAATTTCAACCTCTGGGCTACTCGATCCACAGCATCAGATTGTTGCAACAGCTGTCTATCCTCATGAAACTCGTAAACCGCCTTCTGTGCGAGCAACCCGATATGCTGAGGTGTCGTGTCTTGCTCTAAAATCGCTTTCACCACTGGTTCTTTCTTTCGCGCCCTCGCAAAACCTCGCTTCATGTCACAGTGCCAATGTTCTTGCCCGACAGCAGGAGCGAACTGTGACCAAATGTTAAAACTCACATAGTCTCGCCAAGGTGTTCTCATAAGTTTAAACGCCTGAAATAGATAGCTGCAAATCTGTTTTTGGCTGCTTCCAATCATGCTGAGCCGTCACTTTTTTCAGGACAGATTTGATAGTTTTTGGGGAAGCAGAAGACATCAAGATACTGGGATAAACTGCCATACCCCAGATGGGATGCTCTAGTACACGACAGTTGTTGTGAATTACTGGGAAGTCTAACAGAGCTTTCACCGTAGCTGTGTCATCGTGGGGGATTTCTCCTATGCGTGAAAGCAACGGATAGCCAGTGCGAGGATCAATCAAGTCTGTCAACAATCCGCGATCGCGCAGTTCAAATGCCACATCTAAGCCAAAGCGCATGAACTTTTCCCGCAGCCGCTCTTTTTCCCTCTCGACGTGAGATGTGCTTTCGACAAGTTCATATCGGGCTTGCTGCAAGAAAACTACAACCCACAAAACAGGCAAATTCCAATCTGGGATCACCCGCTCCAGGTTTTGAACCATGAACGGACTGGGCTGATGAATGGAAATCTGAACTCCCTGTCCCGTCTGAGTGACCAGATGGATGAGGCAGCCTTGCTGGCAAGTGTTCAGCGGCTCCAAATTATGTGGTTTATATTCAGCTTC
>NZ_JACJPF010000070.1 GCF_014695915.1 Trichocoleus sp. FACHB-40
TTGGGTTTCAATCATTTAATTAATGCAATGAATCAATTTAAACCCTTTTACGCTTCTGGATAATTTTGCTTGTTTCCTATTTTCTCTCTTCGGAGAGTGACAGAAGAGGGATAAGACCGAAAGCAGCACCACGCGCAGAAATACCAAATCTGCCAAGCCAAGTTGCCCATTGTATCTGAGTTTTACTCATGTTGAGCAATTTGAAGTGTTCGCGGAATTTAGCAGTGTAGGCTTCGTACAAAAAGGAAACACCCACAGCGATTGCGATCGCTCCGACAATCCAAAATAGCTCTTGTCCCAAGGGTTGTTCCAGCAAACGCGCCGCCCAGTCTCGCCGCCAGCTGCTATCGTCGCCTTCTTCACCAAAAACAGTTTGCACAGCGCTTAGCGATACACCTGCGTAGCTCAGACCGCTGAGCGCATAGCCAAGGCGCTGTACAATTTTCTTAGCATTAATCTTGCCTTGATGCTCCAGATCGAACAATGCCTGAGTTAAACGCCATAGCACGTACCCCATGAGACCAAAAGCAATCAAAGCAAGCAAAAATTTTCCAAACGGCTGTGCAACAATTGTATCCAAAGCTCCACTCGTGTCAGCCGTTTTGCTGCCGGAGCCAAAGGCTACAGGTATCGCTAGTAACCCAATAATAAAGTACACCACTCCCTTCGCCGCATAACCGAACCGCGCAAGTTGCTCTATCCAAGTGCTACTAGGCATTTATTTATGATGAAATATATCTGATGGAATTGCCTCAACACTCAGCCTTACAAAAGACTAGGGATTAACGAGTGTGCCTAATACTATATTCGCCACAGTTAAGGCGTGAAAAACCTTAACTTAATATATAAATTAACATAAGGCTCACATCTCAACACCGCTTTTTAGACACTTCCTTAAAGGGGAAGACACAAGCAATTTCAAAAGATTAAATTCAACACAACCGCTTCAAATCGACTAAAAGATGGAGACAGCATTGTGCGTTTAGGGCAATGGGTCGGATTAATCGCCCTGATCATTTCTCTTTACATTTTGTGGAAAATCCGGCAAGTTGTGTTGCTGGCTTTTATGGCTATAGTCTTGGCGACAGCCATAAACCAACTTGTGAAATGGCTTGTGCAACGAGGAGTCAACCGAGGCATCGCCATCGCCTTATCAATTATTAGTATAGTCACAATTGTCACTATTATTCTGGCTTTGATTGTTCCACCTTTTTATAATCAACTTCCACAATTGATTGAGTGGGTACCACAAGGATTAGATCGGCTAAGGGTGTGGGCTGAATCGCTGCAAAGCCGACTTCCAGGACAATCTTTAGAAGATGCCCGTATTTTTAGTCGTCTAACTGAACAATTACCCGGCTTTATTAATCGGCTGCTTACAAAATTTTATAGCTTGTTTACTAACTCAATTCAAATTATTCTGAGCTTATTGTTGGTCTTAGTTGTGACTATCATGCTTTTGGCGAATCCCAGTTCTTACAAGAAGGCATTTTTGCTGCTATTTCCTAGCTTCTATCGTCAGCGAGTCAATAAGATTCTTTCTAAATGCGAAGTGGCTCTGAGTGGTTGGCTAATTGGGATTCTTTTTAATATGACTGTGATTACTATTTTGAGCGGTTCGGGCTTGTGGATTTTGCAGGTGCAACTCCCTCTAGCTAATGCTCTTTTAGCAGGTTTATTAACGTTTATTCCTAATCTTGGCCCTACTTTAAGTGTTATACCACCAGCAGCACTTGCCTTACTTGATGCACCTTGGAAAGCAGGTGCAGTGATAGTTTTGTATATCCTTATTCAGCAGATTGAAAGTAACCTTCTGACACCTTTAGTTATGAAGCATCAGGTGTCTCTTCTACCAGCAATTACCTTGTTGTCACAGGTTGCTTTCGGCATTTTCTTCGGTTTTTCAGGTCTTTTACTGGCTTTGCCATTGGTAGTTGTGGCTCAAGTTTAGTTAAAGGAGCTTTTGGTTAAAGACATTCTCAATACTTGGCAGGAAGATGGAGAAGATAACCAAGATTCACCAATGACTGAAAGCGAAGAAACTAGCACCTAGTTTAAATTTGAGTTAAGGAACATCCCACTTTTGTAAAAGCACTTGTGGAAGAACTACAAACTTTCTGCTAGCAAGAGCCAATGGAAACTCAGGAGAGTGAGGAGCTATAGAAACAGCAATTTATTGCGTTTCCGAGTTATTAATTTATAACTCATAATTTTTCCTCAGCCTCTTACGGGATACTGATGTAAGTTTTCTGTCAAGCACTAGAAGACTCTAAATATAAGTGATATCCTGCAAAGCGAAGTAAAATCTTACTTTAAGTAGAGGTTAAAGGTAGGTAAATGTTCTTGTTTTTACCTCTAACTTATTGTTTTCCAGATAGACAGGCAGTAGTTCTACTGATTTTAGTTGTCTAACTAAAATCAGCATCGTGCCAGTTTGTCAGATGCGATCGCATCTGAATTTCCAATTCTGCATCTTGCGTTTTCTACCACAAAAGAGGGTTCTATGGCAGGCTTATTTTTCTCAGAGTATGTCGAGGGCAGCAGTAACAACAAGGCTCTTGAAATCTACAACAGCACTGATGCGGCAATTGACTTGGCAGCAGATAGCTACGTCGTGCAGATGTATTTCAATGGCAGCACCACTGCTAATTTGACGATTTCTCTGACTGGCACCGTGGCAATCGGCGATGTGTTTGTTTTGGCTCAGAGTAACGCCAATGCAGCGATTTTGGCGCAGGCAGATCAGACAAATGGTGCAGGATGGTTTAATGGCGATGATGCGATCGTGCTGCGTAGGGGTGGAGCAAGTGGAACCATCATTGATGTAATTGGTCAAGTTGGCGTTGATCCGGGAACTGAATGGGGTAGCGGACTTACAAGTACAGCTGACAACACCCTCCGGCGCAAAAGCAGCGTTACAACTGGGGATACCATCGAGAACAATGCCTTCGACCCCAGCATTCAATGGGATGGCTTTGCTACAGATACGTTCGACGATCTGGGAAGATATACTCGCAGCGACAACCCAACACCAACATCCTCGCTAAGTTTAAGTGTTTCCCCTGTTTCCTTCTCAGAAGCAGCTGGTGCAGATGCGGCTACTGGCACTGTGACTCGCACTGGGGATTTAACAAATCCGTTGACAGTCAACCTTGTTTCCAGCGATACGGGAGAGGCAACTGTTGCCACAACTGTCACCATTGCTGCAAATGAAGCATCGGCAAGCTTTGCGATCACTGCGGTTGATGATGCCCTGATTGATGGCTCCCAAACGGTGACATTAACTGCCTCTGCGACTAACTTTACCAACGGTACAACCACCGTTACGGTGACAGATAACGATGCCACGGCAGGGAATATCCGCATCCGCGATATTCAAGGTGCTAGTCATACCTCGCCGTACTTAGGGCAAAGTGTTTCTAACGTGGCGGGTATTGTCACTGCTGTTAGGTCTAATGGCTTTTATTTGCAAGATCCTGATCCTGATGCGGATGATGCCACCTCTGAGGGAATTTTTGTTTTCACGGGCATAAGACCCAGCGTCAGCGCTGGGGACTCCCTGTTGGTAAGCGGTAGTGTGAGTGAATTCACTCCAGGTGGTGCTAACTCCAACAACCTCTCAATTACTCAGATTGGTGTTGGTAATACGGGAAGAATCAACACCCTCTCAAGTGGCAATCCGCTACCTGCTGCGATTGTAATTGGTAGCGATCGCACGCCGCCGACACAGATTATCGATAATGATTCTTTCGCCCTCTTCGATCCTGCCCAAGATGGCATTGACTTCTATGAAAGTCTGGAAGGAATGCGGGTGCAGGTTAATAACGCTGTGGCAGTTAGTCCTACCAACGATTTCGGTGAAATCGCTGTCTTGGCTAATAATGGGGCGAATGCTGGCACTCGTACCGAGCGGGGCGGTATTATCATCCAGCAAGGGGACTTTAATCCAGAACGGATCATTATTGACGATCTGCTAGTTCCTAATGCGCCACAGGTGAATGTAAGCGATCGCTTCAACGGTTCGATTACTGGTGTCATCGACTATAGCTTTGGCAATTACAAGCTGCTTAATACAACACCCTTGCCCACTGTTACTTCTGGTGGTATAGAGCGGGAAACTACCACGTTAATCGGGACTGAAGACCAGTTGACAGTAGCTAGTTTCAACGTCGAGAATCTTGACCCCAGCGATGGTAGCAAATTCGGTAGCCTTGCCACTTTGATTGTCAACAACCTCAAATCACCAGACATCCTGAGTTTGGAGGAAATACAGGATAACAATGGTGCAACAAATGACAGCGTTGTAGATGCCAACCTGACCTATCAAGCTCTGATAGATGCGATCGCAGCCGCAGGTGGCCCCTCTTACGAATTCCGTCAAGTTAACCCAGCAGACGACCAAGATGGCGGTCAGCCTGGAGGTAATATTCGCGTCGGCTTCCTGTTCAACCCTGAGCGAGTTGACTTTGTAGATCGTCCCGGCGGCAATTCCACAACCAACACCACGGTAATTGATGGCAATGGTGCGGAACTTTCCGCCAGTCCCGGTCGCATTGTTGACACCGACCTCTCAGATGGCGATGCCTTTGCCAACAGCCGCAAACCGCTCGTCGGCGAGTTTATCTTCAACGGCAATCAAGTTTTTGTCATCGGCAACCACTTTAACTCTAAAGGCGGCGATCAACCACTTTTTGGCAGCAACCAACCACCAATACTCACCTCTGAGGCTCAACGTCTGCAACAAGCGGAGATTGTTAACAACTTCGTAGAAAGCATCCTCGCTGCTGATGCCAATGCCAATGTAGCTGTAATGGGTGATTTCAACGACTTTCAGTTCTCAGACCCATTGGAAGTATTGAAAGGGGATGACCTGATTAACTTGGTGGAGACTCTACCACTAAATGAACAATACACCTACGTGTTTGAGGGCAATTCTCAGGCACTCGATCACATCCTCGTAAGTGGCAATCTTCGCACCAGCGCGGCTGCTGAAATTGATATTGTGCATCTAAATGCCGAGTTTGCAGATCAACAAAGCGATCACGATCCGCTGGTGGCTCGTTTTACCCTTCCTACCCCAGTAATCAATGGCACTGCGAATGATGATGTGCTGACTGGCACTAACCGCAATGAAACCATCAATGGCGGTGCTGGCAATGACACAATTAATGGCGGTGCTGGCGATGACACAATCGATGGCGGTACTGGCTATAACGACCGGATATTTGGTGGTGACGGTAACGACACAATTATCGATCCCGATGGTGTAAACGCCGCTCACGGTAAGGCTGGCAACAACACGATTAATGTCACTTTCGCAGCTGGGTGGGACAATGACACCAACCCCAACAATGGCCCGCGTTCCGACGGGAAGATTGGTGGCGGTTTCGGTGACGACAATATCACCGTGACCATGAACAATAGCAAGTTTTTCATTAACATGCGAGGCGATGAACCAGTCACAAATCAGCCGCAAGATGGGAATGATGTTATTACCCTATTAGGCACTTATCAGAGTTCGGTTGTTGACATGAATGGCGGCAACGACACCTTTAACGGTGGCGTTGGTGGTGATAATGTATCCGGCGGTAACGGCATAGATATCTTAAATGGTGGTGCTGGCGGTGACAAATTATCTGGTGGGGATGGCAATGATAGTTTGATTGGCGGTGCTGGTGATGACTTGCTGGTCGGTGGTGCTGGCAACGATACTCTGACTGGAGGCGCTGGAGGAGACAGGTTTGTGTTGGTAGCAGTTAATAATGGCATTGATACCATTGTTGACTTTATGGATGGTGAAGACCGAATTGGCTTGTCGGGTAGTTTGAATTTTGGGCAGTTAAACATTACACAAGGCACGGGTGCTAATGTCAACGACACGCTGATTAGCCTCAAGAGCAATGATGATCTTTTGGCAATCCTAACCGGGGTAGAATCCACCACTCTCAATGGTGCGGATTTCACGATGGTATAAAGGATAACTGTAGGTTGCGTGGCAATACCTGTTGGTTAACCTCTCCCCAACCCCTCTCCTAAAAGGAGAGGGGCTTCTGATTCCCCGTTCCCGTGTAGGGAGTTAGGGGGTTAGGTCTTTGATTCTCCTTTACCAGCTTCAGGTCGCGAAACCCAAAGATGGCGATCGCGTTTTCTCTAGAGAACGCGATCGCCATCTATTTTCTGCTCGTCAAACACAAATTATCAATATTCCGAAAATATACTGGAGACACGAGTATAAACACTTATGTAAGCTCGTACTGGCATACAGCCAACCAGTTCTCACAAAACATCTACCCAGATACATAAGAATATGGCTCCCATCGTTGCGATCGCTTCTGGCACCAATCCTCGCGAAACCGGGTCAACTATTGGGAAATTTCTCCTCACCCTTAGCGAACCTGCCCCAGATGGCGGACTGACTATCAACTACACCGTGGCTACTGATCTAACTGCTGCTACTCCAGGTGTAGACTACACCGCTTTAACAGGTAGCATCACCATTGCAGCCGGGGCGACCACTGCCTTTATTGATGTTGTCGCCATTGACGATGCCAGCCTTGACCCTAATGAAACCGTAGGAATCACCCTAGCAGATGGTACAGGTTACACCATCGGTACTGCCAACATAGCCAGCTTCACCATTACAGACAATGACGGTACTCCTGGTAATGACACGCTCATTGGCGGTGATGGTAACGACATCATCAATGGCGGTGCAGGCAACGACAGCATTGATGGAGGTGCAGGCAATGACAGCATTGATGGAGGAGACGGCAATGACAGCATTGATGGGGGCGAAGGTGCTGATAATCTCCGAGGTGGTAACGGTAATGATGTTTACATAATTGATAGTTCAGGGGAGATTATTTCTGGTGAGATTGAAGGTGCTTTGGGGGGATGGGACAAGGTAAAATCCAGCGTTAGTTATCAGTTAGGAACCGGACTGGAAAAGCTGAAATTAACTGGTTTTGCGGCAATCAGCGGCACAGGGAACAACTTCAACAACACCATCATTGGCAATAATTTTAATAACCAACTCACAGGTCTTTCTGGCGACGACACCCTGAGTGGCAGGGGCAGCGATGACCGTCTTGATGGGGGAGAAGGTGATGACCTTCTCCGGGGTGGAGATGGTAACGACACCCTAATTGGCGGCATTAACTCCACCAGCCCCAGCCCCATTAGTGACAACGACATCCTGCGTGGGGGAGAAGGCAATGACACTCTGGATGCAGGAAACGGCAACGACTTCCTTGATGGGGGAGGAGGCTTCGACATTCTCCGGGGTGGCAACGGTAGCGATGTTTACATCGTTGACAATACTCAAGACCGGATTGAGTTGGAAACCGAAACTGCCATAGGCGGGATTGACCGGGTAGAATCCAGCGTTAGTTGGATTTTGACTCCTGGGCTGGAAAACCTAACTTTAACTGGCTTTGCTCCCAGCAGCGGTACGGGTAACAATCTTAACAACATCATCATCGGCAACGATTTCGATAACCAACTCTGGGGCAATTTTGGCAACGACACCCTAACTGGGAATGGAGGCATTGACCGCCTGGATGGGGGAGATGGTAACGATACACTTGATGGGGGAGAAGGTAACGACACCCTAATTGGCGGCATTAACTCCACCAGCCCCAGCCCCATTAGTGACAACGACATCCTGCGTGGGGGAGAAGGCAATGACACTCTGGATGCAGGAAACGGCAACGACTTCCTTGATGGGGGAGGAGGCTTCGACATTCTCCGGGGTGGCAACGGTAGCGATGTTTACATCGTTGACAATACTCAAGACCGGATTGAGTTGGAAACCGAAACTGCCATAGGCGGGATTGACCGGGTAGAATCCAGCGTTAGTTGGATTTTGACTCCTGGGCTGGAAAACCTAACTTTAACTGGCTTTGCTCCCAGCAGCGGTACGGGTAACAATCTTAACAACATCATCATCGGCAACGATTTCGATAACCAACTCTGGGGCAATTTTGGCAACGACACCCTAACTGGGAATGGAGGCATTGACCGCCTGGATGGGGGAGATGGTAACGATACACTTGATGGGGGAGAAGGTAACGACACCCTAATTGGCGGCTTAAACAGCCCAAACTTCTTGATTGACAACGACATTCTTCGGGGAGGAGAAGGCAATGATCTTCTTGATGGAGGAGCAGGCAATGATCTTCTTGATGGAGGAGTAGGTGCTGACACTCTTCGAGGCGGCAATGGTAGCGATGTTTACATCGTTGACAGTATTTCTGACCGGATTGAGTTGGAGATAGATTCCGCTATAGGTGGGATTGACCGGGTAGAATCCAGCGGTAGTTATCAGTTAGGAACCGGACTGGAAAATCTAACTTTAACTGGTTTTGCTCCCAGCAGCGGCACGGGTAACAACCTTAACAACATCATCATCGGCAACGATTTCGATAACCAACTCCGGGGCGATTTTGGCAACGACACCCTAACTGGGAATGGAGGCATTGACCGCTTGGATGGGGGAGATGGTAATGACACTCTGGATGGGGGAGATGGTAATGACACTCTGGATGGGGGAGTGGGAAGCGATCGCTTGATTGGTGGTACTGGTAACGATGCTTACATGGTAGATAATGCCACTGATATCATCGTTGAAGATGTCAATGCTGGTACAGATACCGTCATTTCTTACGTCACCTGGACGTTGGGTGAAAACCTGGAAAACCTGACCATAAATGGAACAGCAGCACTCAACGGTACAGGAAACAGCCTCAACAACTCGATCTCCGGGAATGGTGGCAACAACACTCTTGACGGTGGAAGCGGTAATGACATTATCAATGGTGGAAGCGGTGATGACATCCTAGTTGGTGGAGAGGGCAATGACACCCTTAATGGTGGTGCTGGTAGCGATCGCTTTGTCTTCAATGCTTCAAATCAAGGTATTGATAACCTCACTGCTTTTGTGGTGTCAGATGATACTATCGAAGTGTCTGCGGCAGGTTTTGGTGGTGGGCTAATTGCCGGGGCAGCGATCGTACTGGATCAGTTCGTAATAGGATCAACCTCTGTTGATGATAGCGATCGCTTTATCTACAACAGCACTAATGGTGCATTATTGTTTGATGCAGATGGTACGGGAGCGATCGCGCAAATACAAATAGCCACCCTCTCGACTGGTCTTGCCCTAACTAATGCCGATCTTGTCGTCATATAGTATGGGTGTAACAATCTAACCAAGCTGCCGCCATAGCCAAAAGTGGGATGGGTAGGAGCAAATTATCTTAGCTACTACTCATACGTAGGTATTTGCTGCTATAGTCGCCAAGTCTGGGCTGATTGGGTTTGAAAAGTTATTCAGTATTAACACTGAATAACTTTTTTTGTACTTATAGCACTTACTGAGGCAGATGTGGTTTGTGTAGTGGCAAAATGTAGTCTGAGTGAATTTTCGCAGTTCTAACTATGAGTAATTATTTGGACAGGATATGACTATAGTTCTGCAAGTAGGCGATCGCTCGATTACTGCCAACGAAATTATTCCCTTACTAGCTAGTTATCGGCTCCTACCTCAGTTATTACGCGAACTTATTATTGACTCTGCGATCGCTTCTATCGAATGTACGCCAGAGGAAATAACCCGTGTCAGCCAGCAATTGCAGCAGCACAATTCTCAGGGAATGGCTCCAGAACAAGCCATTCGAGGGTTAAAGATTGAAAAGTTTAAAGCTGCGACCTGGAGTAATAAAGTAGAACCTTACTTTTTAAAGCGCAAAGGACAGCTAGATAAAATCATTTATTCGTTGATTAGAACTCAAGACGTGGGTATTGCACAAGAACTGTATTTCCGCATTCAAGAAAAAGAGCAGTCTTTCGCCGAACTAGCAAGAGAATATTCCCAAGGGCCGGAGGCTCAAACAGGCGGTTTAATTGGCCCTGTGGAGTTAAGTGTACCCCATCCCACCCTAGCTCAGATACTTAGCAAAAGTCAGCCCGGTCAACTCTTGCCACCGACTCGTTTAGGCGAATGGCTGGTGATTGTACGAATGGAAAAATTTATTCCGGTTCAATTGGATGATGCCACGCGACAGCGGTTAATTGACGAATTATTTAGCACCTGGCTACAAGAGCAAGTTAATAATTGTTACCAGTCATTAGCTATTAGCCATTAGTCATTAGGATCTAATTATTATTTACTATAAGCTTTAGCTAATAGGCTCTGACCCAGAACCAGTAATTAATGAATAATAAGAAATGACATATACTAGAATCAATATTCAAGAATTTTTATTAAAATTATCTCCTTTCGATCAACTGCCAATTGCTGACCTAGAAAAGCTATCAGAAAAATTTGGGCTATTGCGATATCGTATGGGGCAAGCAATTTTATTGCGGGAAAAAATGCCTGCCCAAATTACCATTCTCTATGAAGGGCAAGCGCGTCTATTGGGGTACGATCCTTATAGCCAGATGGCTGTGACACTGCAACGCCTAGAACCTGGTGAAGTGCTAGGCTGGGTTGGGTTGATTCGGGGTATGCCTTGTGAGACTGCGATCGCATCTACAGAAACTCTTTGTCTAACTCTCAGCGCAGGGGATTTTTTGGCTTTACTAAAACAACATCCCCACTTAGCTGCTGCTTTTCAAAATCGCTGTTCTTTGATAGAAGTTTTTGACTTACTAAGCGTCTACTTACAACAGCGAGCTGATAGCGAAACACTCTTGAAAGCAGCGGGTGTGTTAAATCTTAAAGACATAACCTTAAAAGCTTATTCAGAATCAGTAATTCGCAATTTACCTGGTGATAGAAACTCTTTGGACTCTAACCGGATGTGGTTAGTTAGTAACAGTAGCTTACAGCAGTTGTCTGTAGGCGATTGCTTAAGTTTTGATGATATATCTTCTCTGAAAACAGAAGCATCCAGTCAAATTCGTTTGGTAGGCTTACCTGATCTTTTAGGTTCGCCAACTCAATCAGCTATAATCCAAAATCAAAAATCAGAAATCCAGAATCGGGAAGATATTCCTTATGCTCCCGACACACCCTCTGAACTAGAGTCAGTCGAGAACACTTTTCAAAAATCAGCGAAACGCCAGAAATATCCTTTTGTGCGAGGTAGCGGCACATTAGAAGCTGCTGTAGCTTGTTTTCAGATGCTTTCCTTGCATCTAGGTCTGCCCTTTCGCAAAGACGTAATTAAGAGAATTTTAGCCAGCCAGTTAGATAGAACGGGTAGCCTTTCTTTACCAGTTTACGGTGCAGTAGCTGAATTGATGGGGTTGACAGCTCAACTAATTAATGTGCCTGCGAATGCCGTAAGTCGTCTGCCAGAACCAGCAATAATTATCTGGCAAGATAGCGCCGCAATTCTCTACGAAATTAGCCAAAAAGAGATAGTTTTCGCAGTACCTGAAATAGGCATCTTACGACAAAAACCCACTGACTTTATTCAAAATTGGGGGTCTGAAGGGCAGGTCCTGCTGCTTAAAACTAATCGCAATACTCCCAAAGAACGTTTTAGTCTGCGTTGGTTCTTGCCTTCAGTTTATCGTTATCGGCAAGTCCTAACAGAGGTGTTTGTTGCCTCTTTTTTCGTGCAATTGTTTGGGTTAGCTAACCCTTTAATTACTCAAATTATTATAGATAAAGTTTTAATTCAAAATAGCCCAGACACATTGCAAGTTTTGGGCGTGTTTTTAGTGGTGATGGCTATTTTTGAAGCAGTCCTCACCAGTTTACGAACTTACTTATTCGTAGATACTACAAATCGCATTGACATAGCGTTGAGTTCGGAAATTATTGACCATTTGCTGCGGTTGCCTTTGCGGTATTTTGAACGGCGGCCTGTGGGCGAATTATCAACCAGAATCAATGAATTAGAAAATATCCGTCAATTCTTAACGGGAACAGTTTTAACTGTTGCGTTAGATGCGGTTTTTTCTGTCATTTACATCGTAGTAATGGCAATTTACAGTTGGCTGCTGACGCTGGTTGCTTTAGCCACCATACCTCTGTTTGCCTTGCTAACTATGCTGGTTTCTCCCATCGTCCGACGACAGTTGCGTAGTAAAGCTGAGCGCAATGCAGAAACGCAATCTTATTTAGTAGAAGTTTTATCAGGCATTCAAACAGTAAAAGCTCAAAATATTGAACTGCGATCGCGCTGGCAATGGCAAGAACGATATGGGCGTTATGTGAGTGCTGGTTTTGAAAACGTTTTGACTTCCACAACTGCGGGCGCTACTAGTAATTTTCTGAACAAACTTTCAAGTTTGTTAGTGCTTTGGGTGGGAGCTTATTTAGTGCTGCAAGGTAAATTATCTCTGGGGGAATTAATTGCATTTAGGATTATTTCTGGCTACGTCACAAGTCCTTTATTGCGCTTAACTCAACTGTGGCAAAACTTCCAAGAAACAGCTTTATCTTTAGAACGTCTTAGCGATATTTTGGATACGCCGCCAGAAGCAGATGAGCTAGATCGCAAAAATATTCCGATGCCAGTAATTCGGGGAGATGTAAAGTATGACAATGTATCTTTCCGCTTTAATCCGACTGGGCCACTACAACTAAATAATATTAGTGTAAAGTTTCCGGCTGGTGCGTTTGTAGGAATTGTCGGTCAAAGTGGTTCTGGTAAAAGCACGTTGATGAAGCTTCTACCTCGTCTTTATCCACTCGAATCTGGTCGGATTCTGGTCGATGGCTATGATATTACTAAAGTAGAACTTTATTCTATTCGCCGTCAGATTGGAATTGTGCCGCAGGATACGCTGTTGTTTGAAGGTACAGTTCAGGAAAATATTGCTTTAAATGCTCCTGATGCTAGCGCTGAAGCAATTATTGAAGCTGCAAGAATTGCGGTTGCTCATGACTTTATTATGGACTTACCGAATGGCTATAATACTAACGTTGGGGAACGAGGTTCAGCACTATCTGGGGGACAAAGACAGCGGATAGCGATCGCTCGTACTATTTTGCAAAACCCAAACTTGTTAATTTTAGATGAAGCAACCAGCGCTCTAGACTATAATGCTGAGCGACAGGTGTGTTTGAATTTAGCAGAAGCTTTCCGGGGTCGCACCGTATTTTTCATTACTCACCGTCTTACCACAATTAAGAACGCCGACATGATTTTGATGATGGATCAAGGCTCAATTGTGGAGCAAGGAACTCATGAACAGTTAATGGAAATTAAAGGTCGTTATTACTGCCTTTATCAGCAACAAGAAGCACAATTATAATCAAAGGCAAAAAACAAGAAATATTCGTTTCCAGTCTCTGTAACGAATAAGGGTAGGCTCTGACTCCCACCGTAATTCATGAGGCTCAGTCTTATAAACTACATTCCCAAGCTCAGTCTGAAAACGAGAAATTTTATTTTACTTAGCACTCAGCATTTTTTATGATGAATCAACAGAACGGTACAAATTCCAATAATCGGCCCGCAGCTGCATCAGAAGCAAAATCTGAATTGGAAAAATTGTATCCCCAACCCTCAAATAAGAACTTAAAATATACTCATAATAGTAAATTTGAACAACCTGTAATTCTCCGGCAATCGCCTATGTGGTCACGGGCAATTGTCTGGGGGATAATCGGTGTAACAACATTCAGCTTTGTGTGGGCATCTGTTGTCAAAATTGAGGAGGCTATCCCAGCACAAGGCAAACTAGAACCTCAAGGTGCAGTTAAAGAAATTCAAGCACCTATGGGAGGTGTTGTAAGGACAATTCACGTTGAAGATGGACAAAGGGTTAAGCAAGGTGAATTGCTTTTAAGTCTGGATACAACTGCTGCTCAAGCTCAGAAAAATTCCCTGGATAATATTTCCCAAGCCTTAATTCAGGAAAATCAATTTTATCGAACTATACTGAATGGACAGAATTCGCCAGCCAGAATAGAACAAGCGATCGCGCAACTTAACTTACCACCAGAAATCGCCTCGCTCACCAAAAGCCGTTCTGCTCTAGCATCGGAAAATAAACTCTATCGCACTCAACTTACAGGTTCTTTTCAAGGCTCAGACTTAACACTTGAGCAACAAGCACGTCTTCAATCAAGTTTAGAAGAATTAAAGTCTCGCACTGTTGCTGCTGAATTGGAAGTTAAACAATTAGAAAGGCAACTGAGCCAGAATGAGTTACAGCTAGCAAACGCTAAAAATGTTTTAGTTGTAAACGAGCGAATTTTTAACGATTTGAAACCTTTAATGAAAGACGGGGGAATTTCGCGAATTCAGTTTTTAAGACAGCAACAAGAAGTTGGAACCCGTCAGGCTGAAGTGAACCAACTGCTACAGGAAGAGGAGCGTTTGCAGTTTGCGATCGCGCAAGCCAAAGAAAAGCAACAAAACACCGTTTCCCTTTCCAAAAAAGACTTGTTCTCGCAGATTGCTGACAACGAGAAAAGACTTGCTGAAATTGATGGTCAGTTGAATAAAGCAATGGTGGAAAACGACAAACGGCTTGCTGAAATTAAAAGTCAATTGAGCCAAGCCCAGCTAACTTTAAAATATCAGGAAATTAGATCGCCTGTAAATGGAGTTGTATTTGAGCTACAGGCTCATACACCAGGTTTTGTTGCTACCACTAGCGAACCAATTCTCAAAATAGTTCCTAGCGAAAATCTCATAGCCAAAATTTTCATCACCAATAAAGACATTGGTTTTGTTAAAGCCGAAGATAAAATGCAAGTAGATGTCAGAATAGATTCTTTTCCCTTTAGTGAATTTGGTGATATTAAAGGTGAGTTAATTTCTATTGGCTCAGATGCTTTACCACCTACTGAAATTCGTCCTTTCTATAGTTTCCCTGCCAAGATTCGCCTAGACCAACAATTTATTGTGATTAATGGTCGGCAAATGCCACTACAATCAGGGATGTCATTAAGTGCAAATATCAAAGTACGCAAGCGTCCAGTTATTAGCATCTTTACAGATTTGTTTATCCAAAAAATCGAGAGTCTGAAGTTTGTTAGATAACTGAAACACAAAGGCAATATTAAGGTGGATATTCCTAGTCCACAAGCTTTCATCTGAGTAAGGTATTTGACTATGCTCATAGTCAAACCATTGTCAAAGCTAGTATGAGTCTAAATAGTCTCTCACGAGACAATAATGTTTTCACGCTAAAAACTGACACTAAAAAACCCTAGAGTCCTTAAGGACTCTAGGGTTTTTTCATTAACTGTGAATGCCAGGACGGAGATTTGAACTCCGGACACGAGGATTTTCAGTCCTCTGCTCTACCAACTGAGCTATCCCGGCAACTTGTTTTCGTTTTCGGCGCTTAGCTAATATAGCAAGTCTAACTAGAATTTGGCAAGTAGCTAAAGGCAGATTAGCTAATTTATTTTCAGTCCTTGGCAATATCCCGACTCATGGCGTACTTGTCGCCATTTTTGCACGAATAATATCTGAATATATGTTCATATGTTATAGTGAATTTAACAACTGATTAGGAGAGAGCTATGACTACCGTCACCTCAATGAAATGTGCCTGTGAATCTTGCCTGTGCGTTGTTTCCCTCAGCGATGCAGTGCAAAAAGATGGTAAATACTACTGCGGCGAAGCTTGTGCTAACGGTCATGAAGCTGGACACGGCTGTAGCCATGACGGTTGTAACTGCGGCTAAGAGAATGCTGAGTGCCTTGGGTAGTTAAGAGTTATTAATTCCTTTGCTTACGACTCAGTTTTCGGTTTTATTGTCAACTTAGCCCAGCCCAAAACTGCAAGAAATAGCACGAATTGGACTAGAACAATGCTAGGCCCAGAGGCAAAGTTGAAAAAACCGGAAACCGTCATTCCAGCAACACTACTTAAGGCACCTAATAAGACGGAGAAAGATAGAAAGTAGATAAATTGGTGACTCAGCAATTTGGCAGTAGAAGCAGGGATCACCAGAAAGGCATTGACCAGTAAAATGCCTACAGCTTTGATGGAAACAGCAACGGCTAGAGAAAGCAGTACCACGAATAAGTAGCGGTACTGCTGGATGGGGATACCTTGGACTTTTGCCACGGCTGGGTTAAGCGTCAACAAAATTTGCTGACGCAAGGTTGACAGTAAAAATACGGCGGAACCCAGCAACAGCAGTAGGACAAGTAGCAAATCGTTATTATTAATTGCCAGAATATCGCCAAATAGAGCGCTCATCAGGTTCCCTCGGTAGCCTGGGATTAAGCTGCTGAGGATGACACCGATTGCCAAAGCACCTGAGAGAACAATGCTGAGGATGTTGTCGCTGGCGAGATTGGTTTGGTCGATAAGGTAAAGTACGGCTAAACCAAAAATCACTGTGAAGGGTAGCAGCATCCAGGTGGGATCTAGCTGCAATAAAACTCCCATGACTAAACCGACTAAAGCAGCATGACCGACGGCGTGACTGAAAAAAGACAATTGGCGTAGGGTAACGAAGCTGCCAAGCAAGCCACCTAGTAGCCCCATCAGGACGCTACCCGCGATCGCACGCTGCATGAAGGGAAATTGTACCAGGGTCAGCAGGTCAGTGCCACTGGCGAAACCTAGCCAATGAGAATAAAGCTGAATTAACACATTCAAAAAACTCCTTGATCAGAATCAGTTAGCATAGAATTACCAAGCCCTTCCTGGGACTTATATAAAAGCAAAATGTCAGTGCAACTTTCAGCTGATGGCGCTGTAACCCATTTGATCCAGCAACCAGAGAATCTCAATTGTAATCCGCCACACTCGGTTGAGATTAATGAAATCAACCAACTCCAAGGTCAAATTCTCAATACAGAAAAATCCCAGCGTATGGCTGAATTTTTCAGTCTTTTGGGGGATGCCAATCGTCTACGAATTGTTTCCGTTTTGGCAGTTAAAGAACTTTGTGTTTGCGACGTGGCAGCTGCACTGGACATGAGCGAATCCGCTGTTTCCCATCAATTGCGAACTTTACGCACAATGCGACTGGTAAGTTACCGCAAGCAAGGACGTAAGGTTTTTTATCGTCTTCAAGATAATCATGTTCTAGATTTATATCGGTCTGTCGCAGAACACTTAGATGAAACTTAGCTTTGGCCTTGCAGCTATAGCACTTTTAAACGCAAAGGTATGCACAGGAACGCAGAGGAAGTTTTAACTCTGCGTTCCTGTGCGTAAAAAAAAAGATTGATGAAGTGCTTTTAAGCGCTCATCAACCTTTATTTTTTAGTAAGGGTGGGGTTTCCCCACCCTTACAGCTAATTATTTGGATTCAGTGAAATCAGCGTCAATCACATCATCTGGTGAACTACCAGAAGGCGGAGTGGAACCGCCACCAGTGGGATCGCCAGTGCCATCGCCTGGGGTTGCGCCGCCAGCTTGCTGATAGATGTTGCTACCGATGGTGTAGAGAGTTTGTTGCAAGTCAGTGGTGAGGGACTTGATGCGGTCGTCGTCTTCCTGAGCGATCGCTTCGCGCAAATCTTTGACCAATCCATCTACCTTAGTCTTGTCAGCAGCGGGAACCTTGTCACCCAAGTCAGCCATTTGCTTCTCAGCTTGGTAAACGAGGGAGTCAGCTTGGTTCTTACGGTCAATCTTCTCACGACGCTCCCGGTCAGTTGCCGCATTTTGTTCGGCTTCCTTAACCATCCGCTCAACTTCGTTTTGTGGCAGAGTCGAAGCACCACTGATGCTAATCGATTGCTCTTTGCCAGTACCGCGATCCTTAGCAGTTACATTCAGGATACCGTTGGCATCGATATCGAAGGTAACTTCAATTTGTGGCATTCCACGAGGAGCCAAAGGAATACCATCTAGACGGAAGATACCCAACTCCTTGTTGTTCGCCGCCATCTCCCGTTCGCCTTGCAGAATCTTGATTTCCACGTTGGTCTGATTATCTACAGCAGTAGAGAACACTTCAGACTTTTTGGTGGGAATCGTGGTGTTGCGGGGGATAATCTTGGTCATCACGCCGCCAAGGGTTTCCACACCCAAAGATAGGGGGGAAACGTCTAGCAGCAAGATGTTGGTTACTTCACCCGAAAGCACACCAGCTTGAATTGCAGCACCTACGGCTACTACTTCATCCGGGTTAACGCTTTGGTTCGGGTCTTTGCCCAAAATCCGCTTCACCAATTCTTGCACTGCTGGAATCCGGGTGGAACCACCAACCAATACAACTTCATTGATCGCAGCTTTATCTAACTTGGCATCACGCAGAGCGTTCTGTACCGGAACGCCGCAGCGATCGATCAAGTCGGAGCAGAGTCCTTCAAACTGAGCGCGAGTCAGCGTCATATCCAGGTGCTTCGGGCCATCCTGGGTCGCAGTGATGAAGGGCAGGTTGATTTCTGCTTGGGTGACGCTTGAAAGCTCAATTTTAGCTTTTTCAGCAGCTTCAGTGAGGCGCTGGAGGGCTTGACGGTCTTTGCGGAGGTCAATACCTTCGGCTTTCCTGAATTCTTCAGCTAAGAAGTCAACGATTTTTTTGTCGAAGTCGTCACCACCCAGGTGAGTGTCACCAGAGGTTGCTAACACTTCAAATACGCCATCGCCTACTTCTAGGATGGACACGTCAAACGTACCACCACCAAGGTCAAATACCAGAATGGTTTCGTTGCTCTTTTTATCAAAACCGTAAGCCAAAGAAGCGGCGGTAGGCTCGTTGATAATCCGCATTACTTCAATCCCGGCAATCTTACCAGCATCTTTGGTGGCTTGGCGCTGGGAGTCGTTGAAGTAGGCGGGTACGGTGATTACAGCTTGGGTAACGGTTTCTCCCAGGTACTTGCTGGCATCATCTACCAGTTTGCGAAGCACTTGAGCAGAAATTTCTTCTGGTGCAAACTGCTTACTTTGTGCGGGACAGTCTAACTTAACGTTACCGTTGCTGTCGCGCAGCACTTTGTAAGAAACTTCGGTGGCTTCGTGGGTAATTTCTTCAAATTTACGCCCCATGAAGCGCTTCACCGAGTAGAAGGTGTTTTCGGGGTTCATCACCGATTGGCGTTTGGCGATTTGTCCGACTAAGCGATCGCCATTTTTGGCAAATGCGACTACCGATGGTGTGGTGCGAAAACCTTCTGCGTTAGCAATTACCGTGGGTTTACCACCTTCCATTACTGCTACGCAGGAGTTTGTCGTACCTAAGTCAATTCCAACAACTTTCGGCATAAGGGTTTCTCTCGGTTCCTATAACTACAAAACTGCAAAACTGGGAATACAAAAGTACAAGTTGAACCAGCAAACGTTTAGTCTGATCGCCGAGTGCGTACTGTTATATATACTGAGCGCGAGTTGCTACTCGATGAAGGGGGGTTTTCCGAACCTAGTTTGGGACGGTTAAACTTGCGAAGCCATTTTCCTTCCTTCATCCACCTATCTGCTGCTGATTGCTATCACTGTGTCTACTCTAAGGAAATCTTTGGCTGTCGGTAGGGGTGCAACCCGTAATAAATCTGTTGTATTTGCCGTCTTGGAGGGGTTTAACTGCAAAGATGCTGCATCAGGCGAAGGGAACAGAGGACGTGAGAGGTGCTGAGAAACGGCTACCATAAAAAAGCCTCGTTTGCCTGATAAGGTTTATGATTTCCCTATCTCCTAGCCTGCAATCCCGACTCTCCACTCCTCTCAAAATTGGCTCTTTTGAAGTAAAAAGCCGCGTCTTACAGTCGCCTCTGTCTGGAGTGACTGATTTGGTGTTTCGGCGTTTGGTGCGTCGTTATGCGCCAGACTCGATGATGTACACCGAGATGGTGAACGCAACGGGACTGCATTACGTGAAGGAACTCCCCAAGATTATGGAGGTAGATCCTAACGAACGACCAATTAGTATTCAGTTGTTTGATTGTCGCCCAGATTTCTTGGCGGAAGCAGCTGTAATGGCTGTGAAAGAAGGCGCGGATACAGTTGATATTAATATGGGTTGTCCAGTTAATAAAATTACTAAAAATGGTGGCGGTTCTTCTTTGTTGCGACAGCCAGAAGTCGCTGAGGCAATTGTTCGGGCTGTTGTTAAAGCTGTGCCAGTACCAGTAACTGTGAAAACTCGTATTGGCTGGACAGATAAGGAAATCAATATTCTGGACTTTGCTAAGCGCATGGAAGATGCGGGGGCGCAGATGATTACAGTACACGGTCGCACCCGTTCGCAAGGTTATACCGGCCCTGCCAAGTGGGAGTGGATTGGTAAAGTCAAGGAAATTCTGTCGATTCCAGTGATTGCCAATGGCGATATGTTTTCCGTAGAGGCGGCGGTGAAGTGTTTGGAACAAACCGGCGCGGATGGGGTGATGTGTTCGCGGGGAACTCTGGGTTATCCCTTTTTGGTGGGAGAAATTGACTATTTCTTGAAAACTGGTCAAGAAAAGACGGCACCAACGCCGATCCAACGGCTGGAATGTGCCAAAGAACATCTGCAAGCTTTGTATGAATATAAGGGCGATCGCGGGATCAGACAAGCCAGGAAGCACATGACTTGGTATGCCAAGGGGTTTGCTGGTGCTGCTGAGTTGCGCGGACATCTTAGCGTGATAGAAAATCTTCAACAGGGTTTGGAGACAATCGATCGGGCGATTGAAAAATTGGCTAATTCTACTTGGCAAGAGGTTGAAGAGGAGTTAGCGTTGGTGGAGGTTTAACCACGAAGACGCACTTACGTAAGCGTTGCGCTCTCTTTGTTATAGGGCGCGAAGGGAAAAAACGAAAGGAAAGCGATCGCCTAGAATAGACGCCATCTACCTGCATTGTTTGCCGTCATGAGCAACTCCTCACACACTTTAAGTCGCCGTCCCCGCTATCAGACCATCCGAGAACTTGGGCGCAATCGCGCCGGGGGTCGCATCACTTATCTGGCAAAGGATAACGTCACAGAGCAGTCAGTCATCCTGAAGCGATTTCTATTTGCCCAAGTGGGGTCTGAATGGTCGGGTTTTAAAGCTTATGAGCGCGAGATTCAAGTCTTGCGAGGACTCGATCATCCGGGAATTCCCCGTTATCTCGATTCTTTTGAAACCCCGTCTGGTTTCTGCATGGTACAGGAGTATAAAGATGCCCTGCCTTTATCAGCCCCGCGCAGTTTTGACCCGGATGATATCCAGAAAATTGCTGTTTCTGTCCTAGAAATTCTTATTTATTTACAAAATCGGATTCCATCTGTAATTCACCGGGATATTAAACCTGAAAATATCCTCGTGGACGAGCAAATGAATGTTTATCTGGTGGATTTTGGCTTAGCTCGAATTGGCAGTGGGGAAATGGCAATGAGCAGCGTCGCCGCTGGGACATTTGGGTTCATGGCACCCGAACAGATATACAATCGCCAGCTAAACGAAGCGACAGATTTATATGGTTTAGGCGCAACACTCATTTGCTTGCTAACTGGGACAAAATCAACGGAAATTGACACCTTATTTGATGAAGATGGGCGGCTTAATTTCAAGCTGCTGCTTCCCAAGCTGAGTCTGCGTTTTGTGGATTTGCTCTCAAAAATGGTGGAACCCAAAGCAAAAGACCGTTTTCCCAACGCTACTGCTGCTTTGGAAGCTCTCAAGCCGATTTATGTTTGCCGCTTACCGGAAGTTAAATTTAGCCAACTTGCTTTGGAATTTAAAACAACACAACTAGGCGAAAAATTAACTAAAACCGTTAGTGTTAATAACTCTGTGCCAGATACATTACTTGAAGGTACTTGGGAAGTAGCACCCTACGAAAGCGATCCGCGCTATTCCAATTCTCATGCTTGGATTTCTTTTGAACCAACTGTATTTAAGAGTAATCATGCTAATTGCAAAATTACTGTAAATACTAATAAGTTGATGGCGGATAAAACCTACAGCCGTCAGGTTTTATTACGCACCAATTCTTCACCGGAAACTTACCCTATCACAATTACAGTCCGTACAACTCTGTTTGAAACCCCAAAGCCGCCTTATATTTCAATGGTTTTGCTATTAGGAATTGCTCTGGCAATGACTGGGTTTTGGACAGGTGCGATCGCTTGGATGGTAGCAGTTCTATTCAAGTTTGCCTCTTGGCCATCTGTAGCGATTTTTGAAGTTGGTGTAATAGCGGTATTTGTGGCTTGGTTTTTAGCCGGAACTCTACTTGCTGCGGTTGGAATCAGAACTGTAATAGGCATCAAGATTGCAGCTTGGTTGACAACTTTGACAATGTTAGTTGTTTTGTTATCATCTGGGTTCTTACCAGCGGCTATTGCTTCCTTAGGAACTTTGGCAGGTCTAGTGATTGGATTTGTAAATGGGGCGGTAATTAAGAATTATAAGGAGAGAGGATCTACTGAAAAAATTGCTGTTAGTAGCGCACTTTTGATAACAGGTTTAGGCATGAGCTTAGGCACGGGATTCAGTGTAGGGTTCCTCAATTTCTTTTTGTTTTCATCCCTACTAGGAACCAGTTTGTCCTTAGTTGCCATAATGTATTATCCATATCAACAGCGAGAAAAATTGATGGCTGAGTATCGCCATTCAGCACGAAATAGGCGTCTAATTAAACCCTAGGAGATGCAACAGGGTTTCATCCTCTGCTACTTGAGCCAATTTATAGCAGTCCTAAATGATTCGTGAAAGCCAGATACCCGACTTCTCTAAGAAGTCGGGTATCTGAACCGCTGAATTACAACTTAAATAGGATTGCTATATCAGGCAATGATGTTAACAATGCAATTCAGTAACTAGAGGAAATTAGCAGAGAGGAAGAAGAAACAGAATGAAGAGTCAATACACTTTGGAAAAGGGAAAATTTCTTCTAGAACCTAAGACTTTTGAGGAGTCTTTTCAGGTCGGATAATCTTCTAAGATTAACGAGATTTTCCCAGCGCGATCGCTATCGAGCCAGATACTACTAAAATTGCTCCAAAAATCCCCAATATGGTGAGTTGTTCCGGGGCGATTAAACTAGGTAAGAAAACCGCCACTGCGGACACAGATATCAAAGTTACAATAGGAGTAATAGCTAAAACGGCACTTACTCGCGATGCTTCCCAGTGTTCCAAAGATTCGGCAAAAGCACCGTAAGCAATAACAGTATTCAAAGCGCAAAAGAGTAGCATTCCTAAATGTAAGGGATTCAGTGTAAGAATCGGTTGCGGTGTGATAAACGGAGTAAACAAAATTGCACAGCCGCCATAGATTAGCAGCATAATGTTAGAAGAAGGCAATTTTTGTAAAAGCTGTTTTTGAGCTAAAGCATAAATAGCCCAAGTTATAGCTGCCAGCACAATTAAGCCACAGCCAATTAAATATTTGCCCTGGGCTGTAATTAAGTTAGTTAATTGCTCGTGAAAGAACAGCGCGAATCCTAGAGTTAGTACGCCTAAGCCTATCCATTGACGCAAAGTATAGCGTTCTTTAAAAATAGCTAAGCCGCCCAAACCCATAAGCACGGGAGCCATTTGAATGAGAACTTGGGTATTAGCTGGCGAAGTTAGCTGCAAACCTTGTAGAAAAAGGATGTAATTAGCTGCTAAAAATAAGATAGCGATCGCTAACAATCCTATAGGCGTTGTTTTCAGTTTTTCTACTGATGGTAATTGTTTCCGTGCCGCTAAATAAATCCCTAACAATCCAAAAGATACCAAAAAGCGAAACCAAGTGACGGTGTAAACATCCAACGCTTGCAGCGTCACCGTCAGAGCAATAGGTAGAATTCCCCATAGGAATACAGTCACAAGCGATAACGCTAGTCCTAAGCGCCATCTACCGGAACTAGAGTGAAGTTGCATTAGGATTAATCCGATTTTTGGTAAAATAAGCCTGACGACTAAAGCCTGCCGGGTACTTTCAAGGAAAAGGAGCGTTACGCAATCAAAGCGCACGCTCCCTAATCTTTCCATTGTGTGTTTGCTGATGACATCTAATCTTCGACTATTTCTAGCAATTGGGCTTCACTCAACTGGGTGATTCCCAATTCTTGAGCTTTTTCCAACTTAGAACCTGCGTCTTCCCCGACAAGTAAGTAGTCAGTTTTGGCGCTGACAGAATTTGTCACTTTCCCTCCAGCTTTTTCTATGAGTGCTTTCGCCTCATCTCGCTTCAGCGTGGGTAAAGTGCCAGTAATCACAAAGATTTTGCCCTGTAAAAACAGATTTTCTTGTGGAGTGGGGGTTTTCCCCGCCTCCTGATTGGCGAGTTGTAACCCAGATGCCTTGAGTCTGTCAATTAAAGCCTGATTCGCTGGAACTCGGAACCACTGATAAACAGCTTGGGCAATTTCGGGGCCAATGCCGTAAACTGCTTCAATATTGGTTGCTGATGCAGAAGAAAGCTGCTCAACTGTGGTGAATTTTTGAGTTAAAGTCTGAGCATTCACGCTACCGACGTGACGGATTCCCAAACCATATAATACTCTAGACCAAGGTTGAGTTTTTGAGTGCGCGATCGCATCCACCAACTTCTCGGCTAACTTCTTGCCCATCCGTTCCAAAGATGCCAACCTGTCAACCGTTAAATCGTACAAGTCAGCAACCGAATCCACCAAACCTTTATCAACCAACTGGTGCATCAGCTTTTCGCCCAAGCCGTTGATATCCATCGCGTTGCGACTCGCCCAGTGAACCAGCGCCCCTTTTAAGATAGCTGGGCAAGACGCATTCACGCAGCGCGTCACCGCCTCATCTTGTGGTTTTACTACTGGCTGATTGCACACTGGGCAACAGGTAGGCATTTGGAAAGGTTGCGTACCAGATGGGCGAAGTTCTTGCAAAACACGCACCACTTCTGGTATGATTTCGCCCGCCTTGTGGATAATTACTGTATCGCCAATACGGATATCAAGCGATCGCACATAATCGCTATTGTGTAATGTAGCTCTTTGTACGGTAGTCCCAGCTAATTGCACAGGCTGCAACTCCGCCAGGGGTGTCAGCGCCCCCGTCCGTCCCACATTCACGGAAATATTTTCCACCCGCGTCGGAGCTTGTTCAGCCGGATATTTCAGCGCCACAGCCCAGCGGGGAAACTTTTGAGTAAATCCCAGCTGCTCCTGAAGCAGAATCGAATTCAGCTTCACCACCACCCCATCAGTCATGTAGGGCAAATTCAGCCGTTCTGTATCCCAGTATTCATAATAAGCCTGCACATCCTCTAAAGAGCGGCAGAGTTTCCGATTTGGATTCACCCGGAAGCCCATCTCTTGCAACAATTCCAGCGATTCCCACTGCGTTTTAGCAACCTCAGCATCATCCTTACCGGGAATTTGCAAAGTATAGGCAAAGAAATCCAGCCGCCTCTGCGCCACAATCCGCGAATCTAACTGCCGCAAAGTACCAGCCGCCGCATTGCGGGGATTGGCGAATAGCGACTCGCCAGCAGAGGAGCGTTCCTGATTGATTTGTTTAAACACCTCCAACCCTAAAAACGCCTCACCGCGCACCTCAACGCGATCAGGAGGATTGTCTAGATTCAACCGTAAGGGAATCGAGCGAATCGTCCGCACATTTTGGGTAATTTCTTCACCAGCGACACCATCACCCCTAGTTGCTCCCCTCACCAGAATGCCATTTTCATAAGTCAAAGCTATAGCAGAACCGTCAATTTTCAGCTCACACACATATTTAATCTCGCCTAACCCTCCCTGATCAAGAGGAGATTCTTGGCGGTGGCGCTGCCAACGTTCCTGCCATTTAGCAAATTCCTTCATATTGAAGGCATTTTCTAGGCTGTAGAGGGGAATATTGTGCCTTACCGATGTAAATTGTGATGCTGGTCGTTCTCCCACGCGCTGGGTAGGGCTATCGGACGTTATCAGTTCGGGATACTTGCTTTCTAAGTCTTGCAGTTCCCGATACAACTGATCGTAGACAGCATCCTCCATGATGGGATTATCAAGGACATAGTAAGCTAAGCTGGCATTCTGCAACAGCTGCCGCAGTTCCTGAACCCGTTGTTTGACTGCCTGTGTCACCTGTTCCACGGAGTCTATCCCCACCAAAAACTTATAGCCGTTCCGATTTTAGTGTAACTAGCAAAACCCCCTATCTGTTTCTCCTTCCCAGCCGGAAACTGGGAACAAGGAGCAAGTTTTAATCCGTACTTATACTTAAATTAACCTAGATTGCTCTCTAAGCTTAATGTCATATCTGTATATTTACTTAGGCATATTCATTTACTTAGCTGAAATTATGTTTCGTTCTTTGAAGTTGGTATTATTAGCAACGGCAGCTTTGGCGCTTGTACCTGTTGGGGAAGCAGCAGCCGCAACTTTAACGGGCGCACCCCCGATTGTAATTGGACACCGGGGAGCTAGTGGCTATCGCCCAGAGCATACGCTGGCTGCTTATGAGTTAGCAATTGACATGGGGGCTGACTATATTGAACCAGACGTAGTTTCAACTAAAGACGGCGTTCTGATTGCTCGTCATGAAAACGAAATTTCTGGAACCACCGATGTTTCCAGTCGTCCAGAATTTGCTGACCGTTACACCACTAAAGTTATTGATGGGACAGAAGTAGAAGGCTGGTTTACCGAAGACTTCACTCTAGCAGAAATCAAAACTCTCCGCGCCAAAGAGCGTCTTCCCCAGCTGCGTAGTACAGCTTATGACGGTTTATACGAAGTTCCTACTCTGCAAGAGGTTATTGACCTAGCCAAGCGCAAAAGTGCGGAAACTGGTCGCACCATCGGTATTTACCCGGAAACCAAGCACCCCACCTACTTTAATTCTGTGGGTTTATCGCTGGAAGAACCTTTAGTAGAAATTCTCACGGCTAACGGGTACACTGATGCAGACGATGCGGTTTTCATTCAGTCTTTTGAAGTTGCAAACCTACAACGACTGAACACCTTAACGGATGTCTCTCTGGTTCAGTTGTTTGGTGGAAGTGGCTCTCAGCCCTATGATTTTGTTGTCAGTGGGGACTCTCGGACTTATGGCGACTTGGTAACTTCTACAGGATTAGCAGGCATTGCCGAATATGCACAAGGGATTGGCCCTTCAAAAGGGTTAATTATACCTTCTGCAACTGTCGATCGCGATGGGGATGGTAAAGCTGACGATCTGAATGGGGATGGTGTGATCAGCGATGCTGACAGGCCATTAAAAGAACCTACCACGCTGATTGATGACGCTCACGCGGCGGGTTTGCTTGTTCATGCCTACACTTTCCGTAATGAGGACTTTTTCCTGGCTCCAGAATACAATGGAAACCCCGAACTGGAGTACGAAAGGTTCTTTAAACTTGGGCTTGATGGCTTGTTTAGCGATTTCCCAGATACTGCTGTTGCTGTCCGCAACCGTGTGGCTGGAAATCCAAATCAAGCAGTTCCCGAACCAAGTTCGTTAGCGATATTGGGCATTTTACCGTTAGCAGAAATTCTGCGCCGTCGGCAAAATCAAGGTGGGAAGAAAGCAAAAAAAGCGATCGCATCCTTATAGACAATAGACACAAAGATTTTTGCAGGCGGTAGGGGCGAATGCTTCACCCCTACCAAGGACTGCCAATCATTGTAAAAGCTGCCCAATAATAGGGATGATTGAAGTTTTTATCTCCCTGGTTGGCGAAGTTGGGAGGCATTGGTATATCTCCAGCGGAAGTATGCAATTGACCTCCCTTAATTTCCAGCTCTCCCCGCAACATTGCTATCTGCGCTTGTCGCAACGCCTCGGCTTTGATGGGGGCTTTCTTCAACTGCTGGTAAAACTCGCTCATCAATACCAGCGTCCCTTCATCGGAAACGTACCACAGACTTGCCAACGCCGATTGGACACCCGCCTGCACAGCCAACCCAGCAAAACCTAATTCTGCTTGTTCATTCCCTAACGCTGTGCGACAAGCACTTAGTACCAATAATTGTACTGGCGGATTATTCCACTCTAGTTGGCGCAACTGGTTGAGTCGCAGCTGAGTATCCCACAACTGAATATAAGATTTACTGGGTTCACCAGGCTTAAATTCTGCATGAGTGGCAAGGTGGATAATTCCAGAGGGGTTCTGCTGACGTTGCGCTTTGAGATTTTTCAGGGTAAAAGCTTCGTTAAGAAAATATTTCCCTTCCCACAGATACTGGGTAATTAAAGATAATTCTACTGGCACTGCTGGTAAGGGTTGCAGATTGGTAAATTGCGATGCCCCCATCGCTAAAATTTGGGATTCTTTGATGTCGCTGCTTCGGGTATCGGTGAGGCTGAGACTTGGCATTAGTCCTACACTGTAGCGTTCTACCAAGAATTTTTCACCATCGTGAAGGGCGGCTAAGGGCAAGGAACGCAAGCCAGTATCCATGATAAATACAAGATTCTGGATGCCCAGGTTTTGTAAATCTTCTTTGATGGGTGCTACTAGCCATTGATGGAGTTGCTGGGCTGGGGCGAGGTAACTCCGAGTATTTCTGGGACTGGAGATTTGGTTGCGGAAGTCATCAGCAACTTTGAGAACTTGCGATCGCGTAGCGTATGCGCCTCGTGTACTCGCTTCTACTCGTTTGCGAACTATTTCACCCTTGGCGGTGACTACTACCAGTTCGAGTTGGTCGCTATAATTTGAGGCTTGAGAATTAGGAATTGGGAGTTGGGAATTGCTCCTATTTTCCCCTGTTTCTGGTTTCAGCAATGGTGGCACAAAAACTACATATATAAGTGCTGGTTTCACACCTGTTGCTGTTTCAGTTTGTTGGAGTACGTTGCGGGCTTGTGCCAAATTTATCGGCGCAGTATCGGTTGTTGTACCCAGATATTGTTCAACTTGGTTGGTAAAGTAATTTTCAAGTCCGGCTACCACCGCGTCTACTTCAACGTTAGGAACACTATAAGCGATCGCACTCTGGGAAATTGGATTTGCCTGTGGTGGTGCGGAATCTTCATTCAGTTGATTTGGGTTTGGTGGCGGTTGATTTGGATTTGATGGCGGTTGATTTGGATTTGATGGTGGTTGATTTGGATCTGATGGCGGTTGATCTGGGTCTGGTAATGGCGGGTTTTGAGTAATGATTTGGATATTGCCTTGAGTGAAGCTACTTGCAAAAGAACGCTGCGGCGCGATCGCATTATCTACAAGCCTAGTGCCAGTGGTAATTGCACCAGCAGTACCATTTACAGTAGCATCGCCGACTACAAAAGGAATACCCTTGGCTCCGCCGCCATGTTGAATAGTTACCTGATTACCATTTAGTCCGCCAACTGTAGAAATGCTGGCAGCGATCGCGTTTTGGTCGGGAAAAGTAGCGATCGCCCGAAAAAAGTTATCAGTGGTAATGTCAACTCTACCACCTGTGCCAGAAACGCCACCTTGGGCATTTATATAGTTAACTTGAATATCATTAGGAGTCTTCAAGGTGACAGCACCACCATTCTCCGTAGAACTAGAATTAATTATTCCGGCAGTGATGTTGCCGTTGCTAGTAGTAAGGCTAATCTCCCCACCATTGGAGTTAATTTCACCAAGCTGATTAATATCGCTTGTCGCTGACAAAATAACTGGCCCCCCTGGGGTGAAAATATTTCCTACCGTAATGCTTCCCGGACTTGCTACAGAACTAGAAGTAAGCGGTGTCAACAGAAAAGCACGGCTTTGTCCGCCGATAAAACCAGTTCCCACGATTTGCCCAACATCATTGACAGCTGCGGCAGTTTGCAGAAAATCCCAGCCAGAACTGGGAGAAATCAAGTTATTCAGGTCTGAAATTATGCCGTTTTGCCAGAGAAAAGCACGAGTGTTCTGGTTCGCACCTTCCGAACTACCGACAACTTGACCAATGTTGTTGATGTCGTTAGCGCGGCTGAAGTTATCGCCTGGTAGAGTTCCGAGTGCGATCGCGCCATTTCGCCACAGCACAGCTTCAGAGTTTCCGTTTGCCGCCTGCGAATCCCCGACCGCAAAACCCGCATCATTAATGCTATAGGCGTTGCTGAAATTACCGCCTGGAAGCGTACCCAAGTTTTGGATAACGCCGTTTTGCCACAACACAGCTTGAGAACCGTTGCTAACTGTGCCTGAACTGCCGACAATTTGACCATTGTTGTTGATAGCATTGGCGCTGCTGAAATCATTGCCGGGGAGGGTTCCCAGGTTTTGGATAGCCCCGTTTTGCCACAAAAAAGCCTGATTATTACCGTTTAAGTTGGTAATCCCCACCACCTGAGCCAGATTGTTGATATCGTTGGCTTGAACAGAGTTACTGCCTATGTTTTGAATAGCGCCGTTTTGCCACACTACAGCATTTAAGTTGCCGCTAAAAGTGCCTGAATTACCAACCGCCACACCAGAATCATTGATAGCGTTGGCGCTGCTGAAGTCATTGCCGGGGAGAGTGCCGAGGTTTTGGATAGCGCCGTTTTCCCACACTACACTGGTAGGGTTTCCATTAGCGATGTTGGAAACTCCCACCACTTGACCATTATTGTTGATGTCAGAGGCGTTACTTAAGTTACCGCCTGGAAGCGTGCCAAGGTTTGTAATAGAGTAGGAGCTTGAGCCGAAGTTGGGCGGATTTTCCAGATTGGTAACGCCTGCTCTTAAAATTAAGGCGGGAGTGCTGCTCAAAATGGGAATGTCTGGGTCTTGACCAACAATGAGTGATGTATCTGCTCCCGTAATGACAATATTGCCAGCTGTGATATTGCCTTTTGCCTCTATTTTCAGCGAAACTCCCGTATAATCGCCAAAGTTAACATCTCCCACTGAGCTAATAATCGGGTCATAGAGACTGACAAATTTTCCAGGGTTTCCCAGCGTGTTGCGAATCGAAAAGTCGCCGCCACTGCTAAAGTGACCATCCCCAGAAATATTGCCATCGCTAACTAAACTGAGATTTCCACCACTGGTAAAGGGCGTTTTTGGGTGATTGAGCGCCAGAATATCGATGCTTTGATTGCCTTGAATGTATAAATTACCTCCGGCTTGGGCAACAAAGCTTTTTTCCACGCTGTCCCGGACTCGCACTGTCTCTGTGGCTTGCAGTTTCAAGTTTCCAGTAGTGTAGAGTTGACTTTCTACTAGCGTCAAATCGCGTGCCGAGAGTGTCGCTGCTCCCGCCGTCACCTCCCGCGCTACCACATCTCCATCTGCTACTGGCAACCCAGATCCGGTTAATTGTATGCGATCGCTATTAACTGTTATTCCAGTCGCATTCCTCAATTTCCCGCCTGTCAATAACTGGGGAAGAGAGAGGGGTTGAATATTTCCAGTCCCTAGTCCCCCGTCCCCAGTCCCCACCTCTATACTCAGCAGATTTCCCGGCTGACTCACGCGCACCGTACTCTCACCCGGCACCGCCGCCACGATAATATTACCCCCAGGAGCAACCAGTTTTCCTGTACTGATCACAGTGCCGCCTAACAAAGTTAAATTTTGTCCTGCGCCAACTGCTAAAGAACCTGCATTAATAATTGCCCCCGGCTGATTTATCGTAAAGGCAAAGCTGGTGGGATTGCCTACTAGAGCCGCATAATTATTTGTACCAATAGCACTAAACCAATTTTGATTAAAACCAATACCGTTGGCGGTGGTAGCGGTGAAGTCACCCGGTACGTTAAGAATAGCTTTTGGGCCAAAGATGATGCCCGATGGGTTGAGCAAAAATAGGTTCGAGTTGCCACCAGTAACCTGAATTAAACCGTTAATTATTGAGGCTTTACCTCCAGTTACACGGGAGAGTATGTTCTCAATATTTGGGTTAGAAAGAAAGTTAGCTATTTCATTAGAGCGGATACCAAATTCGGTGAAACTATGAAAGAGATTTACTCCATCTCCAGATAGATTTCCGCCGCTAATGTTGATAATATTACCGTTAGGGGTGATGACGGTAGCGGTGCCGTCAGCAGCTGGGATAATAGATTGCGATCGCGCTGGTTGTTGACCAATAGCTCCGACCAAAGAAAGTGCTGCCAGTAACCGAAGAACTTTTTGCATAAGCGATCGCATGATATTTAAATCTCTGCGCTCCTTGAGACAATTTCAGATGCACTTCAATTGCACTCAAGCACTGTTCTATAGGTTTACGCAGTCACCATATTCTGCTTTTTTCCTCAGCTTAGGCAATCTATCCTAAGCTCGACTTTATCGATTTACCGAGAAACTGCGATCCCCGAAGTCCAAACCCATGTAGCAGCCCTAAACAATTCCTGAAGGCGAGATGCCCGACTTCTCTAACAAGTCGGGCATCTGAAGGGCTGGCTCATAACTCGTTTAGGACTGCTATAGCCCTAAACGAGTTAGAAAATTTTTTGTAGCCCTCTCGTTACGAAAGCGACAGTATTACTTTTGTGAGATTACCGTTCGGTGGCGAGGAGTATTGAAAGTAATAGTGGGTACTTTGAATCTTGCCTCTATTAGCGCCTGTTCAATATCTAAGGCAAAATATTCATCCAGGTAAGGCTCGGTACTCTTGAGCAAGGTCAAGATGTACGGTGGCATCTTGATGTAAATTTCCGACTTTGGGTTCATATCCATAATTGCCAAATGGCCACCGGGACGCAGTACGCGCCGGGCTTCTCTCAAAATTTGCATTGTTGCCGATTGAGGCAACTCATGGCACATCAGAAAGATGGAAACTAAATCAAATGACGCCTCTGGCAATCCTGTAGATTCAGCAGCTGCGTGAACCCACTGAATTGATTTCTGACGCTGTTGCGATTGGTATTGGGCAACTGCCAGAAAGTAGGGAGACAAGTCTAAACCAGTGATTTTTGCCTGGGGATAGACATCTTGCAGGGCAAAGGTACTCATCCCGACACTGCACCCCAAGTCTAAAATATCTTGCGGCTGGGTGGAAATTTGGCTAGTGAGAATATCGAAGAAACTTTGGCGGAGTCTAGCATCTCCCTGGCTACCAGCATCTTTCCAGACACCAGCATGAACGGCATAAGCAGCGACTTCTACCTCCCAAGCAGCCTCCCAGCTTAAATTACCGCTTTCGTAGGCATGAAACGATCGCACATAGTATTCTGGGTAAACTAGCTCTGGGTTTTGTACTTTCTCTAACCCAGTTCCCCAGTCGAGTTGGGATAGTTCCTTTACTTGCTTTGTCCAAGGTACTCCAATTCTCTCGGCGCGTTTAATCATCATAGTTCGCGCCTGATGCTTGGCAAGATTGGCTAACGGCTTGATCGCCAGCAACCCATTCACCAAGCGCGAAGATATTCCGGGAGCAGTTTTTACAGCAGTAGTCATTAGTCCCTAGTTATTAGCCATTAGTTATTAGTTTATTGTTTGTTGTCTGTTAGCGTTGCAACGTTGGAAGGTTGAAACGGTGGCTAGGGATTTTCATTCCAACTTTCCAACTCTTCCCTGACTGCTGACTAATGACCAATAACTATTGACTAATTCCCAGTTTTCTGCTTTAGGGCTAGTAACACCTCAATTTCAGCAGTTGTTTTGTCAGACTGAGTAACAGTTAGACCAACACCCCGAATAGAGTTGAGGACAGCCGCTGTTTCTGGCGCGATCGCATTCTTTTGGGAAGCAGGTAGCTGGCGATTTACTAGAGACATGGTTTTGTCCATATCTAGGTAAAAGTAGCCTGCATTTGGCTTGTGCAACGACGCTGTGGCGGCTTTAAACGATGGGCTATTGTCCAAAGTCTGGCTGGGTTTGGTGGCGATCACATCAGCGATGGGGCCACCGATAGCGATGAACATGGTGTTTTCATCTATCCAACCACGTCCCAAAAATGCACCTTGTTGTGGGATCTGCCATTCAGTGACAGCGTTACCTTTAACATTTCTTTGGGCTACCGTGATTGAGTTGCCTTTAGCAAGTGCATCAAGTTTACTGAAGGTATTTTCAGCGGTTTTGCGATCGCTTGTTTGAAATACCAAAGCTCCACCAAAGCCAACTGGCGCTAAAATACCTTGACTAGATGGAATTGCAGCCATAGCAAATTCACCATCCATCCAACCAAAGATATCTTTATCTAGGTCAAGATTCAGGCTTTCCTTTAGTTGTAGACGTGTTTGTTCAAATGCTTTCTGGGCTTCGGGATCTTTTTTCGACTGTTCAACTACCGCATCCCAAGTACGGCTGATACCGCCGCCGCTGATTAAGGCAATAGTATCAGCAGGAAATTGAGACACCACATTGCCAGCATTGGGTTTATACTCTGCTTGCACAACGGCTGTCGGGTCTATCTTACCAATCGCCTTCATGCGTATACCCGCATTATCGACCCCAACACCGATAACCATTGACTTCAATGCTTTTAGCTGCTTTATTGTTTCTGGAGGTAATGGCGTTGCATTAGGATTGGTTGCCAACAATTCCTCTACCATATTGCCGTAGTCAGGCACATAGAATTGAGCCAAGGAGTGTTGTACGTTTGTACTCTTCGAGAGAAGATTGGCTGAACCTTCTTTACCAGCAAATGAAGGCTGACCTTTGAAGGTATCAATCGCTAATTCTACAGTTTTTCTTTGGTCAGACAACACTAAATGGTTATTTAAAACCGCTGTATAAGTTTTGCTAGTTTTCCCTGGGTCTTCGGTTATTTTGATACCTTTGTAGTCAATTTCCTTGCTTTCAGCTTTTTTCACTTTCTTGGCGAAATTCAAGGCGCTAATTTTATCCTTGATACCGACAACCATCAAAACATTCGGTTCCTGTGTGGATTGTGGCGTAGCTTGTACAGGTTTTACTGGAGACGATGGCAGCACAGCAAACATCACGCTACCTAACCAAGGCTTAATGTCTTTCTCATAAGAGACGTTGGATTCAGTCAACATATCTTTGTTGAAATTGTTTAAACCTTTGGCAACTAACTTTTGGGCTTCCGGGGTGCCGAACTGTTCCAATTGCGCCCAAGCTTTCGGATCTGTGGAGACAAAACCTGCCATTAATGCTTCATCTGGCACCACTTTGGCACTCCCCAGAGGACTCGTTGCGTCGCCACCCAAACCACCTTTGAGGTAAAGATAGCCACCTACGCCACCTGCAATTAAAACGGCAGTACCAACAACAATAGGAACTAAACGATTTGGTTTTGTTTCAGACATTTTAATTCTTCCTCGGTTTATTTCTTCTTTGATTGTCGTCGCTGCTGCCAGTGATGGTATTGGGATATTTTCATTTCCATTCTTTGGCAGCCCAATTGGTAATTTTACTTATGCAGTATTTCCCATTAAATTATTTTTTATGGGAGTGTCATAGGGCTACTTCAATGCGATTAGAAGAAACTCCGCAAATGGAATTATTAAGTTTAAATAAAATCAGAGGAGCGGGGGTAAATTGCCATTGTTAATTGGAATAGAAGTCAAGACAGTTGAGTTGCGTGCGATTTCACGAGGCGAACCCCCAACCTCCGATAAATTGGAGAGGATTGAGCAATGTGGAGATACGGTTAAATATCCTTTTTAAGAGAGGCTCCAAGCAATAAAATTGCTTAAAAAGTGGAGTAAAAGCAATTCTATCGCTGAAAAAGCAGGTCAATGATGAAAAATCCCCTGTAGTGCATGGAATCCTAAGTACAATCGCGGGAAAGGCGCTAATGTGGAAAATATACTTCAATGGCTTTGTTTAAGGGGTTGTAGCCATACCCCTATTGTCTCAAGGGCGCGATCGCGAACATGAATTTCCAGCTTAGTTTTGATTCCGACAATACACGTCATAAATCCTTTGAGTTACCGGGTGCTAGACCCCACTACAACCCAGACCGACCCGGACAAGTCGAACATATTTTTCTGGATTTAGCCCTCGACATTCCCAATCAAAGCGTCGTCGGCACTTGCACCATCACATTATCCCCTGTGCGGAGTGGGATTGACCGTTTGACTTTGGATGCCGTTAACCTAAATATTCATTCAGTGGAGGTTGACGAATCGCCGCAAACGTTTGACTATGATGGCAACGAGCTGCATATTCAGATGCAGACACCTACGGAAATGGGAAAATCGGTAAAGGTAGCGATCGCTTACTCGGTCGAAAAACCCCAACGCGGCATCTACTTCATCACCCCCAACAAACATTATCCCCACAAACCGACGCAAGTCTGGACGCAAGGAGAAGATGAAGACTCCCGCTTCTGGTTCCCCTGCTTTGATTATCCGGGACAGTTGGCAACTTCAGAAATTCGCGTCAAAATTCCCAAACCTCTGATCGCTATTTCCAATGGAGAATTGATCGAAACAAAGGAAGATGGCGATCGCAAAATTTACCACTGGTTACAGCAGCAAGTTCATCCCTCCTACTTGATCACTTTAGCTGTAGGTGACTTTGCGGAAATTAAGGATGAATGGAACGGCAAACCTGTAACATATTATGTTGAGAAAAATCGCGAACAAGATGCCCGCCGCAGCATGGGCAAAACTCCCCGGATGATTGAATTTTTCAGCGAAAAATTTGGCTATCCCTACCCTTTTCCTAAATACGCCCAAGTCTGCGTTGATGACTTCATTTTTGGCGGTATGGAGAACACTTCTACCACCCTGCTAACTGACCGCTGCTTGTTAGACGAACGGGCATCTTTAGATAATCGCCTTACTGAAAGTTTAGTTGCTCACGAACTCGCTCACCAGTGGTTCGGGGATTTAGTTGTTATCAAGCACTGGTCTCATGCTTGGATTAAAGAAGGCATGGCATCTTATTCAGAAGTGCTGTGGACAGACGAAGAATATGGAGCGCAAGATGCAGCTTATTATCTATTAAATGAAGCTCGTAGCTACATTTCAGAAGATAGCAGCCGCTACCGTCGTCCAATTGTAACTCATGTTTACCGGGAAGCAATTGAACTGTACGACAGGCACCTTTACGAAAAAGGCGCTTGCGTTTATCACATGATTCGGACAGAGCTGGGAGACGAGCTATTTTTCAAAGCAATTCATACGTTTGTTCAGGATAACGCCCACCAAACAGTCGAAACAGTTGACTTGCTAAGAGCAATTGAAAAAGCTACCGGACGCAACTTATTATTCCTATTCGACCAGTACGTATATCGCGGCGGTCATCCAGATTTTAAGGTTGCGTATGTTTGGGATGCTGACAGCAAGCTGGCAAAAATTACGGTGACGCAAACTCAAGCTGCAAGTGATAATAACGGCAGTAAGAGTGAGCTGTTTGACTTAAAAATTCCGATTGCCTTCGGTTATAGTCAGCAACAGGAAACTGACCCCGATAAGCAAAATCCAAAATCAAAGATTTTCAAGGTTCGGGTAAATGAGCGGGAACAAAGTTTTTACTTCCCCTTAGAAGAGAAACCCGAATATGTAAGCTTTGATGTAGGAAATAATTTCCTGAAAACTGTATCTTTAGAGTACCCAGTTGCCGAACTCAAAGCACAACTGCAATTCGATCCCGATCCGGTTTCTCGCATTTACGCTGCTGAGGCGTTGGCAAAAAAAGGTGGATTAGAGGTGGTAAAAGCTCTTGCTGCTGCTTTGCAGAATGACTCTTGCTGGGGAGTTCGGGCGGAAGTTGCCAAACAACTCTCTGAAGTTAAACTCGATCAGTCGTTTGATGCTTTAGTTGTCGGGTTGCAAGATAAAGAGGCTTTAGTACGTCGTGCAGTGGTGCAAGCACTAGCTCAAATCAAGACGCAAGAAAGCTATAAAGCACTGAAACCACTGGTGGATAAAGGAGATGCCAGCTACTATGTGGAAGCTGCCGCAGCTAACGCGATCGCGGGAATTGGGGCAGCACACTTGGACGAAAAGCCCAAGCAAGAGAAGAAGGTACTGAAGCTGCTGCACTGGGTACTCAAGGAAAAAGCTGGTTGGAATGAGGTTGTTAGGACGGGCGCGATCGCAGGTTTATCTCAACTCAAAACTTCACCAGAAGCTTTGGATCTGATTTTAGAATATACCGCGTCCGGAGTTCCGCAGGCTTTGCGCCTTGCAGCCATTCGCGCACTAGGAGGCATTTCTACAGGTCAGAATAATGTCAACCTGGAACGGATTCTAGAGCAATTAAGCGAACTTTCTAAAGAAACGTTTTTCTTAACGCAAGTTTCAGTTGCTATAGCACTGGGACAGATGGAGACTCCGAAAGCGATCGCGATTTTACAAAGTCTTGCCGATCAAACTCCCGATGGGCGAGTTCGTCGTATCGCCGAGGAAGCAGTTGAACGGGTGCAAAAAAACGTTGGTTCCGATCAAGCTATCAAACAATTGCGAGAGGAACTCGATCAGTTGAAAAAGCAAAATCAGGAACTAAAAAGTCGCATGGAAAACCTAGAAGCCAAGTCCAGCACCTAGTCAGAAGCCCGAACGTGTTGATCCCTCCCCATGTTGGGGAGGGTAAAAATATCTCCTGAATTTCCCCCTTTTGAACAAAAACTTTTTCCCCTGCAATCTTGGAACTGGGAATTGGGGATTGGGAATTGGGAATTGGGAATTGGGAATTGGGGATTGAGAATTGGGGATTGGGAAAAAGTTTTACCTAGTCCCCAGTCCCCAGTCCCCAGCCCCCAGCCCCCAATCCCTAGTCCCCAGTCCCCAGCCCCCAGTCCAGAATATTGATCCCCGATGGTGTCTGTATTTTTGTATACTAGAGTTAATAAAACGTTAAAAAACTGGTAAAAAACAATGTATAAAGTTACGAGAGATTGCGGAAGGAATCTCTAGAAATAAGTGTTATTTGATTGATCAAGTTAAAAAGTGGCTTTACTACTACCAAGCCGCTACTTACTAATAAGTTTTGTTTTGAGAGGCAGACACAAGCGTGAATCGGTATCCACTCGTCCAGTCTGGGGGCTACGATCAAAAAGCGATCGCCCAATACTACCTTTATCGTCCTTGGCTAGTTATCTGGCGTGGCATTAACATTATTTTCTCCTTTGCGAGATTCTTTATCGGGTTAAAGTGGGATGAATTGTGGAATGTAGAGATGCGACAAGTCGCGTCTAAACACGCCACCGAACTGCGAGAAATGCTAACTCGCCTCGGCCCTACATTTATTAAAGTCGGTCAAGCCCTCTCCACGCGCCCCGATCTAATAAGGAAAGACTTTTTAGAAGAACTCATCAAACTACAGGATCAACTGCCGTCGTTTGATAATGCGATCGCCTTCAATATCATCGAGACAGAGCTAGACCGCTCTATAGAAGAGATATTTAGCGAAATCTCCCCAGAGCCTCTAGCCGCCGCCAGCCTAGCACAAGTATATAAAGCCTGTCTCCACACTGGCGAAGAAGTAGCAGTCAAGGTGCAACGCCCCAACTTGCTACCAACCATTACCCTAGACTTGTACTTAATGCGGTGGGCTGCTGGTTGGCTAGCTCCCTGGCTTCCCCTAAATTTAGGGCATGATCTGCGCTTAATTGTCGATGAGTTCGGCACCAAGTTATTTGAAGAAGTTGATTACCTCAACGAAGGACGCAACGCCGAAAAATTCGCGACAAACTTCCGCGACGATCCCACCGTCAAAGTTCCAGCAATTTACTGGCGATACACCAGCAACCGCGTTCTTATCTTAGAGTGGATTAACGGCTTCAAGCTGACAGATACTGAGCGGATCAAAGCAGCAGGTTTGGACACAGATAGCCTGATTGAAATTGGCGTAACATCAGGACTGCGACAGCTGCTAGAACACGGCTTTTTCCACGCCGATCCCCATCCAGGGAACCTGTTTGCCATGCCAGACGGGCGGATGGCATTCATTGACTTTGGCATGATGGATCAGATGGAGGAGCATACCAAAGAAAACCTCGTCAGCGCCGTAGTTCACCTAATTAACAAAGACTACATCGAGTTAGCCAAAGACTTTGTAAAGCTAGGCTTTTTGACACCAGAGACAGACATTATTCCCATCATTCCGGCGCTGGAAACCGTGCTGGATCAAGCGATAGGCGAAAGTGTGCGAGACTTTAACTTCAAGACAGTTACAGACAAGTTCTCGGAACTGATGTATGAATATCCGTTCCGCGTCCCCGCAAAATTTGCCTTGATTATTCGTTCTCTGGTGACGCAAGAGGGATTAGCTTTAAGCTTGAATCCGAATTTCAAAATCGTCGAAGTTGGCTATCCCTATGTGGCGCGGCGTTTACTCACCGGGGAAACTCCCGAAATGCGGCGGCGGTTGATTGAGGTGCTGTTCAAAGATGGTAAATTCCAGTGGCAGCGATTGGAAAATATGATTGCCATCGCCCGCAGTGATGATAACTTCGATTTATTACCCACAGCACAACTCGGTTTACAGTTTATCCTTTCTGAAGAAGGTCAGTTTCTGCGACGGCAATTACTGATAGCTTTAACAGAAGATGACCGCCTTCATACCGAGGAAGTCCGACGCCTCTGGAATCTGGTTAAAGACGACCTGAAACCAGCACGGTTGTTCAATGTGGCATTGGGAGCCTTAACTGAACTCTCCACCGAGGGAGTCGCAGCGCTTTTGCCCACTGTTTCCACATTCTCTGCTTTTCAGCACAAATCTTGAAGCTAATAGCTAATGGCTTTGAATAATTAGCTATTAGCTATTAGCCATTAACCATTAGGAGTTATTAGTGTATTACTTTCCAGACCCGCCGTATTTTTTACTCGTTGTTGGTTTATTCGCTGGGCTAACCTCTGGCGCTGCTTTTGAAGCCACCCTGAAACAACAAGTGCGGGAGTGGGCAAAAAACCGCTCCACCCGCACCCTAGCACAAATGCAAGGTATGCAGTTACAACTGCCGTTTCTGGGAATTTGTGCGGGTGTCTGCGTATTTCTTGTGGCTGGATTAGAAATTTTTGGCTTTCCCGGATCGCTGGCTTGTGGGGTTTCTGTGCCACTCACTCTATTTATCGGCTTCTTGATTTGGGGACAACTCAAGAACCTTTTGTTAATGCTAGAACGGGGTGGTTCGCGAGCGCTCGATTTGGACGTTTGGGAATAAGCCATTAGTTAGTTATAGGTTGGGTTTTCTAACCTCAATCACCCTAAAACCCTCTTAAAAAAGCAGCACAGGAGTAGTCCAACCTTACTCTCTACGCTCTAAAAAACAAGCCCGGTAGTGATACCGGGCTTTGCTTTATCAGCAACAAGAATTAGCCTAATTATTAGTAGACATCAACATAGTCCCAACCATCAACATAACCTAATGTCCCTGGTGTTGACCCTGGCACAGTAATTTTGTACCACTTATTGTTCCACTGGTTGTTATCTACAGCAAAGTTCAACTTGGTGCCAATAGGTACAGTTTTGATAATTTGGCCACTGCATGGCGATCTGCGAAGATTTACAGGTGACTTAACTACATGAGCCGTTCCCGGAGCCAGTGGGTTAACAATCATCCAGCCTTGAAGACGACCGCTTGCACAGACATTGGCGGAAGTATAACCGTAGGTAACGCGAACCCAAGTATAACCATTGCCTTGCTGAGTGCCTCCGCTAGGATCGTTTAAAACATCGGCTCCCGGTCGAGCGACGCGCAAGATACGGCAGCTGGTGCTGGGACAAGAGCGGATATTAACGGTACTCAACACGTTATAAACCCGACCATCATCTGTCGCTGTCCCTGCCACACCTGCACCGAGTGCGTTTGCTGTACCTACTCTAGCTTTTATGGATTGGCGGACGGTATCGGCTTCACTAACCGCACCTCCTGCTTGTTCTGGTGCGACAGTTCTGGGAGCAAACTTATTACCTGCGTTAGATGGTTCGGCTAAATTTTTGGGAACGGCAACACTTAGTGTAATTCCTAATAGAGTAAAAGCTGTTAAGCCAGCACCAATTTTTTTGAGAGTTCCTAGTTGCATAGCAGTTTTGTGTCCTTTAATTCAGTCTGCGAGTGTCTTTTTCTCGGCATTATATTAGACACAAATACACAAACAAATTTTTCGGAATACAACACACTGTGCAATGGCAAATCACCCGAAAGGGTGATTTTTTATAAACAAAGGAACATTTAAAGAGACAGACAGATCCGCGTGCTACCTAAAGCGTGAACTTTTGCGTCCTAGGGTAAAAAAAAATCAACAGTTTGCTGTCGTAAAAATAGCGTCTTCAATCTCTTGAAGAGCATCTTTCAAGTCATCGTTGACGATCTGAATATCAAACTCACTGGCGGCGGCAATTTCTGCTTGGGCGTGACTGAGACGGCGGGCGATCGCTACCTCAGAATCCTGTCCCCGGCCTCGTATCCGGTTTTCTAGCTCGCTCACGGAAGGAGGCATGATAAAGATCCGCAATGCCTCTGGGAAATTTTTCCTGATCTGCCGCGCCCCTTCGAGTTCAATTTCTAAAATCACCCACTGTCCTTGCTGGATGTGTTCCTTCACCCGGCGTTTGGGAGTGCCATAATAATTTCCGGCAAACTCAGCCCATTCGAGCAGTTCACCAGCTGTTACCATTTCCTCAAACTGGCTGCGGCTGACAAAATAATAGTTTTTACCGTCAATCTCCCCAGGACGGGGGGAGCGAGTGGTGACAGATACAGAAAAATATAGTTCTGGATGACGCGCTAGAAGCGATCGCAGCAGCGTGCCTTTGCCTACTCCACTCGGCCCTGTCAAAACAATCAGTCTCCCTTTTCCCATAGCCTTCTGACTCATGCAACAAACTGTAGACTTTCTACTTTAAATCATTGAATTGAGACTTTGGACTATAGAAACTATTTATTTCCTTCGTCTCTCAATAAAAAAGCTTTCAGGCTATCCCCCAAGAAAGGAGCGCAGCAAAAGGCAAAAATTATTCATTTTTGCCTTTTACATGATTGCCTTTTTAGTCTTTAGTTGTTGGCGCTACCGTCTTTGCCGATAACGAAGCGATGGGCAACAGTTTCCGGCTGAATAGCCGAGAGAATGACGTGGCTAGAATCAGTAATAATTACTGCTCTGGTACGACGCCCGTAAGTGGCATCAATCAGCTGGCCTCGATCCCTGGCATCGGTAATGATCCGTTTGATCGGGGCAGATTCTGGACTGACAATGGCAACAACTCGGTTTGCAGACACAATGTTACCAAAACCGATGTTGATTAGCTGGATGTCCATAAAAAACTAACGGCATAGCCGCATAAAAAGCTTCATAGAGTCTAGTTCCCATGTTATCTACAATAATATTGACTTACAAGCTTAAAATCCACGAAAACCCCCGTTTTTAGGTACTAACTGCTTTTTTTTACCTTTCAGTTCTTTTTAACTCTTCCAAAAGAAATAGATAAAAATAGCGGTTTCATGTGAATTGCTTCCACAGGTGACTTAGTTAGCAAGGATAGAAGTAAACTAATTGTGAGCTTGTAACAATAAAAACCGCGTTCTCTCGTGCAACTTGTTGACTTTACTACCCTAACTGGTGCTTGTTGCGAACTGCGCGATGAATGGATACCAGCGCGCACCGAACAGGTTTATCAGCGCGATCGCTTTACAATATCTCTAGCACTGCGAACCTTGAAGCGACGGGGTTGGCTGACAATTTGTTGGCATCCGCAAGCGGCGAGAGTTTGTATAGGAAATCCACCGCCCCGGACACCGGATACATTTACCTTCAGCGACCAGCTGCGACATCAACTGGGAGGATTTGCCTTGGTGGCGATTGAAGCGATCGCGCCTTGGGAGCGAGTGCTAGACTTGCAATTTGCCAAACGTCCCGGAGACCCGGTATTCTGGCACCTGTACGTCGAAGTTATAGGCAAATACAGCAACGTTATCCTCACAGGTGCAGACAACCTAATTGTCACTGTCGCCCATCAAGTTAGCAGCCAGCAGTCCAGCGTCCGCCCTATCCAAACCGGACAACCTTACGAAGTACCCCCAGCCCTCACCAATACTACTCCCAGTTTGAGAGAATCCCAAGAGCGCTGGCAAGAGCGAGTCAGTCTGGTACCAGGAACGCTGCGGCGGAACTTACTGAAAAACTACCGGGGTTTGAGTCCAGCGCTGGTGGTATCAATGGCACAAGCCGCAGGCCTAGATTCAGAGGCTACCACCAATAGCTTGATATCATCCGACTGGGATAAATTATTTCAAAAATGGCAAGAGTGGCTGCAAGTAGTTGAACTGGGGACTGGGGAAGAGGGGAACCGAGGTGGAGGGGAACCAGGAGAGAAGGAAGAAAAAGCGTTGTCCTCCGTGTCCCCAGTCAAGAGCCAGTTTCATCCCGGCTTTACACAAGATGGTTATAACGTCTTAGGTTGGGGTATTATCAAGCCTGCCTCATCAGTCCAAGAATTACTCAACCGCTACTACACCGACCAACTAAATCAACAAGAATTTAACCAGATCCGCCATCAGTTAAGTCAGAAACTCAATAATATTCTGCAAAAATTGCGTCAGAAGGCTTCTACCTTCAAAGAACGCTTGCAGCAATCAGACCAAGCAGACCAGTACCGAGAACAAGCAGACTTGCTGATGGCTTACCTCCAAGACTGGGAACCAGGGATGAAGGCGATCGCACTCAACGATTTTGAAACAGGTAAGCCAGTCACAATTCCCCTAGATCCAGAAAAAAACGCTGTCCAAAATGCCCAATCTCTCTACAAGCGCCACCAGAAACTAAAACGCGCTCGTACAGCCGTTGAACCTTTACTCCAACAAGTGCAAGAGGAAATTGATTACCTGGAGCAAGTGGAAGCAACCCTTACCCAGCTTGATGCTTACGACGACCCAGAAGATTTACAAACGCTCTTAGAAATCCGCGATGAACTGATTGGGCAGAAATATTTAGAAGATCCAGACAACCGCAGCCGTAGGGATGAGGAAGCGAGTCACCCCTACAATTACCAGACACCAAGCGGTTTTGAATTACTAATTGGGCGCAACAACCGCCAGAACGATCAGCTAACTTTTCGCATGGCTGGAGATTATGACCTCTGGTTCCACACTCAGGAAATTCCCGGAAGTCATGGCTTGCTGCGGGTCGCACCGGGGGAAGTCCCTGACGAAGCCGATTTGCAATTTGCCGCTGACCTAATTTCTTACTACAGCCGCGCCAGACAAAGTGACCAGGTTCCAGTGGTCTACACTCAACCCAAACACGTCTACAAGCCTAAAGGTGCTAAACCTGGGATTGCGATTTATAAGCATGAGCGCATCATTTGGGGTCGTCCTCAGAAAGCCGTCAACTATCTTTAGTGTGAAGATTTCAACAAAATGTAAATTTTTATGAGCTAAAGTTTGTATTTACTGTTACAGTAAATATTAAGAAATCTTTTAGGCTGGCGGTTGGGAACGCGCAGGTTAGGATTTCCTCAGATCAACGACAACAGAATCAACGAGTTTTTTGCGCCAGCTGTGGTAACAGCTGGTCTTTTTTATTAGGTAGAGATAAATATCTATTGAAACATTAAATTTATCAATTAAAAACCCAATTAGTTTTCCGGCTTTTAACCTTTTTGAGCTTTTCACCTGTTCGCGCCGTTACGCCCCAAAGCAACCAGCTTGATCATCAACCCTAACGGCTAAAAATGGACGCGATCGCTATTGTTCAGAATATTACGCGATCGCTGCCCTGTGTATCCTCTATTTTCGCTATTCACATTTTTCCTAGTCTGCCATCGCCATAGCCTTGCTTGGATGGGGGCTGTAACAATTAAGTTGCTAAAAATAACCAATACGGAGGGAAAACGGCTTTTTCCCTCCGTATTTGCTTTTTTAGCTTTCTCAGCCTTGCCCTGTCTAAACTTCAGCAGCAAATAAACATGGGAGTATGTAATAATTTATGACCCTAAAGTAATGATTTATTGCACCCAGCTAAGAATAACAACAAATTTGGCTGTATCCTAGCTTACAATTGGCAACAGAACCCCTGTGGAAATTACTGGCTGGGTTTATATATGCACCTGAACGGTTTGCCTATTCCTTCACTATCTCTAGAGCCTGCCATTGAGCGTCAACCTCTAACCGTTGCGCCTGACACACTTCTAGTCGATGTTCTGGCGCTCATGAGTCAGTTAAGGAGTAGTTGTGTGCTACCCAACAGGATAGAAACAGATGCCAATGACGTTTCAGAAGATCCCATAGGGAAGACTTATCAGAGAAGTGTCGCATCGCCCACCTCTGTGTTTCCAGAAAGGGAAAGTGTTCTTGACACCGCCGATTCTTCCGGTTGTTACGTATTGGTCATAAAAGGTACGCAGCTAGTGGGAGTATTCACAGAGCGGGATATAGTCCGACTAACTGCTGCTGGAACTTCCCTAATAAACGTCAAAATTGGCGATATAGTAACAAAAACAGCGATTACACTGAGGAAATCGGAAGCTCAGGATGTTTTCACTGCCCTTTCTTTATTTCGTCAGCATCGGATTCGTCACTTGCCAATAATGGACGATAACGATCATATTGTTGGGGTAGTGACAAACGACAGTATTCGCAAAGCACTGCAACCCGTCAATCTCCTGACGCGATTGCGATATGTCTCCGATGTGATGACATCTAAAGTCGTTCATGCACCTTTAACCGCTTCTGTTCTAGATTTAGCCCAGCTCATGGCTCAGCAGCTAGTCAGCTGTGTAGTTATTACAGAACAAGAACTGGGGACTGGGGACAAGGGACTAGGTAAGAGTCCTTGCAATCCCCAATCCCCAATCCCCAATCCCCAACCCCTAATCCCAGTGGGAATCGTTACAGAGCGAGACGTTGTGCAGTTCCAGGCGTTAGAGCTGGATTTGTCAAAAACGCAGGCTCAAAATGTAATGAGTACGCCCTTGTTTTGCTTGCGTCCCTCAGATTCCCTGTGGGATGCCCATCAAGAAATGCAACGGCGGCGTGTGCGGCGTTTGGTTGTGAGTAGCGATCGCGGACAATTACTAGGCATTGTTTCCCAAACCAGTCTGCTGCAAGTGCTGAACCCAGCAGATATGTATAATGTCATCGAAGTATTGCAGCAAGCCGTAGAGGAACGAACCAGCGCATTAAGAAACAGCAACGAGCGACTGCGTTCTGAGATTGCGGAACGCAAACGAGCAGAGAAGGCATTGCAGCAAGCACACGATGATTTAAAAATACAGATAGAAGAACAAACTGCTGAACTCAATAAAGCCAATGCTCTCCTCAAACAAGACATTATTGAGCGCGTCTCAGTAGAAGCGGCATTGCGGCAATCAGAAGCGCAATTAAAACAACAAGCCCAGCATCTACAACAAACTCTTGACAAATTGCAAAAAACGCAAGCCCAGCTAATTCAAACAGAAAAGATGTCAAGTCTGGGGCAGCTAGTTGCTGGTGTTGCTCATGAAATCAACAACCCCATCAATTTTATCTATGGCAATCTCAACTACGCAGATAAATATGTCCAAGATTTGCTGAAGCTGCTGCAACTCTTTAGCAAGCACTATCCCCAGCCAACATCTGATATTCAGCGCCTTACTGAAGAAATTGACCTAGATTTTCTCAGTACAGACCTTCCGAAACTGTTAGCTTCGATGAAAGTGGGAGCGAACCGTATCCGGGATTTGGTGCTGTCACTGCGGAACTTCTCCCGATTAGATGAGAGTCTATTAAAATCTGTTAACATTCACGAAGGGCTAGATAGTACCCTTTTGATATTACAAAATCAGCTAGAAGCAAGAACAGGGCGTTTTGGAATTAGAGTCATTAAAGAGTACGGCAACCTGCCTCTTGTAGAGTGTTTAGGGGGTCAGCTTAATCAGGTATTTATGAATATACTGAGTAATGCGATTGATGCCTTGAAAATCCGGAGCGGAGAATTTGAAATTCCCTCTGGGGATAAGGGGCGATGGGAAATCAAGAATGGGGAGGAAAGTACCAATTACCAATTTCCTACTATTCGGATTCGCACCGAAGTAGTAAACAAAAATCAAGTTGCTATTTGCATTGCCGACAACGGCATCGGTATGACAGAGGCAATCAGTCGTCAGATGTTTGACCCTTTCTTCACAACGAAACCTGTGGGCAAAGGCACTGGGTTAGGATTGTCAATTAGCTATCAAATTATTGTGGAAAAACACGGCGGTCAGCTTCAGTGTAATTCTGCGCTTGGTCATGGAACCGAGTTTATAATTCAAATTCCGATTAGACAGCAATCTCACGCTAAACCGGTTTATCGAAACAGACGATTAAAACCTACTATTGAACGAAACGAAACACAGAAAATACACGAGAATGAGTGTGTTTGTGAGGGATTAAAAAGCCAAGATTAAAAATCAATAAAATAAATTTTATTTGAGCTGAATTTTTTTTGCTGGTAGCGATCGCATTCTGCCGTGAGAAATAACCCAAAAAAATGCGCGATCGCTAATTTATTGTTTCTACAATTTCAATGGTAAATTGGTTACTCAATTTTATTTAGCAATTCAAGAGTTGAGTGCGATACGTCTATAAGGACATGACATTACTATGTCTTTACTAAGGTGGCGAAAAGAAAACAATCGCGATATATTCCACCCGACTGAGAAACGCTATATTTCTACAGCAGTCTTATTTCATTTGTAACCTTTAGCTCTTTTAGCCTGTCGCTCTCGTGAGGAGACGCTACGAACGAAAAAATATTTTATAACTCCTGCAAGGATAGACGCCACTTCCCAACCTGTGAATTTTGTAGCCTCTGTCCTGGCTTAACAAGTGTGCCATTCTCTTTTGCAGCCTAAATATGCCCATAATGTCTGAGCTACTACAGAAACCGTATTCAGTCTATTTGCTGCTGCGGTGAAGAACTTTTTTGATTACAGTGGGATTATCTACTGTATTGCTGTCGTTCAGCGCAAAGAATATGAGTTTACTTGCCAAGCAGCTGACCACTTATCTCGCTTTGTTGGCTATCGGCGGTGGTGCAGGAATATATGCCAGTCGCTATTTTAATGCTGACGAAACTCGCGTTAGTAGCGGACAGCAGCAAATATTTCCCCCAACGGTACAACAAATATCTCCAGGGCGCGGGTCGTCCCAAGATAACCTGAACTTTATTGCTGAAGCTGTGGAAAAAGTCGGCCCTGCGGTGGTCAGAATAGATTCGGCTCGTACCGTGTCCCAGCAAGTTCCAGATGCTTTCAGAAACCCCTTTTTCCGGCGCTTTTTTGGCAATGAAATGCCAGTTCCGCCAGAAGACCGAGTTGAGCGGGGTACGGGTTCTGGATTCATTCTCAGCCAAGATGGTCGCTTGATGACAAATGCTCATGTTGTCGCTGGGGCAGATACAGTTAAGGTGACGCTCAAAGATGGCCGGATTTTGAATGGTCGTGTAGTGGGGACAGATCCAGTTACTGATGTGGCTGTGGTCAAAATTGATGCTAATAAGTTGCCGTGGGTACGGCTGGGAGATTCGGAAAATTTGATACCAGGTCAGTGGGCGATCGCTATTGGCAATCCCCTCGGACTAGATAACACTGTAACTGTAGGCATCGTCAGCGCTACAGGTCGTTCCAGTTTACAGGTGGGTGTCCCTGATAAGCGAGTAAGATTTATTCAAACTGATGCGGCAATTAACCCCGGAAACTCCGGCGGCCCGTTATTAAACGCTCGTGGCGAAGTCATTGGCATCAACACAGCAATTCGGGCAAATGCTCAGGGACTCGGTTTTGCTATCCCGATTGAAACTGCTTCGCGAGTCGGTAATCAGCTATTTAGCCAAGGTCGTGCTGAACATCCCTATTTGGGAATTCAAATGGTGACGATTACCCCAGACGTGAAAGAAGAAATTAACAAAAGTCCGGAAGTACAATTTAAACTCACTCAGGACAAAGGCGTTTTAATCGTGCGAGTCGTCAAAAACTCACCAGCAGACCGCGCTGGCTTACGTGAAGGAGATGTTATTAAAAGAATTAGCGGTCAACAAGTCAATAGTGCCGATCAAGTACAGGAACGGGTAGAAGCTAGTTCAGTTGGTGGCAAGCTGGAAGTAGAAATCAATCGCAACGGTCAAAACCAGAATGTCCAAGTCCAACCGGGTGCTTTCCCTGTTGAGTAGTTTTACGCTGACGATTTTCCCTCACTTGGCATCTAACCCAAATTCCGCACCTTCAATTGTCTTATGTGACAACTGGGGGTGCGGAATATAGGTAATAGGGCATTTGTTTGGTTTCGCGGTTGCACGAGGCCCAACCTACTAGGGCTTACTTGTCTACGATATTAAAGGGCTTTGACATTGCCCCTGCTACTTACGACGACAGATAAGTGTACCGACTCAGACTCTGCTCGTAGTTTTGCAGTAAGCGCTGGGATTCTTGTATAGTAATCCGCTTGTCTAGTAGCGCCTGTTCGCATAGACGGCGAATCTGCTCAATCAAATCTTCAGAGTCGTACTGCACGTAACCCAACACTTCCGTCATCGTGTCTCCCTTGACTACGTGTTCAATTTTGTAGGCTTTGGGTGTCAGCTGAATGTGGACAGCGTTGGTGTCGCCAAACAAATTATGCAAATTGCCCATAATTTCCTGGTAAGCGCCATTCAGGAACATTCCCAGGTAGTAGGGTTCTCCCGGCTTTAGGTTGTGCAGCTCTAGAACTGACTTTACATCCCGCAGGTCAATAAAGCGGTCGATTTTGCCGTCGCTGTCGCAGGTGAGGTCTGCCAGAATAGCTCGCCGCGTAGGTTCTTCATCTAACCGATGAATTGGCATGATGGGGAATAACTGGTCAATTGCCCAACAATCCGGCGCAGATTGGAATACAGACAGATTGATGTAGTAGATGCTCGCCATGATTTTTTCCAGGTCTTCCAGTTCATCAGGAACGTATTCCTGCTTTCTGGTAATCGCCAGAATTTTCTCGCAACAAGCCCAGTAAAGCCGTTCGGCTCTGGCTCGTTCGGTCAGGCGTAAAATCCCCAAATTAAAGCGGCTGATGGCTTCTTCTTTGAATTGAGCCGCGTCGTGATACAGTTCTTGAAAGTTTTCCTCGTTGATGGATTGGTAGGTTTCCCAGAGGTAACGAATAATGGCTGATTCGCCTTCTTGTGGGGGTTCGGGTGCGCCGGAGGGGACATCGCTGGTGCCAAGAACATCAAAAATCAACACTGACTGATGGGAAGCGATCGCTCTGCCACTTTCACTAATCAGCGTTGGAACTGGCAAATTGTGTTCCGCGCAAGCTTCCTTCAACTCTGCCACGATATCGTTGGCATAGTTCTGCATATTGTAATTTTTGGAAGCGTAGAAGTTGGTTTGAGAACCATCGTAGTCCACTCCCAAACCACCGCCGACATCGAGATATTTCATGTCAGCTCCCAGATGGGCTAACTCGACGTAAATCTTGCTAGCTTCCTGAATTGCGTCTTTGATCACGTTAATAGCAGAAATTTGGGAACCAATGTGGAAGTGCAACAGCTGCAAACATCCCAGTAGATCGGCATCTCGTAACTCTTGTACCGCCTGGATAATTTCTGGAATCGTGAGTCCAAATTTAGCGCGATCGCCTGTAGAACTTCCCCAGCGTCCCACACCTTGGGTAGAGAGCTTAGCCCGGATACCCAAAATCGGTTTGATTCCTAACTGGCGACTAGCTTCAATACACAGCTGCACTTCTTCAATCTGCTCTAGCACAATCAGCGGCGTTTGTCCCAGTCTTGAAGCCAACATCGCAGTTTCGATGTATTCCCGGTCTTTGTAGCCATTGCAGATCAACAGCGCTCCCGGCGTATCCAACAATGCCAAAGCAATCATCATTTCTGGCTTAGAGCCAGCTTCCAAGCCGAACTGATGCGGCTTGCCAAACCGCACCAAATCCTCAAGCAAGTGTCGCTGCTGGTTACACTTGACAGGGTACACCCCTTTGTAAGCACCGGGATAGTTGTAACGAGCGATCGCTTTAGCAAAGCAAGCATTCAATCGCTCGATCCGGTCTTCCAAAATATCAGAAAAGCGAATCAGCAATGGCAGTCCCAGATTACGCAACTTGAGGGCGTTAACCAGTTCAAATAAGTCTAAAGATCCACCGCGTTCCCCTTTGGGAGAAACCGTGACATGACCCGCTGCATTAATGGAGAAATACGGTTGACCCCAGCCTTCAATCCGGTATAAATTCTCACTATTTTCTATTGCCCAGGATTTAGGCGAGTCTTCGCGGGTCGTCCGCGACAAAGTCATTTGAGGTTGTTTAACAATTGCCGATGCACGGTCATTTGATAACTTGTCCGTGTTGACTTCATCGGTTTGTGAATGTTCTGGAATTGCAGAAGTGACTTGCTCACCCATTTTCTTTCTAACCTCGCTATACCCTGTCGAGTAGCTAGTCTATCGTATCCTGCAAGATTAAACTGCCATTTTGTACCCAGCCTGTATCTGTGGTTGGATGTCTAATAAACTCACCTCTATTGTTAACAAAATCTGCGGGGGATTGGGGGCTGGGGGCTAGGGGCTAGGGACTGGGAACTAGGGATTGGGGACTAGGGACTGGGTAAGATTCTTCGCAATTCCCAATTCTTAATTCCCAATTCCCAAGTCTTAATTCCCAATCCCCAATTCTTAATTCTCAATTCCTAATTCCTAATCCCCAGTCCCCAATCGCCAACCCCCAGTCCCCAGTCCCCAGTCCCCAATCCCTTCTTTTTGCTATCTGCCTCTGCTAATTTATACCTGTTGTTCTAAACTTTGATATAAACTACCCAATGTTAGTCAGTTGTGCCAGTTGAGGGCGTTCAATGCTCAATCAGCCCGATAAGCCTCATAGACAGCGCCTCAGTGTTCATTTTCTGCACCAGATGCTCTACAACTACCCACTTGCCTTCTGGGGTGGCTTGTGGGCATCGGTAGTGGTAATTGGTGCAATAGCAGCGCTGGGTCTGGTCAGTACCGGCCCAATCAAGGAAGAGAAGCCTGTACTTGTTGATCCTGTACCTGCTCAAACAACGGTTCCGGAATCCTCAACGCCTCTACCCAGCTTGAGCCCGACTGAGGACTCCCAGACCGCCCTACCCGGCTTCACGGCGGTTCCAGAACCGGAAGTGGAAGCTCCAAAGAAAGAGAAAGTGCCTTCTTGGTTGTATGCTGCGATCGCGTTCGGCTTTTGTGGCGGTTCTCTTTTGATAGCGCTGAACGTAAATCGTACATCTCGGCGTAAATCGCTCAAACGTCCAAGGGCAGGTACAAAACCCGTCCCTACTTCTAGTGTCGGCAAAAAGCGAATTGCTAAGAGCAAGACCGCAACGCTGGCGCGCCCAATGCAACGCCGTCCCATGTCGCAAAATCAACCATCTGTAGATGGAATTCAAGTAGCGCCCGTCCCAAGGACTGCATCCGCAAGGAGTGAAGTAACAGTGGTGCCTGCGGAGGAGAATCATCCTCTAGATTGGGGCGAGGAAAGTTTGGCAGAAGTTATGGATCTGCGAAAGCGGCAGCCTCTGGCAGCACTGCTAAAAAAGTAAAAAAAGAAGGGACTGGGAACTGGGGACTGGAGAATAGGGACTGGGTAAGATTTCTTCCAATTCCCAATTCCCAATAAAAATTCAAGAGGCAATTTTTAATTTTTAATGGCTTTTTGCCAATCTTGAATTATTTTTTCTGACCAGAGCCAGTTTTTACTAAGCGCCTCTGGTTGAAAGTTAACGGGATCGTCTGTTATCACCTTTTGGCGAAGTTTCTTAGACTCGTCCAAAAGTTTTGTCCGCTTATCATCTGGCTGAGTTTTTGCCAATTCCTTGAGTCCCAGTGCTAAGCCCGCATAGGTAGTCAAGGTGTTTTGATTGGGCTTGTTTTCTCCAGTTAAATATAAAGCATCAAACAAAACCTCATTAGCACGCTTGAAATTGCCTTCAGCGTAGTAGGCGAAACCCAAAGCATTGAGGTAGGCGATAGATTTGGGTTGTTTTTTGACAGCTACCTCCCAAAAACGACGGGCATCATCCAGACTGTAATCCTTGTTGCCAGTTTGAATAGATTGCCACGCCAAACGCCCTCTCAAGAAACTAATGGCGGCGTCATCAATTTGCTGGCGAGAAACAGTATCTAGCGCTCCTTTGGCTTGCTGCAATGCTCCGCGGTTTAGCAATTCTTCTACAGCAGGAACTGCGGCGGCTAAGTTATTTTGACCGAACTGTTCAATTGCGGCAACTGTGACTGTGGAGGTGTTGGCTGTTTTCAAATCAACAGCTTTGAGATTTGAACTGGGTAGCTGAGTAACTGGCAAAGAGCTTATTTGGGATTCTAAAAGTTCTCCTGGTTGGGGCTGGCGACTTTGGAAGAACCAGAATCCTAAAAGCGCGATCGCTACCGCCGATCCTAACGCCCCCAACACCACTGGAACGACCTTAACCCGTTGTCTCCCGCCCTCACCACGTCTCCAGAAGGGCCTTGGTGGCCTTACGGCACCAGAATATCCTAGTAGCGATGTCTCCAACACCGAATTTTTAGTAGGGGCAGGCTGATTGGAGACTGGGGGCTGAGGGCTGGGGATTGGGGGTTGGGACACAGAGGGATGGAAAACTACATTTTCTCCCCCGCTCTGAGTCTCCCCATCTGGCCTTCCCGGCTCAGGATTGAGCTGGCGCAGCAAATCCGCGACTAGGGCGATGTCGTCCTCGTCGCCAGCATCGTCATATAGATCGTCAACCGGATCTGCCCAGTCTGGTTCGTCATACTCATCGTATAAATCATCATTCTTGGGAGGTAGATTTGAATTGTTGTCGGGAGTTAGGGAACCGGATCTAGACACAGGCGGGGCAACAAATGTAGCTTCTTCTTCCCCGGTGAGTGTACCAAGAATTCCCGCCCAAGGAAGGTCTGTACCAACAGCGTCAGTCAACTGGAGGCGTTCGGCTCCCGCATTCATGGCGTGATGGGCTGGTGTCAAATAACCGTCAAATTCCGGGTGCAGATAAAGGATGGGTAAAGCCCAGTAAAGCTGGCGAGAACCATAAGTAGATATTAAATTCTGCCGCGCTCGACTCAAGCTCAGGTCTATGGGATAACCTTGATTCAAATTGCTGTAAAACCGCCGCGCCAGCGTCAAAGCTACCCGATCCGGAATCCGTTCTGCCATCGCTAGGACGCTCTTGATTCCGCGCTTAACCAAAGCGTCTGCCAGGTTTCGCTCTGCTGCGCCATCGCCGGAATTTGACATTGCGGTATGAGCGCCGCGACAAGAGTTAAATACTGCCAGTTGAACGCCGTTATTTACCAGCAACCCAGCTAGGTCATCACCGCTTAAAGTCTCCGTTAAGCCAGTTTTGCGACTAACCAGGTAAAGAGCGCCGCCATCTGCGCCTTGGTCGCTATGCCCTGCGTAGTGAAAAACTTGATACTGACCTTGTTCTAGCTCGTGCGTCAGTTGTTCTGAGCCTGGTTGATCCAAAACAGTGAGCTGAATTTCTGGCAAGCCATTATGAGAGCGTTTACTGAGTTCTGCTTGCAGATGGCTTGCTTCTTGTTTGAGATCCAAACTTTCCTGGTCAGTCGGGGCAGCGATCGCCATTAATATTTTTATTGGTTGATTTGCCTGGGAAGCCCCTGATAAAGCGGCACTTCTCAACCTGGTATTCACTTGATAACGTGAGAAGGCGACATCTGTACCCGTTGCCAATGGGCGATCGCCATCGTGCAGCACTTCCCAAGGGAGGCTGAGTAAGCGGGGGTCTTTGAGTCCCAGGCGCAACCGCAGCACCTCTTGTCGATGTTGCGCGATCGCTTGGGCAATCATCCAACTATCTCGCAGCGTACCTTGAAACAACGCCTCGTAAAGCTGCTGGCCCAACGCCACCAGGTTTAGAGAAGATTGATTTGCCTGTGTGTTGTTCGATGCCGATCGAGAAGTGTCGCCTGGAGACAAAACCATCAACAACGGGTCATTCATCAAGTGCTTGGCATCGGCCAACCACCCCTCCACCTGCCACGTCACTTGCTCCTCGGCCAATGGCACAGCACCGGGTGTACCAACACATTCTGTCCGCACCCAATATTTATTTTCCCCTAAGGGATTTACAGAGATGTGAAATTCCTGAGCCACTGCTACCATGCACTCCTGCTTCAGTTAGAACATCTGTCTGCTCTCTTTTTGGAGGAGGAGTAATTTTTCCCCTCTTTTCCTAGATAGATTTAATTTACTTAAAGTTTCCATAAATTGCAGTTTTTCCTTCTCTGATGGTACATACCTGGTGAAGCGAACGAGAGAAGGATAAAAGACTTTTTTTTCTAAGTGCCTAGAATCGCAATTCTTGGAGGCTCTGCCTCCCCTAAAGATAGACGAGTAATAAGTTTAAGTGAGGCGACCGCCTTACAGTTAACATTCCCTAGAACAAAAAAATTTTCCTGGGATTTCTCCGGATAAGTGGTGTAAGCCAGAGAAAAGTAGATTGGTAGATGCACCCTGATTGACATCCCCTGGCTCACCGGTTTGAGCCGGGGATTTTTTTTTTCAAGGTCAGGATGGCTAACCAGAACACAATTAGCCATCCTGACCTTAACCTTAGTCTGAACTCAGTTGCTCAAAAGAGTTGACTTCCAGAACCGGGCCAATCATGGCGAAAGTCATCACATCTTTTTTGACTTCACCTTTGACTTTTACTTTCAGTCCCGATTTGCGTAACTCTTCCGGCGGTTTCTGGAGTTCGTAGGTTTCGCCATCGTCGGTGACTAATGCCCAGGTTCCAGGGCCGAGTCCTTTGCGTTCGATGGTGCCTGTTACTGAAATGCTCATGCCGTTTGTTTCTCTCCTTGAGAGGCTAGATAGGCGAGTCCGTAACACAGAAGGGCGTTGGTAATCAGGAAGGTGCGAGCGATCGCGCCATCACCCAACCACAATACCGCCGGATCTACTACGGCGCTCACCACTAAACAGGATGCCACACCGACCGCTGAACCGATAGCAAACCACTTCCAGCTGCGGTGTCCCAGTAGTAGTGCTACTAAAATAAAGGGAATTAACACGCTGGCAAAGATCGGATTCAATAAACCGCTTCCTTGAACTGCACTTCCCAACTCAGGAATCGAACTACCCATGACGCGGAAAGGCCACTGGGGAAGATCGAAAATATAGAACCCCCGCAGGAAAAACAAGCCAGAACTCCCAGCAAGTAATCCACTGGCAAGCGACCAACTCCAACCGAAGGGGAAATAATTCCGCAAGAACCAAGCTAGGAGATAGGAACCCAGTACCATCGCCACTTTAGGCAACAGTGCCACAGCACCGCCATCAATCCAGAAGCGAGGATTGAGATAGCCATTGTCCCGCAGCCAGCGGAAGAAATCACGGAAGGTAATTTGTCCGCGCAGGGCAAGTTTTACAGCAGCACCAGCATCCAAATGGCCAGCACCGTAGTAGTTGAGTCCGTCATCCTGAACCGCCCGTGCTGACTCCTTAAGAACTTTCTCAATGTCATCTGGTTCTGTCACGCCAGCGGCTTTGATTAAAGCTGCAACTCCGGCTACGTGGGGAGATGCCATGCTGGTGCCTTGGAAGGCGGCAAAGACGGGGATTAAATTATCATTTTCGTCATAGCCGATGGTTTCTTGCAGAATTCCACCAGATGCTGAATCTCCCTCTCCTTGCATTGCTCCACCGGGGGCGGAGATATCCACACCAGCACCGTAGCTGGAGTAGAAGGCTTTTTCCCCAGATGAATCAATGGCGGAAACACCGATGACGTGGGGATATCGAGCTGGATAGGAGGCAGAGTTCTCGTTAGAGTTGCCTGCTGCGGCGATGATGACGACACCTTTGCTGTGGGCGTAGTTAATCGCTTCTTGCATCATTTGGCTTTCACCGCCACCACCCAGGCTCATGTTAATTACATCAGCACCGTTATCAGCGGCAAATTTAATTGCTTCGGAAATGTCGGCAACTGTTCCGCCGCCACTGGCACTCAAAACCTTGAGGGGCATGAGGCTGGCTTCGTAGGCAACACCTGCAACACCGTAGTTGTTATTAGTAGATTGAGCTACTGTTCCAGCTACGTGGGTGCCGTGTCCGTTGTCGTCGTCTGCTTCTACTTTGTCGCTTACGAAGTCGTAGCCTTTGACAAATTTGGTATCTTTCAAGTCAGGGACTTGGCTGATTCCGGTGTCAATTACGGCAACTGTAATGCCTGCGCCTTTGGTTTCGTCCCAGGCTGGTTCAATGCTGACGTTACGCAGGTTCCACTGCTTGCCGTATAAGGGATCGTTAGCTCCTCTAAAGGCAGGCTGCGCCTCATCCTTACTGGATGAGAATGCCCGGTAATTGGAGTTGCCGGGAGCTTCCGGCAACTTATACATATAATTCGGCTCGATGTATTCTGTCAGTTTGGCTAGGCCGGATTTTCTCAAGGCTTTCAGGGTAGTGCGATCGCCTTTGACGATATACACATTATCCGCCTGGGAGAATTCGCTGTTTAGTTGTGCGCCGAGCGATCGCACCTGCTCCTGCCGCACCTCGGCTGGCACGTCCTCGCGGAAGTCCAGCACAATCGTCTCAAATTCTCCCTGAGCTGCCAATCCCTTGAAGTTAAACAGGGCAAATCCTAGCCCTAATAAAAACAAGCACGCTATCAAAAGCTTTCTCATAACCACCGTCTCGCGATCGCCAGTTTTCTCCCCACGATAACTCATGCCTCTGGCAGATGGTGTATTTATTTTTTTTATTATTTTTTAGTTTTGAGATTTATATAACTCTTATGTTGATGTGCTTTTTCATCGGCTTGTCTCCCTCTCCCCTAGCAAAGCAGCTGTTCTTTAACGCCTCCCTGCACCTTGGCTAATCTCTGGACTGCCATAATCGGCCGGTTCGTAGTTCTGAAATTCTATAATATTGTGCTGTTTTACTAGGGAAAATACCATTTTCATATTAACCATTTGCATCATAATAATTAAAATAACTATACTTATAATTTTTAGGAAACACCCCATCATATCCCCTTGATAGTAGGTAACTTCTGCACTTTCAAATTGTTGAAAGGTAAAAAGCTTTTTGTTAGTTTGAATATTTTTTAAGGAATATGTTCCATAAGTTTTTCTCAGTGGTAATTAAGAAAAAATAACTTTTATAAATTAGCAATTATTTGGCATTGTCAACTATCCAAAGTATGAGAAGCAGTTTGCTAAAATATAAATGCTTGGTAAAGTTACGCTCGGTTTTAATCGACAATTCTCAGTCTGCCAAGCTTCACAGCAACGAACATTTTGTCGATTAGAGTTTTCTCCAGGTCGCTGATGGAATCCTTGGATAGCAGCACTGACATGAGTAGATGCTGATCCATGCGGGAAATTCTACGAAAGGTAAATATCTGATGAATCACTTGTTCAATAGTGAACTGGGTTAGGTCAATTTGAGATTGCATCCTGATTCGTAAAATTCGATATTCTTAATATGAAGCTTTTATAAAGAACATCAAGTGATAGAAACCTGTAGCAAGATGTGACATTTTAGATGTAAATTTTTGATTGAAATCCCAAAGTTTAAGCGATCGCGTTGGCTAAGAGATTGTGACTACCTCTTACTGTCCCAAGTGATCCGGGTCACATTTGACTATAGGGAAACTGGTTATCTTCCTAAATTTTTCAAATAGCCTTAAGCCTAAACCCTTTACGTGGTAAAGGATTTGGATAATTTTATCCTCGTTCCCAGTCAGAAAATGGGAACGCCGATCGGCGGTGAAAAGGAAACAGAGAATCTGAGGCGGCCGCCTTAGTGTAGGCATTCCCAGTCAGAAACTCCTAACGAGAGACAACCCAAAAGTTTTGGATCTGGGCTTGCTTTACTTCCAACCTCTGCTAGGCTGCAAGATATTAGGATAATTTGAGGGCAAAAGTCCGACGATGGAACGAGGTCTCTTGTGGTTGCCCCTCTTGGCAGCATTTATCTGGCTGGCTTGGCAAGGGTGGAACGAGTATCAAAAAGTTGAAGCATATCGCCGCTGGGCAGGGCAGTTTGAGCGGTCTAAGTATGATATCTATGCAGTGCTGGCTCAAAATGACAGTAATTTGACTTGGGGAAAACCCACGCGCAAAGGCCCGGTGGAGGTGCAGACATTTTCCCTGAATGATGTGCAAGCTATCCGGTTGCTGGTGGATGACAAGCAAGTTGACTTTGATTCACCGCCTAGTAAAGGTCGCGTTGCTTCGCTGGAATTTGTATTTCCACTTGCTGCTGTGAAAGTTCCTTTTACAGAAATCCCTCTGGCAGTGCAATGGGGAAAGTTTCTTCAGCAGGAATTAGAAAATATGGCAGAGGGTAATGGGTAGCGATTTTGTCCCGTAGCTGTAGATATTAGACAATACCGTTTGGGATTAGCGACTGGAAAATGGGGACTGGGAAAGACTCTTCCCAATTCCCCATTTCTCTAGCTTGGTTGCAAGCCGTGATTGTGAATGATAGTGCAGATCCTGCGAGTTTATGACTGCGGCTCCGGAGGAGTTTGGAAGCCGCAGTCACAGCAGCATGGGCAGATCAAGCGCTCCAGAACTACTCGAACGTTTCGAGTTAGATGTATTGTTGAGCGTGCAATGTCTGAAGATAACGGCTACGCTTTAATCCGGAAAATTGACAGATGATGCCAGAGATGAAGATCTAAACAAGCTTTCCTAGCAGGGTTCTAAATGCACGGTTGCCAGCCTATCGAACCTGCCAATTTAGTTGCATTAGTTGCGAAACTTGCTGGACGTAATACAAAGGAGAGTTTCGATTTTTGAGTGACAAATTACTGGTTTGTAACTCCTGACTCTTGACGTGTTTTTGGGTGCTAAAATACAATTGCTTTATCAGGGTCTGAAGAAGCTTCCTGCATACGCGGACATACAGCTGTAAACACTGGAATTGCTAATTGGCAACCTTGCCATCCAGCTTGAACTGAGACACCAAGAGTCTTACAACAGCCGCCTCTTCTTCCTATTGGATCGTAAAATTGACAGTACCGACAGGCTGAAACTGGAGAGTTTAAGGTGTTCATAAATGCGTTTCCGTAAAAAAAAAATCACAAGTGCGATTGGTCTGTCTTTAATTAGTATGCAAGTAATTTTTTACAAGTAGCTATAAGTTGTACAGTTTCAACTTAAAACATTGCATTTCATCACAAAAAGTGATTAAGTTAGGTAACTCAATAGTGGTAGTTCACTGTAACGAAAGTTAAGCGATCGCAACATTCTTCTCGTTTCCGGGATCAGCCTGGAAACGCTTTTCAAGGGACGATCGCCTCCCATAAAGCAATACAGTTCTCTTAAGAATATTTGTAGGAACGAAAGCCAAGACCCATAAGCACTTGTTGGTTGAGGTTATTGCGGCCCAACCTATAAAGGCTAAACGTCTAAACCCGGCAATTTTATTGGGTGAGGTTGCAAGGACTCAACCTACAACTGAAGCCCCATCCCTATTAAGGGTGGGGTTAGGGAGAGGTATAAATGAGCTATTTTTAAGTCAGAGTCTCCTATTAGGCATTCTCCAGGCTGAAGCTGGGGAACGCGGCACAAAAATGACCGCGAGTTGCCTTTTTTATAGAGAATTAAGTTTTTCAATCGCCGCAATCGGCAATAATAAAGTATCTTCAATATGCGATCGCACGGCAGGTGTCACTTCACAATCGCTATTTAAGCAATCTACAAGCAACTTATTGGCATCGTAGTATTGCCTCAACAAGTGCTTCTGCTGATTGCTGAACTGCCAATCGTAACTGGCATTATTATGTTCCACGATCGCGGCTGATAATAGCTCAGTCCAAGTTTGTCCCTGCGCTTGCCACCATGTCTTAAATCTTTGTAAACCTTTATCTGGATTAGGTAATTCAGCTTTGAGTTGTTGCAGGCTGCGCCGTAACTCGCGAGCGCGATCGCTATCCAAAGCCAGAGCAAAATCTATCGCACAATCTAGAACGCGATTAATCGCCCGATCCAGCGCATCAGTATTATTCAAACCAGAAGCATCACGATTCAGAAAAAAGTCTAAGGCATAAGCAAAGTCATCATCCATCCCAACGTCACCGTCAATAGCTTGAGCAAGACAAAGGTAAAGTGGTAACGGAAAGAAAGGAACAGTAGGAAAAGAAAAGCTAACAGGGCCAATGCTCAGGGTAGAAGCCAGAGAATGGTCAAAGGCGCACGCAAGGGAAAAGTAAAATGCTCGAATAGCCGCAGGTTGCTGGATATATTCGACTGAAAGAGTTTTCTTATTGATACCTCTGAGTAATTCCTGTACCTTTTCATCAGAAGCTGCGATCGCATCAATTTTTTGCTTCATCAATTGCAGCAAATCGTCAGCATTCCGTAACATTCCCGTTGCCAGCAAAAACACTTCCCGCCAACGTTTTTCGCCAACATGATTAACCAAATGTTCCAAAGCTTGTGGATTAGAGCTAGCAACAAATTGTCTCGCAGTCAAATACTCTTGAAAAGTCAAATGAGAAAACGAGTAAATTTGCCGCGCCCTTTCTACCAATAAACCATATTGAGACTCAATAGATTTGAGCACTGCTTCACTATCCAGGCGCAACGTCTCCGGATCGGACTGGGAATCGGGTAAAGTTCTCAAATAGTCTGCGATCAGTTGCTGGATTTTACTTTGTTCAAAAAAGTAATAACCTTGCTCAAAAGTGATTGCTGCAACCTGAGTCAGCAGCTTAATCTTGTGTGGCAAAGACAAATTTCGATAAACTTCATTCCGTTTAATGCCTTTAGCTTCATCTCGTTTAACAAGGAGAATATCCAATCCTTGCTCGTATAGATTGGAGCGTTTCGAGGGAAATTCCCCTTTCATCGCAAAAACTAAACAAGTCAAATTTAGTAAAATTGGTGTGACTGCTAGTTCTCGAATTTGTTTATTTTCTGGTCGCTTCAGCTTTTCCAGAAACCGATTTGCCGTAGCTAAACCTTCTGGGGGTGAACTTCTACCAACTTCTACAAACCACTTTTTTGAAAACGACTCAATCTGCTCTGGATTCAAGTCTGCAATTTCAACTTCTGTGAATCCCGGCAATCGAGGAAACTGGGCAGCAATTCGACAAGAGATAATTAGCTGATTCTTGTAATACTTTTGGGAAAATCTGCGAATTTGTTTCAGAACTTCTTCGCTATTTTGGTGTTGAACTTCATCCAAACCATCTAGCAAAATTAAAGCTTTACCTTGCAAAAGCAAAGTTTCCACAAGAGCCTCCGAAACTCCGCAGCTACCAAGTTCTTGACTAATGTAGTTTACTAAACTGAAACTGCCTTCATCGCTGGCATCCTCAGCAAAATTTTTCAGCCTAATAAAAATTGGTATTCGGTATCCTTGAAACTCGCCTTTGTTACACTGAATAGCCACATATTTCAGAAATGTGGTTTTACCAGAACCCGGTTTACCCAGCACCATCAGCTTAGGATAACTTTCTACTGCCTCAAGCCCTAAAACTCTTGCTTGACGCACCCGACTCAAGCCAAAACGATCGAACTCGTCTGCATCTGGATTAAAGCCTTGCACCAAGTCCGAAATCTCCAACCAACGTTGACTGGTGATCTCCTCTAGAATATTGACATCGATATAAATATTGTCTACGCCAACCCGTCGCGCAATATCCAACAGGCGCAGCGTACCGCACTGTTCTTGAATTTTGTCTCGGTAGAGCGATCGCACCTGCTCCACCAAAGTATCAATCTCCCAGCCATTGTTGCGAACATTCTCTATTTGCTCAGCTCCTTCACCTTTGATTGGATTGGCAATCTCTTCCCAATTGAGATCCAGCTGAAAGCAAAGTTCGATAAAGATCCGACGCTCCACAGGTTTGCCTGCCAAAAATCTCCCCACTGGCTGGCGAGTTCTTAACCCAACCTCAACAGCTAAATCTTCTTGCGTCCAGCCCTTGCGGGCAAAGGCTTGCCTTACGTGTTTGAGAGCTTGTGAAGAAACTTGAATAGAGCGTTTAGCCATAAATCAGAGGTCAACCCCTGTATTTTTTATATATTTTTTAGGCTACCATACTTTATTTTTTTAAATATACTGCGATTAATCTTAAGCTTCACTACGATGTTAGAGCAATCTTTGTAAATAATTAATAATTCTAAAACAAATGCTACAAATCATACATGATTTGATTCTTTGTCCAAACTTTATTTCATACACGAATATTTTATGCTATGAGGCAATCTGTGGAGGAGAGTCTATGCAGCAAGTTGAAGAACCAGGCCCAGAGGTAGACAAACAATACTCCGTACAATCAGATTTTGTAAACCTAGAATCCATCTTTTTTTTACATTGTAACTCAGCAATTTTACAGCTAACTCAATACCCTTTTAGATGCAAATGAATCGCTAAAACGTACCTGCCATCAATAGACGGAAGAATAAAAAAAATATTTGCATCTGAGGTAATCGTCTGACCAAAAATTGCCGAAGCAACAAAACCTCGTCTGATATTTATCAAGCCCATTGAAAATATTTTTCTCTTACTTAAACAAGAGTGGCTTGGCGGGTCTAAGTTTTTACGAATATTACTAACTGTATTTACTACTTTAATCCTTTTATTATCGAACCGGAAGCTAAATTTACTCCAGTGGATTAGATTGAGGATCTGGGAAAGGAAGGAACTAAAGCATCCCCATCCAGATTTAAAAGTGCCAGCAAAAAAACTAACTGTAGTTGAAAACGAAGGTTAATAAAATTTGGAAGGTAGATAAAATATTAGAAATAAACTACGAAGATACAAGGAATAATTATTTATACACATAAAATCTTTACTTGTTTCAAACTCGTTCTTTGGGATTTTAAAATATGAGCATAACACTTGTCAACCTAGCCTTGCCAATCGTAACTGATGAAATTGAAGCAACCTTAGATACTTATCCAGAAGATCCCTATCAAAAAGCTTTTGCTATTCCTGAGTTACGAGAAAAACTCATCGCTTATGTACTCAGCACAATTCCTAGCACTTACACAGTTGTTGAGGACGCGCAACCAGGAATAGCCTACCCTAAGTTTCCTTATCGTTCTTTAGAACTAAGACTGCACATAGAAAATCAAATTCATAAGGGTATAAAATACATTCTCCAATCTAATTTTGACTGGATTATACACCATATCCCGCCAGAAGCTTACCCAGGGAATGTTCCTTCTGACTGGTTTGGTTGATATCGATAGAGCTTACCTAGAATCGCTAGAGCAATTGGTTGGGTTGAAATGTAGTCTCAACTCAACCAACAATTGTCAGTGAATATTTACTCCTCATTCCTGACTTTTTTATAATTCCTTAGTAAATCGCCGTAGAAGGTTTATATTTAACCATCAGTCGCGCTAATATTACTCCGAGCGCTAGTCCAATTCCATGCGTCCAGTAGGTAATATTAACTGGATTAACAGCACTGGAAATTTTCAAGCTGCCGATTCCATAAAATACCTGCTGTACAAACCACCACAATAAGAAGAACAGCGCAGGTAGTTCGATAGGAATAAAAACAACTATCAGGGGTAGAACAGTGTCAATTTTGGCTTTAGGAAAATTCAAAAGATAGGCACCGATGACAGATGCGATCGCGCCATTTGCTCCAATAAATGGCACACTTAAAGTAGGCTCAACTAAAACTTGCACAACCCCAGTAAGAAGGGCGCTCATTATGTAGAATATTAGATATCTCCTATGCCCTAAAACATTCTCCACGCCCTTTCCAAAAACAAATAGAAATAAGAGATTGCCCAGAATCTGACTAAAGCTGCTGTGGAGAAACATCGCTGATACCAGAGAACTAGAAACAATCAAAACAGCAAACCACGCAGCAGGATTATTCCCACTAAGTGCATCTGATATCACTGCACTCAAATGAGCCGGAACTATCCCCCAATGTTGGATAAAATTAGTAAGTTCACCCGCAACTTCTAACTTTAGCTCCCACAAGAAGAAAGCAATATTAATACCGATGAAGAAGTAATTAATAATCGGCTTGCGGCGACTGGCAATATTATCTGTAATAGGAATCATGGATTTTGGTGTTTTTAACCCCAAGGTACGCAGAGGAATATTTGATTTTGCGTACCTTGGCGGTTACCTTTGTTACCTGGAGCGTTTAAAAAAGATAATTTATTCCAACTGGCTAAACAAATCCGCCAAAATGACATTAGAAAACAAGAACCCCTCCGGATCGGTTAATTTTATCCGCCCTGATGCTGGGAGTTTCTGAGTTTGTTGTTTAATCGCTTCCCCATCGTCGGTTACAACTTCTACCCAACCTTGTTGATAGTAGGGTTGCAAACATTTGCCAATTTTTGAGAGCGTTTGTTCGCCAAACCGTTCAGCCAAGGTCGATAAACTTAAGCCTTCTGCCAAACGCAACCCTAACATCAATGTTTCTAACAATACCTCAGAGGCTGATATCTGAGGATAGTCCAACACCCCGCCAGCTTCACAGAGCTGTTGCACCCATTCGTAATATTCTCGTGTTTTGCGGGGACGGGTGAAACGGCACCCCTGCAAGTAACTTGCAGCACCCATTCCAAAGGCGTAGTAAGGGCGATTCTCCCAGTAAACACGATTATGGCGGCATTGATGACCGGGCTGGGCGTAATTAGAAATTTCGTAATGTTCGTAACCAGCACCCGTAAGGATTTCGCTGGCTTGGCGATACATTTGGGCGGCGGTTTCATCCTCTGGTAAGGGTTTAGCACCGGGTTGATATTGCCGCCCAAAGGCAGTTACAGGTTCTACTTGCAGATCGTAAGTTGAAATATGAGTAGGAGCGATCGCAACTGCTTTAAAGAGAGACTCTTGCCAGTGATCTAAGGTTTGATGGGGCAATCCAGAAATTAAGTCTAAACTAAAGTCGGCAAACCCCACCTGACGGATTAGCTCCACAGATGCAAAAATGTCAGAGACAGTATGCGATCGCCCGCAGACTTCTAGCAACTTTTGCTCAAACGACTGCACCCCTAGACTGATTCGATTCACACCCGTTGAGCGGTAGCCTTGGAGTTGTTCCCCATCAAACGTCCCTGGATCTACCTCCATCGAGATTTCCGCGTCAGCGGCAATACCAAAGCAACCGTCTAGTTTATCCAAGATACGCCCTAGTTGTTCCACCGACAACAACGAAGGAGTACCGCCGCCAAAGAAAATTGTTTTTAAGGGAAATCCCAGCGCTGGCGTTATTTCAATTTCTTGCAATAGCACCTCAACATAATGCTCAATTGTCCCAGAGTTGCTGCCAGTCTTGCGATCCCCAACCACTGACACTGGAAAATCACAGTAAAAGCATCGCCTTCTACAAAATGGGATATGTAGATAAGCGTTCCTGGGAACCTCAAAATCAATAAATTTCTTAGCTGGCTTTAAAGAATTTAATACCATGTTTGCATCAATACTCAATATAGCGATGAAATATTCAGAAATTTGATTAATAGTTGTAACTTTAATAAATTTATCGTCAGCTATTTAATTTTATACCTCACACCGCCCTAAGCCCAGACGCTAGTCTAGTCCAGCCTTCAGCAGGCTAAAGAACTCGATAAATTTTTCGCTTCCTATCTCTAATAAAAAACAATTGACTTCATTAAAAAAAATCAAATTGTATAGAGATGCTGATATTAACTGAACCTCATCCAAAAAGTGAATGTCATAACACAAAAGATATAATATAACGGTAAATCTAAACAAGCATCAGTTTTTGAGATCCGCTCCCAGAAATTGAAGCATTCATCCCAATCAACTTGAAACAATGCTTGACGCACTCATAATTCTTTTATTCATCCTAGCAGCGGCGGGAGTCGGTTTCGACGCTATAGAATTGCTACCCAGTGGCATGCTCAATCAAGTCAGTAATCAGGACGCTTTACGCTGGGTATTCGCTGGGTTTGCCGCCATAATTGGGGGTGCATCTGGGCTGCTGGTGCAGACAACCTATCGCCGCCTAGAAAAGAAAGTCCGCGAAATGCCGATAGAGGTCATCCTGACTAGAGCCGTCGGCTTGGTGCTTGGCTTATTAATAGCAAATTTGATGCTGGCACCAGTTTTCCTGTTACCAATGCCCTTCGATTTTGCTTTTATTAAGCCTTTGGTTGCCATATTAGGCAGCGTGATGTTTTCCTTCTTGGGTGTCACCTTAGCAGATACCCACGGTCGTTCCTTCCTGAGGCTGATCAGTCCCCACTCAGTAGAAACGATGTTGGTATCAGAAGGAACCCTCAAGCCTGCCTCTACAAAAGTTTTGGATACCAGCAGCATCATTGATGGTCGCATTGAAGAACTGCTGAACACTGGCTTTATAGAAGGTCAACTTTTAGTGCCGCAGTTTGTCTTGCAGGAACTCCAACAACTGGCAGATGGTTCCAACGACATGAAGCGCATCCGGGGACGGCGAGGGTTAGATATCCTGAACCGGATGAAAACAGCTTACCAAGAACGCATTGTCATCCACCCAGCGGACTATGATGAAATCGCTACGGTAGATGCTAAGTTAGTGCGTTTGACGCAAGAAATTAATGGCACGCTGTTAACCAACGACTACAATCTCAGTAAAGTTGCCACCTTGCAGAAGGTGCCTGTACTGAATATTAACGACTTGGCTCAGGCAATTAGAGCGATTTATCTGCCTGGTGACACTCTTGAGCTGAAAATTCTCAAAGGTGGCAAGGAACCCGCGCAGGGTGTCGGCTATTTGGACGATGGCACTATGGTAGTTGTGGAAGATGGTCGCGACTACGTGGGTGGTGAAGTCCGAGTCGTGGTGACAAGTGCCTTGCAAACCTCGGCGGGACGGATGATTTTTGCCAGACCCCAGGCTTCTGTTCCTGTCTAGACAGATGTCGAGAGCCATACGAGTCAAATCATGCGACCGATGCAGCGAACCTGCATCGGTTCTTTTTCGAGTTCGTTATGATGAGTCTGAACAATGGATTTTTGTGTGCCAGCAGTGTTGGCCTTCTATCAGCCAAAATAATCCATTCTACATTTACGGCGGTACTTGGAAAGCCAGGAAAAAGGGATAGGGGGCGAGGATTTTATCGTGTTGAACATAGCGATCGCGCTTTCAAACTGATAATACCTGTCCTGCCGTTATATTTAACTCTGGGAAAGTCCGAGAGTTAATCCGTTCAGTCCTGGTAAATTCCGTTGTTGCATAGCATTGCTCGTTCAAAAGCAATACAGAAACCTTGGATTGACGCAAGTCTACAATCCAATACTCATAAATCCCGACTGTTTTATACTCTTCCTGCTTGGTTTTGTAATCTGTCTTTTTAGAACCAGGACTAACTATTTCCACAGCCAGTAACGGTGCAGTTCTCAAAACAGCGGCTCTAGTCTTATCTGCTTTAACAGTAGCCCACTGCGCGGTTGTTACCACACATAAATCTGGAGTACGAGAACGTTCTTTTCCGGTTTTCGGATTAATGCCTATATAAACTCCCACATCGCGCTTGACTATCCACGGCTGCTGTTGTCTTGCTATTTCTGTCCTGATAGCATCTGAGAGTAAATCAATTACATCGGAATGGTCGCCCGTTGGCAATGGAACCATTACCAGTTCGCCATCCACAAGTTCATAACGATTGTCGGTTCCGTCATCGTAAGTTAGGTATTCCTCAAAGGTAAGTTTTACGGGTGTTCGAGTCATAACCGAATCGCGCTTTTAAGCTTTGCGTTTTATTCTTGCAAAATGGTTTTAGACACGATCCGCGTCTTTTTCCTATCGGCTTCTGAGAGTTCTTCTCCTGATTGCAGGCGAGTGGCACTGGTTTGCAGGACGGTCGCGGCGCTATTGTCTCCCATTTGTAGGGCAGTTTTGGCGGCAGTTTGTAACATTGTCGCAGCACCAACGCGATCGCCTTGTTGCAATTTCGCTTCTGCCAGCTGGGTTTGCCTATATTTCGCCAACGCCAAAATAGACTGTTGCACCTGCTGGTTGGGTGCGGGTTGGTAACTCCGGACAACATTCGCCTCGACTGGGATCATTTGGGAAAGTAACCCAGTTTGATTTTGGGTGGGATCGTCGTAGCGGATTTGTACACTCGCAATATTTTGACGACCCTCTGACAACTGGCTAACGTAAAGGTTAGCTAAGATGACTCGCGGCACATTCTTCATCAAGTCTCCCAGACGCACCACTAAGGAGTTGCCTTCTTGTTGCACTGGCAACTCAATTGTATCTGGAGCAACTTGGGCAATCGGTTTGAGTTCGGCAAGCCGTACCTTCGGCATCAGAGACAGTAGCAGGTAAGCGTTAGTTAGTCCCACCGAAGAGATGCGATTAAACAAGCGCCCAAACTCATCCACCGCCTGCTCTGGACGCTCAATATAAGACAGCATACCCCCCCCGGCGTCGGCAATTTTCTCCAATATGTCCTGGTTCCAGTGAGCGCCAAACCCCAACGTGTTCAACGTCAGATTGTAACCTGTAGCTACTTGGGCAAATTTCAGACAACGGTTGTTGTCGCCATGCTCATTTTCGCCATCGGTTAACAGGAAAACCTGGGAAACGGTTTCCTTTTTGCCCTTTGCCAGTTCTTCAATTCCCAGCTTTAGACCCTCATCAATGGCAGTACCCCCATCAGCAGTGAGCCGATTAATCTGCTTTTTGATGTTTTCTGGGTTGTCTATGACTTGGTTAGGGACGAGGACTTTGGCTCTGTGGTCGAAAGCAACTACAGAAATGCGATCGCCTGGTACGAGACGCTCCACCAGCCTTACAGCTGCCTGTTTCACCGTTTCCAAAGGGCGTCCGTTCATCGAGCCACTGTGGTCAAGAACCAAACATAAGTTTAAGGGAGCGCGACCTTCAAACTCGCTGGCGATCGCAGAAATTGAAATCTCTAGTTGACGCTGGCTACTCCCTTGAGTTGCGTCAATATTGGCATCATTCAGGGTAGGCTGTAAACCAACTCTCATAACACTTGAATCCTGGCAGGAGAAGACACGATCTGACTAACCACAACGCAAAATACCGCCGCTACGGAAAATGAACCGCAAATAGTTACAGAACTTATTTTCCACAATAGCTTGCAGCCTAACCCTGGGGAAGCACTCACCACGAAAATTACCACTCTTGGTAGAAACGCTAAATAACACGGAAAAGTGGGACAGTGGTAATTACCGATTATCCATTACTAATCCCCTATCCTTGCATCCTTAGATTCCAAATCCTTGTATCCTAAGACCGAACCTTAACCGTAAGCGGTAATGAAAGCAAAACTGCTAGAATCCAAGCAGTACGGTGGGGTACACCGGAATTTAATGTCAAATTAAAGATAGCGCCATTATTGACCGCTCATACAACGCCATGAACTCACCCATGAAGGCTGTTCAAGCTCCTTACTACGGCGATAACTTCTACCGTACACCGCCACCAGATTTACCCTCCATGATATTGAAGGAGCGGATTGTCTATCTGGGAACGCCCTTGGTGCCAGAGGTAACGAAACTAATTATCGCTCAGCTACTGTTTTTGCAGTACGAAGACCCCGAAAAACCGATCAAAATCTACATCAATTCCACTGGCACTTCGCGTTATGACGGTGAACCCGTTGGCTTTGAAACTGAAGCCTTCGCCATCTGTGACACGATGAACTACATTAAGCCGCCCATCCACACCATCTGCATCGGTTCGGCGATGGGGATGGCGGCGATGCTACTGTCAGCTGGAACCAAAGGCTTTAGAGCTAGTCTCCCCCATGCCACGATTATCCTGCACCAGACCAAGAGCTACGCTCGCGGTCAAGCGACGGATATTCAAATTCGCGCTAAAGAAGTGTTGGCTAATAAGGAAACGATGCTTGATATCCTATCGCGCCATACGGGTCAGCCAAAACAAAAAATCTCTAAGGATATGGATCGGCTCTACTACCTGACACCCCATCAAGCTGTTGAATATGGCTTGATTGACCGGGTTCTGGAGAGTAAAGCAGACTTACCAACACCGCTTCCCGCAGGCGTCATCTAAAGAATTAAAAATTAAAAATTAAAAAGGCAATGCTTCATTTTTAATTTTTAATTTTTTAGACACCAATTTCAAAGATTCAAAAACGGAGTTTTGTACCATGCCTATTGGCTACCCTAGAGTTCCCTACCGGATGCCAGGGGGACAATATACTGATTGGATTAACATCTACGATCGTCTTTACCGGGAACGGATTATTTTCCTGGGTGAAGATGTGGACGATGAACTGGCTAACCAGATTGTTGCGGTGATGCTCTATCTGGATTCAGAAGATCCAGGTAAGGACATCTACCTCTATATCAATTCTCCTGGTGGTGTGATCACATCTGGCATGGCTATTTATGACACCATGCAGCACATTAAATCTGATGTGGTGACAATTTGTGTGGGCTTAGCTGCGTCGATGGGTTCTTTTCTGTTGGCAGCTGGCACAAAAGGCAAACGCCTTGCTTTGCCTCACTCGCGGATTATGATCCACCAACCCTCCGGCGGTACGCGGGGACAAGCCACAGATATTCAAATCGAGGCTAAGGAAATTCTGCGGATTCGTCACCAACTGAACCAGATTTATGCTGACAGAACAGGTCAATCCATCGAGAAAATCGAGAAAGATATGGATCGTGACTTTTTCCTATCTGCTCAAGAAGCTAAGGAATACGGTTTGATTGACCGCGTAATTGAAGAACGTCTGTAATAAGTAGAGACGCGATGCTCCTCGCGTCTCTACAATGGCAATGGAAACTATAAACAAAAATTGGAAGAAGATACTTAAAGATACCTCTGATGAACCTCGCAGATTGTTACCGATTGTTGGGGTTAGGCTCAGGGGCATCTTTTGCAGAAATTAAAGCGTCTTATCGGCGTTTGGCACGAAAATATCATCCTGATGCAAATCCTGGCAATCGCCAAGCTCAAGATAAGTTTATTGAGTTGACTGAGGCTTACAAGTTCCTTCTCGGCGTGGTGCAAACGTCGGAAACCCAAGAGGAGGAATCAAGCCAACAAGAGACAGTCGGAGAAACGCCACCTCAACCAACCGTCACCAAGATTACTCGCAAGGAGGCGCAACTGCCAAAGACTCCCCAGTTGTCGCAAATGGATCAACAACTGAAGTGGAGTTCGTATCAGCAGTTGCAACAGTTGCTGAAATATCGCCGTTTTGCGCGAGCGATCGCTCTGATTGAAGGACTCGCTCAACGTCTACCACAAGATCCGGAAGTTCGTCAGTGGCAAGCGATCGCATATCAGCAGTGGGGTCGTCAACTAATAGCTGAAAAGCAACTTGATAAGGCAAGAATTTATCTAAAAAAAGCCTTGAAAACTGACCCCCACAACCGTTCCCTCTGGGCTGAGGTTGAGCGAGATTTTCGCCGTCTAGAGCAGCTTTTTTGAATCTTTGTTTATTTTTTGCAATTTTCTAAGCTGTTAGCTTTCGTTGGGAGATAGTTCACAGGTACAAAAGTGTAACTATCGGTTGAGCAATTGGCTCGAACTACTTTAACCAAAGTAGAAATAGGCTCATTGCGATCGCCACCTCGGAAACTAATCGTCCCTGTAGCTCCTTGGGCTTTAAAATTTTTGTCTGCTAAGGCTTGTTGCAAACTAACACGGCTCGGTGATGATTGTTTTTCTAAAGCTATTATCAACGCACGAGTAGCATCATAAGCCGTAGCTGTGCGCCAACTTACATCACCTCTCCATAAATTCCTAGCCGCTTGGGGAAATTCTGGGTTGTCATGGCTTTCTAAATGATGCCATGTTACAACCACCACAAAGCGGTTCAAAGCATCTTTTCCTAACAGCAGTAAAGTATCAGGACTGTAGAGGGTACTACCTCCCACTATCCAATAATCGCCCCGATTAGCTCTAATTAATCTTAAAGTATTACTAATACCAAAAGCAGTGGTTCCACCATCTGGAAATACGCCCAGGGCTGTAGCTTTTTGCCTGTGTGCTTGTGCGATCGCTGCACTTGCATTAAACTGTTGTTTAGACAAATCAGCTTCCGCTACCACCTTTCCACCGCTAGCAGTAAAGCTAATGAGAAATTGCTCTCGTAAAGAACGGCTAAAATTACTCCCAGGAGCGTAAAAAACTGCTGCTTGTTGGTAACTATCTTGAGCTAGTAAGTAGCTTGCTAAATATTGGGCAGCCACTCGCGTATTCGGTACGGTACGAAAGAAAACGTGATTGGGAATATCGCCCCAGCGTGAAAGTTCTTCTGATGTGCTACCAGGGGAAATTACTACCAATTTGTGTTCTTGATAAACAGGCACAGCTGCCAACGTCACTTCACTGGCATAGTGGCCCACAACTGCTAAAAGATCCCTTCTTTTCACCAGTCTATTGGCAACTTCTTGAGCTTGTTTAGGGTTATTTGCATCATCTGCAATTAACACTTTAAGACCAATACCATTAATCTTTTTTCCCTGATTTATTTCATTTTGGGATTGGGCGACTCCTCGCATCATTTCCATTGCTGTGTCTGAACTCTTGCCTATGGGAGCAACAACCGCAATAGTGTAAGCTTTTTGGTTTCCAAGTTGGGCATTATTCAGATAAATCAAAGTTTCAGGATCGCTTGGTTGTTCTTCGCGTGCCTTTTTTAATAAGCTAACAGCTTCAGGATATTTACCCTCTTTGATTTTTTGCACTCCCTGTTGTTTAAACGATACTTCAGAATCGGGAACTAAAACTTCTTCTCCACAACTTAAATTGTCCCCGATAACTTTATCGCAAGCCTTGGGCGGGTTTATTATATAGATTATTACTGCTATTGCCGACAGTAAAATTGCACCAGCTAAAATTGCTAGTGTAAGTTTTTTATTTTGCTGTTTGAAAAGCGTTGTAGTTTCCTCATTTATATTATTACTGCTAGGAAGAATTAGGGGCTTTCGGGAAGGTTGCATAAGCTGAAAGCTGCTACTGGTTCGTTTCTCAATTTGTTTTAACCGTTGCAAAATTTCGTGTGAATTTCTCGGACGTTTTGTTGAGTATGGAGGTAAGGGAGCCATCATGTCATCAATCAAATCTGCTAAGCTTGGCAAAACCTGCGGCGCTTTGTTTCGCCAAATTAAGCGACCTGTCTCATTGTCTTCAGGTAGCAAATCAGGAGATATTCCTGTGAGCAAATGAACAAAAGTTCGCCCCAAAGCATAAAAATCAGATGCACGAACAGCTCTGCCATTTACTTGTTCTGGAGGCGTGTACCCACGGGAAAAAATTACTGTGCAACCTTTTCCTTGTAAGTTATGCAAGTAGGTTTCTGTAGCTTCTCGTACTGCACCAAAATCAATCAATACCAATTGATTATCAGGTTGCAGCATAATATTAGACGGCTTAATATCTCGATGGAAATAATTGTGTTGATGTATCTTGTTTAAAATTTCTGTTATTTGTTTTAACCATTCGCAAGCTTGCTGTTGGGTGATGGGTTTGTTGTTTTGATTCAACCAGTCTCTCAAATTGCTTCCTTCAATTTTCTCCATTACCAGACAATGCAATGGCTTGTTGCTATTTACAAGATCGATTTTGAAGTATCCATCTGACTCGACTCTAGGAATACCTTGAAAATTCAGATGCTTTAGTACCTCTGCTTCCCGCTGAAATAGGCAGATTGCCTTATCGCAGTCAATGTGCAAAACTTTCAGGACTTTTCGCGTACCTCCGCGACACGTATCCTCCACCTCAAAGGTGTGAGCAAAGCCTCCTTTGTCCAGACGTTTAATTACTCGATACCGTCCTGTAACTAAGATTTCTGGCCCACAGCTAGGACAAGCGAGTTGATTCGCAGGGTTATCGAAATGAAGGCAGGTGGGATTGATGCAATAACTCACGACGAATACACCATCCCGATTAAAGTGGGAATGTTATAGTATTATAGTTGCTGGCGCAAAGTAAGTTAATTTCTTAAATAATCGTTTAATTAAAGTTCCTTATAACAAACTTTTCCCAACTGATGGAAGCGTGAAAATAACTCTGTTGCTTTCGGGAGAGCTTTTAGATCAGGGAACAACGTCCTAATGGTTGGATGGCTGAGCTTATGTTGGTGGAAAATTATAGTTAAAAATTATCCTTTAATTGAGATATTGAATTCGTCTGACAATCATTTTGTCCTAAATATTTGCCAAGCTTCTGTATGATTTAGATTAGTCTAAGAAAAAAGGACGAACCTGAAGAGTTTCTCCCTACACCATTGAAAAAATCCCAGCGCTCGCATTCTTGATGAAGGTTGTAGTAGATGCTCCCTCGCTGGCAGTCCATAATATACCAACTACTACCAGTGGTTACTAAGGCGCGATCGCGTAAGCCAAAATTAGCGCGATCGCGCTAATCTAATGACAATCGAAGAGCATCAGTTCCTATGTCCCAAAAAGCGATCGCTATTACCGTCAAATTATTCGCCGCCTATCAAGAAGCTTATGGAGTTTCGGAACTGTCGCGAGAATTTCCGCCAAATACACCCGTCAAAGCAGTGCTAGATAGTTTCATGACTGAGCATCCAGAACTCAACAAATGGCGCGAATTTACCCGCTTCGGTGTAAATCTCCAATTCGTTGAGCCAGATACCATTATCCAAGATGGTGATGAAGTTGTGCTGATTCCACCAGTCAGCGGCGGCTGACCCGATGCAAGGATTTTGGATTCATCAAACGAAAAGACGCGAGAAACATCGCGTCTTTTCGTTTAGCCTCGCATTGTCTGAGCTTAATAGATTAGGTTAGGTCGCTAAGTGTTGGCTTTTAGAGGATGTCTGAAAAGTCATAATCGAGACGCTTAAACGGTCGAGATCCCCCTTGCATCCCCCTTTTTAAGGGGGACTAAGACTTGATTCTCCCCCCTTAAAAAGGGGAGCTGGGGGGGATCAAGCTAACTTTTGACAGTTGTGAGACATCCTCTTAGGCAACGCATTAGTTAACAACAGTTGTATTGATGGGAGTGGTCGTTTCCGAAAGCTGAGGCTGCTCGGCTATAATCGCATTACCCAGCAGGACGGCGATAACGATCATTATTCCAAAACCAAACCCGCCAAGGGCAGGCTCACGGCGCTGATTGCAGCAGCAGCATGACTGTTGAGAGAAAGAGTCGGATCTGCAAGAACATGGCATGAGAGCGAACACCTCCAAAGTAAATGCCGAAGGTAGATGGGAATTGCAAGCTGGAAACCTGACGCTATTGCTTAACGCACTCTCAAGAGGTTGTTATCGTCGATGCGCGATGCAGCTTGTTTTTGCTCTTTTATGGAGTAGAACCATCATCCTTTCAGTAATGCTGTCTATCAGCACAATTTGTTAGCGCTGTCAACTAGCACATTATTTTTCTTCACAAGTGTTGGCTGCGTTTCGGGAAAAAGCTGAAATTTAATTGAAAAAATCTTTACAGTCCGGGCCGAAGTCAGGGGCAAAGCGATCGCTTCCCTTCCTTCGGCCTATTTCCATCCCAAATTAAGGCATCCATTCCAAAACAATGCCAACGCGACTATCTTTTTGTTGTCGGGCGTTTTGTTTCTGGATGTCAGTCGATAAGCGGAAATTGCGGGTGAAGGCATAGCCTACAGAAAGCGTTGTGATCCCGACTTCTTCACTGGTGGCTGGAGCAACCCAACTCTGAGTTAAAGAGATATCTGCGGCACCAGTGCGAGACAAAACTAGCAACACTCTTGCACCGACATTAACGCCATCCGTCGAATATTTGTCAGTTTCCAGATGCCGATAGCCTACGACGGGCGCAAAGTTGACGTAACTGCCCAAGGGACGCACGTAATATCGCAAGTCTACCCCGTAGGCACTCCTGTCCCCTTCAAAGGTTCCCTGATAGTCGCCACTAACCGTTAAACCAGTGCGACCAATAAACAAATCTTCCACACCAACATTTACTCCCCCCGCTTGCCCAGAGGAGGGAAACTGAGAGTAACCCAGCCTTACTCTGGTACGGAAGCTGGGGTCATTACGAATTTCTTCTAAAACATTCGGTACTTTTTCTCGCCACCGCTGCAAGGCTGGACTATTTTCGATTTTTTCCGGTGTCGCTTGTGGTTGGGTTTGGCTTGATGCAGGAGGTATCCCGATCAAGCTTATACCGAATGTTAACAGCCACCAATAATTTAATCTCATGCAAAAATTTTGAGGTTTAAACGCTTTAGGTAGCGAAGGGAATCGCAAAGGTACGCAGAGCCAGATTAACCTCCTTGCATACCTTTGCGTCAACCGTACCTTTGCGTTAAAAAAAGTGGCTTTGCTTTGTGCAAAACCACTTCAGTTAAAAAAGCCTAAAATTAGCGTACTGTGCCGTGTACTGATGTCATGTCAATCGGCTTCATCAGGTATAACCGCAGCAATTGCCAAGCATTGGAAACGTAGAACGGTAGCTTCTGGAAGAATTGCAGGAATTTGGGGGTGTTGGAGTTAGCGATCGCGCCCAGTTTTTCGTTATTGTTGATGCAAACATCCAGCCGTTGATAAAATTCCGGCTTTGACACATCCAAAATTACTGGAAAAACACGTCCTGCTGTTTCATTGGTCTTTTCAATCACTTTGATATCATAGTCCCGTGCATCCAATCCCAGTGAGGCGTAGAAGCCGGAACGCTGAATATCGTTGAGGTACATTGTTGCAAACACTGACAGCAGGAAGAACCGACACCACAGCTTCGCCCTCCAATCGTTCAAAAACTGGGGTTGCGCTCGCATTACCGCATCGAAAAAGTCACCGTGGCGGTTTTCATCCTGACACCAGTTTTCAAAGAACCGGAAAATCGGATAAATCCGGTTTTCGGGATGTGCTTCCAAATGACGATAAATTGTGATGTAGCGCCAGTAGCCAATTTTCTCAGACAGATAGGTAGCGTAGAAGATGAACTTTGGCTTAAAGAAGGTGTATTTATGAGTCTTGGTCAAAAATCCCAAGTCTAGCGACAGGTTGAAGTCTGACAGCGCCTTATTCAGGAAACCTGCGTGACGTGCTTCATCCCGCGACATCAGGTTAAAGCCTTCCGCCAACAGGGGATTTTTGTCTTTCAATCTCCGTCCCAGTTCTTTGTATAGCAGGAAACCGGAGAATTCTGCTGTGCAGGAACGTTCTAGGAATTCGATAAATAATTTGCGAGTTTCCCCGTCGATGCTATCCCAGGATTGTTCAAATTCTGCATCTCTGACAAAGTGGTGACGGTTGTAGTCAGCGCGAAACTCTTCCAGCAGCGCTTTAAGTTCTTCTTCATTCGGCGAGAGATCCATCTTCGCCATTTCATCAAAGTCGGTGGTATAGAACCTAGGTGTCAGCAAAGTTTCTTTTGCTGGTACTTTCACCCCTGGTCTTAATTCTTCAAAGCTGGGTTTTTTGAGGGAATCCACCATATTCTCTTTCTCTCTTGTTATAAATTCTGTCGCTCTCACTCTTCGCCTGCGTTCCAGTCTACCAATCTCCAGGGTAGCGATCGCTTACCTGTTCGGTTAAGACTTGCTAAGCAGTTTCAACTTTTGTCACATTTGCTGGGGGCTGGGACTGGGTACTGAGGACTGGGGACTGGGGACTGGGTAAGATTTTTCCCAATTCCCAATTCCCAATTCCCAATTCCCAATTCCCCAACTCCCAATTCCCAAAACAAAATATCTATCATTGAAACCAGGATACCTGAAGCAAAGCGGGAATTTTATGAACAATGTCTCCACTGCCTATTTTCTTTGGCTCGGCTGTTTATTTTCCCCGCCCATAGCGGGGCTGCATCGCCTTTACAATGGAAAAATCGGGACTGGTCTGCTGTGGCTGTTTACTTTTGGTTTATTTGGTGTCGGGCAGGTAGTGGATTTATTTTTGATTCCCCGAATGGTAGAGGAGCATAACGCCCTGTCTCAAGCCAAATTGGGGGTATCTGCCAATGGTGTGCCTTTATCGCAGCCTGCGATCGCTCTTACCAAGCAAGAGCTAACCCGCGACGAAATGATGCTCAAACTTCTGAAAGCTGCTGCTGTTAGAGGGGGTAAACTTTCCGTCACCCAAGCAGTAATGGAAACTGGGCTTAACTTTACCCAGGTAGAAGCCACGTTGAAAGACATGGTTAGAAGTGGCTACGTTATGATTGACAATCATCCCGAAACAGGCATCGTTATTTACGAGTTCATTGAGTTGTAAAGGAGTTTATCCAATACTTGCAATACGCCCTACAGGTGTTACCTGGAGCTAAAGCCGAAGGTAGAGACGTTGTATATAACGTCTCTACCTTCGTCAGGCATTTTCACTAATTTCTAGTCAGCCACTTTTGAGCATTCAACCGCTGCGTAACCCCAAACACCAGCAAATCTAGCGTTATTTTACGCTCATCACACAAAAAAGGCTCAATCGTGCTAGGTTTAGAACCTTCATAACAGGAAAAAGCTCTTTGTTTTTGGATGTCTTCTTCAGGGAAATAAACGTTAAATTGACGTTTACCGCCTTGCCAACTACCGTAGACTTGCCAGCAGTCCGAGACTTCTTGAAGCGATCGCTTTTCCAACTTCAACTCTAAATCTTGAACACCCGTTTTCTCAAGTGCTGTTTTTAAAGCTGGCAAGTAGTCTTGCTGGATAAATTCCATAAATGGCTTATCTTCAACCGCCGGAGCTTTTTCTTTTTTTGCTGCTGCGGGTTTGGCTGCTGGCTTATCCCCATCTTTGGCGGCTTTAGCTGCTGGCTTGTCCTCTTTCGGTACTTGTGCAGTTTTTTTAGGATTTGGCTGCACTTGAGCCGAGTCATCTGGGGTTGATGCCGCTGTAGAAGATTTCTCCCCAGCAGCATTAGGGTTGACTTCTGGATTGGTGGATGCGGGGTCGGGGGCGTTTGCTGTAGGAATGTTGGTTGCTACATCCGAGTCGGTACTGGGAGCATTGTCCTCAGAAACATCGGGAGCTTGTTGATCAACAGTGCTGGGAGCTACCTCTCCAGCATCATTATGATTAATTTCTTCTGGCATTCTTCTACTCCAAGGCTTGACGGTTCCTTTATTGCCAATCCTAACTTGAATCAGCCTCCAGCCTGCGCTGCCACAATGCTTACTTCATCGCCTTCTTTGAGAGGTGTTTTGGCTCCTTCCAAAAAGCGGATGTCTTCGCTGTTAACGTAGAAGTTTACAAATCTGCGTACCTCCCCTTGTTCGTCGCAAAGACGCATTTTGATGCCAGGGAAGCTTTGCTCTAGGGATTCGAGCAATTCACTAATCGTACTGCCATTACCTTCGACAGCGGCTTGATTGTTTGTCAGCTTTTGTAGAGGGGTGGGAATTAAAACTTTGACGGACATAGTAATCAGTAATTGGTAATTGTCAATTTCTCGTTCCCAGTCAGATGCTGGGAACGAAATAACGAGGCTCTACCTCGGTGCTAATAAAATTAGACTAGAACTTGCTGCCAGTCGAGACGCTCCAGTGTACGCGATCGCTCCAAGGCACGCTCGAAACTATCTAACTTCGCCTCAATTGTCAGCGGTTCACCAATGTATCCTTGCACGGCTTCCTGAGTTTTCAGCCCGTTGCCCGTGATATATACAACAGTGGTTTCCGAAGGATCAATCTTACCAGCTTCCACCAGCTTTTTCAGCACAGCCACAGTTGTGCCGCCAGCAGTTTCGGTGAAGATGCCTTCAGTTTCAGCCAACAGCTTGATGCCGTCAACAATTTCCGCATCGTTGACTGATTCGATGCTCCCGTTTGTTTTCTTAGCTATTTCCAGCGCATACACTCCATCAGCAGGGTTGCCGATAGCGATGGATTTAGCAATTGTATTCGGCTTGACTGGGGTCACAAAGTCGCGTCCATCCCGATAAGCTTGGGCAATGGGGGAACAACCTTCTGCCTGTGCGCCACTGAAACGGACGCTCTTTTCGTCAACCAGCCCAACTTTGATAAATTCTTGGAAACCTTTGTAGATTTTTGTGAATAGAGAACCGGAGGCAAGGGGGGCGACGATATGATCCGGCAACTGCCAGCCTAGCTGTTCCGCAACTTCATAGCCGAGGGTTTTGGAACCTTCGGAGTAGTAGGGGCGCAAATTGATATTGACAAATCCCCATCCTTGTGTGTTGGCTACTTCGCAGCAGAGGCGGTTTACTTGGTCGTAGTTACCTTGAACTGCCATAACCGTAGGGCCGTAGATGAGCGTACCCAGGACTTTGCCAGCTTCGAGGTCAGAGGGAATGAAAACGCAGCAGTCTAGTCCGGCGTGGGCAGCGATCGCAGCTGTAGAATTAGCCAAATTTCCTGTACTGGCGCAGGACACCGTAGTGAAACCTAACTCCTGCGCTCTTGTTAAAGCCACCGACACCACCCGGTCTTTAAAGCTCAGGGTGGGCATATTGACGGCATCGTTTTTAATATAAAGATTTTTAATACCCAGGCGACGTGCCAAGCGATTTGCTTTAACTAGCGGTGTCATGCCAGTTCCTACATCAATTGGTGTTTCGGTGACAACTGGCAAAAATGGACGATAACGCCAAATTGAGTTCGGCCCTTTCTGAATACTTTCACGAGTAACGGTGCGGCGCAGCGCATCGTAGTCATAGGTTACTTCCAAAGGGCCAAAACAAAACTCACATACATGAGTTGCCTTGGGTTCGTACTCGGTGCCGCACTCTTTACACTTAAGCGCTTTAAAGGTTGCCGTTGTTGACTGGGTTGCCTGGGTCATGGGTATTTACACTCTACTGAACTTCCGTCATCAGTTCGGTTGATACTAGCACAGGTAAAAATACCCGTCAAACATATCCGACTATTTTAGTCGGGATTAAAAGAACGCTAGTTGTGTTAACTATTCCCCACGGTTAACAAGGTGTGTTGCTCTGGGGTGAAGATAATTCAGAGCTTTTGGATAAACGAACCAAAATTATTAGTAACCTGAGAATAAATATATCTTTTGGCTTGGTAAATATTTCTTCACCGCGATCGCATCCCCAAAACAAAAAGCCCCCACACGGGGGCTTTTTGCGTAGCTGCGCCTTCCGGCATTCGGAATTTTAATTAGCACCAATTTCCGGCGCACGCAAAGACACCGTTTCCGTAGTCTGTCGCTGTTGCGCCAAAGACGGTACAGAATCTCGCAATCTTGCCGTCAGCTGTATCGTTGTCGCATCATAAATCTGCGTCAACAACTTCGGATAAAAACCAATGCCAATAATTGGCACCAACAGACAGGCAATAATAAACACCTCTCGTGGTTCAGCATCGATCAAGGCTTCGTGTTCAACTAATTCCTTGTTCTCCGAACCGTAGAAAATTTCCCGCAGCATTGAGAGTAGGTATATTGGTGTCAAAATCACACCAACAGCCGCTAGGAAGACCACTATCACCTTAAAAGTCGGGTTATAAGCATCGCTGGTAGCAAAGCCGACAAACACCATCAATTCCGCCACAAAGCCGCTCATCCCAGGCAATGCCAAAGATGCCATCGAACAGGTGGTGAACATGGCGAAAATTTTCCGCATTTTCTGTCCGACACCGCCCATTTCATCCAGCATCAGCGTGTGAGTGCGATCGTAAGTCGCTCCCACCAGGAAGAATAAACTCGCCCCAATTAAGCCGTGGGAAACCATTTGCAGCACCGCACCACTCAAACCTAAATCGGTGAATGAGGCAATCCCAATCAGCACAAATCCCATGTGAGAGATGGAGGAATAGGCGATTTTGCGCTTCAGATTGCGCTGGGCAAAAGAGGTGAGAGCAGCGTAGATGATGTTAGTAACACCCAGAATCACCAACGCTGGCGCAAACAGCGCATGAGCGTCAGGGAGGATCTGGGCGTTCATCCGAATCAGCGCGTAGCCGCCCATCTTCAGCAAAATTCCCGCCAGCAACATATGCACGGGCGCGGTAGCTTCGCCGTGGGCATCAGGAAGCCAGGTATGTAGGGGAATGATGGGCAGCTTAACGCCGTAGGCTATTAGGAATCCGGCGTAAATCCAGAGTTGGAAATTGAGGGCGTAATCTTTGGCAGCCAGGGCGCTCATATCGAACGTTACCGTATCGCCGTAGAACGCCATCGCCAGCGCTGCCACTAAAATGAACAGCGAAGCGCCTGCGGTGTAGAGGATAAACTTGGTCGCCGCGTAAAGACGCTTTTTACCGCCCCAGATTGCCAATAGCAGGTATACCGGAATCAGTTCCAGTTCCCACACTAGGAAAAACAACAGCATATCTTGGACAGCAAACACGGCAATTTGACCGCCGTACATTGCCAGAAGCAAAAAGTAAAACAGCTTCGGCTTAAAAGTTACAGGCCAAGCTGCCAAAGTTGCCAGTGTGGTGATGAAGCCAGTAAGCAACACCAGGGGCATTGACAAGCCATCTACGCCCACCGACCATTTTAAATCCAGCTGCGGCACCCAAGAATAACTCTCTACCAGTTGCAAACCGGGGTTAGAAAAGTCGTACTGGGTATAGAAGGTGTATACTATGACCGCGAAATCAATCAGCCCAACAATCAGGGCGTACCAACGCACTGTTTTGCCATCTTTATCCGGCACCAGCGGCACCAGCAGAGAGGCAGCGACGGGAAACAAAATGATGAAAGTCAGCCAAGGAAAGTTTGCATTCATTGGTAATTGCTAATTGCTATTTGCTAATTGGCAATTGGGGAAAGGGTGATTGGGGATTGGGTATTGGGAATTGGCGAAAAATCTTACCCAGTCCCTAGCCCCTAGTCCCCAGTCTCCAGTCCCTAGTCCCCATTCCCCAATATCAAGTGACACCAAAGACAATCACGCCTACCAGCACCGCAGCAAACACAATCAGCGCATAGAATTGGACGCGACCAGTTTCAAAGTATTTCAGGCTTTCACCACTTAAGAGGGTAGCTAATCCGGTGAGGTTGACTGCACCATCGACAACTCGAAAGTCCACTTCCATAACTTGTCGTGCTATGCGGCGGCATCCCTGAACGAAAAGGTTGTCATAAATTTCGTCAAAGTACCACTTGTTGAGAGACAGCTTGTACAGGAAGGGGATTCTGGATGCGATCGCTGCCGGATCGATTTTGCCATGCAAGTACATCAGAGAAGCCAAAGTAATTCCGATCAAGGCAATTCCTACCGAATTACCACCCATGATTAGAAATTCCGTCAAGTTGAACTCGGTTGCTTTTTCCAAAACTTCCTCAACTGACTCACTTGGCGCGTGAATGAACTCTTCAAAGTAATTGTGGAATGGCGTTCCCACCAAACCAATTAGCGCCGAAGGCACTGCCAAAATTAGTAGTGGCAGCGTCATAGAAATTGGTGACTCGTGGGGATATTCGCTGTGACCGTGGTCGTCGTGGCTATCATGTGCTTTAGCCTTCAACTCTCTGGTATCCATTGCCCCAGGGCCAAAATTAGGACTAAGGGTTGCGGACTCAGAACTCAGTTCTAAGCTAGATTTAGCGCCTGCTAGAAGTTGCTTGCGAATATCCATCTCATTGCCCCGGAATTCGCCCTCAAACGTCCGGAAGTACATCCGGAACATATAAAAAGCGGTCATCCCAGCCGTCAGCCAACCGATACCCCACAGCAACGGATTAGCGCCAAAGGCAGAACCCAATATTTCATCTTTCGACCAGAAGCCAGCAAAAGGCGGAATCCCACTAATCGCCAAAGTTCCCACCAAAAACGTCATGGCGGTAATCGGCATATACTTTCGCAGTCCCCCCATCAGCCGCATATCCTGATTTAGGGCGGTATCGTGACCCACGACATCTTCCATGCCGTGAATTACAGAACCAGAACCCAAAAACAGCATTGCCTTGAAGTAGGCGTGAGTCATCAGGTGAAACAAACCAGCAGTGTATGCCCCTACTCCCATCGCCATCACCATGTAGCCCAGTTGGGACATAGTGGAATAGGCTAGACCCTTCTTGATATCGTTTTGGGTAATAGCGATTGTGGCACCTGTAAAGGCGGTAACGGCTCCCGTCCAGGCAATCACATCCATTGCCACTGGGATGCCTTCAAACACCGGATACATCCGGGCAATTAGGAAAACACCAGCCGCCACCATCGTTGCTGCGTGAATCAGCGCAGAGATGGGCGTAGGGCCTTCCATCGCGTCTGGTAGCCAGACGTGTAGGGGAACCTGGGCAGATTTTGCAACAGGCCCCATAAATACTAAAACTGCGAACAGGGCGGCAAGACCAGCGCTGAGGTAGCCAGATTCGACCAATGTGTGCAAGCGATCGCCCATCACGTCGAATTCAAAGCTGCCAGTTGCCCAGTAAAGCCCTAGCATCCCCAACAGCAGACCAAAATCGCCAACGCGGTTGGTTACAAAAGCTTTTTGACAGGCATCAGCTGCCCCTTTGCGGTCATACCAGAACCCGATCAGTAGGTACGAACACATACCGACCAGTTCCCAGAAAATATAAACCTGTACCAGGTTCGGGCTGACTACTAGACCCAACATTGAGGAGCTAAATAGGCTCAGGTAGGCGTAAAATCGCACATACCCCGGATCGTGAGCCATGTAGCCATCGGTGTAAATCATCACCAGGAAGGCTACTGTCGTCACGATGACCAGCATCAAGGCTGTTAAATGGTCAATCGTGTAGCCCATATTCAGGTGAAAATTTCCTGCTGCTGCCCATTCTAGGGCGCGGGTGTAGGGCGGGTGTCCGTGAAATTGACTCCAAAGCAAAGCTAAGGAGTAACCCATCGCCGCCCCCAGCAGGGAAACTATAACTACGGCGTTTAACTGCCGCAGACGGTTAGTAAGTTGGTTAATCGAAATTAGTCCCAGACCGACCAGCATCGCCCCAGCTAGTGGCAGCACCGGGATGATCCAGGCATACTGATAGAGTGGTTCCATCACTAACGCCTACTTTATATTTCTTCACTAATTTGGCAAGACCGTTTACATTGTGACATATACAGTCCTCTAAAGTATTTATAACTAACCGTTTGTGAAGCGACAAAGCAATAGAAAAAAATAAACCCATCGGTAGAGATAACCAATGGGTTTATTTTTGGGGGATTGGGGATTTGGGATTTGGAAAAAGTCTTACTTACTCCCTAGTCCCCAATCCCTAGTCCCTAGTCCCCAGCTCCTTTTTAAGCCGAATTCGGCAGACAGCTAACCATAATTTTCTCCAGCCCTAGCCGTAAATCATCCCGTCCTTGGAAGCCATCGATGCGGTGAACCGCTTTGCCACCTTCAAACAAGATTAGCGTTGGCAGAGTTTTCAGGCGATAAGTATTCGCCAGCTTCAAATTTTGATCGGCGTTAATTCCAACCAGCTTAACTTGTCCCCCCCATTCCGCTTGAAATCGCGTCAGGAGAGGGTTGATCAACCGGCACACTCCACACCAAGGTGCCGAAAAATGAACTAAAACAGGGGTCGAAGATTCTAAAACTTCTTGTGTAAACGTCCGTTCGCTTACAGAAAGCACCATGATCCCTCTAGATTTTATGGTTTTTTACTATTAATAGCCTGCGTTATTAGGTTGTGGGTTATAGGAAACTTGGTTAATAATTGAGTAAAATTACTTACTCGATATCACCTGTTACCTGTTAATTATTCCTAATTGCATATGGCTATTTGGGATCATGCTACATCCAATTGGGATCGCGTGACGCTTTTTGATCACTAAACTACCAATTGAGTTTTGCTGTTGATCCAATCAACAAGGGGTGCGCCCACCACAGCAGCAGGATGAAACCGACGACTCCCGCATAGGAGGGACGGAGAAATTCCTGCAACTTAAGGGTTTGACGACCTTGCAGAAGCGCCAAGAAGGGGATGACGGAGGTGCGAGATTTGGCAGCAACAAAGGCTTCTCCATAGCGAGCTAAAAGACGGCGATCGCCATGCCATACTGCGAATAAATGGTGTAGCACTAATCCTACTGATGTCAATAGGGTGAAGCTGGTGCCAATCCAAAGCGTGTGGGCAATACACCAAATTACCTGTCCTACCATTTGGGGGTGCCTGGTGATGCGGATAATCCCAGTTTCGTACAGATGGACTTGGGGCTTTTCGATGGCGGCAATTTCCAGCAAATTGAAGGTGGCGGGATAGAGAAACAAAAACGAGATGGCTGAGAGTACCCATACCAGGGTTTGCACGCCTGCTACACCTTGAACTTGCCACAGTTGGACACCATCATAGCGATGATTGAAAAAGTAAATTATCAACACTACCGCCAAGGGAAGACTGACGAGGGCGAACAGGATGCGGTAGAGTCGGGGGCCGATTCGTTTTTCGCCCCACGGTCTTAGCGCCGCTAACCCACTGTGAGCGATCGCAAACCCTAAAAGTAGCGCCAGCATTACCCAGTGGCTAGGAGTAAGAACCTCAAATAACATAAACTTCGATTACACAATAGGGACTTTTGGACTGGGTAATGGCGAAAAAAGTAATAGGTTTATATAGGTAGGTGCCAATTTTATTTTTCGCCATTACCGATTACCCATTCTCTAAGCAAAAACCATACCCCCAAATATTAAGCGCGGGACTTGATCTCGTGTTGTGTTACTGTCGATGACTGAGAGGCTTGACAAGGTCGTGGGCAATAAATCACGCTCAAAGGAAGCGCGATCTCCAAAATTGTTAGTTGCCTCAGTCGCTCCTTCCCCTGTTTCGGGTAAAGCCTGTATGTCTGACCTTCCTTTCACTTTAGACCAACTCCGCATTCTTAAAGCGATCGCCGCTGAGGGGAGCTTCAAGCGTGCCGCCGATAGTCTGTATGTCTCGCAACCCGCTGTCAGCCTCCAAGTGCAAAACTTAGAGCGACAGTTAGATGTGCCGTTGTTCGACCGGGGTGGACGCCGCGCCCAGCTAACGGAAGCAGGGCATCTCCTCCTCAGCTATGGGGAAAAAATCCTGACACTTTGCCAGGAAACTTGCCGTGCAATTGAAGATTTGCAAAATCTCCAAGGCGGTACGCTGATTATCGGTGCTTCTCAGACGACAGGAACGTATTTGTTGCCCCGGATGATTGGGATGTTTCGGCAACAATATCCGGATGTAGCAGTGCAATTACACGTCCACTCGACGCGCCGCACTGCTTGGAGTGTCGCTAATGGGCAAGTTGACCTGGCAATTATCGGCGGAGAAGTTCCTTCTGAGCTACATGACTCCTTAGATATTATTCCCTACGCCGAAGATGAGTTGGCGCTGATCTTGCCAGTGTTTCATCCCTTCGCCAAACTGGAAACCATCCACAGAGAAGATTTGTATAAATTGCAGTTTATTGCCTTGGACTCTCAATCAACCATTCGTAAGGTGATTGACCAAGTGCTAACACGCAGCGACATTGATACTCGCCGCCTCAAAATCGAGATGGAACTAAACTCGATTGAAGCGATAAAAAATGCTGTGCAAGCAGGATTAGGAGCAGCTTTTGTTTCAGTTTCGGCGATAGAAAAAGAGTTGCAGATGGGCGTTCTCCACAGGGCTCACATTGACGATGTAGTGGTGAAACGGACGCTGTGGGTGATTGTTAACCCGAATCGTTACCGCTCTAAGGCAGCAGAAGCTTTTACTAAAGAAATTTTGCCTGAATTTGCCTCACCTGGATGGGGAAAGGTGCTGGAGGAGTCATCTGTCCTTGAAGCAGATGCTTTTAAAGCAGCTGCTCCTAACCCAGCAGGAAGTTAAGCTTAGGTTAGTCATTAGCCCTTAGTCCTTAGTTTATGACCAATGGCTAATGACTAACGGCGAAGGACTAATGACTCATGACTCATGGAAATTTATTGCACCCGTCCAGGCTGCCCCCGACCCCAAAACTTTTTTTCCGAACTCGATAACAACACTATTCTCAAGACGGTGCAACAAAAGTATTGCACTACTTGTGGAATGCCCCTAATTTTAGATGGGCGCTATGTGCCAACGAAGCTGTTGGGGCGTGGGGGATTTGGGGCGGCGTTTCTCGCACGCGATCGCCGCACTCCTGGTATGCGCTACTGCGTGGTAAAACAGTTTCAGCCTGTGGGCGACTTAAACCCGGAACAGCTACAAATCGCACAAAATTTATTTGAACGGGAAGGAGAAGTTTTAGAAGACTTGGGCAGACACCAGCAAATTCCAGACTTGTTTGCTTTCTTTGAAATAACACTTCCCAGTATGCAAACAGGAAAACAAGATCAGTTTTTCTATCTGGTACAGGAATTTATCGATGGACAAAACTTGGAGGAGGAACTAGCGGCTAAGGGACAGTTCTCACAAGCAGAGGTGTTGCAACTGTTGCAGGAAATCCTGCCAGTGCTGAAGTTTGTCCATGACAATAACTCGATCCACCGAGATATTAAGCTTTCTAACATCATGCGTCGTAAAGACGGTTTGATTTATCTGTTAGATTTTGGTGCCGTCAAGCAGGTGACGAAGGGAACGCCTGGTGGATCGTCAACTGGGATTTATTCGATGGGATTCGCGCCACCAGAGCAAATGAGTAGGGGACAAATCTACCCGTCAACAGATTTGTATGCTTTGGCTGTGACTTGCATTACCTTGCTGACTGGCAAACAGTCAAACGAGCTATTTGATACTTTCAACAACCAGTGGAACTGGAGAAGTCAGGCACAAGTAAGCGATCGCTTTGCCCAAATCCTCGACCGAATGCTATTGTCTGCACCCAATCAACGCTTTCAGTCTGCCCAGGAAGTTCTCAACGCCATCAATGCCATCAATCAAACAACGCCACCGCCGCAACCAGTAGCACCGACTCAGGTTCCCTCAACCCGCCCAGTAGCCCCAGTAGCGCCTGTTAGCCTCCCAACACCCGCACCGACTCAACCGCCAGCCCCCGTCCCACTTCCCTCTAAACGGAGATTTTCTCTAATAGAAATCTTGGCAGGGGCAGCTTTCACTGGGTTTGAGGGTGGCTTACTGTTGATAGCCTTGAGCAGTCTTTTGCCATCACCAGGGATTAGCATTGGATTATTAGGGATGGTTATCGGAGGTCTGATTTTTGCCCAATATCGCCGCATAATTGAAGGCAAGGATTTGCCAATTATCGCTGGCGTTACCCTGCTAGTTGTGATGTTCCTCCCCAGCGTGAAAACGTTGATTGCCAGCTTGATACCTGAAACACCTGTGATCGCGGGTGTATTATTTGTGGCGATTGTAGCTGCGGCGGGCGCGATCGCAATTACAGCTCTGTTTCGCCTAATCTACAAATTGCTTTCTAGTATGTTTTAAATCTCTTGTATAATTGACCGCTTTATGTCTCACAAAAATGAAACTGCGGTTCTGGTAACATCTTTATTTCTCACTGCTATCTTCATAGCGGCTGTTGCTTGGTGGATTACAAAACCGCAAGACAAAACTGCGGTAGTATCAGAACCAAATGACTCTTTACCAGATACAACGGCAGAAAATCCGCTCAACTCTATCAGTTTTGGGGAAAAAATTTTAGTGCCAGAGGAGGTTAGAGGTGGGAGTCCGGCCTTCACAACTTTAAAAAGAGCGGGAGTAAATGACATTGCAGCCGGAAAATATAATGAAGCAGTTTCCCAACTATCAGCAGCACTAAGGGAAAACCGTAACGCTCCCGAAACGTTAATTTATTTAAACAATGCCCAAATTAATCTTAATCAGCAAAAATCTTACACAATTGCGGTAGCTGCACCGATTGGCAATGACCCCAATGGTTCTTTAGAGGTATTGCGCGGGGTGGCTCTTGCCCAAAATGAAATTAATCAGGCTGGGGGAATTAACGGGGTACTGCTGAAAGTAGCGATCGCCAACGACAATAATCAAGAAGAACAAGCAAAAAAAATTGCCAGCGCCTTAGTTGACAATAAAGACGTTTTAGGAGTTGTCGGTCATTGGGCAAGTCAAGTTACTTTAGCAGTGGCTCCCATCTACGACTCTAAACTTGTAGCGATTTCCCCTATCAGTACCGCCGTTAGTCTTTCCGGCAAAAGTCCCTATATTTTTCGCACCGTCCCCAGCGATTATATGGCGGCTAGGGCGTTAGCTGATTATATGCTCACCAAATTGCAACGGAGAAAGGTAGCTGTTTTCTTTAATTCCAAAAGTACCTATAGTCAGTCCCTCAAGTCTGAGTTTGTCACGGCTGTTGGCCTGGCAGGCGGACAGGTGACAAATGAGTATGACCTATCTGATTCTGCTTTTAGTGCTGCTGGAAGCGTAGAACAGGCAATTGAGCAAGGGGCAGAGGTGCTGATGTTAGCCTCAAACACGGGTGAACTAGACAAGGCACTTCAGGTAGTTCAGGTAAACCGGAAACGGTTAAGTATGCTGGCGGGAGATGATGTTTACGCGATCAAAACTTTGGAAATTGGTGCAGATGCGGCACTAGGAATGGTGGTGGCTGTTCCTTGGGACATTGACGGCGACCCAACTTCAGCCTTTCCCCGCCAAGCCAGAGAGCTTTTTGGATCTGATGTGAACTGGCGTACCGCTCTCGCCTATGATGCTGCGAAGGCTTTAATTGCTGCGATTCAGCGCAACCCCACCCGAACCGGGGTGCAACAAGCGCTCGCATCACCAGACTTTGCGACAAAGGGAGCCTCTGGCACAATTGGTTTTTTGCCGTCGGGCGATCGCAATGGGACAATTCAACTGGTGAAAATCGTTGCCGATAAGCGCTCACCAACTACCTATGACTTTGTACCAGTACCTCGATGATAGAGCAACAAAGATTAAACTAAGGTTGCAACAGCCCTAAACTAAAATCTGCCCATGTCGCAGAAAAACGAAACGACAGTTCTAGTCTTAGCCCTCCTGATAACGGCTGGGTTGTTAGGCGGCGGGTTCTGGTGGTTTACCAATCGGTCGGGTGTAAATTTGGGCGGTAAGCGCATTAATGCAACCAACCAATCTGCACAATCTACAGTTGAAACTTTTGCTCAGGTTCAAGGCGTTCCATCGGGGCTATTTAGTTACGGTGGTAGCACGACTTGGGCTCCAATTCGTAAAGAAGTAGACCGGGGAATCCAAACTGTTTGGCCTAAGTTTGTCCTGCGCTACACCGATCCCACCAGTGGTGCGCCTGGATCTGGTGCTGGCATCAAAATGCTATTAAACAATCAGCTCGCCTTTGCACAATCTTCGCGATCAATTAAAGATGAAGAATATCAGCAGGCACAACAACGGGGTTTTACTCTCAAAGAAATACCAATAGCGATTGATGGAATTGCGATCGCAGTGAATCCAAATCTCAACATCCCCGGTCTTACCATCGCCCAACTCAAAGACATTTACACAGGCAAAATAACCAACTGGCAAGAAGTCGGTGGTTCCAATCTTCCCATTAAACCTTACTCTCGTCGCATTGAAGAAGGAGGCACAATCGAATTCTTTGCAGAAAACGTCTTACAAGGACAGAACTTTGGTGCCAATGTTCACTTTATCGGCACGACAACCGAAGCCTTGAGAGAAGTAGCAACTAATCCAGGCAGTATCTACTACGCCTCAGCCCCGGAAGTAGTCGGTCAGTGTACCGTTAAAACCCTGCCGCTTGGTCGGACTCCCGATCAACTGGTTCCTCCCTATCAAGAGCCTTTCGTACCCCTTGAACAATGCCCAACTCAGCGCAACGGCTTAAACTCCAGCGCCTTTCAAAGTGGTAAATACCCAATTACTCGCAATTTATTTGTCATTGTTAAACTAAATGGTCAAGTAGACCAGCAGGCAGGAGAAGCATACGCCAATTTATTGCTTACACAGCAAGGTCAACAACTGCTGGAAGAAGCTGGATTTGTCAGAATCCGCTAAGGCAGATTTTGAAGAGGATATCAATACAAAGCACCATACGCCAATAGTTAATTTAAAAATCAGCTCATGTCTCAGAAAAACGAAACACCTATTCTGATATTGGCTCTTTTGATTACAGCTGCATTATTAGGCGGCGGCTTCTGGTGGTTTACCAAACGTTCTGGCGTTGACGTGGGTAATTTGTCCAAATCCACCCCATCGGCAAGTCAACCCGTGCCACCCGATAATTCTGCTTCCAGTCCCCCAGTCAATCAAACCAATCAAACAGCACAATCGGCGGGTGAAGGCTTTGCCCAAGTGCAGAATGTCCCCACCGGACTATTTAGCTATGGTGGTAGCACCTCGTTTGCACCGATTCGCCTTTCAGTAGACTCAGCTATACAAGCGGCGCGACCTGAGTTTAAATTGCGCTATATTAATCCAACCAGCGGTTCCGCTGGATCTGGTACGGGCATCAAGATGTTACTAGATGGGAAACTGGATTTTGCCCAATCCTCCCGACCAATTCTTTCACAAGAATATCAACAAGCACAGCAACGCGGTTTTGGCTTGAAAGAAGTTGCCATTGCCATTGATGGATTAGCAGTAGCTGTTAACCCAAATCTCGATATTTCAGGTTTGACTTTAGACCAGTTGAAATCTATCTACACTGGCAAGATTACCAACTGGCAAGAAGTGGGCGGCCCGAATGTGGCAATAAAACCCTATACGCGCCGAAACGAGGGCGGCACAGTGGAACTATTTATCGAAGAAGTTTTGGGCAATGAAAAGTTTGGTACAAATGTTGAGTTTGTGCCTGACACTACTACCGCACTGCGAAAACTCGCTGCTAACACTGGCGGAATTTATTTTGCTTCTGCGCCAGAGGTAGTGCCGCAGTGTAGCATTAAGCCTTTGCCACTAGGCAGTAAAGCTAATGAATTTGTGACACCCTATCAAGAGCCTTTGGTATCTCCTCAAGAGTGTCCCGGCAAACGCAATCAGCTCAATATTGAGGCTTTCCAAAACGGGCAATACCCGATTACTCGAAAGCTGTTTGTCGTAGTTAAACAGAATGGTCAACGAGAGCAACAAGCAGGGGAAGCTTATTCTAACTTTTTACAGACACAGAAGGGTCAGGAACTGATTAGCGACATTGGATTTGTCCGCATCCGCTAAATAATAGCTAATAGCTATTATTTATAATTCGTCATAGCCGAACAACTAAAGGCTAGGAGCTAAAAGTAGCTAATAGCTGTTAAGTAGAGTCCCTTAATTAGTTGTAGGATGGGTAGAGCGATCGCGAAACCAATCAAACCTTTACTAATGTTTGATTTCCTGCCTCAAATGCCACGCCTCAAAAGGCCGGGAAACAAAGCAGCACGGGCGTGGCGCCCCAACATACACCATGATATCAGTTAGTTTGGTTCTCCAACTTAGCTATTAGCTAGTTATTATTATTGGAACCCAAAGTAGATATCGGTAAACACAGCAAATTATCTCCTTGTGTTCGGATTAATCCCTTTTGGCGTAACTTGCCCATTAACCGAGTCACGGTTACGCGAGTGGAACCAATAGCACTGCCAATTTGGGCATGAGTTAGAGGAAATGGCAGACAGTAACCGTTTTCATATGGTTCGCCGAATTCTTCAATTAACAGCGTCAAAAATCCCAAAAGTCGGTCAATTGTCCGCCTTTGTCCTAGCGTACTCAGCCACAGCAGCTTGCGCTGATGCTGATAGCGAAAGGCATCAAATACCTCTCGGCGAAAATGCGGCCAGTTGTCCAGGTCATGCCAGTACATCCACACCACAGAAGTTTGATCGACGTGGGCGTAAGCCTGGAGTGTAAATGGTGACTGCGCCACAATTTCAAATGGCTGTCCGGCACCAACAAAGCCTAAAAAAGCTTCTTCTGGACTCAAACGCATGGCTTTAGCAGCAGAACTACTGGTGGTAGCAGTAATTTGAGCTGTACCTACCAAGCGGATAGCACCCCTCTGCACTAGATACAACAGTCCTGGTCTGGCCGGAATCCGTTCGTCTTTGGTGAAAGTTCGATAACGATAATGTTCCTGCGCCCAGTCAAGAATTCTTTGCCAGGTTAAAAAGGGGCGAGATACCTCTGATGTGGAGGATGGTGAATGCATATAACGCAGCGATAATCTTTTATAGATTCTACCAAGATTTCAATGTAGCAAAAAATACTTGCTGCGGCTTCAGCTAAAATTAGAAATTTTTCTCAAATAACTCTTCCATTAGATAGACGTAAAAACGATACTGATAATTAAATTACGCCATTACAAACCTTTGAGTATCAAGGTGAATTTATCAAACATTGGTTGCGCTAGTCTTAAGCATCTGTTGATTATTCAGCTACAGGCAGCTATCGGTTTGTACAGAGAAAGAGAAACTTTGTATACACAAGCACAACAATTGTCTACAGCCGAGGAAAATTTGCCTTTGATTGTTGGGTTGATGGCTGGGGAGGAAATTCCTTTAAAGCGATTTTGGCAAAGTACGGGCATTCTATACAGGTCTAGCGTAGCGCTGAAACTTGCGCCCCTGTGGAACCTGCCAGCTCTGGAAATTGCCGCTGGCTTGGCTAGATATCTCTGTGCTACTGCTGATACAAATCAGGAAAATATAACTTTACAAAGTTTTACAATTCAAGTTACTCCTCCCGGTTTAATGGAATTCCAACTAACCGATCCGGGGATGGCACTTTGGTTGCAGTTCTTGGTGAACTCAGAGTTTGGGCAATTCCCAATTCCCAATTCCCAATTCCCAATTCCTAATTCCCAATCCTTATCAAGTTTCCCTATACAGTACGCCCATGCTCGTTGCTGCTCTCTACTGCGCTTAGGAGAGCGGGAAGGTTTAATCCGGCTGGGTGTTCCGGCTCTGAGGATAGTCGAGCCAGAGGTGATTCCTTGGCTGAATGAAGATTCCATCCGCTTAGTTGATCCAGCAGAACGCTCTTTGATTTTTCAGGTACTGGGGTTGTTAGATGAATTGGACGGATGGGGTCAACCCGACTGGGTGAAACTGGCGATCGCTTTGAGTCAAACTTGGGAAAGCTTCTACCGTGAGTGTCGCATTTTTGGTGAAGTGAAGACCCAGACACCGCATCTGGCTCAAGCCAGATTAGGTTTAGTGGCGGCTACTGGCTCCATTTTGCGATCGCTGTTGCAAAATCGGTTATTCATCCTAGCACCGACAGAACTTTGAGCGGAAAAAACTATACCTAAAGGTAGAAAATTTGTTCAAGGGGAGTGACAAATTAAATTAAGTCGAATAATATTGCTCTTGTGTGAGGAGCGAACCAGATAGGGGAACCGAGACGAAACACGGCCAGTCGTCGGTTCCCTTTCTGATTTGTAGTGTAAGAATTAAAAATAAAGCAATTGAAGGGTTGGATGACATAGATAGTAGGAGCATAGCAATGCCATGCGCCTACCGAAGGTAAGAACCACCATATATTCCACCCAACTGAGAAACGCTATAAAAATTGAAGAGAATTTAAAGGGATGGGCGGGCAAGATGCCCACCAGACCAGAATCGAAAGATATTTTTAAAGTAGGAATTTTTCAATTGCGGCAGCGGCACCGTCTTGCTCAACACTGGGAGCTACCCAAGTAGCGATCGCTTGAACGTCTGCGGGTGCATTACCCATTGCTACACCAATTCCAGCGTATTCCAGCATCTCGAAATCATTAAAATTATCCCCAATAGCCATCACATTACTGGCTTCCAGTCCCAGTATCTCTTCAGCTAAGTAGCGCACCGCCGTTCCTTTATTAACGCTGGGGTGAGTTGCTTCAAAGAAAGTCGCCACTGATGTAGTTAAGTACAGTTCAGCTGGGGTGTAACGCGATCGCAACGTACCCAGCAGGTTGTCAATTACGGCAGTATCCTCACACAGAGCCAAAACTTTCGTCGGTTCAGTATTTAAAACGTTACGCAGGTCGCCTACAGCGATAGGCTGGATACCAGAACGCTCTGAGTAAGCTTGTGTAGCTGGCGTAATTTCCCGGACATAAAGCTGGTCGTTGATATAGAAGTGGATAGAAAGTAGAGATCGCAACTCTGGTTCCTCAAAGTAATCCAACAACTGCAACACTAATGGTTTAGAGACAGGGCAATGCCTGAGAACTTGGTTTTGTGCAGGATCTTGAATCCATGCCCCTTGATACGCCATCACAGGCAGCGTTGAGCCGACTTGCTGATGAAAGCGCAAAGTAGAACGATACATCCTCCCAGTCGCGATCGCTATCTGAATGCCCTTCGCCTGGGCGGCACGAATCGCCTGGAGTACAGGTTCGCGGATATCGTTGGATACACCAGCAATGGTGCCATCGATGTCTAGCACGAGTAATCGAATAGCGTCACAGTTTACACCGGGCAAGCTTCCCGCACTTACCTGGTTAGCAGAAGAAGGTTTTGGCATAAGTTGTTAATTATTCCTTGTTCGTTGTTAGAGTAACCAAACCTCTGAAAACTAACAACTAAAAACTAATAACTCCTTAAAGGCCATGACCGAGGCAAAAAATCGCTTTCGTGCCAGTCGTCGGGTTTTATATGTCACCCTTTGGCTTACATTGTTCATTTTGTCAGTAAAAGTTTCAGCCGCATGGGTGACGCAAAGCCTCAGTCTCTTAGCAGAGTCGCTGCATACCCTGATTACCAGCTTCAGTACCCTACTGAGTTTGCTCGCCGTCGCTGCACCTAACCGTCTGGCAGGGCGCGAAATCTATGGTCATAGCAAACTGGAAAGCTCAGCAACACTAATACTGGTGGCATTTTTGGGCTTTGCCTGTACAAATTTATTGGGGATGTCCGCCCAGCAACTGATAGCTGTCACTAATGCCGCTGATCTACCATTTCCCACCCAGGTAAGTCTACCCCTGATTCAAATCCTATCCGCACTTGCAGGCGTTACTATCCTCTTGGCTTTCTTAAACATCTACCAAGCCAAAGTGTTGAATAGCCCTACCCTACGTTTCAATGCTAACCAGCTGCTCAAGGATGTGTTGCTGACACTCGTCGTGGTGCTGTGTTTAGTAGGAGTTTTGTGGGGTGTGTTCTGGCTGGATTTACTGCTGGCAGTTTTATTGGTAGTCCAGACAGTGAGAAGTTGTTGGTACATGGTGAACTGGCAGTTACCACTGATGGTGCAACAAAGCGCGATCGCTCCTGAAGTTCTGGCTCAAATTGCCCGTCAGGTTGGCGGTGTCACCCACTGCTACCACATTGAGTCGCGGGGAATTGTGGGGCGCTTAGTATTTGTACAGATGCACCTGATTCTGCATCCAGACTTTGTGGAAGTTGCGCCCCAGATTGCCGAACGCATCGAATTAGCGATTAGAGAACGCTACGGCCCCATTCAAGCCATCTTCTACATTGATGACTATCTGCGAGAGCCTCCCGGCACCAGTCTGCCAAATCAGCCCTCGGAGGTCAATGGTAGAAGCGATCGCCACGATGAGACACACAGCCAAAATTAATTGAGCATAAGTTCAACTAAAAAACCGAATTATTACTGATTCCCGTCAGGACTGCATTGCTGCGCTTATCGCGTAGCAAGCTCTGCCTCGTGCGTATCGCCAATTTCTGCTTGCGTTTTCAGCTCAGCAGAAGCAATTATTCCAGTCTCGATAACATCGATTTCTGGTGTTTGACACTTGTTCAACAAAAAGTATTATCCGCAAAAACTCTTACAAGTTCTCAGCAAATTTACTGATATTTCTTAGATAAGAACTCTTTTTTCAGAAGACCGCCTCTTGCTAAAAAATAAATATGCATTACTTTTACTGTAGTCAGCGAAATTACCGATATTTTTTTAAAAACGTCTTTTTTTTAAACTGAGGAAAATACTGCTGGAAAAATCAATAATAATCAGTAAATTAGTAAGTAGAGTCGGGCTTTGCGTAAATGTCGAAAGAGTGTGAAGAGTTAAACAAGACTTGCAAAACTTGTAGACATTCAACTGCAAACTCAGATATGAATAGAGAAGAAAAGCAAATCACTTCAACATCGGTCGTCTGAAAAAAATAACTAACTTTTTTTTAGGTTATATGCCGATTAAATGAGGTGAAGTCGTTCATCGCCTTGGTAGAGGTACTTAAATGAAAACCAAACTTACTACACTGCTTGCCGCTGCTGCTGCCCTGACCGGCGTCATCTCTGCAACTGCTCCGGCATCCGCTCAAATTAACTGGGGTCCTAATTCTTTTGATAGCGCGCCTACAAAGAATACATTGAGTCAATCTTCTGATGCTTTTAACATTCAAAATCTTTTGAATGACCTAAACACTCAGCTCAAGAAGACTCAAGAGAAAAACGCATTCCCTGACTTAAGCCTTTTAGGAGGTAAATCGTTTGATCTGAGCAAGCTAACGGTGAAAAACAACACTGATATTCGCGCTTACTTTGTCAATGAAGGCGCGGATTATAACAATCAGTTGGGTTATCAAGCGCTTGACGCTAACGGCAACGTTGCCAAAGAAGGGCTGGCTTTTTGGGAACTCAACAGCACGGATAGCATTAGAGAAAACGACATTAGTTATACAAATCTCAAGCAAGGAGACTGGGTAAGCTTAGGCAGCTTCACCAAAGGTACGACTCTGAATTTCCAGTTGAATGCCAATAGCTTATACGGCACAGAAAACTCATACGGCATCTACAATTCTGTTTCTAGTGCTGCTAACCCAGATGGACTACAGCACGCCAAAGGCTATATGTTTGACTCTCGTTACCTAGTAGTTGGTTTCGAGGATTTGTATGGAGATGGCAGCTGGACTGGCGTAACTCCAGCATCTGACCGCGACTTCAACGACACTGTGTTTATCGTCGATTTGGGTGAAGGCGGTTTTGCAAGCGTACCTGAGCCTTCTGCAACCTTAGCGCTAGCGGGAATGAGCCTTGTTGGTATGTTTGGGGTGCGTCGCCGCCGCAACAGCCAAATCAATGGGTAATCTGCTGACACATCGCTGATGTTTATCTAAGTTTGATTAGTCAACACCCATTTTTTCTAGCCTGCTGTTGCGGGCTTTTTCCATTAGGGATAATTTGCACATCAGAAAGCTGTTACACTTACAACCCCCTCAATCCTCCGCTGCATGGAGATATTGAGGGGGTTATCTGTTGCAGATACCAAGCTAATTGTATTACCCGTTTAACACTTATTACTGTCCTTGACTACAGCAGTAATGTAAGGAATGGTTGAGGGACGAAACCCAATTTTAGCAAAGGTTTGATAGGTAAAGCTTAGCCGCTCTACCCATCCTACAAATAATTAAGCCCCTCTACTTATCAACCCAAACGAGACAATTTTTAAATTGGCATTGGAGACTTTCGGAGGTTGAATTACACAAAAAATGAGATACCGCTCCTGGCGATTACTGAGAAACATCAGCGCGTACCTATATCAACCACAAATTTAAAAGATTTTTAAAGATAAATGCTCTGTAATATTACTATTAAGGGTGACTATTATCCCAAAAATTGATGAGATTAAACAGTTTTTATATGTGACAAATACTGATTCAAACTGCTTGAAGTAAAAATCGGTATTTTCTTCGTTAAAAATGCCGATAAAAATTAGTAAAATCAAGCGGTTTGATGAAGAAATAAACAAGTTTTGCCAAAACTGTAGACAGAAAAGCATTAAATCGAATATCAATGATTTAGTAACGCAAAAGCACTTCCAAATCAATCGGTAACTTTAGGTAAATTCAGCTAATTTATTTTGGGTGTATCAGCTAGGTCAAAGATATAAAATGTTCACCGCTTCTACAAGTAATCAAATGAAAACTCAATTCTTCGCTGGTCTGTTCGCTGCTGCTACTACCCTGACTGTTGCAATTTCCCATACTGCGCCTGCAACTGCTTACGATATTAAAGGTAGAGATCAAGCCCCAGCTAATTTCAACATCCAAGAATTCAAGGATTTCGTCGGGAAAGAAGCTAGATACTTATCACCTGAAACCATAGGGGCGCACAGGTTAGATATTACGAAGATAAAGATGAACTTCGACCATGATGTTAAGGTTTACTTTATCGGTGAAACGGCTGGGGGATATCGCAATCAATTGAATTTCACAGCTACTAACGGCGCAGAAGTCACAGGTGGGAAAATTTTTGGCGATACTTCCTGTAAGCCTGGGCAAGATATGGCTAACTTTGGTGAGTTCTGCGCGAACCCGAATAACCCGTTGGCAAACAAAGCTAAGGAAGATCAGCCTTTGAATGTAGGGGACTTTGCAGAACTTGGAAAATTTAAAGCTGGTACTGAGTTTGACTTCCAATTAGTATCCAATGGCATTAACGGCGGAATCTGGAATAATGGCGTACAAGGAATCTTTGGTCTAAATGATGCTACCAACCCAGATAAATTGCAGCACGTTATGGCGTACTACTACAAAGATTTCCTGGTGCTGGGTTACGAAGATTTATGGGGTGGTGGAGACAAAGATTACAACGATACAGTTTTCGCCATCGATTTTGGTAAAAACAACGCTCGTGAAGTAGCTGGGATCAGTGTACCTGAGCCTTCGGCAACTGTGGCACTCATTGGTGCAGCAGCAGTAGGTATATTTGCCAGCCGTCGCAGTCGCCCCAAGCAAGTTGATTAATTGGTTGTTGAAGCGTTCCTGAAGGACTTATAGTCAAAAAGCCGTTGAATATACCACTCAACGGCTTTTTGCTGTGAATTATCAATCTGAACCATAGAAAAACCCGAATCAGTTTGCAAGCGGCTAGATAAAATAAGGCTATGTCTCAATCCACCTCTGCCTCATCCCAAAACCGACCTCTACTCATCCTAGTAGATGGTCACTCTTTAGCCTTCCGCTCCTACTTTGCGTTTGCCAAAAGTCGGGATGGGGGTTTAAAAACAAAAACAGGTGTTCCTACGAGTGTCTGCTTTGGCTTCCTCAAGTCCTTGCTGGAGGTGATAGCATCTCAGCATCCGCAAGCGATCGCGATCGCATTTGACCTCGGCTTACCCACTTTCCGCCACGAAGCCGACGACACATACAAAGCCGACCGAGCCGAGACACCAGAAGATTTTATCACCGACCTAAAAAATCTCCACGAACTTTTGGATGCCTTGAATCTACCAATTCTCACCTCTCCTGGTTATGAAGCAGATGATGTCTTAGGGACTTTGGCAGATCAGGCAAGTGCTGCGGGTTACAGTGTCAAAATCGTTACAGGTGATAGAGATTTATTTCAACTGGTTGACACGGCAAAGGAAATTAACGTTTTATATCTCGGTCAAACTTTCTGGCAACGCACCAGCACCGCAGGGCCAGTAGAATTTGGCCCAGAGGAAGTAAAACAGAAGCTAGGAATACTACCAGAGCAGGTTGTCGATTACAAAGCTCTCTGCGGAGATAGCTCCGACAACATCCCCGGCGTTAAGGGAATTGGCGACAAGACGGCGGTGAAGTTGCTTACAGATTATGGCTCTCTAGACGGGATTTATGCTTCCTTAAATGAGATTAAAGGAGCAGTCAAGCAGAAACTGGAAACTGGAAAACAAGAGGCATATCGCTCGCAGCACTTGGCGAAAATAGTTCTTGATGTTCCTCTGGATTTTAGTTTAGAAGACTCTCATCTGAAGGGATTTGATGCCCCTGTCTTGAAGCAGCAGCTGGAAAAGCTAGAGTTAAACAAATTTTTAAGCAAAATCAGCGAAATCCAGCTAGCGTTTGGTGGTACAGATGAGGAACCTAATGTAGAGCAGGTTTCTAGCTTGCCAGAGGAAAAGGGTGGGCAGAAACCAGAGGATGGTCAACTTGAAGATGAAGACGGCGACCTGTGGTTTTTCAGTGCAGCTGACACCGAAGCGGCTGCAAAGACAGACAAAAATGCTGCTAGCACGATTACACCCCCAATTATTGATACTCCAGAAAAACTAACTCAACTGGTAAACCAGCTGAAAACTTGTACTGACTCAGCTTCGCCTGTGGCTTGGGATACGGAAACTGATTCCCTAGAGCCGCGAGATGCTTCTTTAGTGGGGATTGGCTGCTGTTGGGGAACCGAACAATCGGAAATTGCCTACATCCCTACGGCACATAAATCAGGCTCAAACCTGGATAAAACAACTGTTTTAGAAGCTTTGCGTCCAATTTTGGAAAGTAATGATTATCCAAAGACGTTGCAAAATGCCAAGTTTGACCGCTTGGTACTACGCTTTCAAGGTATTAAGCTTTCCGGAGTCATCTTTGACACGATGCTTGCCAGTTACGTACTAAATCCAGAAGATAGCCACAACCTCGGCGATTTAGTTCTACGCTACTTGGGGCTACAAATAGGTAGTTATACGGATGTGGTGCCAAAAGGCAAGAATATTGCCGATCTGGATATTCAGACTGTAGCCTACTACTGCGGGATGCAGGTCTATGCAACATTCCAGTTGGTGCCAAAACTACGAGAAAAACTGAAGCAAGTTGAAGCTCTCTATAAGCTGCTGCTGGAAGTAGAACAACCTCTAGAACCAGTCTTAGCCCAGATGGAATACACGGGTATCCGCATTGATCCAGTTTATCTCCAGACATTATCGCAACAGCTGGAAACAGATTTAGCAGCGATTGAGCAACAAGCTTATGAAGCAGCTGGGGAAAAATTCAATTTAGGTTCGCCGAAGCAACTGAGTCAGCTGCTATTTGACAAGCTCAAATTAGACACCAAGAAATCTCGTAAAATCGCCACGGGTTATTCTACTGATGCAGCGACATTGGAAAAGTTGCAAGGCGACCATCCAGTTGTTGATGCCATCTTAGAGTACCGCACCCTCTCGAAGTTGAAGTCTACTTACGTGGACGCGCTACCGCTACTGATGGGGAAAGAAACTGAGCGGGTGCATACGAATTTCAATCAGACGGGTACGACAACGGGACGATTGTCTTCTTCTAACCCAAATTTGCAGAATATTCCTATCCGCACGGCGTTTAGTCGGTTGATTCGCAAAGGATTTGTGCCAGAAACGGGTTGGTTACTGGTTGCTGCTGACTATTCGCAAATCGAGTTGCGAATTTTGGCTCACCTGAGCAAAGAGCCAGTGTTAGTTGAAGCATATCGGCAAAATGAGGATATCCACAGCGTTACTGCTCGGCTGTTATTTGAGAAGGACACAATAACATCCGAGGAACGCCGCTTAGGGAAGATTATCAACTTTGGAGTGATTTACGGGATGGGTGCGGCGCGGTTTGCACGGGAAGCTGGAGTAAAGGCTACAGAGGGTAGACTGTTTATCGATCGCTTCAACGAGCGTTATCGCAAAGTTTTTGATTATTTGGAGCAAGTGAAGAGGGAAGCGATCGCGCACGGCTACGTCGAAACTATTTTAGGTCGTCGTCGCTACTTTAATTTCGAGGGCGGCAGTCTCCGCAAGCTCAAAGGTACCAACCCGGATGATATCAAACTTGATGAATTCCGGCGGTTAGGACAATCTGATGCCCAACTTTTGCGAGCAGCTGCTAACGCGCCGATTCAGGGTTCTAGCGCCGATATCATCAAAATTGCGATGGTGCAATTGCACGAAGTTTTGCAGAGTTATCAGGCACGTTTGCTGTTACAAGTTCACGATGAATTAGTGTTTGAAGTTCCTCCCTCGGAGTGGGAAGAATTACAGATGAAAATTCGTTCCACAATGGAAAATGCTGTTTCTTTGAGCGTTCCTCTATTAGTTGATGTTCGTGCTGGACAAAACTGGATGGAAACGAAGTAAATCTACATCTGTAATTAAATATAGCGTTTCTTGATCGCGTGATTTACACTAAAACTCCTACGATAGCAAGCATTCCAACCTGTCAGTTTGTACCTCGGTAGATTGAGAACCGCTATAGTTAGAATGTGACTAATAAAAATTAAGGAATCAGTAGCTAACTGGTTTATGTGTTTGTAGGTTCAGGGTTCAAGAGTCCTACCTTGCATACGCTTTGCGTGAAGCTATCTTCGTAGCGATCGCTCCCATCCCATAGCGATCCAGAGCAAACGCATCTTATTTCTGAAATGCCTACTAGACAAGGGCTTCAAGCATTTAGTATTTATCATTATCAAGTTATCAAATCCTTACGGGGAAGGAAATCCAGAATTTAGATGCCTTTGCCCTGCATAGCGCTCCGAGTAGAGCGATCGCTATTCCATTCTAGAACAATGAACAACTGATACCATTTCCCTGTCTGCCATGAATCCGTCTATTGCCCCTTTTGTTTCTACCGTTAGGGAAGCGGTGCGTTAGCACGGGGTTGGGGGCTCGTAAATGTGGCATCAAAACAGTGATTTGGTATGACAACTGATAACTGTAGGGGTGCGGCAATGCCCATTGGTGTCAACTTAAAGAACGTTACCTTGGAAGATTTACACTTGTGTAAAGAAAAAAGGAAGGCGCTAGCCACCTGCAAGACCAGAACATACGAAGGAGGGACTAGGCAACACGAAGAGTGTGTGTGAATACAAAAGTTACTCGCCTTCCTAGTAAAGTGAGTTGAGTTTATGCCAGATGATGTCTTGGGGTTAGCAGGAGTAATCAAAGGCGGTATATAGGTAAAAATTGCAATAGAGCTGCCCCCACCAGTTTCCAATGCGTGAACCTTCTAGGTAGGGGCTGTCTATGTCAGGAGTTACGCAGTTGGGCTAAAGATGGGGTAAAAGGAAGCAATGAATCCACCCAAATATACGGCTATTGAATACATTAACTTTCTGATGGCGACGCAAAAGGCATACAGCTGTAGCGAAGCCGAGCGGGTGCA